>CAWAYO010000004.1:0-84093 GCA_963786085.1 uncultured Acidobacteriaceae bacterium
GTTGTGGGCGATGTGGACGAGGTTGTCGATTTTTACACCGCGGGAGATGCGGGTTTCGTCGAGGGCTCCGCGGTCGATGGTGGTGTTGGCGCCGATTTCGACAGCCTCTTCGATGACGAGGCGGCCCTGCTGGGGAAACTGGAGGTATTCGCCGGTGGCTTCGTCGCGGACATAACCAAATCCATCAGACCCGAGGACGGCTCCGGCGTGGACAACGACGCGGTCGCCGAGCTCGACGCAGGGGTAGAGGACGGCCCGGGGATGGATGCGGCAATCGCGGCCTATGACGACGCCGCGACCGATGACTGCTCCGGCGCCGATGGTAGAGCCTTCGCCGATTTTTGCTTCGGGCTCGATGACAGCGTAGGGACCGACGCTGACACGACGGCTGAGCAGGGCTGATCCATCGATGACGGCGGTGGGATGGATCACCGGGTGAGCATCTTCGGTGCGGAGAAGCTGGGCGGCGCGGGCGAAGGCGAGGCGGGGATTCTTTACAAGCAGCAAAGGCTTGAGGACGTTGGCGTCTTCGCCCATCGCAGTGGGGACGATGACGGCGGCAGCCGGAGAGGCGAGCGCTTCGTAGAATGTGGCGGCGTCCTGCGCGAAGACGATGGATTCGGCGGTGGCGCTTTTGGCGCTGGATACGCCGGAGACTTCATGCTCGGGGGCGTCGCCCTTGAGTTCGGCGTGAAGCAGCTCGGCAAGTTGAACCAATCGCATAAGAACAGGGCTCAGGGCACAGGGATCAGGGCTCAGGGATCAGGGCTCAGTTAGTTGGATTCCGCGTTTCGAAATCGAGACACCGGTCAGCCAACTATTCATTCTAGCGGTAGACGGGAGGGTCGCCTTCGGGGCGGGTCTTCCAGCGGCGGTGGACCCAGAGCCATTGGTCCGGGTAGCGGCGGATCCAGTTTTCGATGACGGCGGTGAAGCGGGCGGTGTTTTCGAGGGCGTCCTGCTCGTCGTTTCCGGTGGAGACGAGGTCGATGGCTTCTCCGAAGTGGAGGACGTACTTCTGCTCGGACTCTTCCCAGAGCATGAAGCCGGGCAGGACGGTGGCGCCGGTTCTGAGAGCTACGCGGGCCATGCCGGATGCGGTGCAGGCGAGGCGTCCGAAGAATGGAACGAAGGAGCCCTGCGGCGGGGTCATGTTGGTGTCCATCAAGATGCCGACGGTTTCGCCCTGGCGCATGGCGGCGATGAGGCCGCGGGCGAAGTCGTCTTTGTGCAGGACGCGGTTGCCGTGCAGGCAGCGGATGTCGTTGACGAGCTTGTCGACCCGCGCGTTGTCGAGACGGCGGATGACCATGCTCATGGGATGCCCCATGAGCGAGTGGTAGTAGCTTGAGAGCTCCCATGCGCCGAGATGGCCGGTGAGTATGAGGACTCCTTTGCCGCGGTTGCGGGCGGCGAGATAGTGCTCGAGTCCTTCGTAGCGGATGAAGGAGCGGGTGTTTTCGGGAGTGTAGCGCGGCATCTGGCAGAACTCGGCGAGGAGCCAGCCGAGGTTTCGATAGAGGCGGCGGAGGATTTGCTCGCGTTCGGCGGCAGATTTTTCGGGAAGGGCGAGCTCAAGGTTGGTGAGACCGACTTTTCGCAGGCGGCCGAGGATGGTAAAGGCCACTGCGCCGACGGCGGCTCCCATGGCTCGCGCCCAGCGGCGTGGCATTGCGCCGAGTAGCTTGACCAGGATCCATACGACGGCAAATTCCAGGCTTTCTCGCATTGAAGACGACAAAGGCTAGTGTAAACGGCAGAAAGACAGCCATCTAGCCAATAGCCAATAGCCAATAGCCAATAGAACGGACGTCGACTGGTAATCGTTGGTGCAACAGATGGGGGTGTGCTGCTTTACGATTCGGGGAGCATTTCGATCAGGGGCTCGTCGGCGGTGAGCAGGTAGCAGGCGATGAACTTCATGGGTTCGGTCTGCGAGGCGTTGTCAAAGCGTGCGATGACGGTCTGTGCGGGCTCGTGGAAGGCTGAGCCGGTAGGCAGGGATTGTGGTTCGCGGCCTTCGATCTGCAGGATGGCCGCGCCTTCGGCGATGTATCCGACAACGGGGCAAGGATGGCTGTGGCGGCCGGTCTGCTGTCCGGGAGCGAAGGCGATTTCTCTTACATCGACGGTGGACACATTGCGACGTCCTACTGCTGCGCGCAGGAGCTCTTTGCGAGTGATGGTCTGCTGGCTCATGGGATTTGGATGGCCGGATTGCACCGCAGATTCAAAGGTCCCATGTCCGAAAATCCGGACATGGGGCACCCGTACCGTGCTTACGCGTGCGTTAAGGCAGTACGCGGTAGCCGCCCACTTTGCCGTCGGCGGTGATGAAGATATTGATCTTGTGCGTGCCGCTGCTGAACTGGGCGGAGTAACTGTACAGTGTGCCTCCGGTTGGTGATGTCTTTTCGACGAGGCTGAGATTTTGGAGCTTGCCGAGGGCCTGCAATTGTGGCGCGGCGCTGCTGAGCAGTTCGGGAGTGAGGGCGGCATCCATCTGAGGGCTAAGCAGAGAGCGATCAACTTTGCCAGAGGACATCTGGTCCCACATCTTCATGGCAAGATCGTGGATGGTGGGGTCGTCCTGCGCGAGCAACCCAGCCTTGGGCAATCCTGCGTCAATAGGGATGAGCCTGGGATCATAGAGAGCCAGCACGTCTCGCACAATCTGCTCGGGTTTGCCGCGGAAGGAGTCCTGCGATGCGTTGGAGAGAACGATAACGGCGAGCTGGTCATCGGGAAAGATGGCGTTGTAGCAGTAGCCTCCGGCCCGGGGGGAATAGCCGTTGTGCCAGACTTCGCGATGCGAGCCGATGGAGGTCGCGATAAATCCCATCGCGTAATTCAGAGATTGACCGTTGGGAAGCGTGCCGTTGGTCCAGAGGGCGTGCACCGAATCGGCGTTGAGTAGCGTGCCGCCAGTTTGTGCGCTCTCGATAAGTGCGGCGTCCCAGCGGGCCATGTCGTGGGCGGTTGAGACGACGCTGCCTGCTCCGTAAAAAAGATCGAGGCTGATGCGGGGTTCGGCAGGACGGAAGTTGCCCGCGCTTCCTTCGTAGGGCGTGGCAGTGTTTGCCTGCGAGGCGAAGCCGCTGCCGGAAAATGACATGCCGAGCGGTGTGAAGATATTGCGGGCGAGGAAGTCGGGGTAGGAGATTCCTGAGACCCGTGAAACGATGAAGGCGAGCACCGCGTAGTTGGTGTTGCTGTACGCCCATTTTTCGCCAGGAGCGAAGTCGGGCCTGTCGGTTTTGAGGATGGCGATGAGTTTTTCGGGAGGAATGGCGACGGAGAGTGGCCACTTGTGTTCTGTGGTGAGCGGGTAATTGTGCAAGCCGGAGTCCTGATTGAGAAGCATGCGCAAGGTGATCGTGTCGGAATTCGGCATCTGCGGCAGATATTTCGCAAGCTTGTCGTCGAGCGAGAGCTTGTTCTGTTGCGCGAGGAGCAGGACAGCGGCCGCTGTGAACTGCTTGCTGATGGAGCCTATGGCAAAGCGTGTATCGGAGGTGACGGGAGTATTGGAGGCGAGGTCGGCAAAGCCGTATGCTTTGGTGAAGACGACGCTGCCGTGCGACCAGACAAGAAAGGCGAAGCCCGGGGCAGCCTCCTCCGTAGCGACCTGCTCGCCGATGCTGTCGAATGCTTTTTGGTCGGGTGTCTTCTGATTATTTTGGGACAGAACGCCTCCACAAAGGATGCCGAGCATCGCGATCGGCAGCACTTTCTTTAAAATCATGCGCAAATTTTACGGTCCACTCCTGATTCGCGATAGATAACGTGCCGGTCCGCACAAAAATTTACGCCCCTGCAACTTTCACATGTAATCCAATGAACAGATAGAATTCGCTCTGAATGGAGAAAGGTTTCGAGAATGGATCAGCCCAAATCGGATGCACTGGTGTTTTTTGGAGCTACCGGCGACCTGGCCTATAAGCAGATTTTTCCCTCACTGCAACGGCTGGCTAAGAGAGGCAAGCTGAGCGGCCCTGTGATTGGCGTGGCGAAGGCCGGCTGGAATCTCGATCAATTGAAGGCGCGCGCCACGGACAGCGTGGAGAAGCATGGCGGCGCAGATCCTGAAGGCCTTAAGGATCTGCTGGGGCGGCTTTGCTACATTGACGGCGACTACAACGATGACGCGACCTTCAAGCAACTGCGGAAGGAGCTGGGGGACGCGAAACATCCGCTGCACTACCTGGCCATTCCTCCGAGCCTGTTTGCTGAGGTGATCGAGAAGCTGCAGACCTCGGGTTGCGCGGAGGGAGCGCGCGTGGTGGTCGAAAAGCCTTTTGGTCACGATGCGCCGTCTGCCCACGAACTCAGCGAGACGATTCATACCGTCTTCGACGAGGATCATCTCTTCCGCATCGACCACTACCTGGGTAAGAACACTGTCCAGAATGTGATCTTCTTCCGATTCGCGAATTCATTTCTCGAACCTGTATGGAACCGGCAATACATCGAGAGCGTGCAGATTACGATGGCGGAGAAGTTCGGCATCCAGGGCCGCGGCGCCTTCTATGACAGCGTCGGCGCGATACGCGATGTGGTGCAGAACCACCTGATGCAGATCCTGAGCAACATTGCCATGGAACCGCCTCCGCTGCCAACCGTCGAAGCGCTTCGCGACGAGCGGGTGAAAGTACTGAAGAGCGTTCAGACGCTGCAGCCCGAAGATGTTGTCCTCGGCCAGTTCAAGGGATACCAGGATGAGCCGGGCGTGAAGGCGGGCTCGACGATCGAAACGTATGCGGCGCTGCGCCTGCACATCAACTCGTGGCGCTGGCGAGATGTTCCCTTCTACATTCGCACCGGCAAATCACTGCCCTTGACCGCAACCGAAGTGGTGGCAAAATTTCACACCACGCCTCCGGTGTTTTCTGAAGACGTGCCGCCGCAAAACTACATGCGCTTCCGCCTGAGCCCGGATTCGCACATCGCGCTGGGGGTGTCTGTGAAGGATGCCGGCGAGCGGCTGCGTGGATGCGAGACGGAGATGGAAGTAGACGACTGCGGGACAGTAACGCTGCTTCCCTACGAAGAGCTCCTCGAGGACGCGATGGAAGGCAACCAGACGTGGTTCGCACGCGAAGACTACGTCGAGGAGTCGTGGCGGATTATCGACCCGGTTCTGGCGAATCGTCCAAAGCCGTACGTCTACGAGGCGGGTAGCTGGGGACCACCGGAAGGAGACAAGCTGGTCGAGGAACCGGGCGGCTGGTGGAAGCCGCAGCCGGATCCTCACGAATGACGCTCGCGTTTCGCAACCGATGCAACGAAAAGCGGCCCGCACAGAGCGGGCCGTTTGCCTATGGATAGAACCGGTTAGTCCTGTGATTCGTGGAAGTATTTGGCGACGGTGCGAACGAAGGGCTTGGAGGAATCGGGGGGCAGGACGTTGCCTTTGAGGATCTGGTCAAAGGAGTGCGGCGCGCCGTAGTAGGTGTCGGTGTCTTCGGTGTTCTGGCTGACCACGGTACCGTCGAGATCGATTCCAGCGAACAATCCTCGGCTGCGCGAGTAGGTAAGCAGTTCGGACTTCAGGGTCAGGTTGGTGGAGGCCTGGGTATTGCGGCCTACCGGGCCGGCAGCAGCGGCGGCATCGGCGCCGATCTTGAACTTGCTAGAGAGCAAATCCTGCATGCCGCGGTCGTTGACGGCGACGAGAACGAGATCAGTATCCTGGCCGCCGATCTGGAGTCCGAAGGATCCTCCCGCCATGCGAATGAACGCCGGCGCGCTCCATCCATGGCCGGTGCGGCAGGTTACAACTCCCTGTCCATATTGACCGCCGAAGACGAAGGCCCCTTTCTTAAGGCCGGGCACCACGGCGACGCAGGTGGCCTGCTTCATGATGGCGTTGGGAATGCCCTGGTCGGGAGTCTTCATGATCTCGTTGATGATGATTCTGGAGCTTTCCAGTCGGTCATCGAGGGTGCCTTTGCCGGTAGCGGCAACGGCAGACAAAGCCATCCCCGTAACGCAGAGCAGGGTGAGGAATTTCTTCATGATTGGTCTTTCTCCTGTGGACACTTTTAGGGTCTATTTATCTAACTCTATTTATTCGAGGCCATTTCTGACCTGTCAAGAAGCCGGGAGGTGTGCAGGATTGTTCCAACCGACACATCAGATAGACTGCAGCACTTCGCCAAATGCTTCCGAGGGGATAGTTACTATGGATGCACCGGGCGGTGCAAAGGTTGGGGGAGGGGGAACGGTTGGACAGACGGGGGGAAAAAATTGGGGCTGTGGCTCAGTCTCCTGTCCCAGCAGCCCCGTTCCCCAGATCTGCGTTGTTGCTAGTAACGTTGTACAACTCTCGAAAGTAACACGCAAGGTTACTGTGGTGCATTGACCTAAAGTAAGCGGGTAACCAGTTGGGAAAATCATTAAATTTCAATTACTTGTGGTCGTCTTCCGGGGCCAGCGAGCGGCTGGCAGCGTGAATGGAGAGAGCAATACGGTTTTCCACACCCACTTTTCGCATGAGGCGGGCTACGTAGGCTTTGACAGTCCGCTCCTCGATGCCGAGGGTTTCGGCGATCTCGCGATTGGAGCGGGCGGCGACCAGCAGCTTGAGAACGGCCCGCTCGCGCTCGGTGAACTTGAAGGTGTGGCGGAGGACAGGCTTCTCCGAGGCATGCAGCATGCGGTCGACGAACACCGACAGAACGCGGCGGGGCGCCCAGATGGAGCCACTCTCGACCACGTCGATGCACTGTGTGACCTGCTCGGGGGTTGCAGTCTCTTCGAGATAGCCCTTGGCGCCGGCGGCTATGGCGCTGATGATGGTTTCCTCGTCGCTCTCCGCGCCCATGACTACCAGCTTTAACTTTGGCTGCGCCGCCCTCAGGCGGGCGAGCAGCTCGAAGGACTCGACAGGGTTCTGCAGGCCGAGGATCACCATTCCGAAGTCATTGCTGGCCAGCGCGCCGGGCAGGTCGGTTGCGACCACATCGACGTCAGAGGCGTTATCAAAGACGGTCTCGAATCCGGCCACGCGAAGCGGCTCGAAGTCGATAAGTCCGATGCGCAGCCGGCGCTGGCGAGGATGAGGGTGCATGGGGTTATCGAAAAGATAAGCTTACAACCTCAGCCCGATCTTGAAGACTAAAAGGTTGAGCGCGGTCACAAAGAACGCTAGAGCTTTGGCAATACGATTCCCTGCTGCTTCTGGTACTTCCCACGGCGGTCGGCGTAGCTGATCTCGCAGGGCTCGTCGGACTGGAAGAAGAGAATCTGGCAGAGTCCCTCGTTGGCGTAGATGCGCGCCGGAAGGGGCGTCGTATTTGAGATTTCGAGGGTCACGAAGCCTTCCCACTCGGGCTCGAAGGGTGTGACGTTGACGATGATGCCGCAACGGGCGTAGGTGGATTTACCGACGCAGATGGTGAGGACGTCGCGGGGGATCTTGAAGTACTCGATGGACCGGGCGAGGGCGAAGGAATTGGGCGGGACGATGACGGAATCGGCCTCGACGGAGACGAAGGAGCGCTCGTCAAACTGCTTGGGGTCGATGATGGCGCTGTTGACGTTGGTGAAGATCTTGAATTCGTTGGATACGCGGAGGTCGTAGCCGTAGGAGGATAAGCCGTAGGAAATCACGCCCTCACGGACCTGTTTTTCACTGAAGGGTGCAATCATTCCGCGGGTTAAGGCCTGTTCGCGAATCCAGCGGTCGCTCTTAATCGACAAGAAAACTCCCCTGCCGCGGCCGTTGGGCGCTTCTCCGCGGCTTCCAGGCGAAAACGGGGCGGAAAAGTGCCGTCCGGACCGGCCGGCATTTGTTTAGTTGGTTCAAAACTTGAATGTTACGAGACGCTTCGCGCGTTGACAATGCGCAAAAACCTTTCTAGCATCACACCAGCAATAAAGTAGCTACAAAATTATCTGCGTCTCGGGGTGAAGGCATTGATTAAACAAGACATCATCCATCACGTAATCGAACGCACCGGTTTGCCGCGTGTGAAAGCCGAGGCCGCAGTCGACACCGTTTTTGAGAGCCTCAAGAAAGCCCTGGCCAACGGAGACCGCATTGAGCTTCGTGGCTTTGGCGTCTTCAATGTGCGGCCGCGGAAGACGGGGATCGGCCGCAATCCCCGGACCGGCGCTGAAGTAAACATTGCTCCGGGGAAGGCTGTGCGCTTCAAACCGGGCAAAGAATTGCACATTCTGGACAGTGACAAGCCCGCAGCGCCGGAAAAGCCTGTCGAGCACTCATAAAGTTTCGCTGGTCTTACAAAAACAGCCGTGCCTGGAGAGGCACGGCTATCTTTTGCCGGTAGCTATTTGTCGGTACAAGGAAGAATCTCATTCGAAATTGCGGGCCGGAAGCGACGGCGAGGCGCTAGGTAAGGACGACAATCTTTCCGCCGGCCTTGTTCTCTTCCATCACGCGATGCGCCTCAACGATCTCGTCGAGGTGAAAGACTTTGCCGATCTGGACGCGCAATTTTCCTGCTGCGATCTGCTGGGCCAGCTCGTCGAGCGGCGTGCGCATGAAATCCTCCGATTTGCCGTTATAGCTGGTCAGGTAGACGGCGGTCGGAATCGCCTCCATCGGAGCGAAATCATCGAAGGACCACTTGTTGCCGACGATGCCGGTCATGCAGACGATGCCACCCTGCCTGGCGCAGAGGAGCGAGTCTTTCAGAGTCGTGGTGCCTATCAGCTCCAGAACCTTGTCGACTCCGCCGGGGCAAACCTCCCGGACCTGTTGGGCAATGGAGCCGGTGTCGATGAAGGCCTGATCTGCACCGCTCTCCAGCAGCAGCTTATTGCGTTCCGGGTTGCGAGTCGTAGACGCAACGAAGGCACCGTGATTCTTCGCAATGGCAGCCGCCGCAAGGCCGACGGAGGTTGTGCCGCCACGGATCAGCAGGCGCTCGCCTTTTTCGAGACGAAGAGACTTGAAGAGCGAGCCCCATGAGGTTTGCAGCATCTCGGGAATCGCGCCGAGCGTTTCCCAGGGGAGCTGGGTCTTGATGGCCTGCACCTGCTTTGCAGGGACGCAGGTGTATTCGGCGTAGCCACCGTCGAACTCCCTTCCCATGCCGCCCATGGCGGTCGCCACGACGGCGCCTTTGGGGAACTCATTGCCCGGCGCCTGCTCTACAAGGCCGGCGGCTTCGATGCCGAGGATGCGCGGAAGTTTGACTCCGGATGAGTGACCCTGGCGCGTGAAGAGTTCGGAGCGATTGAGGCCGAAGGCTTTGACACGGATCAGGACTTCGCCGGGCTTCGGTGTGGGAATGGGGAGGCTCTCGATCTTGAGGACCTCGGGACCACCGGCTTTGTAAATCACTGCGGCTTTCATGTCGGGCATTTTCGGCTCCTTTCTTTCGGTTAGCAGAGGCGCCGAATCGGCGGCCGCCTCAGCGCTGGCGGGCGAGGACGAGGGTTATGTCGTCGGGCTGTTCCTGGCCGCCGATCCAGGTGCGGAGGGATTGCATGACCTGCTCGGAGATGGCATCGAGGGGAAGATGGCGGTGGCGGCGCACGACTTCGACCATGCGCTCTTCACCGAATTCGCCGAATTCGTTTTCCGGCTCGGTGACTCCGTCGCTGTAGGCGATGAGAATGTCGCCCGGGTATAGCTGCTCGGTTCCCTGCTCGTAGCTCATGTTGTCGATGAGGCCGACGACGGTGCCTCCGCAATCGAGGCGGGTGATGGTGTCGTCGGCGCGCAACAGGAGGGGCGGCAGATGGCCTCCTGTGGAGTAGACGAGGCGCTTCTGCACGCCTTCGTAGTGGGCAAGGAAGAGCGTGGCGTATTTTTCCGGCTGAGTGCTGCGGTAGAGGTGGCGGTTGAGGAGGGCGAGGATCTTGCCGGGTTCTTCGAAGAGCTCGCCGCATTCGAGCTCGGCTTCGCCGATGCGGGGATCGAGTGAGGTGGCGAGGGCGGCGTTGCCGGCGCTGATGAGCTCTAATCCGGCGAAACGGTAGGCGCGCACAGCGGAGTGCAGAGTAGCCATGAGCAGCGCGGCGGAAATCCCCTTGCCGCTGATGTCTCCCAGGGCGAGGCCGAGCCCGCTGTTTCCGAAGACGAGGAAGTCATAGTAGTCGCCGCTGACGGTGCGCGCCGGATAGCAGGCTCCGTGGAGCTCGAGCATGGGCAGCGAGACGTTGGACATGGGGAAGAGGTTGGCCTGCACCTCCTGCGCGATTTCGAGCTCGTTCTGGAGGCGTTCCTTTTCGCGCTGCTCCTCGAGGAGGCGTTCCAGGGATGCGGCCATGCTGTTGAAGGAACGGCCGAGCGCGGCGAGCTGATCGTGCCGGGTGACCTGGATGCGGTGGGTGAGATCGCCCTTGTCGATGGCGGTGGTGGCTTCGTAGAGATCGCGGATGGATTGGGTGATGGTGCGGTTGAGGCGCACGGCCATGATGAATGCCGCCAGTTCGAGGATTCCGAAGAGAACGGCGATGGCGATGAGCATGTCCTGCACGACGGCAGCGATCTTGAGCGAAGTGATGAAGAGGCGCTGGTAGAGCAGCGATGGCCGGGAGGTGACGTGGGTGAAGGTGGTGTGCGGCTTGCCGGTGACCCAATCGACGGTCTCAAGAGGCGCGTAGAAAGTGATGGCGACGTCGTAGAAATGCTGCGCGGCGGGCAGAATGCCGCCGCGGACGGAGTGACGCCGAGCCTCGGCTGCGGCGACGCTGTGACCATTGATTTTTACGGCTGACTCGCTGGGCTTTGCCGTGATGGTGATCTGGTTATTTTTCGTTTGCTGGCCGTCGGGCTCGTCTTCGATGTCGACGTCGGGGACGATGGTGACGGTGCCCAGTCCGCGAGCGATCTGGCCTACGTTTTCCTTGCCCAGAGGCAGGCTGGTGATGGTGGTGACGGTGTGTCCGTTGCGGCTGTGGCTGTCGATGGCGCGGAGGTAGAGCTCGCCCTTATCGATCACTACACCGCTGAAGTGTGGTGAAGACCAGGACGGCGGCTGGGTGATGGTGCGGGAGTTGACCATCGGGGGTGCGAGAGTGACGGGCTTTCCATCATCAAAGGCCGCAACCTCCATGGCCACATGCTCGTGGTCGGGGGAGGTATCGGACGCCTCGGGAAGCTCGACCAGGCTGGTCTTCGGGTCAAGTTGAAGAGCGTGGGCTACGTGCAGATCGAAGGCTCGGTTGGTGGACGCGATATGGGCCAGTTCGTCGTCGATTTCAGCGATTGCGGCGAAGATGGCGAACTGTCCGGAGAAAACGTAGAGCAGGATCAGCGCCAGGGAGACGAAGAGGACAACCGGCGTGAGCGCCATGAGGAGATAGGTAACGATGAGCCGATTGCGAACCTTCCAGAGAAGGCGGCCAAAGATCCATCTCCAGAGCAGCGGGATGCAGAGGAGAACGAGAACGAAGAGGGTGAGACTGCTGAACCCCTGAAAAAATATCCCCGCGTTGCCGGGAATGATTCGTCCCACGGCCAGGACGACGTAGAAGATGAGGAGCCAGAATGCAAGGCGGTGGATCTTGCTTCGGGGCGGATCACGGCGCAGGCGCCGGAATACTCTGATTTCGAAATTGCGCAAATGTCCCATCTGATGCTTGAGTTTAGCGGAGATGAAGACGAACAGCCATTAGCCAATAGCCAACAACCATTAGTAATCAGGGGCTTAGGGATACCGGATATCGTCCTGGCAAGGGAGCGTCTCGTTGGATTCCCGGATCGCAGAAGTGAGTCACCGACGACTGCGAATCAGTAATGGCTATTGGCTAATGGCTGTTCCCTGCTCCCTGCTCTTCCGCTGCTCCTCCAGATCGGCCTCGTGGGCCAGGCGGAGGGTGTAGCGAGTGGCAGACATCTGGGCTCCGGCGAGCAGGATCAGACCCGTGAGAAAGGCCCAGATCATGAGGCTTACGGAGACCGAAAACGGCCCGTAGGCCGATTCCAGATCAAGCCAGGGGAGGACGAAGATGTAAATACGCTTGGCGAGTTCCCACAGAAGGCCGGTGACGACGGCAGTGGGCAGCACGGCGGCGACGGGGAGCTTGCGATTGGGGAGGATCCAATAGATGAGAAAGAAGATTCCGATGCTGAAGATGGCCGCCGACAATTGCAGAACTGCGTGGGCGAGGACGCCAAAGACGAAGTTCTGCGTGTGGCCGAGGAAGAGCGAGGCAAGCAGGCGGTTTTGGGCGGTGGTGAAGGCGATGGAGAAGAGCGCCAGCAGGCCGACGGAGAAGGCAAGGCCGAGGGAGATGACGGCGTTCATGAGGTAGGAGCGGTTTTTCGTGACCCCCCAGACGCGATTGAGGGCGATTTCCAGGGGCAAGAAGACTCCGCTGGTGGAGATGAGCAGTGTGATCACGGAGATGACCTGCACCTTGCCGCGGGCGTGAGCGAGCAGGCCCATGTTCTTGACGACGAAGTCCTGGTGCGCGGGCAGGAAGTAACGGAGCATGTCGCCGAGGACGGCCTCCATCGCAGGCGAATGGAAGACGTGGCGCTCGATGGTCCAGGTCATCACGATGAACGGGAAGAGCGACAGGATGGCGTTGGCGGCGACGCTGAAGGCGTAGGTGTGCACTTCTGTCTGCGCGAGATAGCGAGCGAGGGAGACCAGCTGTGCCCACCATCCCGCGTTGGGGGGAACGCGCGCCGGGGGCTCGGCGATGGTGTCGGGCGTCGCGGCTGGCTTGATGGTCAGCATCGGCCTGATTTGATGTTAGGGCATCTGAAAGCGGGACGTTTGACTCGAACCGATCCTGCCGTGAGGGCAAGCCGGTAAGATGGTCATCGGCTTAGGCTTTGCTGCAACTCGCTGGAGAGAAAAGATGAGAGAGCGTCGGCGTGAAATTTTCCGGACCGGCTGGGTGATTGCCGGGCTGATTGCAATGACTGGCCTGATCGCGATCGGCCAGGAACAGCCGGGGGCGGGGCAGACGTCAGGGCACACATTTGGAGTGCAGGGCGATCACTTCGCGCTGGATGGCAAGCCGTTCCAGATCATCTCCGGAGAAATGCACTATGCTCGCGTTCCGCGCGCATATTGGCGGCAGCGGCTAAGAATGGCAAAGGCGATGGGGTTGAACACAATCACGACCTACGTCTTCTGGAACGTACATGAGCGAGAGCCCGGCGTGTACGACTTTTCGGGCCAATACGATGTGGCGGAGTCTATACGCGAAGCACAGCAGGAAGGCCTTTACGTGATCCTGCGGCCCGGCCCGTACGCGTGCGCGGAGTGGGAGTGGGGCGGCTATCCGGCGTGGCTGCTGAAGCAAAAAGGGATTGTCGTGCGCAGCAGCGATCCGAAATTCATGGTGCCGGCAAAGACGTGGCTGAAGCGGCTTGGCCAGGAGCTTGCGCCGCTGCAGATTGAGAACGGCGGACCGATTATCGCGGTACAGGTGGAGAACGAATACGGCTCGTTCGGCAACGATCACGCATATATGGAGCAAATCAAGCTGGCGCTCGAAGAGGCTGGTTTTACCAAGGCGATGCTCTACACAGCCGACGGTCCCGAGCAGGTGCCAAGCGGCTCGCTGCCGGAGCTGCCTGCGGCCATCAACTTTGGTCCTGGCGATGCAAAGAGCGGGTTCGCGAAGCTGCATTCGCTGAGGCCACAAGGGCCATTCATGGCGGCTGAATACTGGGCAGGATGGTTCGATCATTGGGGCGATAAGCATCACGTGACCGATCCAGACAAAGAAGCGGCGGAGATTGAATGGATTCTGGGCCAGGGATATTCGATCAGCGTGTATATGTTTCACGGAGGCACGAGTTTCGGGTGGATGAACGGAGCCAACTCCAACGGCCACAACTATGAGCCGGACGTCACCAGCTATGACTACGACGCTCCTCTGAGCGAGAGTGGACAGCCGACCGAGAAATATCTGAAGTTTCGCGAGGCGATTGGGAGGGTCACCGGCAAGACGCCGCCAGCGATACCTCAGGCTCCGACGGCGCAGGCGATTCCAACGTTCCCGCTCACGTCGAGCGCATCATTGTGGGACAACCTGCCGAAGCCGGTGCATTCGGAGGAATTGCTTTCGATGGAGGATCTCAATCAGGCTTACGGCTACATTTTGTATCGCACGACAGCGCCCGCCGACGGGAACGGCGACCTGGTGCTGGATGGCCTGCACGATTATGCGGCGGTGTTCATCGATGGCAAACCAGTGGGGACGATCGACAGGCGGCTTCAGCAGGATCGGGTTTCGGTGACAGTGAAGAAGGGGGTCCGGCTGGATCTGCTGGTCGAGAATACGGGCCGGGTCAATTTCTCCAAAGCTCTGCTCGGGGAACGCAAAGGCATCCTGGGCAGCGTGAAGCTGGCGGGTGTCGAGCTGACGGGGTGGGATATTTACTCGCTTCCGATGAGTGACACGGCGAAGTTGCGGTGGAAGAAAGAGCCATGCAGCGGACCGTGCTTCTATCGCGGCTCCTTCGATGCGAACCCTTCTGACGATACATTCCTCGACACTCGCGAATTCACGAAAGGCTTTGTGTGGGTGAATCAGATGCCTCTGGGCAGAGTGTGGTCCATCGGCCCACAGCACACGCTGTTTTTACCGGGTCCATGGTTGAAGACGAAAGACAACGAGGCAATCGTTTTCGATCTGAACGGAACTTCTACTCCCACTCTCACTGGTGACAACGTTCCGATCCTGGGCGGATCGGCAAACTGACTTGTTCAAAAAGAGAAGCGGGCGCCCAGTTCGATGCGGCGCGCGGCTTCGGCGGAAATCGGCTCGGTGACGTTGGGCGAAGAGACGACAGTTCCGACGGCGGTGACATTTGTGTGGTTGAGCAGGTTAGCGCTGCGTGCGTTGAAGGTGAGAGTGCGCGGGTGGTCGGTATTTTTCGGGTTGAGTTTGAAAGCGCGTGAGAGATTCATGTCGAGATGGATGGGGCCGGGCGGGGGCGAGTCATGGATCACGCTCCGTTGCAGCTCAAATTTCGCTGAGGCGGAGGGTGTAATCCAGGGTGTTGCAGGAGAAGCGATGGAAGTATGCAGGGAGAGGAGGGACTTCGCGCAGAGAAGGTGTTGTAGGGAATTATGAGCGGCTTACGGCGAGGAGGTTCTGCCATCCGGCTTTGCTCATCTTCAGCCTCTGGCCGTTCGAGAGCAGAACCCAGCCTTCGTTACGGCCTTCGCGGAGGATCTCGCGCACGTGGTCAATGTTGACGATGGCGGAGCGATGTACTCGCACAAACTTTTTCGGATCGAGGGTTTCTGCGAGCTGCTTGATGGTCTCGCGGAGCATCAGGCATTTTGATCCGACGTGCAGGCAGGAGTAGTAGTCGGCGGCCTCGATCCACTCTATGTCCTCGACGTTGACGAAGGAGTCTCTTGTGCCGGTGGGGGTTCCGTTGGGCACGAGCAGGCGCTTCGGATAGTCGGCGCGGACGGGCGCGCGGTCATTCAGCGCTGCGAGCATGGACTTGAACTGTTCCTGGGTGATGAGGGCGGCCTGAGAGGCGATCCGCTCCTTCACATGCTGGAGTGTTGCGCGGAGACGCTCAGGCTCGACGGGCTTGGTGAGGTAGTCGAGCGCCTGGACCTCAAAGGCCTGAATGGCATAGTGATTGTGCGCGGTTACAAATACGGTGACCGGCATCTGAGGCGTGCCGATTTGTCCGATGATGTCGAAGCCGGTGCCGCCGGGCATCTGGATGTCGAGAAAGAGCACGTCGTAGCGATTTTCTTTTAACGCCTCGATCACTTCCCTTCCGTTGCGGCACTCTCCTGCGACTTCGATTTCCTCGTCGCTGGACAGAAGAAACCTGAGCCGCTCGCGGGCCAGCGGCTCGTCGTCGGCGATGAGGGCTTTGAGCTTCATTCAGGCTCGTTCGTAGGGGATGGTGATGGCAACTTTGAAGCCGCCGGTTTCGAGTGGGTGCGCTTTCATATCGTAGGCGTTCTGGTAGAAGTGCGTGAGCCGCTCGCGCGTGTTCTTCAGGCCGATGCCGTTGCCGGGGGTGGCATGGCCGTTGGGGCCGGAGCCGGTGTCGCGCACTTCGAGGTGCAGGAGACTTCCTTCGCGGCGCGCGGACGCCTCGACCACGCCGTCGTTTTCGCAGTGGGCGATGCCATGGCGAATGGCGTTCTCGACGATGGGCTGGAGCAGGAAACATGGGACGAGGCTGTCGAGAGCGGACGGGTCGACCTTGATCTCGATGCGCAGGCGGTCGGCGAAGCGCACCTGCTCAATGGCGAGGTAGTTTTCGACGATCTCGAGCTCCTGTGAGAGCGGGACCTTTTCGGGGGTAGTTCGCTTCAGCGTGCTTTTGAGAATGGCATTGAGGTGAGAGAGCATCTCCACGGCTTCGTCGCGGCGGCCGAGTTCAACCAGCGTGGTGATGGCGTTGAGGGTGTTGAAGAGAAAGTGAGGCTCCAACTGCATCTGGAGGGCTCGCAGTTGCGCAGCGGAGAGCTGACGTTGCAGCTCGAGGGACTTCATGGCCTCCTGCTGGGCGCGGATCTGAAACTGGATGACTCCGATGATTCCGAAGATGAAGCCGTAGAGGAGGATTTCCATGCCGAAGCGGTTGGGATTCATGAGGGCCTGCCACATGTTCTGGGCGGTCGTGCCGGGGTCCCACCCGAGAGGGAAACCGAGGCTCCAGAGAAGCAGGAGATGTGCCACTCCAAGGGCTGAGGCGGCCACCAAGTGAGTGGAGATACCTGCGGGCGAGAAGCGGACGAGCGATGGATAGCGCGGAGCCAGCTTCCAGAATAAGCCGGCGATGCAACCCCACCATCCCCAGAGGACGACTCCATAGACGAGAGAGCCAAGGTGGGTGACCGAGCTGCACTCGCTCGCGGTGGCAAGCGCGAGTATTGCGGAGAGGCCGGCGATCACGATGGGAGCGCCGAGGCGTAGCTTCGCGGCGAGAGGCTTGCGAGCGCTCGTGCCTGAGCTCATACAGTCCCTCCTGTTATGGCGCTCAGTGGCGATATGCCGTTCATTACGATGCCTGTTGGGGTTCCTGGAGCTGATGGTACACGGCGAAGGGGGAAAGATCATGTTTGCAGCATTTCGGCTCCGTTGGGGGCGGAGCCACAAATTTGCAGGGAATGCGTGGATTTTCGCAGGGAATGAGGGACGTGAAGCAACGCGCCGAACCGAGCGGGACTCTTCGTGTGTCAGAAGGGGCGGGCAGCAGGAGGCCTGAAGTGATCGGTCTGAGGGCGCAATGCGGGGCTATTTGAGGGGTACGACGACGGCAAGCGGGCGAGCAGGCGCCTCATCCCTAGTATCGGAAGTTGCGGGTTTGGCGACTTCCGGGAATTGGGCCAAAAAGATAAGTAATCGAGAGCGGCACAAACGAAATTTGACCATCTAAGCTTCTTGGAATCTGATTAAGGCGGCCTGGATGAGACTTGGAAGACCGGCGGTGTTAGCGCTTTTACTAGCATTTTTCGGTCATGCGGTACATGGCCAGGACTCGGCGAGCTCACCTCCGGATAAAGTTCTACGGCACTCCAGGCCTGATTTTAACCGGAGCATCTATTACAAGAACAAGCTTGAATTTTCCCTAGAGACGGGCTGGCTTCCTAACAATATTCCGTTCGTGTTCGACTTCCTCGTGAACAGTCCCTACACGCAATGGCCGCTGCACTACACCCTGGTGCCCACCATTGCTTCTCTCCGATGGCAAATCGATAACATATGGGGCTGGAAGTTTCTCCGTGGCAATACGGACTTTGTGTTCAGCGGTTCCTACACCGACGTTGCAAGAGGACCTGAAACCCGATATTTCGCCTTCGATTACGGTATTCGGCGTAACTTTATCCCGCGTAACTGGAGGGTGGTGCCCTATTTCGATGCGCGGGGCGGCGTTGGAAATATCAACGCTAAAGGTCCAGCCGGGGTGTTATATGCGCAGGGACAGGACCTGACTTTCACTCTCATGATGGGCAGCGGAGCGAGGTATAACTTCAATCCTCGATACAGCATTTCGGCCGGCATGACCTATATGCACGTATCGAATTTCTACCTGTCCGAACCGAAATATTACGATAACGGAATCAATGTTTACGGACCAATCGTCGGCGTCTACATGCGCCTAGGCAAGGAGAAACCTATTTCCGAGCGATGACGGGCTGCGGTTGGATTTATTCGCTCCTCAGGGAGGACCATGACCTGGCCGCTGGAAAACAGGACTTTTATCAGGAAAAGCCCGGGTCCAGGCGTCGCGCGGACCCGACACCTAATGAGCTTTATGTGCTTCAATGGTGTGCGAATCGGCAAGGGTAATTGATGACGAGCGTAACACCGGACTCGCGACAGCAGGGCGCATTTGAATTCGGTGACGAGGCTGCGTTGCTTATTACTTCCCTGCGCGGTGTGCCATTCGTTGTTCCCCGCGACATCGGCTGGCCGAGGCTGAGGGATCTGGCGGCGGACAACGGTGTCCTTGCCATTGTCCTCGAGCCGCTGCTCGAAATGTGTACAGATGTACCCAGGACCTTCGCCTCTGCCGCGCGCGAATGCAGGCGGTCCGCCGAGAAATTCGCGGCAACTCTGGAAGATTTGCTTCAGTGCTTTGCAGAGCAGGCCATCGATGCTCTTCCCCTGAAGGGTCCGGCGCTGGCGTTGGCGCTTTACGGAGATGCAACGCTGCGGTCGTGCAACGATCTGGATCTTCTTGTTCGCCGGGACGATTATGCGCGCGCTGAAGCCCTGCTCCTGGATGAGGGATTTGTCGGACGCGAGACTGACGATTACCATCGCCGGTTTGTGCGAAACGGAATTCCAGTAGAGCTCCATGTTGAAGTTGCATCGCCCCGGTACTTTCCATTCGATTCCGACGGCATCTGGAAGCGTTCCCGCATTGACAATTTCCGCGGCAAGCCTATGCGCGCAATGTGCGATGAGGACCTTGTCCTGTATTTATGCCTTCACGGCTTGAAGCACGGGTTCTCAAGGCTTATCTGGATACTGGATGCAGCGCGAGCGTTGGGTGCTCCGGGCGGACTCAATTACAGGGAGCTGGCACTCCGCGCGCGGCGTGAAGGGCTGGAGCCATGGCTGCTAATTGGCTGCGAGGTTGTGCGGGAAATGCTCCCAGGGCAATTGCCGGAGGCGATGGACGCGGTCATCGCTGATTCGCCCGAAATTGCCAAGCGAGCGCGGAAGGTCGCCGAGAGTCTTTTTGCGGAGGGCCTGAAAGTAGTGAACGATCACAAGATCAGGAGCTTCTACTTGCAGACCGAACGCAGCCGGCGATGGCGATGGCGCTCCCGGATGAGCTATCTCCTGCCGACCGTGGAAGATTGTCGATGGGCTGAGCGCCACAGGATCAACCGCAGGCTCTTGCCTGTGCTGCGGCCGCTTCGCCTGCTCAGGAAATACGGCCCACTCCGGGCGTGGCGAGTCATATTTCCGCCGGTCTGAAGTCCGGTTGCCAGTGCTTCTCTACGGCTTGCTGTGGATCGCGTGCGCCTTCGATACAAAGACCAGCAGCGGCGCCGCGACCACCGCATATTTGGCATACCGCTCGATAAGCTCGCGACGGCTCGACATCGCCGGATCATTCGCGGGGTCGTGAGACGGAGGTGCTGGCTCCTGAGGGGCTTCTGGCTGAATTTCTTCCGGTTTATTCATTGCCCTGATCATCTCCTTGCGGCCTGCGGAAAGCTTTGTTGGATAGCATACGCCACTCTGGTCGATGGAGGGGTTGCATTTGAAGATGTGCTCGATCGCTTTTGCTCCTGCTGTGTGGTGTCTGACAGGAATGACTACTCCTCCTGGGGCTTGGGAATAAATCGCGAGAACACAGCCTGATAGCGCATACCTGTGGCATCGGGGCCGAGGGGGACCAGGAACAACTCGCACTCGGACACCTGCGGATGTGAAAGCTTGTACGAACCTTGCTGAAGCCATGGCGAAGGAACCCCTGTAAAGATCAGGGAGAATTGCTCGAGTTGTGACGTGGAGTGGTCCGTGACCTCGGTAAGCTCCAATTCGTAGCCTTCCAGAGTGGCTACACGGAAGTGCGTGTGAAGAAGGGGTGCGAAATTCTTGAGAGAGAGTTGGACCGGCATTCAAAACCCTTTGTGTTCGTGGAGTCCATTCCATTTGCAGGTTCATCGTACCTAACCCG
This sequence comes from uncultured Acidobacteriaceae bacterium, assembly GCA_963786085.1. Taxonomy (GTDB): domain Bacteria; phylum Acidobacteriota; class Terriglobia; order Terriglobales; family Acidobacteriaceae; genus Silvibacterium. Next base: position 20,072 of record CAWAYO010000004.1, read on the forward strand.
GTTGACGAGAGCCGAACGCTGGCATTGGCGCACGCCGGACTCTGTGACTTAGCCGCAAGCACAGCACACACCGCCTTGTAAGGGGGAACTTCACAAAAACACCACATCACTTGTTTTAAATTGTCAGAAGTCAAGCTGGTTCGTAAGCTTCTCAGTTGCAGCGGCCTGTATGAACGAAGCATCAAGCACAATTCGCTACTTTCGTCGTGTCGCCACAGAGCGAGCTGGACAGTGCCTTTATCTGTTTGGCGACGAGGGTATCGTTTATTCCGAAACTCAAAATCGCTTTGCCGGCCTGGACGCCGCCGGCGTTGCTGCGTATAGAGCCTTCGAAGCAGGCGCGACTGTTGATGACTTGAGGTACGTCCGCGCTAAAGATGGCGACTCCGTGGTACCTGCCCATGCGTTGGGAGCAATATATGCGCTGACGCAGGGGACTTTCCCAACCTCGGACTGCCCAACGAAGCTGCCTGGAGTTGAGTCAAGAGGATTCGTAACTTCCAGAACGACGAATTCGAAAACTGAAAGCATAGAAATCGGTGGCCTCTCGATATTGCTTGAGTATCCCTCCGGACCGCTTGAGCCTCTATGCCGGGACTATTTTCGGGATTGCCCGCCAGCCACGCGGCCGCCCGGTTGCCATCTCTGTGCGCAGCGTGCCGGGCATTACTGGGCGATCTCCGTGAACGGCCGCGAGCTTTTGTCTCTACATGGGGAGGAACAGCTGGGATTGGGCCTGATGCATGCAGCGCGGGCGCTGCTGTATGCCGAAGCGGATTATGATCTCGGTCTTCATGCGGCAGCGGTGGCACACGGAGATTGCGGAGTGTTGCTCTGCGCCCCTCGCGAGTGCGGGAAGAGCACGCTGGCGGCATATCTGGTCGCTCATGGCTTCGATCTCCTGACTGATGAACCGGCGTTTCTCCACCTCGATACCTGCACAGTGTCATCTTTTCCCCTGCCCATCAGCCTGAAGCAAGGAAGCTGGCCATCTCTGCAGGAGGAATTCCCTCAGATGGCGAGCGGGCCGGTTCACGTGCGCTCTGACGGCACGAAGATCTCACTGGTGCATCCGCCGGTGGAACGTCGACCCGATCGATCTCGCCACCTGACGCACATCCTTTTCCCGCAATACATGCCGTCGGTTAAGGGCCACGTTGAGCGCTCGTCTCCCTTGCAAACACTTGAGCTTCTGAATGACGGCGGGTTGCTGCTCGCCGAAAATCTTGAACGGAACAAATTCGAGAAATTCCTGGAACTGGTCTGCCGAATCCCGGCGTACCGGATTCGATACGCTTCGTTGAAAAAAGCACACGAAATGCTTGATGACATTGGCTACAGTTGATGATCGTCGCAGCAGTCCAAATTATCGGAAATCGCTGCACAGCCTTGCTCACGCCCTTTTGTGGCCTTGATTGGCGAGGCGCTTCCGTTGCTGAACATCCTGTTGCAATGGAGCTGCGGCAGGTGTAACCCGACCACCGGCGCATGGCTATTCTTTGCACCGCTACAGCAGCGGCACGGGACGCCATTCCAGGTGGTAGTGCGTCTGATCCTCGCGCAGAATGGAGAAGCCCAGGCGCTGATGAAAGCGCAGAGAGCCGGTATTGAACCGGAATACGCAGCAGCGAATGGGGAGCCTGGCCTTCGCGGCTTCCTGTTGAACACGCTGAACCAGCACGGTTCCGATTCCCTTGCCCTGGAGATTCGGGTGGACGGCGATATCAACCAGCAGCAATTCGCCGTTACCGGGCGCTACCCATAACCGGCCGGCCGGCTTGCTGTCGAGCAGTACCAGGTGATAACAGGAGTTCGGGTACATTTGCGCGTACTCCGTCATCTGCGCTTGGAATTGCATCCGGATGAGTTGTTCTTTTTGCGCTGCGGAGATGGGCGCGAACGCGAACTCCGGCCCGCGGATCGCCGAGTAAAGGTCGTACAGAAATATTTCATCCTGCGGGAGCGCTGGGCGAACGGCAAGAGTAGACATGAGGCAACGGTACGAAGGACTGGCTTCTGAGCCGGTCTCGGGCAGGAAGGCTTGTTAACTACGCGGCGGGTAAACACCCTGCAGCGCGATGCAGAAATTCAGTGTGAGATACGGCATCAGGTTATTGTGCGGCTGATTTCCGCCCACTATCGCTACCATATTCGCGGCCATAGTTTGATTCTGCGTGGCGCCGGTAGTGAAGGCGTTTGCCGGAGTGCCCCCTGTCTTTACGGGAACTGCGTTGCCCGGCTGGCCGGATTGCCCCGCGACTCTGGGGCCATCGATGCAGTTGATGGTGTGAGTGTGAGACGGCATCTCGGTCTGCAGCAGCGTGACAGAATCCGAGCCGCCCGTTTCGCCGAGGTCGTGCAGGGACAGGCCCGGGCCCTGGCCCCAGTGCATAGCCGCGTTGCCCTGGAGATTGGGAAGCGCAAAGTTGCTTTTTCCGTCTCCGCCGTAGGTGGTCCCCAGCAGAGAGAAAAGCGCCGTGTTCTGAGAGAGAGGCAGAAGCTGGCCATTGCAAAAGGCCCACCCCTTGGGAGCGAAGTTGAACGGGAATATTCTTATCTCTGCTACAAACGGATTTGCCATGTCGCGTTCTCCTTGCGGCTAGGGCCTAGTTCTGGCTGGGGAATATTCCCTGTAGAGCGATGCAGAAATTCAGCGTGAGGAAGGGCTGCATATTCTGATGCGGCTGGCTTCCCCCAACGGTCGCCAGCACGCCCGGGTACATATTCACGAGATTGCTTGCGGAGTTGTTGTATTCCGCCGCCGCTCCCAGCAGATTGGAGGTCGGATTCGGCGCGTTCGCGGCAGTGTTGCTGGCGCCCCAGGAGTGGTTGTGTGCCGGGAGCTCGGAGATTGTGAGCGTGTGATTCTGCTCGCCGCCCAACTCTCCAAGAGTGTGTCCGTTGCCCATGTGCATTGGGGTGCGACCCTGCAGATTCGGCAAAGCGAAATTTACGCGTCCGTCGCCGCCGTAGGTGGTTCCGAGCAACGAGAAGAGGGCCTGATTCTGATTGATGGGCAGAAGCTGCCCGTTGCACAACGCCCACCCTTTGGGTGGAAAACCGAAGCTGAAAATGTTGATCTCAGATAGGAATGGCGTGGCCACGTGTCGTTCTCCTTACCGCTGGCTAAGACTGACTCGGGAATACTCCGAAGAGGGAGAGGATAAAACTCACGCACAAGTACGGCTGAAAATTATCGTGCGGCTGGCTTCCACCCGCGGGTCCAATCGCCGGAGCCATAGTGCTGGTGCCGGGTTTGTTCTGATCGTAGATATCGGGTCCCGCAGCCAGAAAATTGCCGCCCGGGAGGGAAGCGGTATTCGAATTCGTTGTGGCGGAGACGGTGTGGGGATGGGCAGGCATTTGACTCGTCGTGAGGGTGACTGTTTCAGCACCGCCAGTCTGCGACTGCACGAACCCCGACCCCATATGGATCGGAAGCCGGCCCCTCAGGTCCGGCAGCGCAAAGGTGCTTTGGCCGTCGCCGCCGTAAGTGGTGCCGATCAGGTTGAACAGGGTCTCGTATTCGGAAATGGGGAGCAACTGTCCGTTGCAGAACGTCCAGCCTGCTGGCGCAAAGTTACCCCCAAACATACGTATCTCACCGACATAGGGCTGAGACATGGCTCACTTCCTCCCAAATCCGGAGTTCCGAGTTTTGGCTGGCGTTTATTTGAGTCAGCGTTTAAGGAATGCGGCGTGACAGCGACCAACAGTACTACTGTGATCCGCTGATTCGCAAGCAAAAAATTGACAAGACAAAAGCGGCGAGCGGGTCTGCGGCTCAGTCAGCGACCCGAGCCTGCTCTGTTCACTTCCGCAGGCTTGTGCTATACTTCCCCCGCTTTAGCCTTGTTGCGCTACGCTTCCCCGGGTTTTCAACCTTGTTGCGCTGCACTTCCGTTTTCATCCTGGATATAACGAGCGGTTCGTCTCGGCGGTCCGATTACAGTTCCGAGCCTTGGCTCGGAGTCGTGAAGCGTGGTGGCGGCCACGCTGCGGAGGAGGCTTATGCAGGAGCTGAGTGCGAGAGCTGCGGGTCGGGCTGTCGTTGTGCAGATGGCACGCGCATTGCGGGGCGTTACAGCTTTGGCAACTCTTCTGTTGGCAGCGGGCGGGGTGCCTGCCTCCGCGCAAACCTTCGGCCCGTCGGGCAAAATCACCGTTGTCAGCGGCTATGGCGTTTCGGCGAATTCCACGGTCTCGGTCAGCGGTCTCTCGGGCACGGTGAGCGCCATTTCGGTGACCCTTAACAGTGTCAACGTCACTGGTCCGAACGGCGGCGGACTGAACAGCTTGTCGATGGCGCTGGTACCGCCCAGCGGCACGGCTTTCGATCTATTGGGAGGGCCTTGCAACTCGGGGAATGCTACTTTCACGCTGTCCGACACCGGTCCGTTCGGTCCGGGCAACCTCAGCGGCATGCTCCCGGCCGATGGCATAAGCACCTGCCCCGGCGCGCTCTCGGGCACCTACCTGCCCGTCGACTATTACGCTAACTTTCAGACGCCAGTCTTCAACAATGGCGGTTCCGGAGGCCCTTCGACTTTCAATTCGGCGGGAATCGGAAACAGCGAATGCGTGACCCTGGGCACCACTTGCGGAAGTTACGGCTTCACTACCGCTTTTAACCTGCCCGCTAACGGAAGTGACTTTAACGGGACATGGACGCTGTATGTAGCCAACCAGGACAAGACGGGATCTTACACGCCTTCCGGATCGGTCGGATCCTGGACCATCACGTTCACCACGGAATCTGCCGCCGCGACCACGACATCCATTTCAGCCAGCCCGAATGGCTCGAGTTCGATTGTCTATACGAGTAGCAATGTCAACGGCGACGCCACCACCGCCACCCCGGTAACGCTCACAGCTACCGTAACGTCCAACGGCTCACCCGTCACGGCGGGCACCGTCACCTTCTACGACAGCACCGGTAACAGTGCCGGAATGGGCACCGTCCTCGCCTCAGGCATCGCCGTTAACGGTTCGGGCCAGGCGCAGACAAACGTGACTTTTCCGGGTGCCGACGAGGGCTCTCGGACCATTTCGGCGGTGTACAACGGAACTTCCTCATTCGCAGCGAGCACTTCGTCTCTGGCGTCGGTTTTAACCACAAACCATCCTTACAATCCGTCTGGCGCCACCTTCTGCAACGGTCCGATCACAGTTAACAACACCGGCGCAGGGACACCTTATCCGTCGCTGCTGGCTCTGGGCACCGGTTTTTCGCAACTCCAGGGCACCATCGAGAATGTCACCGTGAGTCTCAACAACGTTAGCTTGCAGAACGAAGCACAGCTGGAAAACCTGGGTTTTCTCCTGCAGGCACCGGGCTCCAACACATCGGGAACGGCAAGTTCCGGCAATGCGTTCCAGTTCCTCTCCTGGGCGGGCAACCCGTTCAGCAGCGGTTCCCTCATGTTTTCCGACGAGGGCACGTCGACGATCCCATACAACACAGCTCCGGCCTGCACCACATGTCTGGCAACCGACAATTGGATTGATATAGGCTCGGACAATCCCGACACGTTCCCATCTCCGGCGCCATCCACATTTTCCACGGCCGCTCCCACCGGTTCGGCCACTTTCACAACGGAGTTCGGAGGGCAGGGGGCGAATAATACCTGGAGCCTGTATCTCGACACCCGGGTAGTCGAGCCAGGGGCCGCGGGAAAGATCGGTTCCTGGTGCCTGAATTTCACCATGCAGGCGAATGCGCATCCCACCGCGACGTCGGTCAGCGGATCGCCGAATCCCGCTTCCACTCCGGCTTCTACAAAGGCCAGCGTTGCCCTCACCGCCAACGTTTCTGTTACCGACACCTCTGGGTTGACGGTGAACGCGGGCACGGTCACCTTCGTCGACGGCAGCACCAATCTTGGCTCAGGAATAGTTACAAATGGCGTGGCGACGCTGAACACAACGCTGGCGGAAGGCACTCACCAGATTGTCGCCACCTACAGCGGGACCAATACCGGCACCGAGTTCGGCATCAGCACCGGGAAATACAACCAGCGCGTTGACACCGCCACGACGAACCCGGCATCGGGATCGGGACAGGGACCTTACACGTACTGCAATACTGGTTCAATCACCGCCCCGGGACTGGGCGCCGACGCGGGTGCAGCTTCACCCTATCCGTCGAACATCTTTGTGACCAACCTGCCGGGCACGGTCGAGGCGGTAACGGTCATGCTGAACGGGTTCAGCACCAAAGACCAGGGCGATCTCCTCTCCCTATTGGTGGGGCCGGGCGGCAACAATCTCGACTTCTTCTCATTGACGGGCAGCAATGTCTCCAATGCTCCATCACCGTTCAACCTTGTCTTCTCCGATACGGCGTCGACCCGTATTGCACAGGGCAGCAGCGGGAATCTCACTTCTGCCGGCACCTTCCAGCCGTCGAGTTACAACACGAACATCACGTACCCACAATGCCCGCCGAACGCAAGCAGTTGCGCCAGCCCGGCAGTGGGACCGCCGTTGCCTTCGAACCCATTCACTCCGACAAACAAAGCCGCAACCGCCGGGACCGCCATTCTGGGCAACACGAATGCCGCAGGAGTTTTCGGTGGCACCACTTCCAGCACCTATAACGGAAACGGCACCTGGAGTCTGTACCTGAACGACGGCGGCCCCACAGGAGGCGGCGAGGCGAGCTTCCTCACCGGAGGTTGGTGCGTGAACCTCACTCAGAATCTGCCATCCGTGTCGGTGAACAAGTCGCACACGGACACTTTCACGCAGGGCCAGCAAGGCGTGCCGTTCACGGTCAACATCACCAACAACGGACCTGGTCCCACCGGCGACCCGACGGCTGGCAAGAATCCGTTGACTGTAACCGATACGCTGAACTCTGCCTTCTCCTACGCGAACTTCTCGGGCACGGGCTGGAGCTGCTCGACGACCGGACAGACGGTGACCTGCACGAACGACTCCACTGTAGCCCAGGACAGCAGTTACTCACCGTTGACGATCGACGTGAATGTAAGCCCAACCGCGAACACCACCACGAGTGTCCCTAACAACGTCTCGGTGAGCGGCGGGGGAGCCAAGAACACAACCTCCAATACCGACAACGTGACCATTTTGCCGGCCGCGGTGCTGGCGGTTACGAAGACCCATTCCGGGAACTTCACGCAGGGCCAGACAGCCCAATGGAGCATCACCGTATCCAACACAGCAACCGCCGGCATGACCTACGGTACGATCTCTGCGTCGGACACGCTGCCCACCGGCTACACGCTCGCCTCGTACACCTCAACCGGGAGCACGTGGAGTTGCGGCGGCACTAATACAGTCACCTGCACCACGACGGGAGGAATAGCCGGCGGGGCCGATTCGGTCATCACCCTGACCGTAGACGTGCCGGCCACTTCGCCAGTGTCGGTCAACAACACCGCGAAGGCGTGGGGAGGCGGCGATCTGATCCATACCAGTCTGGCAACGGCTGCATCGGGGACTGACACCGCAACCGTAATTCAAGTACCGGCCAGCGTGACTATCAGTGCCGGTAACAACCAGTCCGCGACCATCGGCAACGCATTTGGTTCGGCGCTTTCCGTGACGGTGAAGGACGCCAATTCGGTGGTTATCCCCGCTTACAACGTCACTTTCACCGCCAGTACTGGAAGCAACGGACAGAGCGGAACGTTCTCCAACTCCACCGGCACCATCACGGTTCCCACAGACAGTTCCGGTGTCACCAACGGCGTCGCCAGCGCGGGCATCACTGCCAATGGCAGAGCTGGCTCGTATTCCGTTACTGCGACGGCGGGGAGCGCATCGGCAACCTTCAACCTCACCAACATTCCCGGTACCCCGGCGAATATCGCGCTGACCAGCGGCAGCGGCCAAAGCGCGGCGATTCACACGGCGTTCGCGAACCCGTTGATCGCCACGGTGACCGACTCAGGCGGAAACCTGCTGTCCGGCGAGACGGTGACCTTCACAGCGCCCACGGGACTAACGGCAAGTCTCACCTTCTCCAATACATCGACCACCATCACTGCCATCACTAATGGCCTCGGCCAGGCAAGTTCCGGCCCGATGACCGCCAACGGCATCACTGGCGGCCCATACAACGTGCAGGCAAGCGCCGGCCCGGCCCTGAACAACTTCCAGCTGACCAACCTTGGCAAGTCCCAGACGACGTTTGCATCGCTGACCGCAACCGCGGCGACTATCGACGTCTTCGGCTTTGGCTTCACCGCGCCCAGCGGACAGCTTGCCTTCACCGACGTGACTTCGAGCACTCCGGTAACGGCCCCGGTGACGCTCAATACTTCAACTGCCACGACGGCTTTGACCGCGCAGGTGACAAGCAGCACAGGGGCAAACACGCTTCCCTGCTGGACCGAACTGGCCGACGTCAACGGTGACGGAATCCTCGACCTGATCACCTCGCTCTACCAGACGGATTCGGTGACGGTGCAATTGGGCAATGGCGATGGAACCTTCAAGGCAGCCACAAATATCCTGATTTCGACCGGCTTCGGGCCGGCCGAGGTCCATGCCGTGAGTCTCGGCAACGGCAAGGTAGATCTGATTGTCGGGAGCTTCAATGTCAACCAGATTGCCGTGCTGCTGGGCAATGACGACGGAACGTTCGGGACCCCCGCGTTCTACACTGTCGGTACGTCGACCAACACTCCCACATCGCTGACCACCGGCGACTTTAATCACGACGGCAACCTCGACGTGGCTACCGCCAATACCTTCAACAACACCGTCAGCGTTCTCCTGGGGAATGGGCATGGCGCCCTTACCCTGCAGAATCCGCCAATCAACGTTGGACGCATTCCGCAGGCCATCCGCGTGGGCGACTTTAATGGAGACGGCTATTCTGACCTGGCCGTGGCCAACTACTCTGACGGAACAGTCACCACCCTTCTGAACAACCAGAACGGCACATTCACCTCCCATACGATCAGCGTGGGCAGCGGCGCGCACTCGGGGCCGCAGGCGTTGGCCATCCACGGCAACGGGAGCAACCTGTTGCTGGCGGTCGCCAACTACAATGACAACACCGTAAGCGTGATGCAGAGCAATGGAAGCGGCTCATTCGGCGCTCAAACAATCGTTCCTGTTGGCAAGGGGCCAGATGACGTGAATTTTGCCGACTTCAATGGAGACGGACTCGAGGATCTGGTTGTGTCCAACTATACGAGTGGTACCGTTAACCTGGTGCTGGCGAGGCCTGCCGGAGGCTACTCTGTACACGGTCCTTTCAAGGTAGGCAACAACCCATACTCGGCCGCTGCCGGCGACCTCGATCTGGATGGAACGCCCGATGTCGTCGTCTCCAATTGCTTCAGCAACAACACCGGCGTCTTGCTCGACGGAACCCAGATCTCTGTGCCCTATAGCGGGCTTTCCCTGACCCCGGGACATCAACTCAATGCGACCTATGCCTCGGATAGCAACAGTAAGTATGGGTCAAGCATTTCTCCCGACGTGACGGCCCCATAGCAACAAGTGCATGTCCTGATGCCAAGACACGTTCCAGGAGAGCTGCACAAGAGCAGGAGATGCAGACTCAGTCCGGCGACATCGAGCATTAGCGAAACCATGAGGAACGTACGCGGATAGGAAAGCGGACCCAGAGGGTCAACGCTGTCTACCCTGTTGAATGAAAAGGTGGGTACGAGCGGATTGGAACCGCTGACCCTACAGTGTAAATCGAATTATCGGTAACTAACTGAAAACATGGAGCGCGGACTGCTACCTGAATGCACTTGGGAGCCCTGAGAATTGCTTAAGGACCCCAATCGGGACCCAATTTCGACCTCTACCCCAACAGCGGTAAGTTCTCTCACGAGGACATTCGAACTGAGCGAGACGCCCCATCTGGATCATCCCCGGTCATTCTATTTGTAGACATTTTCAGTCCAATATGAGACAATGACCTGCAGATGGGAGGCACCTAATGTCTGCGTTCCCAGCTTACGCCGCACCAGGGTATCAGTTTGAGGTCATGCCGGACCTCAGTCGTCTTGAGACGCGCGAGCGCCTGAGCCAATCCGCGGTCGACGGGTTCTTCGCCATCGTAGACAAGTGGCAGCTTTCTATGGAACGTGCAGGCGAATTGCTGGGAGGAATGCCGCGGTCCACAGTCTACAAACTCAAGACGGCTGCCGGCACGCTCAGCCAGGACGAGCTCACGCGTGTCTCCTATATCGTTGGCATCTACAAGGGGCTGCATATTCTGCTGCCGGACGCGCAGGCGGATCAGTGGATGACACGGCCCAATGACAACTTCCTGTTCGGCGGTCAGACCCCTCTGGACTTCGTGGTAAGGGCGGGAATACCAGGATTGCAGCAGGTCCGAAGTCTTCTCGATGCCGCCCGAGGCGGTCGATAAGTTGTCTTTTCTTCAGACCTTCGACCACCGTGGTACCCATCGACTGATTCCCGCAAAATACAGCGACGGCAGCGTTCTCGAAACACTGCCGCTTCCCGCGCAAACCATCGCAGATTTGACTGAACTCGACGCCGCGACGAATGAGCGGAAGCTGGCCGAGCGCAGAGGAGCTGCGGGTATCGGCCCCGGCGAACTGTTATATGGTGTGCCCGAAGCGCACATTGTCAACGCGGCTTTTTGTCACCCCGGCCCTCACGGCGGACGCTTCAACGATTCGACACGGGGGGCATGGTATGCAGGCGTCGAACTCGCAACTTCGGTCCAGGAAGTGGCGTTCCATAAACGCCGCTTTCTCGAAGAAGGCAGGATAGCCGGCCAACTCACATTTGAGTATGTGGACTTTCTCGCTGACTTCCGTGGCGAATTTCACCATTTGGACGAGACAGAGGCTCAAACCTGTCGGAAGCCCGAGCCTGTTCCTCAGTGTTACGGTCGATCACAAGCACTCGCGATCAAGCTTCTTTACGAAGGCTCACCTGGGATCGTCTATCGAAGCGTTCGCCGACCTGAAGGGACGTGCGTTGCGTGTTTTCGGCCAGCTCTCGTCGTCCATCCCAGACGGGACCTGGGCTATCGAATAACGCTCGAAGCCGGGACGAATACTGCTTGCCACGTCGAACCCATTCAGGAGCAGCGTTGATGGGTGTCGCAGGGACATCCAGCACATGTGCCTCTCTTGGGAAACAGTCGATTTCACGACCAGGGTGGGAAGGTCTATCGCCAGCCTTTGGGCGGGTAAGCCACACAGCTGCGACTGTCTCTCCAGCTCGACTCCCGTTCTCTTTTTCAGATATACGGCGACCGGCGTCATCACGGTGAGCTAGCCTTTGCTCACGTTTTCAGACTTGCTATACACTGCGAAAATTTGCTTGTGGTTAAACATGCACATAGTGACGATCCCGCGCGAGGAACACCAGATATTGCACAAGGAGATCCGCCCAGTGTGCCTAGTGCCGGACATGGTCGCCCCTGCGGTGGATGATGCGATCAACTTCGATGCGTTGCGTCGGATGAAGAATGAGCTGCGACTTGAGCGAGACAGACTGAGCCTGCTCCTGGAATTAACCAGTCAGATTGTTTCGAACCTCGATCTGCGCAATTTGCTCCGCACAGTCTCGACGACGGTGCGCCGGGTCATGGAGTGCAATGCCGTGGCTGTGCATTTGCCAGATCGGGAGAGCGGTTCGTTACGGCTGTTCGCGTTGGACTCTCCCGACGGTTTGCAAACGGACAACAGGGACGGCTCATGGCTGGAAGAGAGCGGCAGCCATGAGGATATCTGCGAAGTCTTCAGAACCCGAAGTCCCGTCCTCAGCAATCGGCGGCGTCGTTGTGCCGTGCCCCTCGTCAGCAGGGACCGCGTTTTAGGCGTGCTGGAGCTGGGCCTGCTCGAGAACCAGCCATTCGGTAAAGAGAACCTGGAATTCGTCACCCGTTTTGCGGGCCAGGTCGCTATTACCATCGACAATGCGCTGGCCTATGGCGAGATCAAAGAACTGAAGGACGGGCTTGCGAGGGAAAAACTGTATCTCGAAGACGAGATCCGAAGCGAACGCGGTTTTGAGGAGATCATCGGCCGGAGTGCCGCCATCCGCGCGGTGCTGCGTCAGATTGAAACTGTCGCCCCAACCGATTCCACCGTGATTATTTATGGCGAGACGGGCACCGGCAAGGAACTTGTGGCCCGGGCCATCCACGAGCGGAGTCCTCGCTGTTCCAACTCCTTCGTGAAATTAAATTGCGCCGCGATACCCACTGGGCTTCTGGAAAGCGAGCTCTTCGGTCACGAAAAAGGCGCATTCACCGGCGCCATCATGCAGAGGCTCGGGCGATTTGAACTCGCCAATCGTGGGACGGCCTTTCTGGATGAGATCGGTGAGATTTCGCTGGAACTTCAGCCCAAGCTGCTTCGCGTACTGCAGGAGCGGGAGTTCGAGCGCCTGGGAAGCACGCGAACCATCAAGACGGATGCGCGACTCATCGCTGCAACCAATCGCGACCTTGCTGCCTGCGTTGAGGAGCGGACATTTCGCGCAGACCTCTTTTACCGGTTGAATGTCTTTCCGATTCAGGTTCCTCCGCTTCGTGAGCGGCCTGAGGACATTCCGTTGCTGGTAAGGCACTTCGTGCAGTACTTTGCGCGCAAGATTAACCGCGGAATCGACACCATTCCTTCGGAAACCATGGAAGCGCTTGTTCGCTATGGCTGGCCGGGGAATATCCGCGAATTACAGAACCTGATTGAGCATTCCGTCATCGTGTCGCCCGGTCCCTTGCTTCAGGTCCCCCTTGCGGCTTTGCAATTTCAAACCGCACCCCCTCCAGACGGAACGAGGCACAGAACTCTGGAGGAGGTTGAGCGGGAGCACATCCTCTCTACCCTGAAGGAAACCAAATGGGTCATTTCCGGGCCAAACGGCGCGGCTGCGCGGCTCGGAATGAATCGTTCCACGCTACAGTTCCGCATGAGGAAGCTAGGCATCCTTTCGGCCCGGGACATAGTTCGACGGTCCCCAATCCCCTAGTCACCAATCCGCTAGATTGGGGCTGGCACATGCTTATTAGCTGTCATTCGACACTCGACTGCCGCTCTGATGTTGACCCCACCATCCTCAATTTTGAGTGCTGGCTGCTCCGCAATCTGCCAGAGCCCCGACCATTTACAGGAGAGTTTTCGAGCCCGGCGCAGATCTGGTGCTGTGATTGCTCATAGCAACGGTTCAGGAGGGCATAATGCTCAAGATCACGGTGGAACAGGAGCCCCGCAATATTACTCTGAAACTCGAGGGCAGCCTCAGTGGCGCCTGGGTTTCAGAGCTTGAGGATGTCTGGCGCGCAGCAGTGTTGGACGGATCCGGGCACGCCGTCTCCGTAGACCTTGCCGCTTTAGCTGGGATGGATGCTGCAGGGAGATACCTGTTGCTCCTGATTCATGAGCGTGGAGCGCAGATGATCGGATCAGGTGGCAAGATCCTTGACGATCTCGTCGAGGTGGTCGAGAGCTGGCATCTTAAGATGGATTCATGAATCGCGCAGCAGGAGTGCCGTCGACGGGGTGCCGCTATTTGGCTGAGGCGCCTAGAACGCGGTTCAGTTCGTCACGTGAGAGCAGGTAATCGAGACTGGATTCGAGCAGCCCCGCCTGCGCCTTCACTGCCTGGGCGTCCGCAGCGTCGCGCTGCGAAGCCAATGAGACCCCTTCCTTGAATTGATTTTCGGTCAACCGGGCGTTTTCCTGGTGTGCGGCCAGGCTTTCCTTTGCGACGTCAATCATCGCCCGGGTCGTCTCCAAGCGGTTGTAGATGGTCGTGATTTGAACGCCGATCTCATCCTTGACTCGGGCAAGATTCTCTTCAGCCTCCGACACTTCGTCGCCCCTTTCACGGATCAGCGATCGCCGCTTGCCGGCATCGAACAGGTCGTATTTGAAGTTAACGCCGAAGGTTCCGAAGTTGTGATCGAGGAATGGAACACCATTCTGATAGCTGTAACGCGCGAAAGCGGTAACGTCGGGAATGTACTCGGCCTTCGCTGCGCCTTCGGCAGCTCGGGCCTTCGTAAGTTTCTGAATTGCTTCCTGGACCTCGGGGTTGTTTGTTAGCGCGATGCGCAGCGCTTCGTCCCTCGGCTGCACATCGAACGCCGTGTTGACATCGGGATCGAGCTCCAGCCTGGTATCGAGCGGCAGCCCGAGCGCATCGTTCAGCTGTGTTGTCAGGGTGGAGATCGTCATCTGAGTATTCAGCAGGGTCTGCTTGGCGTCGAGCGAGTTGGCGCGGCTTTCGACCAGCGCCACCTGCAGCAGTTCGCCGTTCTTGTTTTGTTCGCGCGCCTCGGCGAGGCTCTCTTCGCTGGAGGTGATTTGCAATTCGGCTGCTTTTCGCTGGAGCTGGGTAGTGAGGACGCGATAATAGAGCTCCTGCACCTTGTAGACGACATCGGTTACGGCCTTTCTTTCCGCAGCCTCTGATGTTTTAAGGTCAGCCTCGGCAATTTTGTTTGAATCGTGGATCTTGATGAGCTGGGTGATCGGCTGGGCCAACATGGTGCCGCTAGTCTGGTAATCCAGATTTCCTTGTGTGAGATAAGTGGTCGTGGCAGGAATGAGGGCCCCCCCTGGGACCTGGCCGAAAGTGCCAGGCGGCACCTCGATGCGCTCCAGGTTCGTTATATGGATCGCATTGGATTCGTTGGTTATGCTCGGAAAGTAATCGGAATAGGCGATGCGCTTGTTCTCTTTTGACGCTGCGACCTCATAATGCGCTATTTTTACAGCGTGATTTTGCTGGATGGCCAGATCGATCGCTTCCTGCAGTCCGATCTTGCGCTCCTGCCCATGGCAGGCGGAGGCCACCGCCAGAGCCGCTATCGATATAAGGTGCATTTTGCTCTTCATTATTTCTCCTCCTTAACCGGCCGCAACCTGGCGAGATCGGCGTAATTGAGGGGCGACTTCCGGAGCATGGCGATTACAAAAAGTGCGATTGCGCAACTCCACGCGACCAGCAGGAACCCGTCGATGAGGCTCAACGAATACGCCTGAAGGCGCAGCCGAGAATTGACGAGATCGATCGCACGCTCCGCGGCCGATGGCAGCCCAGAGGACTTCCCGAAGACTCCAGCCGTCATCGCGTGAATATTCGCATCGGTGATCCAGTTGTAGGTGCTGACGTGCAGCCCAAGAAGATCGGAGTGCAGCTGCTCACGTACCGCGAGAAAGTGGCCCATGTATATGGCGCCGGCTGTTCCACCAAACAGGCGAATGACGTGGAAGAATGCGGAAAAGGTGAGGATGTACTGAGGCTTCGACAAGCCTCCTGTGAATACTCCCTGCAGGATGATGCATCCCACCAGCCCAATAAGGGCAAAGGCTTGTCCGACCCCGGTGAGCAACTCGGTGCGATAGTAATTCTCTGCCGCCCACGCACTCGAGTAGTGAGCGCATAAGATCGCCGACAGCGCCGTGCATGCCAACCCGGCAGCAAAGAGCAGCCTGGGATCCAGGCCGCTAAGCATCAAAAGGCCTCCCGTAAGCGCGACGAGCAAGAGCGGGGCCGCGCTCCAGATTACGGCCGGTCCAATCTGATCGGCTTCGAGTCCATGGATGGCCAGAGACTGCGGGATCAGGATGATGGTTAAGACAAGAGTGAACCGAAACCAAAACAGCAAGCTTCCCAGTAGAACCGTGTTCCGTCGCCAGATATAAGGAAGGGCTACCAGCCAGTTAGGGCCGCGCATTCGTCGTATCAAAGCGCACAGCAGGAAGAATGCGCCGGACCAGAACAGCCCGTTGTAGAGTCCGGAGCGCCACCAATCGAGCCTCTGGCCTTGCTGGAGGGCAATAAACATCAGGGCCAGTCCCGCGCTCAGATACAGAAACCCGACGAAGCTTGGCGGCGCAGGGCCGTCTTTTTTTCGGGCGGGCGCTGCCGGTATCCCAACATAGACAAGGACAAACATCACCGGTGCAATGACAGCCGAATTCCAGAACATCCAATGCCAGGAAAGATGGTCGCGGTACCAGCCATAGAGAGATGGCGCAACGTTCACCGCTCCATCGATAGCCGTGGCATAGAACGCCATCGTAATAGGCAGATATCGAAGGGGACTTATGCGCAGTGCGAAGGTCAGGGTGAGCGGGTAAAAGGTGCCTGATGTCAGTCCTGCGACAATCAACGCCGCAACCAGCAG
The DNA here is from genome assembly GCA_963786085.1 of uncultured Acidobacteriaceae bacterium. Taxonomy (GTDB): domain Bacteria; phylum Acidobacteriota; class Terriglobia; order Terriglobales; family Acidobacteriaceae; genus Silvibacterium. The sequence goes on from CAWAYO010000004.1 coordinate 36,189, forward strand.
ACTGTAACTATGAATGAGCGGCAAGAAAGCACAGGTCAGAGCAAAAACTGCTGACGCAAACAGAAGGACGCGGCGCGGTCCGAGCAGACCTCCGATGTAGACACTGAAGGGCCCGATAAACATGAGGGACGCGTTATAGGCGCTGTCGAGCCACGCGCCGTCATCGTAGCTGATGCCGAGGTGGCCTTTCAGATCCGTGAGCCCCAGGCTTAACATGCGGCCGGTAAGCGTGACGAGGTGGGCTCCGATGAGGACGCCGATTATTCCCAACACAGGTCGGGTGGAAATCTCCCAGGGAATCGCGTTAGCCGTTGCTTGTGCAATCTCCAGTGGCGTGGGAGGACGACTTATTGTTGTGGAAGCAGCCATGATATGCGATTGTGTAACTTAGTTCCCGTCTGAATTTAGGATCTACGGCTTCTGTCCAGCGACGCTAACAGGAAGCTGTCTGTTGTCGCCGAATGGAACCCCGCTATTCTCATCACTCATCCTGCAAATGCTCTACCTTCTCGTGCGGACGGTAGCGGTCACCGAGAGTCCCGGGCGCAAAATGCCGGCCTGGTTTGTATCATCGAGCGCAATCTTCACCGGGATTCTCTGTACCACTTTCGTAAAATTGCCGGTCGCATTGTCGGGCGGCAATAATGCGAATTGCGATCCACTGGCCGGTGCGATCTCGATGACCTTGCCATGGAAGACCTGCCCCGGGAATTGGTCAACCCGAATCTCGGCTGAATCGCCAACTTTTACGTTGGTTAGCTGGGTCTCTTTGTAATTCGCCTGCACCCACCGCTTACTGTCGACGAAAGCGATGACCTGCGTCCCGGGAGACACCAACTGACCGGGGCGGACTTGCCGTTCTCCCACGCTCCCATCTCCCGGCGCATAGATCTTCGTGTAGCCGAGATTTACTTGAGTGACCACCAGACTTGCTTCCTTGGCGTGAAGATCGGCGGCAAGCTGCGCCTCCTGAGACTCGAGGACAATCTTCTGACGCCGCTCCGTTTCAACAGCCAGCTCGCTGCTGCGCAATCCGGTTTTGGCCTCCGACAGATCAGCGTCGCGGCTGGCGAACTGAGCCGCGAGCTGCTGTTCATCAGCAACAGCAGCTTCAAGTTTCTGCTGAGTTGCTGCGTTAGCTTGACGGAGGGTCTCCTGCCGCTTTCTCTCCGCGCGAGCACGTATCAATTGAGCTTCAACAGCGTCCTTGCCGGCCTGCGCTGCCGCAATCTGGGCTTTAGCCTCATCGATTCCGGCAAGCGCCTTATCGATGCGAGCGTCTTCGAGCTGACGCTGGCGAAGGTTGTTCTCGATGGCAGCCCTGGCCGCCTCCACGGCCGCATTCGCCTGGGAAACCTGCGCCTGATAATCGCTGCCCTCAAGTTCAACGATGAGGTCTCCCTTGTGTACCTGCTGATAGTCGGAAACCGCCACACTTTGAACGATTCCGGCCACCTTCGTACTGAGCGGGGTGAGATCGCCGCGAACATAGGCATCGTCGGTAACTTGTTCGACATGGCCACCTTCCCAGGAATTCCAGTTCCGGGTCAGGGTAACCAGGACCGCCAGAGCGAGGAGTAGAACCAATACCGGCGTAAGGTCTCTTTGCCAACGTGGCGAAGGCGCGGGCGGTGTCACCGGAGGCTGCGCCATCGGCGGTTCTTTGGTTGCGGGACTCGCTGCTTCTACTGCCACATTTCACCTCCGTTGACCTCTGGGAAAACGAACCCCGTCGCCTGTCCTTGCTGGGCCCTCATTGTAATCGGTCTGGTCGCGAGGCTTCTGACCAGTCTGGACGAGATCAAGCTTCTTTTGCCGCCGCTCTGCGAGGCAGGGGCATACCTCGGGTACCTTAACTCATGCACGGGGAGTGCCACAGTTCGCATCCTCAACACGTTGCTGAAGTCGACGAAATCGTGGAAAAGACGGCTGCGAGTTGGTGCCCGTGATTTTTATCGACAGAAAATCCCTGCCAGCCGGCTAGCACTTGCGAATCGGTTAGCATTAGGATCATCGGGCATCGCTTCTTTGATCCATGTACCAGCTAACGCGTGGCGGCTTCTGTGCTTGACATTTGTTCCTGGAAGCTGGCCAGCGGCCGCTGAACGCTCTCCTGAATGGCTGCGTTCATTTCCGCAACGACGGAGCTCGCTGGTCGACCTTCGAGGTCTTCGACGCGTCGCCGGTCCAGACGACGGCTCTTGAGCACCAGGCTTCGGCGGTGGATCGCCTCACTCGGCGTGAAAATCGAAGGGACACCAAAGCGGCACCGGCGGTTTGGCAGGAAGGAAGACTCGCAAGTACGGTCCTGCAAATATCAGAACTGATGCTGCTTAATCAGGGGAAGGGTGGGTCAGTGATTGCCATAAGTAATGGCCACGGTTGCGGTTCCGAGCAGTAGTAAGCCGCTCCACAATATGAGCTTTGAAAGCTGGCTCACACCTTTCCATTCACCGGCAATCCAACCCGACACGTTTGCCATTACGATGATGCAAATCTGATATATGCTCCACCCAATCGACGCGCCAAGAACTCCCAGTAATGTTGTGGCCATTCCATAGATCGCTACGGAACCCATCCACAGAAGACCCATGATCATTCCCAGAGTGATCTCGGGCCATAGTGGGAGAAAGTTAGTCCACGTCTTGTTGCGCCGGAGCAACCACAGAGGGTAGATAAGGTTTGGCACCGCGCCCCCTGCAAGAGCAATTGGCCAAACCGCGTAGGGCGCATCTGCACGCAGGGTATTTTGCCGAATGGCCTCGAGGATCAGGGTGTCGCCAAAAGCCAAAGCGTAATTGAGCATCGGCGCGAGAAGACCAGCAAGCGCCGCCAACGAGACTCCGGCCGCATACGACCTGGCTGGTGATGCCGCCTCCGCCTTCTGCTCCCTCTCTCTCCTACGCCCGGCCCAACAACACACGACCACGCCCGTCACCATCAGCACCTGTCCCAGCAGGAGTACTAATCCACGTCCGGTAACAAGAGCTTGTGGATGACGCAAGAGAATAGGGATTAGACTGCCCAACGCGGCACTCAGCCCAATCGTGATTGCGAACGACAAGGCCATCCCGGCACGAATCACCGCCAACCCGAAGAGCACCTGGGCGACTCCCCATCCAGCGCCGTACAGGAAAGGAATCATGAAGCTGGCTAAATTGACGTGACGATAGACCGACAGAAGATTTGGCACTCTGAAAAAGGCTAGAGCCCATGGCATCAGCACCAGGGCAACCAGCGTGAAGATGATCCATGCGTTTTCCCAGCGCCACTTGCGTAGATAATTGAGGGGAAGCATGCAATTGCCGACCATTAGGCCGGCGCCCACCGCTAACAAGATGCCTAGTTCGCTTCCCATTCCCGCAAGTTTTCCTGAATTATTCGGCACCCCGAACGGGGCCTTCATTTGCCACGCGTCACACTGCCGCGAAACCAGATAAGCTTGCTCTCCCCCTAGAGCTTTGTCAACATTCTTGCTGACATAACCATGATTATTGCTTAGTGACTCCGCGCTTTGGGCAGGGCTAGCGACTATCGCTTGCCAGACTTGCTCTCGCTGAGTAACACGATTCTCACCGACAAACCTGTCGTATCGCCATAGTTAGTTTTGTTCTTACCGTATCCCACGGCAAATGTGATTTTGTCATTGGCCTTCAGTTGCATCTGACCCGAATACTCCGCCCGGGGATTTGATCCTTGTACCGGGTGAAATGCAGGATCTCCTCCATAGCCGTCAATATCCGCGTCGAAGACAGAACTGCCATTTCTTAATACGTGGACATCAGTCGTGGAGAGGCCGTAGTGAATGCCAACGAATTTGGCATTTACAGAGTAGTTGCCTGTACGCGGAGCCACGAAGCGAACGAGGCTGTACTGGCCGGTATTGCTGCCTTCCATTGCGATCTGACCGTCAGAGATGGCCCATCCCTTTGACCCCACCTGGGTATCTTTCGTGCTGTTGTAGGCGATGTACGGATAGTAACCCGGACCAGGCGCGTCACCTTGGGTCGGATGCCAGAAGCCGATGGGGCCCATCATCACGGATTTCTGGTCGAGCTGAAACTGGTCGGCCGCTAAAGAGTTTGTAGCGGAAAAGCCATATTCCCAGGCCGCATTTGGATTTTTAGCAAGGGAGAAATCAGCCGATAGATCGAAGACTTGCGCCCAAGTGGACATCGCGAATAGAACAATCAGCCCAAGAAGCCATTTGCTTGTCAGCCTCGATGTCATTAGTCCTCCCAGAGTGCTTTGACTATCCAGATTTATCCCTGGCGCGACAACGAGGGAGCTGATCTACCCTGATCGCATACGGTGCTGCGCGTGGCAGAATCGATTTGATGTTTGCCGGGCTCCCTAGGCCGAGATATTCTCAGTCGGCAGCACTCGGACGTTACACCACCGCCTGGCGATTGTCCACAATATTGCCGACACACGAAGGAAGCGTCGAATCTAAACTGGGCCGCAACGCGCGTGCGCAGATTTCAATAGCGCACAGGCACCGGGGTGAAAGATCAGGAAGATCGACAATCGAGAAGAGGCCCCGCTCAACAGAGATACACGAATCTGATGAGCATAATGTCAACAATTATGTCATCTCTCTTGTATTGACAGGAACGGAAACGTTCTTCTATAACGATCCTTGCATTAGCGCCTAGCGGTGGGCGACAGGCGCATAAAGCAGCGACCTAATTGGCCCGTCCGACAATAGTCGTTCGAGTGATGTTTCAGTCTGAGCAAGACATGAGGTTCCATGAGTCGTGGCATAGGTGCTTCTGCCGAGGCAACGAGAATCGGGTCGCTGGAGCTTCATGCTCTCTCGTTGCGAAGGCACATCCTCCGCATGGGAGAGCGGGTAGGGCAGGGTTATGTTGGGCAGGGCCTCGGGATAGCCGACCTGCTGGCGGTCCTTTACTTCAAGGAGATGAAGTACAACCCGCAAAACCTAGCATGGCCGGATCGTGACCGCTTTCTTCTTTCTATCGGGCACTATTCAATCGGGTTGTATGCGGCACTGGCGGAAGCTGGCGTAATCACAGTCGAGGAGCTTGACACCTATGGCGCAGATGAATCCAGACTTGAAATGTCCGGCAGTGAAATTACCCCAGGATTCGAAATGACTGGGGGCTCACTGGGTCACGGTCTTGGACAAGCTGTGGGCATGGCTTTGGGCGTACGCCTGGATACAAGATCTTCCCGCATATTCAATCTCCTTTCGGATGGCGAACTCCAGGAAGGTTCAACCTGGGAGGCGGCGATGGCGGCTGCCCATCATCGGCTCGACCATCTCTTCGCTTTTATTGATTGCAACGATCAACAAGCCGACGGGCCGCCGAGACAGGTTCTAAATGTCGAGCCTGTGCAGGAGAAATGGACGGCCTTTGGCTGGGACACGCAGCGCATTAACGGCAACGATATACACGCAATAGTCGGCGCTATCGACGCAGCCAAGAAGAACTCCGGAAAGCCTCATGCGATCGTTCTCGACACTCTGATGGGAAAGGGAGTGCGCGCGTTCGAGGAGCGGGATAAGAATCATTTCATTCGAGTCGAGCCCGATGAGTGGCGGTTAGCTCGAGAACAGCTTGAGGAAAACGCCCCACCGAGAGCCAAGAGGAGTGCATGAGCGTCTCAGCAGCCAAATCGGGTGTCACGGGCAACATTCTCAGCTCGGATATCTATGGAGCGGAGCGAACGGCGACAGCGCCGTTTGGAGAAGCGCTGATTCGCGAGGCGGAAGCCAATCCACGCATTGTGGGACTCACCGCAGATCTAGGCAAGTACACTGATATCCATCTTTTCGCTAATCGCTTTCCCGAGCGATTTTTTCAAATCGGCATGGCCGAGCAGAATCTGATCGGTGTCGCGGCAGGTTTTGCCCGGACAGGATTCGTACCTTTCGCCACGACATATTGCGTATTTGCGACCAGGCGCGCGTATGACTTTATTGCAATTGGGGCCGCATTGGGAGGTGCAAACGTCAAAATTATTGCCGGCCTTCCGGGCTTGACCACCGGCTACGGCGGAACACACCAGGGCATAGAAGATCTTGCTCTGATGCGATCCATACCAAACCTTACGGTTATCGATCCCTGCGACGCGACCGAATTGGGTCAGGCTGTTTCAGCAATCGCTCGTTATGAAGGACCCGTCTACATGCGTTTGCTGCGGGGTCAAGTCCCCGTCGTCCTTGATCCGGAGACATACCAATTCGAAATCGGAAAAGCCAGGTTGCTATGTGAAGGTAGCGACGTAGCGATCATCAGCACCGGCCTGATGACAGCGAGAGCTCTCAAGGCCGTAGCGCAACTCAACAGCAGCGGTGTGAGCGCCGCCTTGCTGCATGTGAGCACCCTCAAGCCTTTTGATACCGAGGCAGTTTTAGCGCTTGTGAAGAAGATCCCGCGGGTTGTCACAGCCGAGAACCATTTCACAACGGGTGGATTAGCCACTGCAGTTGCGGACGCTATAGTGGATGCTGAAATGGCGGTCCAACTAAAGCGCGTCGGAATTCCGAATTGCTTCTGCGAGAGCGGCTCGATTCCCTACCTTGTGCACCGCTATCGAATGGACTCAGAAGACATTGCCAATGCTGCTTTAGAGCTGATTCGTGGGGAGAGCCGTCGAAAGTAACGGCAGATCTCCTATTTCCGGACTAGGTAAATCGAATGAAGATCACCTCGATTGAGACGATCTCGGTGAATGCTGGTTGGAAGAACTGGTTATTTGTGCGTGTCTCAACCGACAGCGGCCTGCATGGCATCGGTGAAGGAACCTTGAATGGTTTCATTCGCACAACCGAAGCTGCAATTCGCGAGCTGGAGCATCTCGTAATTGGCCAGGATCCACTGCTGGTTAACGCTCTTTCCAAACGCCTCATGGACAGTGTCTCTCTTGATGGGGGCCATATCCACCGAACTGCGGTAGCTGCAATCGAGGTCGCTTGCTGGGATATTCTCGGGAAATCGCTGGGTGTTCCGATTTACCAGCTGCTCGGAGGGAAGGTTCGAGAGTCAATCCTGGGTTATGCAAATGGCTGGTACCGGACGGAGAGATCTCCTCAGGCGTTTGTAGCCGCCGCAGAGGAGGTAGTCGCCAAGGGATTTCATGCGCTCAAACTCGATCCCTTCGGAACCGCGCGTGACTTTATCGATAGCTATGAGCTGGAACTCTCGTATGAGATCGTGGCGGCGCTTCGCTCTCGCTTCGGCCGTGACCTGCGAATCCTCATCGACGTTCATGCGCGGTTTTCCGAAGCCGACGCCCTGCGTACGGCGAGGAAATTGGCCCCTCTTGATATCTATTGGTGGGAAGAGCCAACCACCCGCGAACGGGAGTTACCGGCGAACTCAGTCGCGGCGCAGTGCCCCATCCGAGTTGCCACAGGAGAAATGTATGATACCGTCGGTCAGTTCTATACCCTCGCGTCGGGCGGTGCGGTCAACATCTTTCAGCCGGAACCCATGAGCCTGGGCGGGATTACCAACACATTAGCCGTTGCGCATCTTGCTATGGCACATGGCAGCGTTATCGCGCCGCACCAAAGCGGCGGACCAGTCGCAACCGCTGTCTGCCTGCAACTCGCTGCTTGCGTCCCCAACTTTCTGATACAGGAGCATTTTGATGCTTTTAATGAGTCATGGACTAAGGAATTGGTCACTTGGATCCCCACAATTGACACGACGAACGGACATTTGAGCTTGCCAGCCGGACCTGGCCTTGGACTGGACCTGAACTTAGATGTGGCCAGGCAACATCCGTATGATCCGTATTCGTACCTCAATGTACATAAGGAAGGGTGGGAAAGGCGTCTGGGCCAGACCACGTTCCGGGAAGAAGTTGTGTGATGAACGAAAACGCAGATCTGGCAGAACGCATTGCGTCCAAGCAGGTTGCGGACAATCATGTTTCCTCCTGGTGGCTGGGCGGATCCGGCTTTGTATTCAAGACACATCAAGGCACTGTCATTTGTGTTGACCCCTATCTTTCAAATTGCGTGGAATCCATGTTCGGTAGAAAGCGAGCATTTCCGCCACCGATTGCGGCAGATGATCTCCGTGCCGACGCGATTATCTCAACGCACTGGCACGAAGATCATCTGGACCCAGGTTCCATTCCCACAATTGCTCGCAATAACGGAAACGCCAAGTTGGTCATGCCACCCAGCGCGATGGCGCGGGCCCTGAGCTGGGGCGTGGCCCGAGGCCAAATTATTCCCTTCGTGCCAGGGGAACCAATATATCTGAAGGATGTAAGGATTGACGCGACGCCCGCACGGCACGAAGCTGGCGTACCTGGCTGGGAGGTCCCTGATGCTGTCGGGGTTTTGCTTCAGATCGGAGAGCTGAAAATCTATCACAGCGGAGATACCGAATATGATGTGCGGCTGCGGAGACTCAAATCTCATGCGCCTCACGTAGCAATGCTCTGCATCAATGGCGTCGGAGGAAACATGGATGCCTACGAGTCCGCATTGCTCGCATGGCATCTGGGAGCTGCACAGGTAATTCCAATTCATCATTTACTCTGGGCAGACCGGAGTAACAGTGCCGATGAAACACTCGATCCTAAACTTTTTGTCGACACCTACACGTCACTAGGAGGTAGAGGGACCGCAATTATCCCTCAGGTGGGCGAAGAACTTGATTTCGAAGCCTGAAACCTCACCGGCTCATAGAGTTATCGGCGCATCGTTTAGTTCTTCAACTCATCAGCAACACTGATCCGCGTAGAAGTCCCTGATTCCGCCACAAACTCCGGTTTGAGGCGCGTGCCAAGACCCGGAACATCTGGGAAGGCGGCCTTGCCATCCTCGATTTCAACATTGTCTGTGTAAACCGACCGGTACCAGCCTTCGCAGAAGCCGCGCACCGTCTCTAAAATCATGGCGTTTGGGCTCGCAGCACAGACATGTAGATTCGCAAAAATCGTCACCAGACCTGTGCAATCGTGAGGCGCAATCGGGAGATGGAAGACGTCAGCAAGAATAGCAATCTTGTGTCCTTCCGTGATTCCCCCGGTCCACACCAAATCCGGCATGATAATGTGCGCGGCGCGCGCCTCGAGGACTTGCCTGTAGGCATATCTTGTAAAAAGACGCTCGCTGACGCTGTGCGGAACACGTGTTTCGGAAGCGAGCCTGGACAGATCGGCGGCACTTTCCGGCTTCATCATATCTTCCATCCACAGCACGTCATATGGTTCCAAGGCCCTGCCGATCTTGATGGCACAGTTGAGGTCCCATCGGGAGTGCCCTTCAATCAAGATCTCAATGTCTCTGCCGACAGTATCTCGAATTTCTTTGACAACGCTAAGCCCGGCGTCCAGATCTTTCAAAGATAGAAACGAACCAGAGGGTCCCATAGACAAGTATCCAGCCGGTCCGGCAACTGCTGCCGTCTCCCATTTCGGCGCGAAGCGATCCCAAGGCCACACTTTCATGGCCTTGATACCCTGTGCGAGCAGGTCCTTGGCCAGCGCGCCCGGCCGTTCCGTAAAACCTTCTTGGTCCCGGTAAATCTCCGTGTCGACACAGGTGTTGTAGATGGGAATCGCTTCTCTCAGCTTGCCGCCGAGCAGCTGATAGATTGGCTGACCTGTTCTCTGTCCTAGAAGATCCCAAAGGGCAATATCAACCGCGGAAAGCGCGCGCATCTCGGCCCCGGCGTGGCCGAAAAAGTTGCAATAGCTAAAAACCTGATCCCAGACGCTCTCGGGAGAGCAATCGTCTCGATTCAGAATAAAGGCTGCAATTACATCATGGATTACTGATTCGACGGCCGCCGGCAGATAGAAAGTTTCCCCCAGGCCGACCAACCCGTCGTCCGAATAAAGTTGTACCCACAGAAGATTCGGGAACGCAACGTGGCGGATTGTTTCGACCTTAGTTATTCTCAAGCGGCACCAATCTGACCATCGAACATGCCATGCCGAAGACAGTCATTTCCGGATCGTGATAAGAGTTGACCTGGAAACGCGTGGCGGGGGCATCAATCAAGTTCCAATCCGCCCGAGATATTCAGGCGATTCGCAGTAACATACGACGCCTCTTGTGTCGCAAGCCACACGATTCCCTCAGCAACTTCCTCAGGAGTGGTGCGCCGCCGCAACGGAATATCGACAGTGCGAGACTCGATATAGCTTTTTAAGTCGACTCCCATAGCAGCAGCGTTCGACTCTTCGGTGATCCGCTGCATTGGAGTATCCATCCTGCCTGGCGCAATCGCGTTGACTGTGATTCCATATGGCCCAAGGTTCGCCGCGGCTGTGCGGGTGATATAGTCTACAGCGGCCTTCGATGTCGCGTATGAGGTGTAGTTCGTCAATGTCATTCGTGTACCCGGGGAGGAGACATTGATGATTCTTCCCCCTCCGGCGGTCTTCATCACACGTGCTGATGCTTGTAACAGGAAGAACAACGCCTTTACGTTTACCGCAAACACTTTGTCCCATTCGCTCTCAGTGACATCTAGCAGAGCCTCCACTGAAGATACCGCCGCATTGTTGACCAAAATATTGAGGCTACCGAAGGCAGTCAGTGTCTTCTCTACGATGGTCTGGGGAGCTCCGGACTCTGCGATGTTTGCCACGATGCCTGCGCATTCAATCCCTTGATCTCGAAGCTCTGCAACTGTGTCGTTCAGCACGGCTTCATTCAAATCAACCATGGCCACTCGGGCCCCGCGACGGCCAAATGCGACAGAGGACGCCTTGCCCAGGCCCTGAGCCGCGCCTGTCACGAGTACTGTCTGCCCTTCAAAGGAAGTCGACTTTAAAGTCATATGGATGCGAATAAGAACTAATCCCGCGTTAGGGAAAGCAAATGCTAGCACAGCACACTGGCCAAATGTCAACTATCTTGTTGACAGTCGATAACGCCGTATATAGATTCTGTGACGTATTGCAGACCCGAAGCATGGTTCCATTTCACAGTTGAGTAGAGAGTCACGAATCATGCCCATAGGTACTGCGTCTAAACCTTAGCCGTAAGCTTCACAACCAATATCGACCCGAGGGTCCAAGTGACTGAACTGAAGAGGCTGGAGCAAACAACGGTAGCGATCTCCGGAGGATGTGGGGATATCGGTCAAGCTGTCGCGCGTCGACTCATTGAGGAAGGCGCCAGAGTCATTCTTCTGGATCGAAGTCCGAAGGAGCTGCTTTCCGCCGATCTTCTCAACAGCGCAAACGTAACCCATCTAGCGTGCGACGTTACCGACCGCGACGCTGTTCAGTCGGCATTGACAGAGTCCTTAGAGAGCCACAATCGTGTGGATGTCATGATTGCAAACGCGGGCACCGTGATCAACGAGCCGTTTCTCGAAATAAACCCGGCAAATCTAAGAACAACGATGGAGGTCAATTTCTACGGAGCGTTCAATCTCGCTCAGTTGGCTGCAAGGGTGATGGTCTCGCAAGAGCCGATACGCGGCGTCCGTGGCAAACTACTTTTCACCGGAAGTTGGGTGCAAGACATGCCGTTCCCCGAGGGCACCTCTTACATTTGCAGCAAATCGGCAGTCAAGATGATGGCCATGGTTATGGCTCAGGAACTTGCATCGCAAGGAATACGCGTTAACATTTTGGCTCCGGGTATCGTATATGCCGGTCTCAGCAAAAAGCTGCATGATGTACAACCGGATTTTCGCGGACGCGTATCAGCAGCAATTCCGCTTAACGAGATGCAAACCGCGGAGTCCGTTGCCGACGGATATGCCTTCCTCTGCAGCAAAGACTCCGATTACATGACGGGCTCAACGCTCCTGATTGATGGGGGGGCCACGCTCGTTAAGAGGACTTAGGATTCCCGTTTGTCATTAGCGGGATTGCCGGGACCCGCTGCCGTCTCTGGGGTCGCCCGACCAGCCATGCAAAGCGAAAGCTGGGAACGGTGAAATGCGATCAAAGGTCTGTGTGTACACTTCGGAAAAGTATCGCTCGACCTCCTCTTCAATCCTGGCTATCGAGGTTCTCAACAGCATTTTCACATATCGCTCATGATGCTCAAAACGGCGGCCCATAGCAACCTGAGAAGAATAGGCCCGAGCAATCATAAAAATATATGGATTCATCACCAAGTTTAATGTGCCATAGAGCAGGGGCTGGTTGGACGCCTTCCAGATCGTGCGATGAAGCTCCATGTCCGCGTGAAAAAACCGTTCCTCGCTGTTCTTTTCGGCGGCCGCTTTTAATTTCTTCAGTACAGGCTCAAGCACATTAGAGGGATCAATGGACGCATCTTCCCTCATATAGCGAGCACAAAGGCCCTCCAGCTTGGCCCGCATGCGAAAGACTACCCCGATTTCGGTAAAAGAGATATCGCGGATAAATGTGCCGCGCCGCGATGTGGTTACTACAAGGCCGTCGCGCTCCAGCCTTAGTAAAGCCTCTCGCACAGGACCCCGGCTCACCTTTAACTCGCGGGCGAGGTCTTCTTCAATGATTCGTTGCCGCGGCCGTAGCGTGCCGGCATATATGGCTTTTCGCAGATGCGCTTCCACTCGCTCCCCTGCGGGAAGCCCACGCTCTTTCTTAGCAGTCTTCGTCTTTGGAGTTCCCATAGAAATGCCAGATTAGCATATGACGGTGTGCCGCCGTCCCTCGACGAGGCTTGCCCCGACCAGCGATAACGGCTTCCTTATTGATCACTGCGCTCGGTGAACTCGATGACACTTTTGTCGGCATCATTCTTAGAAATAGGGCTTGAGGCAGTGCTCCATGACAGCGAGGAGAGACACGATGGGGCGGCGTCTCCGTCTGGAGAGTTGTCTACCGTATTACGTCGGTAGGTGCGTGCACCTTATGGGAGCGATGTCTCAGCATTAGGCGCGGTACTGAGTTGTTCGTCACACGACTGTTGACAGTAGTGTTGACAAAATTTATATTGACACCCGCCTGAGGAGTGAGTTTAACTTCCTGCGACATTGGGAGCGAGGACCGCATCTGGCCCGGATCGCTCTAACGCGGGCCTTAAAAGATTCAGAAGCGCGGCCAAACAAGGTAGAGCATGTAATGGGCAGATGACAGAGAACCGATCCCCAAAGGAGGTCACAATGAAGGCGGCACTAAATCGTCTCCAGACATTAATAGGAGTGTTGCTGCTGATATGCGCTGGCTCGTTGCACGCGCAAACAGCCGTCACCGGAGCCATCACAGGTTATGTGAAAGATCCCTCCGGCGCAGTGCTCACTGACGCAACAGTGGAAGCCACAAACACGAATACCCAAGTCGCCGACCAGAGCACCACGAATCTCGTGGGCCTCTATCGATTTCCCAGCCTTCTGCCAGGCACCTATTCGATCACTGTCACCAAGGCCGGCTTCGAAAGGTTCGTCCGGGAGAACATCACGGTCGAGGCAGGGACTATCGTTCCCATAGATGTCGCATTGACAGTCGGTGCAGCGACCTCCACGGTGACCGTTACCAGCCAGGCTCCTATTCTTCAGACTGATTCTGTCGAAGTCAGCCTGAGTATTCAAGCAAATCAAATTAACAACCTTCCCACTTTCGGCAACAACGTCACCCGGCTCACGCTTCTAGCCCCGGGAGTGTCCATGCCGTCTGGTCAACTCGATATTCATCCGGAAAATTCCGGCGAAGACTTTAATGTGAATATCAACGGCGGCCAGCCGAATAACAACGCCCACATACTGGATGGCGTTGACAATACCGAGGTGATCCAAGGCTACTCTCTCCTCGTGCCGACGAATGCCTCCGTCCAGGAAGTAAAGTTCACAACGAGCAACTACGATGCCGAATACGGAAGTGTCAGTGGCGGAGTCTTTCAGACGACCACTAAGTCAGGCACGAACAATTTCCATGGTTCTGCATTCGAGTATTACCGCACCGCCGGCTTCTTTGCCGCAGATTCGTTTAGCCAACCCAATGGGGTGCCTGGGAACGTCTGGAATCAGTTCGGCGGCAGCATTGGTGGTCCAATCCTGAAAGACAAGCTCTTCTTCTTTAGCGACTATCAGGGAATGCGAAACAATCTCTCAACCTCCAGTCTCTATACAGCACCAGTCGCTCCATTTCGACTCGGCGACTTCAGTTCGGTCGCGGCGACCAACCCGATCTATGACCCGGCCACGGGCAACCCCGACGGAACCGGGCGTACCCAGTTCTCGTGCAACGGTGTCCTCAACGTGATTTGCCCTGATCGCATTAGTCCGGCCACAACGAATCTTCTGGCCCTGTTGCCGTCGCCAACAAATCCCAATGCAAACGACAATAACTACACGATCTCTCGCCCGGGTATTTTCGACCAGAATCAGGTCGATGCGCGCGTAGACTTTCCAGCGTCTCCCAAGACACTCCTATTTGGGAAGTTCAGCTATTTTCATGCGCACTTCCTGACCAATAATGTATTCGGTGTCCTGGGCGGCGGTCCACCGCTGGGAGGTATTCCAAACTCAGGTGATTCGAATGACGACGTCTACAGTGCCATGGTCAACTATCAGCGCACGTTTTCTCCCACCTTGCAGCAGGATTTTCGCTTTGCCTTTTCGCGGATCGTCATTTCGGAGCTACAACTGGATGCGGCATATGACACTGCGACCAAGGTAGGGATTCCAGATATCAATCTCGGCACAGTCTACACAAGCGGGTTACCGACACTAACGGTTGATGGCCCAACGAGCGCCTTCACCATGGGCGATATCGGCCTACCATTCTTTGAGCACGAGACTAATTTGGAGTTTTACGACACCTGGACTAAGACAGTGAACCACCATGCCTTCAAATTTGGCGGGGATTTCCACAAGTTTTACGGGATCCGGACAGATGTCAGTGGTCGGGGGTCCTTCGATTTTTCTCAAAATCTCACTGGCAACGCAGATGTGCCGAACTCAGGCCTAGGTATGGCGAGTTTTCTACTCGGCCTCAGCGACAGCTTTGGGAGGGACATAACACTGGTTCAGCCGCAGGAAAAGCAGTGGAGATTGTCCTTCTATGGTGAAGATACCTGGAAGGTCACACCTAAGCTTAACCTCATTTTAGGGCTGCGATGGGATTACACCACTCCTATCTATACTCCCGACGGCCAGAGCGTTGGAAACCTGAATTTAAACACGGGCAACGTAGAGTTAACCAACTTAGCTGGTAAGTATGCGGGGGTTGTGACCTTAAAGTCTGAGTTTGCGCCGCGTGTCGGAGCTGCGTACCAGTTGACCAACACGACGGTCCTCCGCGGTGGATACGGCCGCAGCTACTTCCTCAACCCATACGGAGCGTCCTTTGGCACGGAAGGCTGCTGCTGGCCGATCAAGCAGAGTCAGTCATTTAGCCCGACGACCCCGTATGCGCCGCTGCCATTTACCCTTGACCAGGGCCCCGGTCTGCCTGCTCCACTTCCTCCCTATCCTGCAAACGGATTGATTCCCCTTCCGAATGGTTTCAGTCAATACTTCCCGGGCACTGGAGATTATCCTCACAGTTACAACGATGCGTGGAATGTGACATGGCAGCAGCTGTTTCCACATGACTTTAGCTTTACGTTGGCTTACCTAGGAAACATAGGCCGTCACTTGTGGGACAACGTTGATGTGAATGCTCCAATTCCCGGCCCCGGGGCTTTCAATCCGCGGCGACCCTATTTCGCGAAGTTTGGGTGGACCACTAGTGAAAATCAGCGGAACAACCAGCTCAGTGGCTATCCGGATTTCAGAAGTAATTACAACTCGTTACAGGCCTCCGTTCAAAAGCGCTTCGGAAGTAACTTTAACTTGTTGAGTAATTTCACGTGGGCAAAATCGCTTGATGAAGGAACCTTCGGTCCCCAAAATCAGTTTAATTTTGCAAGCAACTATGGAAACTCGGATTCTGTACGTCCCTTTTCCTGGGTGTCCGCCGCGGTCTGGAATCTTCCGTTCGGCAAGGGCCAGATATTTGCAAGCGATTTGAACCGCACGGCGGAGGCCTTCATTGGGGGCTGGATCTTAAGTGGCATTTATAACTTTGAAGGCGGGCTTTACTTTACCCCGACGCTTGCCAACAATGCGTCCCTGAATTCCACCATCGGCTTGAGACCAGATATCACCGGGAATCCGAGAGTGTCTAATCCCAATCGATTCCTGTGGTTCAACCCGGATGCCTTTACGGTGCCTGCTCCCTACGTATACGGCGATTCGGGCCGCAATATCTTATTGGGCCCACGCTTCTCTTCCGCCGATCTATCGTTACAAAAGACTTTTGTATTTGCTGAAAAGGTTCACCTGGACCTTAAGTGGGATGTGTTCAACGCGTTCAACCATACCAATCTCCAAAATCCCAACTCTAGTGTTGACACTAGCACGGCGGGACAGATCACTGGCATTGTGGACTTCAAGCGGCGTATGCAGATTGGAGCCCAGTTGACCTTCTGAAATTTGCCCTCCCCGTTTATCGACCTGCCTCGTCTAGTCGTCGAGGCAGGTCGCACTTTAATGAAGTCTCCGACCGTTTCATCTGGTGTGCCCGCTCTTTATTTTCGGTAGCTCACTTGGCTTGGGCACCCGAGAAAAGTGAATCAATGGAGGCGCGCTTTCGCGAGAGCGGTGTTGCCGGCTGATGGCAGGTTCGAGACAAAGGCCCCTTTCATGAATAGGGTGAGCAGGGAGCAAAAATGCCGGTTCCGCTAAAACCGTTCGGCACGACTCGGCGCGAGTTTCTCCAGGTTACAAGTAGCGGCCTGCTGTTCTCAACGCTGGCTGCGCGGACCGCCTGGGCTACAGCAGGCGAGGATGTGTCTCTTACCTCGGATAGCCTCTCGCTCACGTTACATTTCCCAACCGGGGGCGCTGCGCAGCTCCGCTCGCTACGGAACCCGAATACGGGCTTTGAATGGGTGGGCGCCGAAAGCTCCTTCTTGCCGGTATTTGAGGCGGTGGGGAGACCATCTCAGAGATGGACATCCTCGCCCGGCGCGCGCACGCGCCAAGTTGCCGGTGATCGCTTCGAATTTACTTCTCAGGCCGAGAATAGTGTCAGTGCGAGCATCGCGCTGCAAGCCCTCACCGGCGTTCCTATTCTGGAGGTTCAAGCTGAATTTCACAACGCCGTTGAAAACCTCGATCCCGGGCGTCACGGCATTCGGTCCCTTCCGTTTCGCCTTGCGGGACGACCTTGGACCCCTGCAGGTTCATGCCGTCCGCCGTAACGAGTATGGCTTGGAATCAATCCCTGTCAACGGCCCAGTGGCACTGTCCGGCGGACGCTGGAATGCGCCCGAATATGGCGGGCTTGTTGCTCCTGGAAGCTGTCGGCAAAGACGAGTTTCTCTTAATAGGAATCGAGTGGGAGCGTGGCTGGCGTTACCGAATCGAGAGGGAGGGCGATGGAGACATGGCTCAGCGTGGATGTCGCCGATCTGACCTACGATTTGGCGGCCGGCGAGCGGCTCCCTGCGCCACGAGTATTTCTGGGCTTGTCCCACGGCAACCTCGAACAGGCCTTCCTTACGGCGCGGCATTACATGCGTCAGCACGTCTTCCCTGTCCCTCTGCAGAACACTCCGTGGATTGTGTACGACTTTTGGGCGACGGAAGCGGAAGGGGTTCAGGAAGCACTGCTGCACGAAGTGGAGTTTGCGGCTAAGCTCGGCGTGGAGGTCTTTAACATGGACGCCTCCTGGTACCTGGGCTCGTCGAAGAAGGGGACTGGCGACTGGGGATGCGGGCTTGGCCACTATACGGACGACCGGCAGAAGTATCCCCTCGGGCTCGCCAGCATCTCGCATCGTGTGCATGAAACAGGGATGAAGTTCGGCTTGTGGGTGGGGCCAAACGTCGTGGACAGCCGGATCGTCGGCACAGCGATTCCAAAGCTGTGGGTTGCGCAGGTCGATGGAAAGGACCAGACGCTCCAGCCCACCGGTTGGGAAAGCTGCGGTACATCAGGTGTGTCTGGGCTGCCGCGAGTATCTTGATTTCCTGAAGAAGGAATTGACTCGCATTGTCCGGGAATTTCAACTCGATTGGCTCAAGTGGGACAACTCGGGGATTCCGGCCAGTCCGGCCAATTGCAATCGCGCAGACCACGGCCATCAGGCCGGCGACGGAAGCTACGCCGCGCTTGTCGGGCAATACGAGATCTTCAACTATCTCCATGCGACATTTCCCAATCTCATCCTGGAGCAGTGCGGATATGGCAGCCGGCTCGACTATGGTCTGGCGCGAACGATACGGTCGAACTGGCTCAGCGACGCCAGTTATCCCTCGGACCATGTCCGCCACAACGCGGTGGTGGCGAGCCATCTCTACCCGAGCGCGTACAACGGTGCTTGGATCGTTTCGGAAGATCCGGACCTTCAACGTTACGCGAACGATCCCGCAATGCTCGATACGATCTTCCGGAGTCGCATGATGAGTCTCTTTGGCTTTGGGACCATTAACGGGCAACTGAAGGAGCGGGTCTCACTGTATCCCGAGCCTGTGCTCACGGCAGCGCGGCGAAATATGGAGTTATACAAGCGCTATCGCCAACTGCTGCAAAGCGACTGCTACCAACTGCTGCCGACTGTTGATACGGGGAAGGACCAGAATGGTTGGCTGGCCGTAGATTTCGTCTCGCCCTCCGGTCAGGAGGCGGTGGTTCTGGCATTTCGGGCCGAGAGCCCGCAGGAGACAGTCCAGTTGTTACTTCGGGGACTTCGGAACGGTGGGAACTACGACGTAAACTTCGCCAACCAGGAACGTAAAGACTTGAAGGTGACAGGTAACGACCTCCTCACGAAGGGGATAACTGTTTCGCTGGAGCGGCCTCACATGTCGGAGGTGGTTTTGGTGAGGATGACCTGATTTAGTTTGTTGAGGGCCTGGTCTTATACAACTCTAATGTCACCGCTCCAATCGTTACCAGCATCCCCACTCTTTTATCGTTGTGCCACACTTTACTGTCTCGAGATGCCCCAAGCACGCATCCGGAGGATCAATTCGTGAAATTCCTACACCTCGCAGTCTTCTCTAGCCTCTTAGTCGCCACCCATCTCGCTCCTGCCCAGGTATCCATCACGAAGTCTGCTGATGGTTGGGAGATGACTAACGGAAACTATCCAGCTCGAATTAGTCCGCTCGTCAAACACAGTGCAGATGAAATCCCTGAAGCGGCAAGGTGGGGCCGAGTGGGCTGTAGCAGGGTCGGCGCTCGTGGCGTTTCCGGAGAAATCCGCCAACCAATATCGATTTTTAGACGATGCTATCTCCAACCCGCCTAAAGAAGGCAAGCAGCTAAAGCTGCGTTTTAAGTCCGACTCGGGTGGCCTTTTTTCTCTAATGTTGAGACTGTACCCAACCGGCGCGGTCATTGAGTTGAGGGCAAGCCTCGAAAATATTGGCCAGCATGACCTTCTTCTCGATTCCCACGTAGATCCGTTGTCACTCTCACTGAACGACCCTCCCGGTGGCCTAAAAGCCTATTCCTCTGTTCAGGGTCAGTTTGGATTTCAATCAGCTGGCGGTGTGTCGAGTGTGCGGGAATTCCGTGACTGGGTAGTGCTTGGAAATGAGTCGTCCGGGGAGTCCATACTCATCGGAGGCGAGCCTGGCCTCGGTGTTCTCGGATGGAAGGCAACCACTCATCCTTCTGCCGCCGGCACGATTGTGCAGGCAGGAACCGTTCTGCTGAAGGATAAAAAGGGCGCGCCTGCTCCAGTCTTTGAGCTTGCTCCGGGTCAGTCAGTTGAAACACCTCTAACCTTTTTTGCGCTCGCCAAGGGAGACTCCGACGTTGTCGCAAATGAAGCTTTTCATTATTTGAAGAAGTACGTTTTTCTTACACCGCTGCCCGATGCGCCCCTCGCTACCTATTGCATCTGGCTCACGCAGAAAAACAGCGAAGTACCCATTCTTCGGGAACTCGATCTGGCGCAGCGGGTCGGATTCGACGTCTTCTATCACGATGCCACCTGGAACGAAGGCGCATCGATTGTTCCGGGCATGAATGATTGGACTGAAGGGCTGGGCAATTACCAGGAGAACAAGCTGAAATTCCCGCACGGGCTTAGAAATCTTTCCGATGAAGTGCACGCACGGGGAATGAAGTTTGGGCTATGGGTTGATCCGGGAAATGTGGATGCGAAACTGGTGGAGTCTGGTCAGATCCCCAAAGATTGGCTGGCAGAAATCGATGGCAAACCGCTGGCGACAATACACCCGTCACTTTCCCCCACCAGACAGCTCTGCCTCGGCAATCCCAAGGTTGTCGCCTGGATCAAACAGCAGTTAGCCGACCTGATCGAGAAATATAATCTGGATTGGATTAAATGGGATCCCTCTGCCACAGTGAGCTATGAATGCAATCGGACCGATCATGGTCATGGGAAAACAGACGGTGCTTATGCAGCCTATCTTGGGCGACAAGAAATTATGCGATACCTCATGGAACGTTTTCCGAAACTTTCTGGATTCGAATGCGACCCGTCTCTCCTCTACTCACGGGTAAATCCCGGCCCTCAAGGACTTCTGCCAGGTGGATACACGAACGAGTTCATTACTGGACCGATGGTTAGCCCTAATGTCTGGGGCTCACTCGCAACGGCCGGAGTCGGCGACGCGCGAGGAGACAGTCTGACAGCTCGCTGGTACAGCGCTTCCGCTCTCGACTATTACCTGCGCAAACATTTCACGCATGGTATTTCGTTCGGGAACGTAAACGGCATGTCCGCGCAATTTATCTCTGCTGCCCCGGCTGGCTATGTGGAGGCGTTCCAGCGAAACTTGCTTTTCTTTAAGGAATACCGTCATCTTCTTTTCGAGGACGTATATCGTCCGAAGCCTAAGGCTGCAGGCTGGAGTTCGATTCAATATGTTAAGGAAGATTCCACGGAGTCCGTCGTCTTTATCTTCCGCGACAAATCGGAAGCCGCCGATACTACGATTCCCTTGCGAGGATTAGATAATAAAGCCAAATACCTTGTTACAAGTCTCAATGATCGTCCGGGACGAGACAAAGTTCTTACTGGGGAAGCACTGACAAACGGCATCTCAGAGCACCTGCCCAACGAATGGCTGGCCAGGGGTGACAGCAGCGCGACAAATGGCGAATTTGCGGACCAGCTGCAGATCGGCTCGGATATCCTGCTACTGAAGCGCCTTGACTAACTTCGGATCGGACATGAGTCGGGCTAGCCGAGGCATGGCGCGGCAGCTTGGCCTGTTCGACGCGACGATGCTGGTCATGGGTGGCATCGTCGGCGCGGGGATCTTCATGAATCCCTACGTCGTCGCGGAACAGGTGCATACGCCCGCGCTGATTCTTGGAGCATGGATTTTCGGTGGCATCATCGCAGTGGGTGGTGCGTTCATCTGGGCTGAGTTGGCTGCAATAATGCCGGAAGTGGGTGGCCAATACGCTTACCTGCGCGACGCGTATCACCCGATGGTCGCGTTTCTGTACGGTTGGGTATTGCTGCTCGTCATCCAGACCGGCGGAATGGCGGCGGTATCCATCACATTCGCGCGCTATTTTCTCGAACTTACTGGATTGCACGTGCAGGACTGGGTCGTAGCGATTGCCGCACTGGGCGTCCTTACGCTGATTAACTGTCTCGGTGTTAAGGCCGGCGGCCGAACGCAGAGTGCGTTCATGGTGATGAAGATTCTCGCGATTGCCGCATTGATAATCTGTGGTCTGGCTCTCACAGAAAGACATGTGGCAACCTCCACCATAGCTGACCAGACGTGGTCGCTGTCATCGTTTGGCGCGGCTATGGTGCCGGTATTGTTCGCGTACGGCGGATGGCAGACGGCAAACTTCATCGCGGCTGAAGTGAAGGAGCCAAAAAAGAATCTGCCGCGAGGGTTACTGATCGGCGTGCTTGGGGTGGTAGTGCTCTATACCGCCGTGAACTGGGTTTGCCTGCGCGCCTTGGGCCCGCCGACGTTGGCGGCAACCACTACGCCGGCTACCGCCGTGATGAGGCTGGCACTGGGCCCGCAAGGCGCGAAGTTTATTGCGGCGGCGATCGCCGTCTCGACATTGGGGTTTCTCAGCCAGTCGATCCTGACGGCGCCCCGCGTGTATTTTGCAATGGCTGATGACGGTCTCTTCTTCCGCGGAGTAGCGTGGCTCGCTCCCCGCACGCGGGTGCCGGTAGTAGCCATTGTCCTGCAGAGCGTCTGGACGATTGTGATTGCACTCTCGGGGCGCTATGAGCAGATTCTGAATTATGTCATCGCGATGGACTTTCTGTTTTTCGGTCTGACTGCGACTACGATATTTGTCTTCCGGCGTCGCGCGGCGCGAGGAGCGATGAAGGCGAGCACTGGCTATCGCATGCCCGGCCACCCCGTGACAACAGCAGTGTTCGCAGTTATCTGTTGGTGGGTAGTGGGAAACACCATCTATCGTTATCCCCAGAACAGCCTCATAGGGTTTGGCTTTCTGCTGGCCGGCAGTCCCGCGTACTGGTTCTGGAGTCGCAAGGTTCGACTTGATCGGCGAACGCAGATTTTAACCAACGATAAGGAGAGCAAGACGTGAATGGTTTGCAGGCAGATGCAGCCTCGCGTTATATGGCGTGGGCCAAGCTGCATTCGAACGCGCGCTTCAATTTAGCGATCAGCGGGCTCCTGGACTATCCCCTGGCAGAACTGCCCGTGCAAATTGAGGACCTGGAGATTGGAGGCACTGGCCCATACGGCTACCAGCCTCTAATGGAGCGTCTGGCGGTGAAAACGCGCGTGCCCCAGAATTGCATTGTCTATACGCTCGGCGCTTCGATGGCAAACTATCTTGCGCTAACGGCCCTCGTGCATCGGGGAGATGAAGTGTTGATCGAGCAGCCCACCTACGACCCGCTGCTGGCGATCCTCGATCACCTGGGAGCGAAGATACGCCGCTTCGAACGCCGCGCAGATCAAGGATTTCGACTGGGACTGGAGGAGCTCGAACGGCGGCTCACGCCTGGCGTGCGCCTCGTGGTTCTCTGCAACTTGCACAATCCGAG
Source organism: uncultured Acidobacteriaceae bacterium (assembly GCA_963786085.1). Lineage (GTDB taxonomy): Bacteria > Acidobacteriota > Terriglobia > Terriglobales > Acidobacteriaceae > Silvibacterium. The sequence goes on from CAWAYO010000004.1 coordinate 59,107, forward strand.
CAGTACTCTCAGCGACGACACCACAATGCAGCAGGTGGGCGAGATGGCGGCTAAAGTTGGCGCGCGCGTCCTGGTGGACGAGGTCTACCTCGAGACCCTGTTCGACCAACCATGGCGTTCTGTATTTCACCTTGGGCCAAACTTCATCGCTACTGGCAGCCTGACAAAGGCGTATGGGCTGAGCGGCATCCGTTGTGGATGGATACTGGCGCAGCCGGAGCTGGTGCAGCGGATGTGGCAGATTGTCGACTTTACGTATGGAAGCCCGGTGCATCCAGCGGAGCGGCTTGGGGTGATCGCGCTCGACAACCTCGATCGCATTCGCAATCGCGCCCGCTCGTTGCTGGAGACCAATCGTTCGCTAGTCAATGCATTCCTTGCAGACCATCCGGAACTTGACTGCGAGCCGAGCCGGTTCGGCACAACTGTGTTTCCGAGGCTGAAAGCGGGCGGCGTAGCCGATTTTGTCACTATGCTTCGCGATCGGTTCGAAACGAGCGTGGTGCCCGGCAACTTTTTCGAGCAGCCACAACATTTCCGCATTGGATTTTGCGGGACGACCGAAACAGTGAGCGGCGGACTTGAGCGGATGAGCGCCGCCCTCGAATCGTTTCGCCCGATTCTACGGTGATTTCTGGTCATGCAGCACGGAAAGATGCCAGGCGTTAATCAGCAAGCGAGAGATGTGGTTTCTTAATTGTTGCCCGAGCCTTGAATCATGACAGACGGGTTCCACACTATGGGATCGGCGCGATTCTGACCGTTGTGCTTCACGATAAATCGCAGCTTGTCGCCTGACGATACGCGAAGGCTCTTAATCTCGTAGGCAGTTGCTTTATCGTAGTCTGGGCTAACCTCCGCCCATCCCTGTGCCGGCCAGACCTGCTTCGAATTGAGCATGATCCGCACAAAACATGAAGCCTGATTTTCCGCGCTGGGGTCTTTGCGGATAACGCCCGAAGTGCTCGCCATGCCGGCCGCGGGCACGATGAAAGTCCGTGACAGGTCGTACTGAGCAGAAGGCTGCATCCAGATTCTTCCGATCCGCCCCAGTCCTGATCCGGTCCAGCGCCCCTCATAATCTCCGTTGTCCCAGAGCAAGTCCCGGTAGGAGCCGTCCTCTAATGTCTCCTCATATTTCCATTGTTTTCCGGATTGGGTAGGGGAGAAATCTCCCAATGCTTCGTATATTTGTGGTTGGCTTCCGGTTTTCTGCGCGGTCATGGCCTGACTGCGATTTCCATCCCCATCCACTGTCCTGATCTCGAAGACTGCATTCATGTCGTTGCGAGCTGAGTCAGAGTGATCGAAGAAAAAAGTTCCTATGGCGGCCTTTCCAATGAGCCGCCCATTCTTGAGGACCTCGTAGTAAGAGATCCAATGATCATCCGTGCCAGGCAACCATGAAAGTTCAATTCCCTGCACTCCAAGATTTGTTCCCAATCGCTTCTCTACCTTGGATGGCGGCGTGGGAGGGACGTGATCTGTTCCAGAACCAGGAAAGTTGGGGAGGTTGAGAAAGATCAGTTCTCCGGCAGCAATCTTATCCAGGGTAATGCCATCCGACATCAGCCTGGATCCCGTTTGTCGAAGATGTATTCCAGAGACGCTCGCTTGAACCTCGTAGGTTTCTGTTGGCGCGAGTCCTCTCGGATAAATGACAATAGGCTTGGCCGAAACATCCAAATCAACAGGATGGGGCAATCGGACATATTTAAACCCCAGTGCGTCGACTGGGGCACCGCTCGTATCAAGATCAGCAGTGGCAAGGACTGCGCCATCTTCAGCTCGTACCAGCGACAGAGTATACGTTCCATGGCTGTTCCCGGGATCGAATTGACCGAGTTCGGTAACGGTCATGGGTTCATTAATCTGAAGCGCCATTCCGAAGAAGCGATCTTGCGCACGCCGCTCTACCCCACGCTTAACGACTTTGGTGACAAACGACTCGTCGGCGTTGCCTCTCTGATACTTCACATTCAGTGGACCGAACTCCTGCCCGGGAACGCCATAAAACCGAACCACTCCGTCGACTGGATCCTCATAGACTCCGGTCTCAAGACTGGCTGCCGTGGTCGTCGACACGGTGTTCATTTCGCCCGCTCCGCCAAGATATCGGTCCGGTGAATCGCTTGACTGCTTTGTCAACCGGCTGGTTACAAAATACGTCGAACCCTGCTTTGCGTGCTTAGCAATGATGACGCCCTTCGTGCCATCCCTGTTCATCCGCTGGAAGTACCAGATTTCATTGTCGCGATCTACCTTCGGGCGAAATACATGACTCCAGCGGCCGGCTACCCCTTGCGCTACGAGGTAGTGATAAATCTCCCAATCCTTCCGGATCGATTCCACATCGGGACCGTCACCGGGGTCCCGGTACCATGTGGGATTCATTGCGAGATGTATGCGATCAATGGCAGCGTAATAGGTCTGATCGTAATCCACGACGTTATGAAGTTTGTCGGGGGGAACAAGCAGTGAGGTGTAGTAGGCGCTATATGGTCCAACGCCCCCATCGGTATACTCGCCCGATTCCGCGAAGCGGGCAATGTCGTAACTTATCCATCGCCCTCCTCCGTCACATGCATCGATTCCGCTTCGGGGATGATCGCTCTTGAATTGCTCAAGCAATTTCCGGAAGTTTTGATCGGCGGCGAGGGCATCCGTATCATTCGAACTTGCCGCCGGCGCGATATCGTAGCGCCACTGAAAATCTCCCCAGGCGCCGACCGAATTGTTCAACAGTCGCGCTTGCCAGTCCGCTGTTGCTAGAATCGATTGTTCGAGGGTGTCCTGCCCTCGGATCATCCAGTCAGGGTGTTGCTGGGCGACTTTGGACTCAGGCGTTGCCAGGAAGGTTGGATACCACAGCACCCATCGCATATTTTGTTTGCGTAAGTAATCGTTGGTGCGCCGCCATTCAGGGCCGTTCCAGGTACCCCATCGGTCATACCATCCCGCATCGTCCCAAAGAATATCTGTGCCTGTCTCCCGGAGCAGATCGACATAGCGAAGATCAAGTGCCAATCGGCGTCCCCAATTATCAGCACTGGGAGTTCCCCCTTCGCCGACCCAGGGTGGGGGCCAATCGACTGCCCACCTGGTCTTGGCGAAATATTCTGGATTGGTGAAATCCCATAAATAGCCGTATTGCCAGTCGAGCAGCTGATTCCCTAATTCATCGATTCCACCTGAAAACGGGGCAATAAAAGCTTTCGGCGTTTCAATCTGACCGCCCGGGGGTAAATCCTTTTCGAATCCAGCCAACTCCAGCCGCATCGTCAGTGGCTGGCCTTTCTCGTTTCCGATTTCGAACCGCCAGTGGCCAAGATAATCCCACCCCAGCGCTACGCCTTCAGCCGCACTTGAATGGAGCAGAAAAACCAGGGGGAGGAATCCGCTGTAGCTCCCCGCTTGGATTCCTCCATTTGAGTCGAGGATGCGCTGATAAGCCGGACTCATAGGCTCCGACTTCAGGAGTTGGCTTCCGTTGAAATTTCCTCCGCCGGTCAGGTAGTTGAATCCGAGATCGCGAGGGCTGGAATTGAGGACTCTGGTGTGAAGGAAATCTACCTGACTGATTCTGATCGCTTCGCTCCTGGCGTTTTCTATCGTCAGCCACTCGCGAATAACCGGAGTACCCGGGTAAACCACATAATGTTTGATTGCGTGTATGCCGGCACACGTCAGTCCGATGTCGAGTTGAATCTCCCCTTGTTTTCCGACGACCGCCTTTTCGTTGAGCAGTGACCAATTCCAATTTGGTGCGGTTACATCCTGACTGTTTAAGACAAAGCTGATCTCGGGAGGTCCACTCGATGCATCGTGATATTCGTGCCCGGACTGCTTGTTAATCAGGGAAGCAAGCACAAGCTGCCCGTCTTTCAGGCGGATTCGTTTTTCAGCGGCGGATGTGCCCAGCACCCAACCGCTGCCCTCACGACGCACGTAGCCATCTTTGCTCTGTATGTTGATCTGCGAGCATGCGAAAGAAACAGCCGAACATAGGACAGACAATAGGATCGTTGGCACGCCGAGTGTGGCCTGAAACCGCGCCAGTCCGCTGCGGATCTGCCGGGTAAAGCGACGCATAGAATCAAAGCCCTTTATAGAAAGATTCACCCCAACCGCTCGTGGCCTGAACATCGCCTGATCGTCTGCCCTTACTCTCCAGAGGAAACCGGATCTGCCGAGAGAGCCTTGGCCAGTCGCGGCCTAGTCTATTCTGTTGACATTACTGTTGACAATGAGTTTGGAAATCATCTAGCCTGCTCGGGCTGATAGATTCGAGGGAGATATGTCCGGATGAAGTATCTGGTGATTGTCGTCGCATCCATCCTTGGCTGCTGCAACTCCATCTGGTGCTCTGACAGCGAGAACTCCTGGCAACTGACCACATCGGACACTGCAATAACGGTAACTGTGAAACAGGGCGTGCCTGTCGTGATGCAGCTTGGATCGGTCAAGCCTGCCTTTAACTGGCTGCTGGCGCCAGTGTCTGAATCCCTTCTACCGTCGGTCACTCAGAATGGCTCTTCACTGCCGACAAAGTGGAAGTATGAAAGCGGCGCTCTGGATCCACGGACCGGCGAGTTGGTTTTGCGGTTCTCCAACGCTGCTCCGGCGTTAGTATTGGAGTCGATTTGGCGGGCCCGGCCTGGACGCGGCCCTATAGAGCACTGGCTAACCATCGCCAATCATTCTGGAGCGGTGATCACGATTGGTCACCAGGACAGCCTGGTACTGAGTCACCTGGCGATTCCCTCAGACGATTCCATCGACGCCTGGTCGATCAGGCGTGGAGCATCGAATGCCACCCTTGAAGGAGGAACAATAGTTCGCAGTGTCGGGAAAAACTCTGACGAGACGCTCATCAGCGATCCCACCGATGGCGCGAGCCCGGTACCGTGGCTGGCTCTTCAGGTTGGCGTCTCACGCGGACTATATGTTGGCTGGGAGTTCTCAGGCGTCGGGCGGATCCGTTTTCATAGCCTTTCAGGCACACTGAGTCAACCGGTGATAGGCCCCTCGACAGCTGGCGAGTTGGGAATCGAAGTCGGCAACCTGAGGGAGTTCAAGACGGATGTCGCTGCTGGAGAAACGTTCCTTGTGCCGCCTGCCTTTGTTGGCTGCTATTCAGGCGATATTGACGACGGCAGCTACAGTTTGCATCGCTTTATTATTGAAAAGCTGGTTCCCCGCTTTCCCCAGGGATATGCGCATCCCACTCTGGCTTACAACCTTTATTTGGACAGTGGCGGCCCGAACGCTGATGAAAAGGGCGTGATTCGGAGTGCCGCTTTTGCAAAAGAATTGGGCTTTGAAACATTCGTCGTCGATGCGATGTGGTTCCCGCAATCAGGCGCCTGGTATTGGGACCCAAAGCGCTTTCCCAATGGGCATAGGCCTATCGAGGAGTATGTGCACGCACAGGGCATGAAGTTTGGACTCTGGATGGCATACACCCAGGGTTCGAGTTCAGATGATCCAAGAGCCCTGAACATCAAAGAACATCCCGACTGGTTTAATGCCCCGCCCAAACTGGACCCCGAGGGTCACATCAATTGGGACGCGCAGATTGACTTGGGCTACGATCCGGCTCGAGACTGGGCTGAGCAAGCCACCCAGCGAGTGGTGTCGGAATATAAGGTCGATTATTTCAAGACCGACTACACGCCTATCGTCACGAAATGTGTGCAAACGAATCATCGCCATCATTACGGTGTAGATGTTAGCTATTGGTCTACGCTCGGCTACTATGCCGTCCAAGAAGCCCTGCTTGATAAATTTCCCAATCTGATCATTGAGGGATGTTCCGGCTCGGGTCACATAAAGGATTTCGGAGATATACAGCGCGTCCACATGATAGCGATCAACGATACGCTGTCGTCCCTGCCGAATCGGCAGGCAATCTACGACTCAACCTTCGCCTTCCCGCCGGCAGTCCTCATGGACTACACCTATGAAAATTTTTACGACACTGTCTCCGATGCCCCGGAACCGTACTTCTGGCGATCTTCCATGATGAACCAGTGGCAGATTGATCCCACTCACAGTGCGTCATGGACACCGGAACAACGCGCCAATGTCAAGAAAGCGACAGATATCTATAAATCCTGGGTTCGTCCTATCTTGCAGGATGTTGAGGTACATCACATTTTGCCCCGACCTGATGGGTTCCATTGGGATGGAATGTTCTATTGGAGCCCGAGCCTTAACCGTGGCACTCTGTATATCTTCCGCCCCGATAGCACCGAGAGTATTGAGCATATTGCTCTTAAGGGACTGGCAGCAGACACGAAATACAGAATCCGCGCGGAAGATCATTCAACTCCCGACGCGACATACTATGGCAGGGATTTGATGACAACCGGCCTCACCATACACTTGCCTGCCAGGTACACCAGCGACCTTCTCTACTTTGAGGAAGCACGCTGAAAATGACTCCGCATTTCGACGTAGATCAGGGAGCCTGCCTAAACCATGCAAGATCGAGAAGAGACATGCTGCGATGGCCCTGCCGGATGCAGTCGATCTTTTGGCTCGCAGGTTTAATCGCGCTTCTCCCGCTCAGCGGGAAACCGGCTTACGGACGCACACAGGACCGCGCCCAAGAGATCAATTCGTGGGTCCAGGAACATTTGCTGAATCCCGATTCTCGCCCGCCGTTCTCGTTCGTCTACGGCCGACACGCTTCCGAGGCCTTATTGAAAGAGTGGCCGAGAACGACTGCCACCAAACAACTCGACGGCGGCCGCACAGAGCAAACCATCATCTGGACCGATCCCAAGACGCACCTGCGCGTTCGCCTTTCGGCCGTGACATATGCGGAGTCTCACGTGGTGGAATGGAACATCTATTTTGCCAACGATGGCAACGTTGACACCCCCGTTCTCGAGGAAATTCAAGCCCTTGATATTTCAGTTCCTGTGACGGGCCAGAGAATTCCAACGGTCGTTTATTCTCGGGGCTGCGGCGGCATGGATACCTATGCGCTGCGAAAACAGCCACTGAATCAACTCGAGTCGCTTCTCCTTTCGAACCCTGGTGGTGGCAAGACCGTCGAGACGATACCTTTCTTCGATATTCAAATGGACGGACGCGGAATGATCGGCGCGATCGGATGGCCCGGGACGTGGGCTATCTCTTTCTCTCGTCCAACTGAAGGAGCCATTTCAGTCACGGCGGGCATACAAAAGACACATCTCGTTCTCCACCCAGGTGAGGAAATCCGAATGCCCCAGGTCCTGCTGTTGCCTTGGAGAGGCGATGACATCGATGCACACAATATCCTACGAAGACACATCCTGAACTACCACACGCCACGGTACGACGGAGAGCCTGTCGTTTTGCCCGTGTCTCACCTGGGATGGGGCGGTATGAAGACTTCGACAAGCCTTCATCTTCTCGATCAAATCACGAAGGAGAGAATTGGCTTTGAGACCTTTTGGATGGATGCCGGATGGTATGGCGCGGATCGCGAGGTCGATGAGTTCCAGGTTTTTGGCCGCGAGGACTGGTTCCTGCACGCAGGCAACTGGAGAGTCAACGCCGTGCCGCATCCAGGCGGATTGAAGCCGATAAGTGACGCCGTTCACGCAAAGGGCATGAAATTTCTTTTGTGGTTTGAACCGGAGCGCGCTGTGGTTGGAACGCCGCTTACTATCTCACATCCTGAGTGGTTTATCGGAGAAGAAGGAACGAACTTCGAAGGGAACGATGCCAGACCATTCGTTAAGTTTCGCCTTTTCGATTTCGGTAATCCCGCAGCACGGCGTTACATGATCGACTCCATGTCAGACCTTATTACGAGCCAGGGCATCGATATCTATCGGCAGGACTGCAATTTCGCGCTTGCCCCTTTCTGGGCGCAAAATGATTCGCATGACCGTCAAGGAATCACTGAGATTCGCTATGTAGAAGGCCTGCTTGACTTCTGGGATGAGCTGAGGCGGCGACACCCGGGACTTATTCTGGACATTGTTCAGCGCGGCGATCTGGAAACCATATCGCGCGCCGTGGATCTTAGCCGCGCAGATTACCCTGTGTCACCAGATGCGGATCCCATCGGAAACCAAGTCAGTACTGAGGGCCTCTCTTATTGGCGGCCACACTACGGAACATTACTGCAGATTCGTCCGAAGGATACCTATCACTTTCGTAGTGGATTCGCTCCCGGGCTCGGGTTCGCGCTTTTCAATGTAGCCGGAACAAAGGATCAGATTGGAAAGTTCATCCCGCCTGACTTTCCTTTTGACTGGCTCCGCACTCAGGTAGAGCAGCTCAAGCGGATACGCCCGTACTATTACGGAGACTACTACCCTCTATCGCCGTGTAGTGAGAACACAAATTGCACTACATGGAACGATGAACACAGCGCAGCCTTCGAGTGGGCCGCCTGGCAGTTTAATCGCCCCGAACAGGGTGACGGAATGATCCAGGCCTTTCGTCGGGACAAGAGCAATGATCAATCTAAGGAACTTCGTCTGCGGGGCCTCGACCCGGCGGCGACCTACAGGGTTTCGGATCTCGACGGAGGAATTACGACGACGATTTCCGGAGCCGACTTAATGCGGAAAGGTCTTCGTGTAGAAATCGCTGATACACCTGGAGCAATAATCATCATCTACAAGAAAATTTGAGGGGTTCCAACGAAATGGCAGATGCGGGATGCAGGCTGGCGAATAAGCGGCTGCTGGTGACCGGAGCCGGTACCGGCATTGGCAGGCAGATCGCCCTCGAGTTTGCACTTCAGGGAGCCGACGTCGTGCTGCATTACAGTCACGAGCCGGCAGGCGCTGAATCGGCTCTCAAAGAAATCCTGTCAATGGGCCGCCGGGCAACGATCGTCGGGGCTGACTTTAATGAAGATGATGCGGCTGACAAGCTCGCGGACGCCGCTTTGGAATTTCTGGGTCAAGTTGATTGTCTCGTGAACAATGCCGGTATTACATTCAATAGCCCCTTTCTAAAGGTCAAAAGCGAACAGTTCGATGTGCTGATGAATGTGAACTTCCGCACCCCCTATTTCCTTACCCAGAGGATCGCAGCGGAGATGATTCAACATGGCGGAGGAGCGATATGTAGTCTTTCGTCGATTCACGGGCTGCAGGGAGCACCGGAGCATAGCGCATATGCGGCGACAAAAGGGGCGATTATCGCATCCACTCGCGCCCTCGCCGTCGAATTGGGACATAAAGGGGTGCGAGTCAACGCCATTGCGCCTGGCTGGATCACGGTTGACAGCTACTGGGGCGCAATCCCCGGCTTTGACCTTGATAAAGCGAAGGAGCAGGCAAGGAATTCGATCCCTCTTGCACGTTACGGAGTTCCCTCGGATGTTGCCAAATTGGCGGCGTTCCTATGCTCGGACGACGCTGGGTTCATTACCGGACAAGCATTCGTGATCGATGGCGGAACAACAGCACTAATGTCTTTGATCTCAGATTTCAGAAATGAGTCCACGGCGCGATTTGGACGAGAATACATACCAGGCAGCTAAGGCGAGCAAGCCGAAAGATAGCTACACCTCGCGACAAGGAAGGCGCGGTCCCCCATAACTATCCCGCATTGACGGTGGCGCTGAAATGGAGGCATGCGCGACGCCGAGATCAAGAATCTGGCATGGGGAGCAGAGTAACTTCACAAAGAAATTTGCGGTTGGACGTAGTAAGCGGACGCTGGCGAAGGCCGTACGATATCCTTGGCCCCCTCTCTTTTGGAAGTGCCTCTTCAACTATGCTGTGTGGTATCGCGAGAAGTTCGGCGAGATTTGTGCGAACGGTACGTACTCCCGTTCAGAAAGCTTGGTTCCCCGGTAAAGTGCCTACCGGAACTGCTGAGCAGATTTTACTCAGGGAACATTCGCCATCCCTAGATTTTGCCAAGACCCTGGCAATGTGGCAAGCAGGAACGCGCCCTAATGGCGCTGAGGCTGAATAGTCTAATTCTTACAGAAACCGACGAATCGTAGTCGGCCTCACTACGAATGGCTGGACAAGAAGTCGACCGCCGTTATTTTCGCATTCCATGCTAATCGAAAATAGCGAGAAAGCCTATTTTCACCGCGCAAGGGGACTGGCTCCCATCCGGGCTAGAGCAAACTAAGGGTGCTTATCAGTGGGGCGCCCCAAGAAGCAGGCGTTCGCAAGCTCGGGTCGCTCCTCTCAGTTCGGCCAGGCCCCGCAGTCGCCCGACAGCGGGATAGCCTGGATGCGCTCCCCGCTCTTTGTCCGTAAGAAGTTCCTGGCCATGGTCTGCGCGAAATGGCAGAGATGTCCGATCTCCCTCGGCCTGGCGACGGTGTTCTTCCTTAATGAGCTCGATCACAATTTGGATCAAATCGGCATCGCCCTCGAGGTGCGCCGCCTCGAAGAAGCTTTCTGCGTCGGCCTCCCGCTGAGTCGAACGGAGGTGGGCAAACCACATGCGGCGCGCAAACCGGCGGACCATAGCTGCCAGATCGTTATCGGCACGCGCTCCAAGCGCGCCCGTGCAGAAGGTAATACCGTTGGCATCACCGGGCCACATATCGAGAATATGGGCAAGATCATCTGCAGTGCTGACAATCCTCGGCAGTCCGAGCAGTTTTCTTGGAGGATCATCCGGATGAACGCAGAGCCGCATGCCAAGCTCCTCGGCGACGGGACAGACTTCCCGCAGAAACGCAGCTGCATTCGACCGAAAATCATCCGCATTCATTCCGCTATAGCGATCCAACAAGCCTCGGACCTCATCCAGGGTGAATGCGCCATTGCCGCCGGGAAGTCCCTGAAGAATCGTATTCATCAGTTTTTCCCGCTGCGCCGCGGACATCTTTCGATGTAGCGCATGCGCGGCACGACTGCGATCATCGCCCCAGTCCTCTTCCGCTCCCTTTCTCTTGAGCATGTACAAATCGAATGACGCAAACGCCGTGGCGTCGAAGCGCATCGTCGTGGCCCCGCTTGCAAGCGGAAAACTCAGGTCGGTTCTCATCCAGCTAAACAGCGGCATCAGGTTATAGGCCACGATGTGGATTCCACTTGACGCAAGGTTTCGCAATGATTCGATGTATTGACCGATTTCTCTCTCATGTCCGGCCTCGCGCAATTTGATACGCTCGCTCACGACCAGGCTTTCAACGACCGTCCACTCCAGGCCCGCAGATCGCACCACGTCCTGACGCCTCTTAATCGCTTCTACCGGCCACGTTTCGCCAACGGGAACCTCGTGCAATGCGGTAACGATTGCTTCGGCGCCAGCCTGCCTCGCATCAGAAAGCGTTACGTTGTCGGTCGGACCAAACCATCTCCAGGTCTGTTGCATGATTCACTCCGGAAATCGATCTGCGAGGTTAATTTCCTTCAACCAGTAACGGCACAGCTCCCATCAGAGCTGCACGTTCGCCAAGCTCTGCAGCACGCACAACCGGCGCACCCCACGCAGCCCAGGCATGCCTGTTCACATGGTCCTGGACAAAAGGCACGATCACATCCGCACGACGCATGACCCCTCCTCCCATGATCACAACCTCAGGATCGTAAGCATGGATCAATGCAACGGCATTGGCGGCCCATACTTCCAGGCAACGCTGCCGTATCTCAAGTGCGACCTGATCGCCATCATCAGCGGAGTCGAATAGCGCACGGAAATTCAGCTCCGGCTCTCGGGCAAGAGAGCAGGTCGCAAATGCTGGATGCTCCCGAATGATGGCCGGAAGAGCCCAACCGGAGGCTTCGGCTTCAGCACATCCTATATTTCCGCATGTGCAAAGCCGTCCGCGGAAATCGACCGGTAAGTGACCACCGAGGCAGCCCGCTTGCGCATGAGCGCCGCGCAGCAGACGGCCCTGAATCATCGCTGCTCCTCCGATGCCTGTGCCCAGTGTCATCATTACTACATCGTCTACGTTTTGAGCGCTTCCGGCGAACTGCTCCCCGAGAAGCGCGAGGCGTGCGTCATTCTCCATACGCAGCGGCAAGCCTAAAGTATCCTGGCTCCATGCGGCCAGATCGAGTTCTTTCGCATCTTCATACTTCTTAAGAGTGGAGAGGATGCGGCTGGTTCGAACATCGATGATGCCGGGAAAACCGACAGCGAGACCGGAGCATGCAGCCAGAGACTCGACTGCTTCATCCAGAAGCTGCTGCAAGATCTGCACGATAAGCGGCAGGATCGAAGCAATACCCTTCGCGCTCTCCGTTTCGAGTGAAGTGCTGGCGAGGATGCGTTGATCACGCACAACCGCGCAGCCGATATGTGTTCCGCCCATGTCAAGCGATAAGGCAAGCATCAGAGGTGTCCTATCTGGTCTGACTCAAGAAAAGTGCCGGCTCATGCCGGCAAGAATAAAAACAGCAATTACCAGCAAAGCAACTCCGCTCCACTGGATCCCGACGGGCAAACGGCCTGTGTTCTTCCATTCCCCGGTTACCATGCCCAGCAGGCTTGCGGTAATCACGATGAGCGACATGAAGAGTGGCCATCCCAGCACTGGTCCCCAGGTGCCCAATTTCGCAGCAGAAACACCATACAAAAGCGTACTGCCCAGCCAGAGCACGGCCATCACGAGTGCCAGCCCCCAATGGCCCGTGCCGCCACGCGCAAAGTTTTGGCTGGTGCGGTTTTTTCGTAAGAGCCATAAACAATACATGAGATTTGGAATCGATCCCGCCAGCATAAGCGGCATCCAGACGGCGTTCGCGGCATTTAGCTCTGTCGCCCCGAAGTGTCTCGCCGTTTCTGTAAGCCGACCGCCGAAAGCCAGGCCCAGATTTATGAACGAAGCCCCGAAGCCGCAGAGAATAGCGAGAGCAATGCCGAACGCAGAGTTCTTGTGGGCTTGAGAGTGTTGGTTGAGCGCTTTCTCACGCATGCGTCCGGCGATTGCGCAGACGAGCACGCCGGCTATCACCATGGCAACGCCAACGAGCACACCGCGTCCCGCTGAGGTCTGAAGGCGCTCTGGGTGGAGGTGAATCAGCGGTATGAGCGTACCAACAGCGGCCGAGGTTCCCAGTACAAGCGAGAAGGTAAGGGCAATGCCGATTGCGTCCACGGCAAGGCCGAAGAATACCTGCGCCACACCCCATCCTGCTCCGAAAAGAATGACGGCCAGCAGAACGCCAGGAGCTCCCGACGAATAGATCTCTCCGAGATGAGGCACCGTCGCGATGGTAATCGCCGGCGGCAAAATCAGGAGGGCCCAAATGGTCCACGCCAGCCAGGTATTTTCCCACGCCCAACGGGAGGTGTACTTCATCGGGAGAGTGAAGCTGGCGTTCATTATGCTGGCCAGCACGAGAATCGTTAATCCCACGGCGGCATTGCTCATTCCGTGTTCTGCCTCTCTGTCAGAAATTGCAAAATTCCATCGGCGGCAATGACGACGCATTCAGTCTTGTCATGATTGGTCAGAGTCACGCCTTGCTCTGAGATGCCAATTGCTTCCACTGCTCGCAGACCGCGCGGAATTCGAGCTGCGCAAATGGCATAGCGGGCATATCCCTTGGCTCCCGCGGAAAGGCTGCGTGAGACAGGGGAATCGAACAATGTGCCCATCGCATGAATTGCTTCGCGGCCAAGCGGCATAGGAGTGGTCCCGAACTCCATCCCCCTGACCCTTGTATTTCCATTCCAGGGCGCTGAGCTGCGCGCGGCATTTTCTTCCCAAATCGCGATCCACGGAAATTCTTCTCTGCGGAAGCAATACACAAGGGCTAGACCAGTTCGTGGATTCAGCGCCGCGAAGTACGCCACAGTGGAGCTTTCAGCAACATGAGCCGCCCCCAGGAATCCCTTGCCTTCGTGCTGGAATGGCAGCCGCAGGTCAGTCGTTCCGCCACCGATCGTCGGAGCAATTGGCCATGCGAAATCCACATTGTCCGGCAAGATTTGTCTGCCTTCATACCCATGCGGCCACGTCCTGCAACGGTCGACAGAGGCCGTGAGAAGGCCATCCTCCGCCGATAGCAAGGGAGGTCCCAAGCTCACATGCTGAACCCAGTGCACTTCGCGAGCGTCGGGACCGGTGTTCTTCAGGCACTCCTCGATGTAGAGAACGTTTTGCCCGTTTCCTACTCGGATCGATCTTGAGAATTCCAATTGCGAAACCGGCAATGTGACGTGCATCTCGCAGCCATCGACCGAAGGTGCCAGTTGCCACATCCTCACCGATGCCTCTCCGTGCAACGGGATACCGCGGACAGCATCCTCCTGCGATGGGAGGCCAAAGGTATCGAGGCAAAGGATATGCCCCGTGTATCCGGCAAGAAACGGTCCTACCGGTATTCCTCTATACAGCTTTCCGAGTCGCGGAAATTCGACAGAATCAGGGTCCGCCGTTACCCACGGAGACTCCCACAAAAGATTCGGAGATAGTCCAGCCGGATCCGTGATGCGAAGGTCCGCAATATGGCCGCCGCCGGCGAGCACTGTCACCTGGAGGCTGCCGTTATTCAGCGTCAGGGCGTTGCGGTTCTTCCACCGGATAAATTCAGCCCGCATGATCAGAGCGCCTGCTGACCCGTGCAAGTGTTCTGCCTCATCGCTTGCCCGCCGATCCGGTTCCGTCTTCCTGAAAGCCCATTCCACCTGCAGGCACAAGCATGCCGCCATCGACAGTGAGCGCCGCGCCCGTGACGAACGATGCCCAGTCGCTGGCAAGAAATGCAATCGCACGCGCGATCTCGATCGGCTGGCCGATTCTTCCCAGCGGATGCGCGCGATGGCAGCCTGCAAGCACTGCTTCAGGATCTGGGGCCAGGCTGGCGGACCATCGGAGCATTGGAGTATCCACCGCACCCGGCAACACACAGTTGGCTCGGATATTGCGGCTGGCAAAATCGAGTGCAACCGACCGAGTGAAACCCAGCAGAGCGTGCTTCGCCGTCACATACGCAGCAGAATTTGCAATCGCAGCTATGCTCTGGACAGATCCGACAATTACGATGGAGCCTTCCTTTGCATCAATCATGTATGGCAAGGAAGAGCGCACCGTATAAAAGCAGCCATCGACATGAATGCGCAAGGTTTCATGCCAGGTATCCACGTCGCTAGAAAGAGCATCGCCATAACGCTGGATTCCGGCGCAATGCACCGCTACATGAAGCGCTCCGTGCTGATTTGCTGCCGCGTCAATCGCGCTCTGCACGCTGTCGAGCATGGCCACATCACACGCGTGGAAGCTCACAGCATGACCCAGGCCACTCAGACGTTCCATCAAGGCATGGCCATGGACCTCATTGCGATCGAGGATCGCCACACGCGCGCCGAGTTCGGAAAGCAGTTCCGCCGTAGCGCCACCAATACCCATCGCGCCGCCCGTCACGACTGCCACTTTTCCCGCAAAACTGATTCCCATGATCACTCCGCCTTTGTCTCATGCACGGGCTGCGTCTCCAAGCGGAGCGTGACAACCCCATACGCCGGAATTGTGAGATGGATGCCGTCAGCAGCTACGGGCAGTTCCTTCGATTTTTCCTCCAGAACATTGCACAACCACACGCGGCTGAGTCTGAGATAGCTGCTGTCGACCGCAACAGTCTCTGCTCGTCCCGCAGTTTCTTCCAGCCGCAGAATGCTTCCGTCTCCGTCCTCTGCGAGTTTCCAGGTTGTCGCCACTACTGAATCAGCGGAAAGATGAAGAAAACTCGCGGACGCACCGTGCAACGCATGCGGAGTTGGACTCGGCCCTACTTGATCGGACTCGAGAGGCGTGATCGACTCCCACCCAAGCCGCGTCAATTGCTGTGGGTCAAATTCTTTTGTGCTCACAATTCTGTAGCGGAAGACGTAGTCTCCACCCTGCGACGACGCATAGTTGGTATCCCAGTAATTCGACATGATCCAGGAAAAAATAGCGCCGCTCCGCGGATGGAAATCAGATGGCCACGCTCCGCGAACGATGTCTCCGAAGGTGACGATGGGCGCATCCACCGGTATCACCGCCGCAGTGGCGCCATCGCTGGTCATCGCCGCCCAGTGATTCACGGCATACCACTCACGGCTGCCGCCTATGAGCTCATCTCGCGCAGGATTGATCCAGCCATTCTGCGATTCGTAGCCAAATTCCGGATGATCTCCCGCAAATGGAAACGCAAAATATGCCGCCTCCTTACGCAGCGTCGCCGTTTTCCGAAGGCTGTAGGTCAGCTCAATACCTTTTTCAGCCGCAGGCAAAGTAATTTCAAGCTGAATATCGGGCGTATTCGGTGCACTCGAAGTCAGGACGGCCGTCAACCCTTGTGCGTCTCTGGTGATGCTGACCAGCTTTCCATGCGAAGCCTCTGTCGCATCCAGCTTCGGCAGGTGCTGCGCCGCTCCATAGCGATACAGGCTGTTCCAGGGCATGTCATCAGCGCCTTGAACGTAAATATAAGAACCAAAAGCAAACGAGCTGTTGCTGTCTACGAGTTCTCTTTGAAGCTGCTTATCGTAGATGCTGCGAAGGGCCCCGTGTTCAGTGTCCAGGGTAATCCGGTAGTAGGCATTCTCGAGCACGTTGCCTGTCGACACCGGAACCGAATCCCGCGGGCCCGCGCTCGAAGTAGTTACCGGAACAATCATGAACGTGCGGTATCCCACTGCCGGGAGATTCTCGGCCCAAAATCGCACGCGGTTCGTCGGGGCTCCAAAGCCCGGAAGTGGTGTACCAGCCTCGCGACGCAGGATTACCTGCCGCACTGGTTGTCTGGTCGCAGGGTCCACAATCATCTGCCCATCCGGCAAATCTGTATCGACCCATCCGCTGCGATCCCAGCTCAGCGAATTGAAGACCAGAATTGAGTCGTAGTCCACATTGATCACAGATTCGAGCTGCGCCCAGCTCTGCTCCACAGTCTTGGCGATGTCGTTGCTTGCGATCACACTTTCCAGGTCCTTCTGCTCAAGCTGGCGCACGGATTCGTCACCCTCCGGTTGCGTCGTGGCACTTGCGGCAGTCCAGGTGTGCTCGTTAAACAGCAGCATGTTTTCCCATGCTTCACGCATGCGCGCTGCATCCGGGCGCAGCTCCGGATCAAGCAGGGCGGGCAGCACGCTCATCTTTTCGGCGGTCAGGATGCGTTGCTGGCTTCTGCGAAAAATCGCTACATGCTTTGCGTCTGATGTCAGACCATCTTCCCAATAGGGGCCGAAATCTCCCCGGTATACCTTTAGCTGATCCCCGAACTGTTTTTCCAGTGATGCCATCGCGTCCTCAAATGTTGTGAAGACCATTTTGGGGTACGCGTATTCACCTGCCCATTCTTGCGGCAGGTTCACCTGCGCACGGCTGAGCGGAGTATTTTCAAGCTGACTCCCATAGATGATTACCGAGCTCGCCCTATAGTCGGGCCGCGTGTAGGCCTGGAGAAAGACCGGAGTCGCGTCTTCAACGGCCGGCAAGGTTGGCGGCGTCCCATACATCGAGGACAACTGCAGATAGGCTCGCGAATACCACATCATGACCCGTCCGCCGTCGGGTCCTTCCCAGTAAAACGGCGATTTCTCATTCCAGCGGCCAAGCAGCACAACCGGAGCGCGCCACGAATTGCTGCCCGCCGCCAGATATTTCACGCCTGCGTCATGCAATATCGATGCGTAGGACCAGCTGTAGGACGGCACGTCCGTGATATTGGCCGCGCCAATCGGCAGACTGTACTTTCCGGCTAGATCATGGCTCCAGTAAAGCGCATGAATCAAATCTTCCAGCGAAGCTGTACCAGTAAGCTCATTGGCAAACTGCGCAGGAATGACGATCTGCCCAGCGCGAACTGCTGCGAGGAATTGCTCCTTGCGTTCCTTTGAGCGGCTTTCAAGGTATTGCTGAGCGACCCAACTGCCATCCAGATTCCAGCGGAAATCCGGCTTCTTCTTCAGGAGATCGAGCACTCCATCCACGCTCTGCGATTGCAACTCTGCAACCTTAGGAGCGTAATCGGTAAAGCCTATGTCAAGGTGCTCATGCGGAACGATGTCCAGGGTCCACTTCTTCGCAGCTTCGATCTTCTGCTGGAATGAATGGCCAGCGACAATGAGCCTGGCCTGTACTTCCCCCTGCCATTCGGGTACGGCGAAACGCAAATGCGCCTCGCCGAACTCTCCTGCAAAAGCGAGAGGCTGAGTAAGCCGTGTGCCGCTGACGGCAAGGACCGCGTCTCCACGCGGTACTGCTCCCGCGTGGAAGTCCGGGTAAGCGTCGACCATCTCCTGCAACCCCGCTGACGATGTCTTGTAAAAGATGGTTGGAACAATCGAGGAGTGAATCGAGCCTGATACATAGTGCGCACGTTCATCACGACTAAAGGCGAGCGCGTCGTAGGATATGCCGCTCTGCCCTGGTGCAATATTCCCCATCGACTTTTGTGGCGTCGCCGGTGCATCGATCGCCGTCAGCACGAGAGTATTCGTTCCTCGCTTCAACCATTGCGTGGGAATATCGATCGTCTTTTCATCGTGTGACGTCTGAGGCACGAATGTGCCTTCCCAGTCTCCGGCGCCATAATCGAGCTGGGGATGGAAGTAAAAGATTCCCTGGTGCCCGTTCACACTAAGCTGAAGCGCGGACAGGCGCGGCGTCTCATACAGCATGGCGATGCGAAGCTGATAGAGTCCCCTGGGCTCATCCAGTAGCGTAAAGTTGATCGAAAACGGATGCACGCGTCCGCCTGCAATAGCATTGGCAGGTCCTGGCTGAAAACGGGGCCAGTCCGAATCGCTGCTTTTGCCAATCGTGTAGATCACATCGGATTGAGGGTTGGAGTAGTCAATTTGAAGGTTGGAGTAGTCAATGCCTTGGCTGCGAAACTCCTGCGACGAATCATCAAACTTCCCGATTTGCCAAAGAACATGCTGCTGCGAAAACGCGGGCGCAACGAGTGCGCACATCATAAGAAGCGTGGCAATGCCGTTACGACCGAGGCCGTCGACAAATGCGGTAAAGGCCTCTTTGGGAAGCAGCGACTTGTCTGCGGGCTGGAAAGTTGTCATTTCATTAATCACTGCCGAATTTGTCGTGATCGTACAATCGCATTATATGATCATAATTGGCATTTATACTCACATATTGTGATACTTACGCTTGACATCCTGTATACAGTATGCCAAACTTAGCAAACTATAGATGGAGCTACCTCTTTTCCTGCTAGGGCAGCGAACACTGGAGGGGGAATGACCGACTGGAGTACTGACGATGAACTCTTTACTCTTGCAGAACGCGAATTGTTCACCTGTGTCGTCGGCGACATCATGGACACGCTCCATCTCTATCACCAGTTTCTTCCGCCACAAATCCGGCCTATTACGAACGACATCATCGTGATAGGACGCGCCATGCCCGTCGTCTGCGGAGACGTTTTTGAACAGTCATCGCAGGACTCGGCGAATAAGGTTATGGCGCAGCCCTTCGGCCTGATGCTGGAAGCTTTGGACGACCTGCGGAAAAACGAGATCTATATTTGCACTGGCTCCTCTCCCCGAAACGCTAACTGGGGAGAAATGATGGCGACACGCGCCAACATGCTGGGAGCAAGAGGCGCGGTTCTCGACGGATATTATCGGGATACAAAGGGACTAATGAGAATGAGGTTCCCAACCTTTGGCTACGGTTCCTACGGCCAAGACTCGGCCCCCCGCTATAAAGTGCACGATTTCCGGGTGCCGATTGAGATAGGGGCGGTGCGGATTCATCCCGGCGATATCATCTTTGGCGATATCGATGGAGTATGCGTCGTTCCTCAGGAAGCATCACAGGAGGTTTTCAGCAAAGCCCTCGAAAAAGCCCGCAGCGAGAAGCTGGTCAAGAAGGCCCTCGAAAGTGGGGTAAGCGCCGTCGCCGCTTATCGCGAACACGGAATCATGTAGAGAGCTTCCGATGGCATTTCAAGATTCGCGTACCGAAATTCTGACTTGCTTTCAAGCGCACAAGCTGTGGGGCTGGTTTTGATGGTTGAGGGGGTAAAATCTTATGGCCAGTATTGATCTGTCGCAAAAAACTATCCTCATTACAGGTTCCCTTGGAGCGATTGCCGAACATATAGTCCGCAGGCTCAGCGAAGCCGGGGCCTTTCTTGTTCTCACCGATGCAAAGCCGGATTCAGAGGCTCTTTCCATCATCGAAGGCTGGAATATTCCCGTATTCAGGTACCTCTACCGCGAGTTAGACGTAACAAACTCATCTGCTGTAGAGGCAGTCGTGGGTGAGATGCTGAGCCGCTTCGCCAATCTGGACACTGTCCTGGGCCATGCCGGAGGCTGCGGACTCCATCCATTCGTCGAAACCTCGGAAGCGAACTTCGATCGCATCTTCCGGTTCAATTATTTTTCGCAGACGTATCTGGCGCGCGCTGTAATTACGCACTGGCTGAGCAATAAGACCGCCGGTCACCTCATATTCACTTCATCCTATGTGGCCCAGATCCCTCACACTCGGATACCAGCCTACGCGACCGCCAAGGCTGCGCTGGAACATCTTACCCGCTGCCTTGCGCTCGAGCACGCGCCAGCAGGCATTCGGGTCAATGCGATTGCCCCCGGAAATGTTGCCGCAGGCAGCTCGCTGAAAGTCTTTGAAGAGGACAAGGAGTATCGGGAGTTTGTCCTTCGCGTCGCCCCCATGGGCAAACGCAACTCACCCGAAGCGATTGCAGATGCCTTCGCATTCCTCTGCTCAGAAATGGCAGAGGAAATCACAGGCCAGATACTCCGAGTGGATTACGGCGTTAGCATCCCCAAAATTGGCTGATACAAATATGAAACTTGGACTTGGCTTATATCGCCACATGTTGACCCCCGAGTACTACTCCTTCGCAGCGCAGGCGGGATGCACTCACGTGGTAGCTCATCTTGTCGACTATTTCAAAGGAGGTGTTTCTAACCCGTCGAACAACCAACCCACAGGCGGAAGAGATGGCGCGTGGGGAGTTGCCGGCGACCCGGAACTTCTTTGGACGCTGAAAGAACTCTCCGACCTGAAAGCTGAAATGCAGGCTTCTGGACTGCATCTCGAAGCCATCGAGAACATCGATCCTGCGCACTGGCACGACATTCTTCTCGATGGCCCAAAGCGAGCCGCCCACATTGAGAATGTGAAGACGATCATCCGCCGGATGGGAGAAGTGGGGATACCGATCCTTGGCTACAACTTCAGTCTCGCAGGCGTGTGCGGGCGCATCCGTGGCCCGTTTGCGCGGGGTGGCGCTATTTCTGTCGGTCTCGACGGCCCGGTCGACGCGCCGATCCCAAATGGCATGGTCTGGAACATGATCTACGATCAGCATGCGCCGCCAGGCACCATTCCCTCTATTTCTCACGAAGAGCTATGGTCACGATTTGAACGGTTTCTCGAAGAGGTTCTCCCCGTCGCAGAAGAGGCCGGGGTAACTCTGGCTGCTCATCCCGATGATCCTCCTCTGCCGACGATGCGACAGCAGCCTCGGCTGGTCTATCAGCACTATATGTATCAGCAACTGATCGATATCAATCCCAGTCCCAGGAACGGCCTGGAGTTCTGTCTTGGAACACTTGCTGAAATGAGCGACGGCGACCTCTACAGCGCCGTCGATCAATACAGCCGGCAGCACCGTATTGCCTATGTTCATTTCCGCAATGTTCACGGCAAGGTTCCTCACTATCGCGAGGCATTTATTGACGACGGCGATATCGATATGCTGCGAATCCTGTCTATCCTCGACCGCAACGAATTTGACGGGGTGCTCATCCCCGATCACACTCCGCAGATGAGTTGCGCTGCTCCCTGGCATGCGGGTATGGCGCACTCCCTGGGATTCATGCGCGCGGCGCTTATGAACCTCAAGAAAGAATCTCGCGCCAGCAATTCGGATCTGCTCCAGTGAATATTGGCGCGGGAATCGCGATAGCCGCGATCGCCGGGGTCATGAACGGCCTTTTTCCTTTGCCCATGAAAGCCAACAAGGCGTGGGCCTGGGAGAATAACTGGCTACCGTTCAGCGTCTTGTCCCTGTTGTTGTTCCCCGCAGTCATCACATGGTACAGCGTGCCTCAGCTTTCTGTGGCGTTTCAGCATGTGACTCTTGTCGACATCATCGCCACGATGATTTGTGGCGCGCTCGTTTACACCGGGTCGCTTCTCTTTGGCATCTCCGTCGTCTATGCCGGACTTACCCTGAGCTTTGCGCTGCTGGTCGGATCGATGAATGTCATCGGCATCCTGGTCCCGCGGCTGTTGCTCAACCGTTCCTTGCTTGGTTCAGGATCTGACTGGCTGGTGCTTGCCGGCGTGGCCCTCTCGACGGTTTCTGTCGTCCTGGGATTTCTGGCCAGTAAGTGGAAAGGCGGGTACAAAGAAGGTATTGCGCAGGCACCCAGCACAACGCATCTTGGGATCTATTCTGGCAATGCTCGGAGGAATCCTTTCGGGATTACTGCCCGTTGCCGTGGCGATGTCGTGGTCACATCGTCTTTTCAGCTCGGCGATCAGCTATGGCCGCGCATCTCCCGTTGGAGCATCCAATGCCGTTCTCTCCCTGATTCTCTTTGGGGGAGCAATCCCAAATTGCAGCTATTGTCTATATCTGCTATGGAAAAAGCGCACCAGCGGCAATTACCTGACACACAATCGCTACTGGGTGACCATCCTCGCGATGGCAATCCTGTACTCAGCAAGCGTAGCTCTTTGGGGTGTCGCCATTTCTCCGTCCTTGCTCGGCGCATTAGGCTCTTCCGTGGGCTGGGCGTTATTTGTCGGGATGATTGTCCTGAGTTCAACGGCTGCTGGGACTCTTTTCAGGTGAATGGAAGAACGCCGCTCCACGCGCGTTCACCGCTCTTGCCGGAGGCATCGTGTGCCTGCTGTCGTCGATGGTTTTGATATGTGTAGGCAACTATATTGGATAGTCATACTTAGCGAAGAGACTCACTCGTGAGAGTTGCTATCAGTACTCTTGACTCATACCCTGATTACAAAGCGAAACTTCATATCACTTCCGTACCACTGCGGAAAGGCCGTGCCCCAAAGGTTGTTGTACAGATTTACGTGCACCCCTTCACGCATGTCAGGCTGCTGGTTGTTGAAGTTCAGCAGCGATCTCTGGCCGGGAGCCACGAGCGGTGCATCCAACGTCTCCAGCGTGAAACTTCCCTTTCCGTCGCGATAGCTGACATCTTTCGTTACCGCATGGAGATGCCGGTTGCCGTTTTCAATCACATCTAGCGGCGAAATAGGTTGATTCACTTTTTCAAATTGCCATCCATTGCCGTCAGGCGCATCAGGCGAAAAGGAAAACCACATCGCCTCTGCCAGGCGGTTCGGCCGCTTGCCGAAGCACTGCAGGGTGACGTACACGCTACGTTCATTGGCGGGAAAAAGGTACTCCACCATCATCTGCTCTGGCCAGCTGACAAAGTCCTTCAGGGTCGGATCAGGCTGCGGCATCTTCAGGTCCGCAATAATGCGGTGCCCCTTCGCGTCATCGCCACCAAAACAATGCTGCAAAGCAGGTTGCCAAGTTCGGCTCTCCACTGGGAACTTGTCCATCCCCGGCTTGCCGAAGTCGTTGTAGGCGAAACTTTGGGTGTTGTATTGAGCGTTGAAGCGCGCAAAATCCGCGCTCGTAAAGGTCTGGTAGCTGAACAGCGCAAGCGGATGCTCCGGCGATGCCCACTCCCGGCCTGTTTTCCGGTCTCTCAGCTTTACGATCGCTCCATGAGACGGATCAAGCGAGACGACAAAGTTTGGCGTCTCGAAATTCGCCACAGACCCAAGCTCGCGCAGAGATTTTTTCTCGGGAAGAGTCGGCTCGAGAATCTCCAACCGCGAGAGTGCCTCCTGTTGCAATACAGGTGGGAGTGTCAACACGGCAATGTCCACATTTCGACGCTTGGCCGTCCACTCGTCATCCATCTTTTGAAACTCAGGCTTTTCAAGCCTTGCTGCGCGAACTTGCTCGGGCGTGTAGATACCTGGGTTTTTCAAGTACTGGCCCGTAGAAAGCCCCCAGTTATGTTCGGGCATCAGGATCAACCGGGACGTAAATGCCATGTCCACAGCATCTCCTGCGTGAAGGCGCCCGTCAGCCAGCCACTCCCCGCGCAAACGGCATAGCTCGCGATATCGCGCCACCTTGCCTGGATCGCTCGCCGGGCCGTAGATCCAGGTGTCGCCGATCTCCTGAGTCACCACCGGCAGACTCCCGCGCACGCCTCGCAGCGCCTCAGCAATCGTGCTCAGATTTGTGGCAACAATCCGCGCGCCCGGAAAGCGGTTGCGTAACGCTGTGTAATACGCTTTCACTTCCTTCGCGGTATGGGGACCGGAGTTATCGATCGCAACCCTGATCGAAACTGCCACGTCTGTTCCCGGAATGGCTACCGTACCGCCATAGTCGAGCGGATGGTAGAGCACCATCACCTGTTCTCCAGCCGGATTGCGCCAGTTGAATAAATGGCAATGCGGTTCAAGGGGCTCGGCATTTTCCGCTGTTGCACCCACGGCTCCGCTCGCAGGAAGAAAGGGCACGTCGGGAGCCCGGCATCCGGGGTTGTCACCGATATCCAGAAACTCGATGCCCGCTTCGACAAGAGGCGAGATCAACCCGCGAGTATGGCCCGGCACATCGGTGAACTTTCCTGCGATTGTCTTTTGCCGAATCGTTGATCAAGAGCGGCAGAAATCTTCAATGCAGATGCGATCAGAGATCGGTCCAGCATTTCCGACTGCCAGGTAAACGGCATCGCGTGCCAGGCAATGTCCCCGGAAAGGATGGCATTTTCCATTCGCTTGCGGTCCGTGGATGAAGCCTGTTCCAGGTACTGATAAATCATCCACGCTGCAATCGTCCAAACGTAGCGCTCTTCTCCCTGCGAGTTACGAAGGGTCTCGGCCAGATCCATGGCGCGCGGAAGATACTGGTCAAAATACGTGAGAAGCACATTTCGTTCTGTGTCCGTAAAACCGACATCGAGATGACACTTCGAGACAACATAGACAGTTTTAGTCGTCTGGTCTGGTCGAACGCTCACTGCGCCTGCGTGGGCTGCAAGCGGGCT
>CAWAYO010000005.1:0-22262 GCA_963786085.1 uncultured Acidobacteriaceae bacterium
AGACCGTCAGCTTTTCCAGATGCCGGAACCCGCCTGTCTCCACCACAACCGCCGCAAACAGCGTCAGGTTATACGCCGCGTGCACGATCACACCCGCCGCCACCGAGTTCATCGTCAGCCGGACAACGCACAGCACGACACTCACCGTTCCGATCAGGACAAGCGGTCCCCACGCATGGGACACCTGCGCCGAGTGCATCAGCGCAAATCCAAAGCTGGTCAGCAGAATCGACACCGGCACGCCGACCCAACGCACCGTGTGCTCCGATATCGCGCCCTTCCGTGCCAGCCAGCGGAAGCAATTGATCAGCCCTGGCAGTAGAAATCCCCGGAACGCCAGCTCTTCAATCATCGGAGCCGCCGTCACGCCGAAAATCAGCAACATCCACGCCCCCAGCGGCGACTTCAACATGGCCTGCATAATCGGAGGATCCTTCGGCATCGGCAGAAACGCCCCGAAAAGGTTGATGCCGAATCCTGTGGCCAGCCCCAGCAGCGCCAGTAACAGAAATCGCCGCTTCGCCGTCCCGCCGCTCCAGTGCACGCCTTTCCCGAAAGGCTCATTCCACAGCAGCGTAAACACCGGGATCACCACCACGGCGATCAATCCGTAAGAAAGCGCCTGGATCGGAATACTCAGGCGCGCGTCATCGTCCGCAAGCTGTGCCAGCGCGTTGAACGACTTATGACCCATCAAATGCAGGTGCTCCAGCCCGAACACGCCCAGCACCTGCCCCACCGCCAGCGCCACCAGCGCCAGCACGAAAAACAAAATCACGTGCCCTAGGTGCGGAATCAGCCGGGGAACCAGCTGCGGGAACGCCGGTTCGTACACGCAGTAGAGTTCCTGCGGCGTCCAGTCTTCCGCGGTAGGGTCTTCGCGGCGTTCAGTCTGCGCCTCTCCCTGAAAGCCGTTATCCCCCGCGCCATCTCCACGTGCGGCAGCGTTTTCCCGCGCACGCTCCAGCTCCGCCGCAAACTCCACCGGATCGAATTCCTCGTCCTCAGGCGGCTCTGGTCTCATTGCACCCAGTCTTTCTTTGCGCTCTTGCGGCGCCCCGTTTTCCGCTCTGGCCCGCTTCCATTCGGGGTCAGGGCAAATGTCTCGACCTGCGCAATGCTTGCCTGTCCCTGAGCCGTCTCGTAGAACCGCCTCAAAAACTCGCCCGTATATGAACCCTTCACGCCGGCAATCTGCTCCGGAGTACCCTCAGCCACAATCCGGCCTCCGTCCTCGCCGCCTTCCGGACCCAGATCGATAATCCAGTCCGCATTCCGCACTACATCCAGATTGTGCTCGATAATGATCACCGTGTTTCCCAGGTCCGTCAGCCGGTGCAGCACTTCCAGCAGCTTGCGGACATCGTCAAAGTGCAGCCCTGTCGTCGGCTCGTCCAGCAGATACAGCGTCCGTCCCGTCTGCCGCTTGCTCAGTTCGCGCGCCAGCTTCATCCGCTGCGCCTCGCCGCCGGAGAGCGTCGTCGCCGCCTGTCCCAGGTGAATATAGCCCAGACCCACATCCACCAGCGTCTCCAGCCGCTGCCTGACCATTGGAATGTCTGCCAGCACCGGCAGCGCATCTTCGATCGCCAGGTCCAGTACGTCGGCAATCGAATATCCGTTGAACTTCACCGCCAGGGTTTCCTGATTGTAACGGCGGCCGTTACATACTTCGCACTGAACGTAAACGTCGGGCAGAAAATTCATCTCGATGCGCCGCTGCCCATCGCCCTGGCAGGCTTCGCAGCGACCACCCGCCACGTTGAACGAGAAGCGCCCCGCCTTGTATCCGCGCTCGCGCGACTCCGGCAGCATCGCAAACAAATCCCGTATCGCCGTAAATACGCCGGTATACGTTGCGGGATTCGACCGCGGCGTCCTTCCGATCGGCGACTGATCGATCCGTATCGCCTTGTCGATATTCTCGAAGCCCTTGAATCTTCGTGTACTCGCCCGGCTCCTCGCGCGATCCGTACAGCTCCTTCGCCAGAGCCCGATACAGAATGTCGTTCACCAGCGTGCTCTTGCCCGATCCCGACACGCCCGTCACTACCGTCATCACGCCCAGCGGAAACCGCGCCGTCACATCGCGCAGGTTGTGGCTCTTCGCGCCTTCGACCGTGATCCACTTGCCCGTCAGCGGCCGCGGAGCCAGCCGGTGCATGATCCCTTGCTCGCCCGACAAATACCGACCCGTCAGCGACCCCGGAGCCTGCATGATCTCCGCCGGCGTCCCCTCCGCGACTACATGCCCGCCCAGCTTGCCCGCGCCCGGCCCCAGGTCAAGCACGTAGTCGGCATGACGAATCGTCTCCTCGTCGTGCTCCACCACCAGCACCGTGTTGCCCAGGTTTCGCAGCGACTCGAGCGCCGTCAGCAGCCGCTGATTATCGCGCTGATGCAGCCCGATCGAGGGCTCATCGAGCACATACAGCACGCCGCGCAGCCGCGATCCGATCTGCGTCGCCAGCCGAATCCGCTGTCCCTCGCCGCCCGAGAGCGTCGCCGCATTGCGATTCAGCGACAGATACCCCAACCCCACCGCTGTCAGAAACTCCAGCCGCTCCACCACCTCCCGCCGCAGCCGCTCCGCAATCAGTGCCTCGCGCGCTGAGAAGGGAATCGTCCGCGCCGCATCCAGAGCGCGCCCTAGCGGCAGCGCCGTGAAGTCGGCAATCGACCGCCCGCCAACCTTCACCGCCAGCGACTCCGGCCGCAACCGTTTGCCCTTGCATGCCGGACAAACCGACGCCGACATGTAGTTCATCATCCAGTCGCGATACGCCTCCGACTTCGACTCCTCCAGCGCGTCGCGCAGATACGCCAGAATGCCGTGAAACCCCGTCCGCGGCGCCTCGCCCTTCGGAGGCCCATACAGCAGCAGCTCCTGCTGTTTCTGCGGCAGCTTCTCGAAAGGCTTCTTCAGGTCGATCTTGTACCGGTCTGCCGCCAGCTTGATCAGCTTCAGCAGATACTGCGACGCCGATCCCGGCCCCAGGCCACCATCCAGCAGAGGCTTCGACCAGTCGTTGATGATCTTCGCCGGATCGAAGTCATAGATGCTTCCCAGCCCATGGCACTCGGGACAGGCTCCATACGTGCTGTTGAACGAGAAGCTGCGCGGCTCGAGCTTCGGCACATCCAGACCGCAGTCCGGACAAGACATCGACGACGAATAAAGCTGCTCGTCGTTCTGCGTGGCGACCAGCACAAGCCCGTTCGCCATCTGCAGCGCCTTCTGCACCGACGATTCCAGAGCCTTCTCGATTCCCGGCTTCAGCACCGCGCGATACACCACCGCCTCGATGGTGTGGTTCTTGCGCTTCTCCAGATCAATTGGCTCGGCCAGGTCTCTCAGTTCGCCATCCACCCGCGCGCGGAAGCCCTGCTGGTCGAGTTTGTCTAGGAGGTCCTTGAATTCGCCCTTGCGACCGCGCACCACAGGCGCATAAATCGTGACTCGCTCGCCCTGCCCCAGCGCCAGGATGCGCTCGACGATCTGCTCAGCGCTCTGCCGCGAGATCTGCCGTCCGCAATTGGGACAATGCGGCACGCCCACCGACGCATACAGCAGGCGCAGGTAGTCGTAAATCTCGGTGATCGTGCCCACCGTCGACCGCGGGCTCCGGCTCGTCGTCTTCTGCTCAATCGAAATCGCCGGACTCAGCCCCTCGATCGAATCAACATCCGGCCGCTCAATTTGATCTAAGAATTGCCGCGCATATGCCGATAAGGTCTCCACATAGCGCCGCTGCCCTTCGGCATAAATCGTGTCGAAGGCCAGCGACGATTTGCCCGAACCGGAAAGGCCGGTGACGACGGTAAGCGTGTTCCGCGGAATCTGCACGTTGATGTCGCGCAGATTGTGCTGCCGCGCACCCCGCACCGAGATGTGTGTAATCGACATTAGACTTTTCTGTGAAGAATGCGCGACCGGTGGTATTCCGCTTGCGATCGCGTAATAGACCAGGGGTACAAGTAGTTACGCTCGCACCATTCCCCTAAGGCATTTTCGGAATCGCTGCATGCCGAAGCCGCAGATCGAAAGTCGACGCGAGCAACAGCGAGCGGCGACCTGGGACGCTTCTCACGGGGCACAGCAGTTCCGAAAATGCCTTTAGAAGTATCTTATTCGTCAATAGAAACAGGGGTCAAACGATTGCTCAATGCTTCCCGTTTTCGTAACAATGGCATCGTACAATGCACGAGCGTCCTCCGGTCAGCACGCCCGACAGCCAACGACGTGAACCGCAGACGCAGTACAACCCTTTAAGGCCAGAACAGGATCAGAACTAGAATCCCATGCAGGACGCGATCAATTTACTGATGTTAGCTTGTGCCAGCCTCGCCGCGCTGGCCTTCGGAGTTCTCCTGGCATACGGTCTCTGCCGTACCGCCTTTGCCATCATGCGGATGCATGTTCGCTCGGTCGCCGCCGCCAACTCCGCCGAGCCGGAATCCGCACCGCAAACCGCCATCCTCTAATCGCCATCGCGATTCTCGCAGCGCTATTCTTCCAGCCACGTCGTTTTAAATTCCGGATTCAGGTGGATATCAATCTGCCGCAGGACGCCGTCGCCGCTGTTGACGAACTTATGCGGCTCGCCCGCGTGCACTACCAGAATGTCCCCAGCCTGAGCCTCCCGTTCCTGTCCGTTCACTGTCCACGTCGACCGCCCCTCAATCACGTAGACCACTTCATCATAGTCATGCTTGTGCAGCTTCGTTCCCCGGCCAGGTTCGCCGTTGACCAGAAAGAAGGAGACGGCCACTCCGCTCTGGGCCGCTCCCACAAACTCGTACGACATCCCTACGAAAGGCAGCTGCGATTGATGAACCGTGTGCATGCCCTATTCGATTCTGAATCCCGGATGCACGATTCACCGGCCACCGACTTCAGCCCGCAGCCCTACTTCTCATCCTCCCCCAGCAGATCCCCCAGCCGGTCGAATCGCTTCTCCCACAGCGATCGCCGCGCGTTGATCCACTGCTCGACCAGCGACAGGCCCTTCGGTTCCATCCGGCAGGTCCGCACCCGCCCGACTTTCGTCGTGCGCACCAGCCCGCTCTTCTCCAGCACCTGCACGTGCTGCACAGTCGCGGCGAGCGTAATGCGCAGCGGCTTCGCCAGGCTCGACACCGAAATCGGCCCTTCGCTGACCCGTTCCAGAATCGCCCGTCGCGTCGGGTCTCCCAGCGCGTGGAATACGCCGTCGACGCTCAGTCTCTGACTATGCATGGATTAAGGCCTTTCCTGACCCTTCAGCTCACTCGCCAGTCGCTCAAGCAGCAGCCGCCACCCCTCTTTTCGCCCCTCGGGACTATCCGCTCCTTCGAAGTACGCCCCCTGCTCGGTAAAGATAAAGTGCGTGCCGGCGTTCGACGGCATCATTTCAAACGTGGCCAGTGACGCCGAGAAGGGCTTCTCGCCGATTGCCATGGTGTAGGCCAGCACAATCCGCGAATCGGCCACGATGTCCAGATAGGTGGTGTCATTCGTGCACACTACCCCATCGACGGGACCACCCTTAATACGAAAGCGCGAACGCTCCCGCCCGCCCACTCGAAAATCCATCTCGAATTCCAAAGTCTCCGAGGGATCTTCCTCCCTGAACCAGCGCCGCTTCTTCACCGGATCGGCAAAGGCGGCAAACACCCGTGCGGGAGGCACCGGATAGCTGCGTTCAATCTCAAAAGTGGCGTGACTTACGGATCTTTCCATCATCGTTCTCCTTGTCAGGCCGCGCGCAATGCGGCTTTCACTTCCGGCTCGTACACGAGATAGACGCAGCCATTGCCAAAAGTCCGGCTTTTCGCTGGCTTCAACTCGAGCTTGTCTTTGATCCCCTCGAACATCGTCCGTCCGTTGCCCAGCGCCACGGGATTGATCACGATATGGTACTCGTCGATCAGGCCCGCATCGGCCAACTGCGCAACCAGCGTCCCGCTGCCCAGAATCGTGATGCCGTCGCCGGACTCTTCCTTCATCCGCCGAACCTCGCCCACCAGGTCGCCCTTCACCAGCTTCGTATTGCTCCATGACACGTCGCTCAGCGTCTTCGAAAACACCACCTTGGGCAGCTTGTTCATCCGATCCGCAATCGCTGCATCGTGCTGCGCCGCCATCGGCGTTGGCCAGTACTTGATCATCAGCTCATAGGTCTTCCGCCCGAACAGAAGTGGACCCTCCCCGCTCGCATTCTGCGCAACAAACGCGTTCCATTCCGCGTCGTCCTTGCGCGTCTTCGCCCAACTCATGCTGTCGTTCGCATCAACGAAATACCCATCCAGTGAAACGTGGTTGAACACAATCAGTTTCTGCATAGTCCTTCTCCCTTTCAGTGCCGCTGAACCGGAGCATTCATCTCCGATCAGTTAAGTAGTTGCTTAACTATCGCTCCGCAGAGGCGCATTTGTCAAGTCTTTACTTAAGTATTCTGCGATAGTCCTGCCTCACCCGATCTTCCCAATGCTCCTTGCCCCCTTCGTGTTACCGGCCTCGTCCCGGAAGCACGTACTATGGGCATGGGTAAAACTGGCCCTTCAATGAAGCTCCCCTGCATGTCTTCGCTGGCCGTCCCGTTGCTTGCCGCCGCTCTCGCCGCTGCGTCCCCGGTTGGATCAGCGCAGACTTCGGGCAAAGCCTCATCTTCGCAGGCCAGCTCCACCACACGGCCCCAATCGGACCAAAGCGCGGCCGCCAAAAGCTCTCACGTCCCGATCGGACTCGCCCCAATCGGACTTTTCGATGGCCAGTCCGACATAGGAAGCCCGCACATCGCCGGCGATGCCCGTTACGACGAAGCAACTGGGAACTACACCATCAACTCCGGCGGATATAACACCGTCTACACCCGCGACCAGTTCCGCTACCTCTGGAAAAAAGCTTCCGGCGACATCTCGCTGACTGCCAACATCTCGTTTCCCAATCCGCACGGCTACGACGGCCGCAAGGCGGTGCTCGTAATCCGTCAGGGTCTCGACGATGATTCCCGGGAGGCAGTCGCGGCGGTTTATGGAAACGGCGTATTCAGGCTCGGTCAGCGCCCGAAAAATGGCGAGCGCCGCACCGATATGGAGTATCGCGTCTGGAGCAGGGAAGCTCCCGCCATCCCTCTCGCCCGTAATGTCTCCGTTGTCCTTATGCCGAAGCGCATCGGCATCGAAAAATATGGCGACACGGTGATGCTTCTGGTCAGCATGCAGGGCGAGCCCATGCACATCTTCGGGCCGCCCCTCATCCTTCACATGAATGGCCCGTTTTATGTGGGCATCGGATTTTGCTCCAACCTCCCCGACAAATCCGACATGGCCGTCTTCTCCCACGTCGTCATTGAGAAGCCCGCGCCGACCGCCCCGCACCGTGCCGCACCCGCGCCAACCCCGTAACTAACCCGAGCCATCCCATAAATGTAATGCTTGCAATCCCATCCTCAAATCCTTGAGAATGGAACCCCTTGGCAGAAATGCCTTCTCGAATCGTTCCTGATTGCGTTTCTCGGAGGACTGCAAACCAATGCGCCCTTACTGGTCCGGACAAATTCAGATCTCGCTCGTCTCCTTCGGCGTCAGCCTCTTCACGGCGACCGACTCGAAAAGCGACATCCGCTTCCATCAGATCAGCCGCAAGACCGGCGAGCGTATTCGACACCAGAAGGTCTCCTCCGAAGAGGGTCCGGTTGAAAACTCCGACATCGTCAAGGGCTACGAATACGCCAAGGGACAGTACGTCACCATCGAACCGGAAGAGATCGAGCACCTGCGCCTGCCGACCCGCAAGGCCATCGAAGTCGCCCAGTTCGTCGACGCCAAAGAGATTAACCCCGAGTATTTCGAGAAGCCCTACTTCGTCGCCCCGTCCGACGACATCCAGTCCGAAGCCTTTGCCGTGGTCCGCAAGGCTCTGCAGGACACCGGCAAAGTCGCCCTCGGCAAGATTTCCTTCAGCGGCCGCGAGCACATCGTCGCCCTCGCTCCTTATCCCGACGACGATCAGCCCGGCATGATGGCCTACCTGCTTCGCTACGCCGACGAGCTGCGCAAGCCCGCCGACTTCTTCGGCAACATCAAGAAGACCAACGTCGACGAAGACCAGCTCTCGCTAGCCGAGATGCTCATCAAGCGCAAGAGCGCTAAGTTCGACCCGTCGATGTTTAAAGACCAGTACGAGAGCGCCCTCCGTGAGCTGGTCGACGCCAAGGTTCGCAACGTGCCCATCCCGCAGGAAGAGCCTGCTCCCAAGACGGCCAAGGTTATCAACCTCATGGACGCGCTCCGCAAGAGCATCGCTGAGGGCCAGAAGCCTGCCGTCAAGAAGCCATCCCAATCCACATCCGCTGAAGAGCCGGGAATTGAACTCGTTAAGCCGCCCAAGGCATCGAAGCGCCGCAAATCGGCATAACTATATTCATGGCACCCCGTCGCAAAGCGGGCAGCATCAATCCAGCAGACGCTCCCGCTGATCTTGTAGACGAGCAGCTCTCCCGCTACCGCTCCATGCGGGACTTCAAGGTCACCGCTGAGCCCTCGGGAAAATCCCGTGGCAAATCTAAATTCGACATCCCCGCCGGCCAGCAGCCCTTCGTCATCCAGAAGCACGCCGCCACGCGCCTCCATTACGATTTCCGCCTCGGCTGGAACGGCGTCCTCAAAAGCTGGGCGGTCACCAAGGGCCCCAGCTTCTATGTAGGAGACAAACGTCTTGCCGTCGAAGTCGAAGACCACCCCATGGAGTACGGCGGCTTCGAAGGCATCATCCCCAAAGGCCAGTACGGAGGCGGCACGGTCATGGTCTGGGATCAGGGCTCATGGGAGCCGCAGCCCGGCCACACCGACGTCGACGCCGGCCTGCGCGACGGCTCGCTCAAGTTCATCCTCCACGGCACCAAGCTGCACGGCAAATGGGCGCTCATCCGCATGAAGCCGCGCCCCGGCGACAAGAAGAACAACTGGCTCCTCATCAAGGAGCACGACGAGTACGAGCGCTCCGAATCCGATCCCGCCATCACCGAGGAAGCTCCGAACTCGGCCGTCACCGGACGCAGCATCGACGAGATCGCCCGCGCCGAAACCCACGTCTGGAACTCGAAGGACACCGCCACCGGAAAAGCGTGGCATCGTAGCGACAAGGCCGGCGACTCGGCACCGGCAAAGGCCGCCCGCAAGCGCTCACCTCCGCGAAAAATCTCGTTCGGATCAGCCCTCGACGGCACCCCCAAAGAACATCTTCCCTCCTTCATCCACCCGCAACTCGCTGCTCAGGCAACGGAACCCCCGCGCACTCCCGGCTGGGTTCACGAGCTTAAGCTCGACGGCTATCGCATTCAGGCTCGCAAAGACGGAATCAAGGTCCAGCTTCTCACCCGCACCGGCCTCGACTGGACGCACCGCATGAAGCCTCTCGCCGCTGAAATCGCCGAGCTGCCTGTCGACACCGCCCTCATCGACGGAGAAGTTGTCGTCCTTTCCCCGAGTGGCACCACCAGCTTCGCTGACCTTCAGGCCGCCTTTCAGGAGGGAGCCAACAAGCCCCTCACCTATTTCACTTTCGACCTCCTCCACCTCAACGGACACAACCTCCGCGACCTGCCCCTCGTCGATCGCAAGGCCCTGCTCTCGCTCCTCTTCCAAGACCCCGACGGAGCCCTCCGCTACAGCGAGCACGTCGACGCGCCCGGAGAGCTCGTCTTCAAGAAGGCCTGCGAACTGCACGCCGAGGGCATCATCTCCAAGCGGGCCGACGGCAAATACATCTCCAGCCGCACCAGCGACTGGCGCAAGCTCAAATGCATTCACGAGCAGGAATTCGTCATCGGCGGCTTTACCCTCCCGTCGAATGAAATCTACGGCGTCGGCGCCCTGCTCCTCGGCTACTACCAGAACGGCAAATTCATCTACTCCGGACGCACCGGCACCGGCTTCACCCAGAAAACCCACGCCATGCTGCGCGCAAAGCTCGACAAGCTGCGCCGCGAGTCCATGCCCTTCGAAGCCGTCCCACCGGATGCGCGCCGCGACTCTATCTGGGTCAAGCCTGAGCTCGTCGCTCAGGTCAACTTCGCCACTTGGACCGCCGACAACCTCGTCCGCCAGGCCGCATTCCAGGGTCTGCGCGAAGACAAGCCCGCCAGTGAGGTCCGCCGCGAAGAGCCAACCACGCCGCCGTCGGCGGGAAAAACAAAGCACGCCGCCAAGCACGCCGCACACTCCGCGCCCGCGCCTGCCGCGCCCAAGACCTCACCCGCGAAAAAATCCGCAAATCCGTCACAAACCGACCCGCCCGAGCACGCCCCCGTCCGCCTCACCCATCCCGACAAAGTCCTCGATGCCGAATCTGGCCTGACCAAGCAGCAGCTCGCCGACTACTACTGGGCCATTGCGCCGCACATGCTGCCGCATATCGCCAACCGACCGCTCTCGCTCGTCCGCTGCCCCGACGGCAGCGGCCACCCCTGCTTCTTCCAGAAGCACGTGAACAACACCCTGCCACCGGACACCGAGTCAGTTCCCGTGCGCGACCGCAAGACCGGCAAAGTCGAGCCCTACATCACTCTCTCCACGCCCAAGGCCCTCGCCGGCCTCGCCCAGCTCGGAGTCCTCGAGGTCCATCCCTGGGGCTCTTGCAACAACTCGCTCGAGCATCCCGACCGCATCATCATCGACCTCGATCCCGACTCCGCCATCGAATGGGAGACGCTGGCCGCCAGCGCTGCCGACGTCCGCAAGCAACTCAAGAGCCTCGGCCTCGAAAGCTTCCTCAAGACCACCGGAGGCAAGGGCCTCCACGTCGTTGTTCCCATCGAGCCCGACCACGAGTGGCCCCTCATCAAGGACTTCACCCACGCCTTTGTCCTCGAAATGGAGAAGCGCAACCCCTCGCTCTATCTCACCAAGATGACCAAGGCCGCCCGCACCGGACGCATCTTCCTTGACTATCTCCGCAACCAGCGCGAAGCCACCGCCGTCGCACCCTACTCGCCCCGCGCCCGCGCCGGAGCGCCCGTCTCGATGCCCATCCCCTGGACCGCCCTCAAAGAACCCGAACGCCCCGCCTTCCACGTCACCGACTACACCGAGTGGAAACCCCGCCTTCGCCGCGACCCCTGGAAGGACCTGCCCGAAATAAAGCAGAGCATCACCGCGGAAACGCTGAAGCTCTTTAAGATCCGAAGCTGAATCGCGCAAAGGTCCTGTAACGCCAACCTGAAACCGGCAATATCAAATTTCAAAGGGAACCCTGGCTCCCGAACGAGCGTACACGCTGATACAGCTCGGGCACGCGCGGATGAACAGTCCCGCTCTTCGTAACCAGGGGGAAGTATGAATGCAGATTTACGCCTTGCTTTGCGACAGTTGCGAAAAGCGCCTGGATTTGCCCTGACCGCGGTGCTGACGCTGGCGCTGGCTATAGGCGCCAATGCCGTTGTCTTCAGCGTGCTGAATGCGCTGGTTCTGCATCCGCTTCATGTGCCGCACTCCGACAATTTGTTCATGGTCGAGCGCAACTACTTGTTAGAAACCACTCCGTCGCAATCGTATCCGGATTATCTCGACCTGCGCGACAGGAACCACAGCTTCGATTCGCTGGTTACGTATAACATCACGGGCGGCATCGGCCTCGATACCGGCAGCGGAAACCCAGCCGTGGTCTGGCCTTACATGGTGAGCGGCAATTACTTCGATGCTCTCGGCATTCAGCCCTATCTTGGCCGGCTCATCCATGCTTCCGAAGAACATGGAAAGAACAGCATGCCGGAGATCGTTTTGAGCTACGCCCTCTGGCACAGTTACTTCAACGGTGACCGCGCCACTGTGGGCCGCACCGTGCAGATCAATAAGCACCCGTTCACGATCGTAGGCGTTGCGCCACCGGACTTCCGCGGCACTGAGCTCTTCTTCGCGCCCGATATGTGGCTTCCCATCGTCAACACGCCGCAAATTCTCGACTGGTATTCGCTGGAGGAACGCGGCAATCATTCGGCCTGGATAGCCGGCCACCTTAAGCCTGGAGTGACGCCGGCGGCGGCCACATCGGACCTGAACACTATCGCGGCTTCCCTGGCAAAGACGTATCCCAAATCGGATGACGGCCTCAAATTCTCCTTATCCCGGCCCGGACTCGCCGGAAATACCCTCGCCAAGCCCACCCGCGCGTTCATGGCTGGCCTCATGCTTCTGGCCGGCCTCATCCTGCTCGCTGCGTGCGCGAATCTGGGCAGTCTCTTTGCTGCCCGCGCGGCCGACCGCTCTCGCGAGATCGCAGTCCGCATGGCTCTCGGATCGCGCCGCCAGCTCATCGTCCGCCAGCTTCTGACCGAGGCCCTTGTGCTTTCGCTGGCCGGAGGTGTTGTGGGAATGGCGGGAGCCGTAGCCATCCTGCGCCTGCTGAGCACCTGGCGGCCGATTCCCGATATCCCCATCAATGTGCCGGTGAATCCGGACGTGGCGACCTACGCCCTGGCTCTCCTGCTGGCCGTCTTCAGCGGTGTCTTCTTCGGCATGGTTCCGGTGCGCCAGGTGCTCCGCTCCGATCCCTGGCAGATCATTCGCTCCGGCGCTGCTGATCTGGGCGGCGCACGCCGGCTTACAGTGCGCGACGTGCTGCTGGGCCTGCAAATCGCCATTTGCGCCGTTCTGGTGACCGCTTCGCTCGTCGCTGTACGCGGACTCGCGCGCTCACTTGAAAGCAACTACGGTGTTCAGCCCAAGGGAGTGATGCTCGTAAAGACCGATCTGCAAATGGCTGGATATAGTGGCGAGCAGCGTCTGCAGATGCAGAAGCGCATGCTCGATGCCGCGGCAGCGATCCCCGGCGTCACTGCGGTAGGATATGCCGATCGGCTTCCACTCAGTATCGGCGGCAACGACTCCGACGTGTTCGCCGACTCAACCACCGACTTCCGGCCTACGAATGCGGCGGCCGATGCCGAGAATTTCGGCGTTTCGCCGGATTACTTCCGCGCCGCCGGGACCGCGCTTCTCGCCGGCCGGAACTTCACCATGCACGACCAGGACAAGGCTCCCGTGGTCGCCGTCATCAATCGCGAATTTGCCCGCAAGGTCTTCGGGTCCGTCGATAAAGCAATTGGAGGGCACTTCAAGTTCTGGGGCGGCCAGCGGGCAGAAGTCGTTGGCGTGGTGGAAAACGGCAAGTACCAGACCCTCACCGAAGATCAAAAACCGGCGATGTTCTTTTCCTTCCTGCAACACGTGTCCAGCAACACCTGGCTGATCGTCCGCTCACAGCGCGATCCGCAGGAGATCGCCGCCGCTCTGCAGCGTTCGATGCGTGGTCTCGATCCTGCGCTGCCCCTCGAGATCAAGACCTGGAACAGTGAATTGGATTCAGCCCTCTTCGCCGCCCGTGTGGCAACCGTCTCTCTCGGTGTTCTTGGCCTTCTGGGCGCGATGCTCGCCATTACGGGCATCTTCGGCATGGCGTCCTACACCGTCAGCAAACGATTCCGCGAGCTCGGAATCCGCATTGCGCTCGGCGCCGATCAGCGCAAGCTGCTCAGCGCAGCCCTGGGGCGCACTTTCCGGCTGCTCGCCATCGGCTCAGTAGCCGGCTTGATCCTCGGTGTCCTGGCTACCCGCGTTCTTTCATCGATCGTGTATCAGGCCACGCCAAAGGACCCGCTCATCCTTGGTGGAGTCATTCTCACCATGCTCTGCGTCGGCATTGTCGCTGCCTTAATCCCCGCCCGGCGTGCTCTCGCCGTCGACCCGATGATTCTGCTCCGCAACGAATGATGCGGGGTAGGGCTCTTGACCCGGCGCTGGATCGCACCGCAACGCCGAAACGCTGAAGCTCTTTAAGATTTCGACCTGAATCGGTAGCAAGCACAAAGCCCGTCTCGTCCGACAGCATGAGCCGGTAGAAGCAAGTTCCTCCAGCCTCGCAACGCGAGGCCCGGTAGAAGAGCGGGGCTTCAGCCCCGCGTCACGAGGGCTGAAACACAGGGCCTTTAGGCCCGGCGATTCTCAGGTTACGAAGGGCATGCGGCGCGAACCCGTCTCCCCCATTACACTCGCCAAATGCCTTTCGCTCCCCAGGAAATCAGGACATTCTTCGTCACCACCAACACTGCCGGCCGTCGAAGGCTCTTTCAGGTCGAATCAAACGCTGAACTTCTCCTTAACGTTCTTCGGGAAGATCGCGCAAAAGGCCGTTATCGCCTTCATGCCTTCGTCCTGATGCCCGATCACATCCACCTTCTCCTCACGCCTGCGGAAACGATCTCGCTCGAAAAAGCCATGCAATACATCAAGGGTGGATTCTCATTCCGGCTGAAATCCCAGCTGAGCGTGTGGCAGCCAAGTTTCTCTCTTCGTCGTATCGAAGATGGCCGCGACTTCGAGGCACATCTCAATTACATTCATGAGAACCCTGTTCGCGCCGGCTTGTGTCATGACCCAGAAGGCTTCTCACATTCATCGGCTTGCAGAAGCCAGGATATCGATCCGGCTCCCTGTCATTTGGCACAGCGAATCCGGGCCTGAATATCCGCTGTATGGAGCCATGACGTAGGGGTGAAACCCCGGCACTAGCCCGATGCTGGATCATGTTGGGGGCAATGGCTGAGAGCGAGAGACAAGGGCGCCTAACCGTTTGCGTCGAGCACGCCAATGCTTCCTCTTACGCCTCGCAACGCGAGGCTGCGGTAGAAGAGCGCGGCTTTAGCCGCGCGTCACGGGCGACGTATAGAGGGCCTTCAGGCCCGGCCCCTTGCAAGATTTACGACCGGATCGCAGCGCTATCGCGAATCGCATGCTACTGGCGCGGAAGAGGCGCATTAATTATCCTTAAGGCGTGTCCGAAATCTCCGCCACGCCGCCAGGTGCCTCAAGCCCGGTGTTGGCTTGGGGCGGTTGCACAGCCTCGGCTCGCTCGCCACATGAAGCTGGTAGAAGCCCCAGGTTTTATGCTGCCCTGGGGAGCTCGACTTTGATGGGAGGTTCGGGCGTTATGCCGGAAACTTCCTGGCGCCACGACCGTACCGTTTCGAGCAACTCCTGCAGAGAGTATTTCGTGATGCTCGTCTGCTCCGCTCCTGTCTTTGCGTTCATTGGACGGATGGCGACAGCCTCGTCCACTCCTGGGCGAATGCGCAGAAACACGCCATGCTGACGTCTCCGATTGGGAGTCGGAGGAATGCATGCCATTCGCAACTCACCACACGGCTTCATATAAGCCAATGCGTAGACTGCGCAGTTTCCATCTTTGAGTAATTCCCGAATCAGGCTCTTCACAAGATCCGCTTGATTCGAACTGAACTCGATACCATGTACCCGTACCATTGAAGTGACCTCTTGCTCACTTTTCTCAGCCTACGAAAAAAGCAGTAAGAAATCCGTAAAACACCGATCGAAATCGACCGGGCCAGACTGCTCTGAAGCCCGAGGCTAAAGCGCTGGGAAAGCACTTCGCTAAGCGCAACCACACTTCCCCGCCGTGGCTTTTTCCCGAGCGAAGTATCCTTGAGACGTGCCCGAAATCTCCACGCCGGCAGCCGCGCGTCGCTGGCCCCAATTCAGAAGAGACCATCTCCTCTCGCGGAGATTTCTCCTCCTCGCACTTCGCTGGTTCGCCATCGGCGTGGCAGCTCTCTGGCTGCTGGCCGCGATGTCGCTGGTGGCTCTCCGCTGGATCGACCCGCCAACAACCGCCGTGCACATGGAGCGCCGCCTGCAGGCTTTGTTCAGCGGCACGCCATATCGCGAACATTACGAGTTCATTCCTCTCGCCCGGATTTCGCTCAACCTCCAGCACGCCGTCATCGCCGCCGAAGACGCGCGCTTCTACCAGCATCACGGCTTCGACTGGCACGCTATGCAGCTCGCTGCCGACGCCGACATGGAAGGCGGCCGCCTTCGCGGAGGCTCAACCATCACGCAGCAGCTTGTGAAGAACCTCTTCTTCGGAACCGGCCGCTCAATCCTGCGCAAAGGCGCCGAGTTCACCCTGGTGCCCGTCGCCGAATTCGTCCTCGGCAAGCAGCGCATTCTGGAGCTCTACCTCAATGTCGTCGAATGGGGTCCCGGAATCTACGGCGCAGACGCGGCCTCTCGCGCATGGTACCGGACCAGCGCCGCCAACATCGACAAGGATCAGGCCGCGCGGCTCGCCGCGATTCTGCCTGCTCCCTTGAAACGGCGCCCCGACCGCATGAATCGCTACACCGGCATCATCCTCGAGCGAATGCGCCAGATGGGCTGGTAATCGTGCGACCAGCTGCTTGCCCCATCGAAACGAAGTCCTGAAAACGCGATCCCCGCTAACGCCAATCTGTTAGCCTGTATGCGTTTCTGCACGGGGAGGTTTCGATGCGTCTACGGCAGCTATCGGCATTGTGTGTCCTGGGCTTGTGTTCACTCGCGGCAGCCGCGCAGATGGGAGGCAGCGCCGACTCGCCCGCGCCTGGAACGACCGCCACGCCCGCCAAGGCCTTCGACTCCCAGCTGAGCCTCATCGAAGAAGAGATGATGGGCGCGGTCAAGGCCATGCCCGCCGACAAGTACGCGTTCGCCCCCAGCTCCGCCATCTTCGTCCCCGGCCAGAAGATCGAGTTCGATAAGGTTCGTACCTTCGGCCAGCAGGCCACCCACGTCGCCGAGGCCAACTACTTCTTCTACAACGTCGTCAGCGGACTCAAGCCCGACGTCGATGTAAAAGGCATTGAGAAGCTCACCAAAAAAGAAGACGTCGTCGCCGCGCTCGCCGGCTCGTTCGCCTTCGCTCACAAGGCCATCGCCACCCTCACAGCTGCCAACGCCTTTGAAGTGATCAAGTCGCCCGAGCCCGGCTTCCAGACACGTGCCACTCTCGCCAGCTTCGGCATCTCCCACTGCTGGGATCACTATGGACAGCTCGTCGTCTACCTCCGAATGAACGGCATCGTGCCACCTGCCAGCGCGAAGTAATTACCCGATCACCGCACATCTGAAGGAGCACGGAATGGGACACAGATACGCCAACATCCTTGAAACCGTCGGTCACACTCCCGTCGTTCGCATCAACAAGCTCGCCCCGCCCGACATCAATCTCTACGTCAAGATCGAAGCCTTCAACCCGCTCGGCTCCGTCAAAGACCGCCTCGCCCTCGGTGTGATCGAAGATGCCGAGCGCACTGGCAAGCTCAAGCCCGGCCAGACCGTAATCGAGGCCACCAGCGGCAACACCGGCATCGGCCTCGCCATGGTGTGCGCACAGAAGGGCTACCCACTGGTCGTCACCATGGCCGAGACCTTCAGCGTCGAGCGCCGCCGCCTGATGCGCTTTCTCGGAGCGAAAGTCGTCCTCACCCCAGCCGCCGGCCGCGGCCTCGGCATGGTGGCGAAAGCCATCGAGCTCGCCCAGGCGAACGGCTGGTTCCTCACCCGCCAGTTCGAGAACGAGGCCAACGCCGACTTCCACTCAAAAACCACCGCCGTTGAGATCCTCGATGACTTCAAAGGGGAGCGCCTCGACTACTGGGTCACAGGATTCGGCACCGGCGGCACGCTGAAGGGTGTATCCCGCGTCCTCGCCAAGGAGCGGCCGGAGACGAAGATCGTCGTCGGCGAGCCCGACGACGCAGCCATGCTCTCCAGCGGCATCCCGCAGGAGCGCAACCCCGACGGATCCGGCGCCGCCAGCCATCCCGCGTGGCATCCACATCCGCAGCAGGGCTGGAGCCCCGACTTCATCCCCAAGCTCGCCGGAGACGCAGTCGACATGAAAGTCGTCAGCCAGGTCCTGCGCATCAAGAACGCCGACGCCATGCGCTGGAGCAGGGAACTCGCCCGCAAGGAAGGCATCTTCGTCGGCATCACCTCCGGCGCAACCTTCACCGCCGCGCTGCAGGTCGCTGCCGAAGCTCCCAAAGGATCGACCATCCTCTGCATGCTGCCCGACACCGGCGAGCGCTATCTGAGTACTCCGCTCTTCGCCGACATCGCCGTCGACATGAACGAGGAAGAGCTGGCCATTGCCCGTTCCACCCCCGGCTACTTGCTTCAGCCCGTGCCATAAGTAGATTAAGCAGTTGACAACCGCCGCCCCCAACAGCAACCATCAGTAGCTTTCTGTAAGGAGGGGACGTTCCGGTCCCCGCACGCTTCGCCCTCAGACCCCGTTCTCAGCTTCGGCGAAGCTGCGCGGCCCGCACCGTCCGTTGCCGATGAACGATTCCGTCCAGGAAATGAGCAAGTCTTCACCGGCATTCCGCAAGGCGCTGCTCCAGAGTGAACGGCTCCGTCTCCGCATCATCCTTGCCGCGATCGCTGCAGTCTTCCTCATACGAATCCTTCGAACCGCACTCATCTTCAGCCACGAGAGCTGGCGCTCGTTAGCGATTACCAGCCTTTTCCTGGCCGTCTTCGCGATCTATGAACTGCTGATGCTGCGGTCGGTAAACCGCTCGATACAGAGCAACGGCGATCTGCCCCGCGCCGCCTGGGTCACGAACATCCTCGTTGAAATGTGCCTGCCGGCTTTGGCGCTCGTGTTTTTTTCTGAAGGAACCATCGAGGCGGCATACAAACCACTCGCGAATCCGGCCGTCCTCTTCTACTTCATCTTCATCATCCTCTCCACGCTGCGCCTCGATCCCAACGTGTCCCGAATCTCGGGAATCGTGGCCGCGGGTACGTATCTTCTCGCGGCTGCATATCTTGGCTGGGTGCCCAGGCTGCTTGGCGGCACGACGTTGCTTACTCCTGAACGCGCCGTAGGCGGCTTTGCAATTGCAGCGGTCGTCGCCGGATTTATTGCGGGTGCTGTCGCCGCCGAGATACGAAAGCAGGTAGAAGCAGCGCTCCGCGAAGCGGAAGCGCAGCGCCAGGTCGAACGCCTCCGGCATGACCTGGAGATCGCCCGCTCAATCCAGCAGTCCCTGCTTCCTGCCGGCGCGCCCGAGATCGAGGGCTTTGAAATCGCCGGCTGGAACCTGCCCGCAGATCAGACCGGCGGCGACTACTACGACTGGCACTTTCTTCCCAACGGCAAGTTGCTGGTCGCCCTCGGAGATGCAACCGGCCACGGAATCGGTCCCGCTCTGCTCTCTTCCGTGTGTCGCGCCTACGTCCGCGCAACATTCACACCCGAACTCGACATGTTGACAGCCATGCAGCGCGTCAATGCAGCGCTCAATCAGGATGTGGGCCCGAGAAGATTCGTAACCTTCGTTGCGACAATTTGTACTCCGGGCAGTTCGCGCGTGGAGCTGCTTTCCGCCGGACACGGGCCGCTGTTTCTCTATTGGCTGCGCGACGATCGCTTCGATGCCATGCCCGCTCAGGGTCTGCCGCTCGGGCTGATGCCGGATCTGGGCTCCGATCCGCCCAAGGTCCTTGAATTCAATTCCGGCGACCTGCTCGTAATCACCACCGACGGCTTCTTCGAATGGGCCAACGCGCAGGAGGAGCAGTTCGGCGAAGAGCGCATGGAAGACGTAATCCGCGCGTCGCGAGACAAGCCGCCTGCTGAAATCATCTCCGCCCTCTACAAGGCGGTGATCGAATTTTCCGGCGGCACCGCTCAGGACGACGACCTCACCGCCGTGGTTATCAAGCGTAAATAAACTTCAGCCCTGCAGGATTCCCCGCTCCCGCAACACCGTAGTTATGTCCTGGTGCGTCAGGTAGAACAGAATCTCCAGCTCATTCTTCGTATCCAGCACATACGTCGATCCCACCAGCACATCGCTGAGCTGTCCTTCGCCGTGCGCAAACGTCATCCGCCACTTCGTCTCCGCCATCACATACCGCCCATCAAGGTCGGTAACGACAGCAGATTCGAGCTTCGTCGACCGATGGCCCATTTGCTCGAACATCTGTTGACGTTTGGGCAGCACCAGCGCGAAATCGCTCGCCTTCACCACCCTCGCTCCATCCGGACCGGCAACGAGAAATGTGT
The DNA here is from genome assembly GCA_963786085.1 of uncultured Acidobacteriaceae bacterium. Lineage (GTDB taxonomy): Bacteria > Acidobacteriota > Terriglobia > Terriglobales > Acidobacteriaceae > Silvibacterium. The sequence continues at coordinate 19,898 of CAWAYO010000005.1, forward strand.
CAGCGAATCGCGAGGCAAGCGCCGCAACATCATGCTGGTTGCCGGTGTGTTCGAAGGCGCGAAGAAAATCTTCGATAGCTTGTGTTGTGGATTTCACTAAAGACCTCCTCAGATAGAAGGGAATTTGAATCAATGGGCCTTTAGTATTATATCACAACTATTGGGTCATTTCCAACGCGGAGACCATGGCGGTAGTGGGTCAGTTGGATCTAGGTGCGAAGGTACCGAATCGGGACTTTTCAGGCACGGCGCCAGATGACTCCCTGTATGCAACACTTAACGGGGAACGTCCCTCAGGTTGCGGTGTCTACTTCCTTATGCGCTATACGCTGCCGATGTTGCTGGTTTTGTCATCCACCGCCTGGACGGCAGAAGCAGCGCACTACCTGCCGAGCATTCAGCAACGCTGGGATGCCTCCGATTTCGTCTGTATTGGCGACGCTTCTTCTCCGGTTCGAACCGGCTTGACGCGAACCATCGATGGCAGCGAACGCGATCAACTCTCGGCTGAAGTTGAGCTTGAAACATGCCTCAAAGGAGACCGTCCGACGGCATCACAGATTCGTGTTCTTGGCTACGACGTAGTGGCCATGAAAAATGTTGGTCAGGGGTATGGCTATGGCGGACCTCCGACCGGGTTCGTCAGCAAGGGACGTAATCTGCTCTTTCTCCGCCGGACGCAGAATCCGGATGACTTTGAGGTTACCGTCCCCATCTATGAGACCGCCATTCACCTCGCAGATGCGCGTCCTAACGATAGCTCCGGCGGGGGCCGACAATCCGCGCATCTCGTTCTCACTCAGGAACTCGAGGCCGCAGTTGTGCAGTTCGGCGACATCGATCTTGGCTATATCGGCTACCTGTTTGACCTGCTTGGAACGACGGCAGGGATTGCCGAGCTTTCCAGATTCTCGCGGGGCGTTCCGCTCGCCATTCAGCGCGATATCTCTGTTGATCTTCTGTTCCACGGTCAGCCGGACGCCGAGCTGGTTGTCATCTCCCTCTTGCTTGACACGTCCGCACCGACGTGGAAACGCGGGAACGCCGCAGGGGCTCTTGGAGAACACGGAACGGAGGTGGCACTTGGACCTCTCCAACAAATTGCGTCACAACCCGCAGCGACAGATGATCTGGAATCATTGCGACTCACAGCGCACTCATCCCTTGAGCGTCTCGAACATCGGCTGCAAGCCGCGCAGGCTGACGCTCCCGCTCCTCGGTGACTCCGACTGGAGGGGAATACTATTGAGCCTCCGGAGAAGCTGGTTAGCTTGGCCTGATAACGAAGTGCCCTGAAACGGGGTTATCGGTAATTACAACCTAGTAGGAACTTAAATTGACCACTACCAGATATCTGGTGGTGCCTTGATTTTGGATTGTGGGTCGGTTGCTGGATTCCTCGGGCAGCTCACCTAATAGCTGCAGTTTGAATCCTCGCGCCCTAATGTCGCAATCGAAGCATCGATGCTGCTTCGTTGAGAGCCATGCCGCCGCACTACGGAAATCTGGCTGCTAGCGTCCCGGCCTGACCTCGATATATTCGACCGACAGAACCAGTTCCTCGATCGTTACACCTCCGGCGACACCTTCCGGCGTTGGCCCTTTATATCTCTTCGGGGTTGCACTTTGGAGGCGCCATGACTTCATCGAAATGCCGGCTGCCTTTCCTTGCGTCAGGATCGCGCTCCGCCATCGCGCACCCGACTGGCCTCGCTCCGCCTGAAACCAATCCCACAGACTCTTTGCATTGCATACCCCTCGCCTCAGTGCCAGATCAGCCTTATGGCACCCGGGCGGCTGCCGCGGCAATTTGCTGGTTTCGTCGAAGCCGCCGAACAGCTCTTGATCACCCTCGGAATTCTCCAGGTAGAGAACAAAGTTGTACGCGCAATAAGGTGATGGAGAACCCGGCATAGTAATTCCAACTGAAAGACCTGCTGAACGTATCGGAAACTAAGAGTACAGCAAGAAAAATGTCCCGACTTTAACGCTTCCGGGTTACTCCGCCCGGGATAAGATCAACCAGTCCTCGCCTCGGCATGCTTCAGAAACTCTGAATACTCCATACCGAAGATCGGGAGCACCAGCGTCATGATCGTATCCGCGATCTCCTCCGACGGAACCCTCTCCGGCATCCTGGCCCACTCCTTCGCCGCGCCGTAGATTGCCCAGCTTGCCGTCGCCGCGATCATCTCCAGGCTTCCCTCCCGCTGCGGAGGATTCTGCTTCAATCCATCAAGAATCATGTGCCGCACCACGGCGACCACCGCTGCCTCGAGATGTGGCTCCATTTGAAGCTGTCGTTCGCTGCACGAGGACATGCCCGCAACATAGTCGCATACTCCCAGCACGATGCCCCGGATCG
>CAWAYO010000006.1:0-18400 GCA_963786085.1 uncultured Acidobacteriaceae bacterium
GCCCGAGCATCTGCGCCACGACGCCGGACGCCGTGCTCTTCGCGCCGGACTGCGCAACATACTTCTGCAGCTTTCTGCCAACTGCCAATTTCTCAAATAATTCGTCGACCCAGTCGAGGCGGCCGGAGGAAGTCTGCCGTAGTAAATTCGTAGCCTCCTGCCCCGCATCCTCGAGCCGAGCAGCGCCCGTCTGGATCAGGGCGAGTCTCTGCACCATCCGTTTGTCGTGCTGAGTAGGACCGGCAGCCAGCAGCACCGCGCCGAAGGAGACGACGAGAATCGCGATAAATCCGGAAATGAGCAGAATCATAATCATCACACTTCCATCGAGTGGTCCATCAAGCCTGCTGGCACTGGAATCCCCGCAGCCTTCAGTCGTTCGCTGAACTTGGGCATGATGCCGGTTGCACGAAATCTTCCCTTTACCTTGCCGTTCGTGCCCAGACCATCTTTCTCAAAGACAAACAGGTCCTGCATGCTGATCACATCGCTGTAGTTGCCGGTAAGTTCGGAAATATGGGTGATGCGGCGGCTCCCATCACTCATACGTGCAGCCTGCACGATGATGTGGATCGCAGACGAAATCTGCAGCCGGATCGCCTTCTCCGGCAGCCGGATATCGCCCATCATGCACATGGTCTCGAGACGGGCGATGCCATCGCGAGGTGTATTGGCGTGGATCGTAGTGATCGAGCCGTCATGACCGGTATTCATCGCCTGCAGCATGTCCAGTGCTTCTTCACCGCGCACCTCGCCAAGCACAATGCGGTCAGGGCGCATACGCAGAGCGTTGATGACTAACTCGCGCTGTCGTATCGCTCCGCGCCCTTCTACGTTGGGCGGCCGTGTCTCCAACCGGACAACATGCTCCTGGCGCAGTTGCAGTTCGGCGGAATCTTCGATGGTGACAATTCTTTCCTTCTCGGAGATGAAGCTCGAAAGCATGTTGAGCAGCGTGGTCTTGCCCGCGCCGGTGCCGCCGGAGATCACGATGTTCAATCGCGCCTGCACCGCTGCGCGCAGAGTTTCCAGCATCGGCGGGCTGAGCGCTTTGTAGTGCAGCAGATTGTCGGCGGTCAGGGGCGACGATCCGAAGCGACGGATGGAGAGTATCGGCCCATCGATCGCCAGCGGAGGAATGATCGCGTTCACACGCGAGCCATCTTTCAGGCGCGCATCCACCATCGGCGTCGATTCGTCAACGCGTCTACCTACCGCAGAGACGATTTTGTCGATGATCTGGAGGAGGTGACGGTTGTCCTTGAATGTGACATTGGTGCGATGCAGCACGCCTTTGCGTTCCACATACACATGCGTGCAGGTGTTCACCAGAATGTCGCTGATCGTGTCGTCCTGAAGCAGAGGCTCCAAAGGCCCCAGCCCAAATAGCTCGTCCAGTACCTCATTGGCCAGGCGGTCGCGCTCCCCGGAGCTCAGCGGGATGTTCTGCTCGCCGATCACCTGTTGAATCAGCGCGAGCAACTGCTGCTGGCCGATGCGTGTCTCCTGCGCCTCGCCGAGCTTTTCGAGATCTAGGCGCCGAATCAGCTCCTGGTGTACGGCTGACTTCAACTCCTGCTGCTGTTTCTCCTCGAGGGGACGCGAAGCTCGAGCGCCGTTGCGCAGACTCGACCCGTTTGCGCGAAGCGGTGCGATCTCCGTTCGCGCAGGTGCGATGTTGAGACCCGCGTCAGCCATGAATGTTGCTCCTCGTGTCCTTCTCTAGCGCCATAACGAAAACTTCTTCCGTGCAGACTGCACCGGCTGCGTCCCGTTCATTCCGCTGAGACTCGACGCCCACTTCGAGAGCTGTGCGACGAATTCCGTCTTTTTCTTCTCTGGTGCGACAGGTTCGCCAAGATTGATCGCCCGCTGGCATTCCGCATAGTTGTTGGCGATCTTGGTATGCACAGGCACACGAATCGCCTTCTCGATCTGCTCAATCCCGATGGAGCCGCTCGACGAATGGCGGTTGACGATGACCTGCAGTTTTGCCGTAGCCTGCTCATTCCGGCTCAAGTTGTCGATGTACCGGGAAAGATCGCGTACGGCGCCAATCTCCGGTGTGGCTACCAGGCAAATCTGATCAGAACTGTCCATTACCGCCAGATTCACTTCGCTCAGCGAAGTCTCACAGTCGAGAATCAGATAGTCATACTCCCCGCGAAGAAATTCGAGCGTGCGCTCCAACGCGTCGGGATCGGTGCCGCGGTTAGGATCGTGCGATTCCGGCGACGAAAGCACATCCAGGCCGCTCGAGTGTTTGGCGATGAAGCCGCGCAGCAGTTCAGAGTCGAGCCGGTTCACGTTCCGGATCAACTCGTGGAAGTGGTATCGATTGCCATCGAGCCCCAGATAGAGGCACACATGGCCGAATTCCGTGTGGTTATCGATCAACAGGACGCGCTTTTGCAGTCGGGCCAACTGGAAGGCCAGGTTTACGGCGATCGTGGTGGTACCCACACCGCCCTTGGAACCGAAGAAGGACAGGATCTGTCCTGTGCTTCGTCCGTGACCCATCGTTGCCGCCCACTGGCGGTTTTGTCGGTCCAGCATCTCAGCCAGATGCCGTGCATCGACGGGTTTCCTTAAGAGTTCGCCGCATCCCGCGCGCATCGCGCTCAACAGCAGATCGCTGTCGTGGCGCGAGGAAAGCGCCGCCATGAAGATCCTTCCGAAGAAAAGCTGTTGCAGAAACGTAGCCGTCTGCTGTGCCCCGCTCGGATCGCGGTCGAAATCGACAACAGCAAGAACCGCATCGGCCGCCTTGACGTCTGTCGATACCGCAGGACGCCGCAGCGCCGACACGTATTCGTCGAAGCTCTCGTGTATCAGCGCCCATGGTTGATTGCCGGCGCTCTGCTCGAGTCTTTCCGCCGAATCCTGATCGACGCACACCGTTAGCAGGGCGACTGCCAGGGAGGGCGCGCTGGTCATCGCACGTGTCATGGCTTGGCCGGCCCCTCTACCGGCGTCTTGGGTGTGATGCCCTTGTCAAACTTGGGATTGGAGAGAAACGGAATGGGCAGACTTGGCTCAGCCGGGTTCCCGGGATTCTCACTTAGAGGGTCGACCAATGTCGGGGTAATGATCACAGCCAGTTCTGTCACCGTTCGGTTCACATTTTTCGAGCGAAAGAGATTTCCGAGGATCGGGATGTCGCCGATCCCCGGTGTTTTCGAGAGAAGGTCAGTCGTGCGGTTGTCCAGCAGGCCGGAGATCATGAAGCTCTGGCCGGTCCGCAACTCCACTTGCGTTTCTGCGCGGCGTGTGGCGAGCGCAGGAATCGTGTAGCCGGAGATGGTAACGGCATTGGTGTAGTCGAGTGCGCTCACTTCGGGCGCTACCTTCAACTGGATCGTGCCGTCGGGCAGCACTTCCGGCGTAAAGTCGAGCTTCACGCCGTAAGGGCGAAACTGAATCGTCACCGAGGTGAATCCGCCGGTGCCACCCTGCACCACGGGAAAGGGAAATTCTCCGCCGGAGAGAAATGACGCTTTCTCGCCGCTCACCGCAGTAATCGTCGGCTCAGCGAGAATCTGGAGAATCTGTTTGTTCTGCAGCGCCTCAATCGCCGCCCCTAGCCCAAGCGCGCTGTTGTAGTAGAAGAGATTCAGCAGACTGCTGAGCGCTAGCAGTGACGATGCGGCGGATGATGCTGCGGAGCCGCTCGATGAGCCGCTCGAACTACTTGAACTGCTGGAACTGCTGCTCGAAGTATTCGGAGCGACCGTGATCGCGGGAAACTGTCCGGTCGTCGAATTGAATGAGTTCTTGCCCGTCCCGAAAAAGTTGAATCCCAGTGATTGCGCACGCGAGCGGTCAATTTCCACGATGCGGACCTTAAGTCTGACTTGGCGGGCATGCTGCGGTGCGATCAGCATGGAATCTGCAACGCTTTTCGAGAACAATGCCGCAAGCTTGACTGCTACCTTTTCCGCGTCAGGGCTGGAAACTGTTCCCGCGAGTGAAACATCCTCTTCGTGGCCCTCGGCGCGAATGTTCTCTGACGGCAGCGCATCTCTAAGCGCGTGACGCAGCTCGGAAACATCGACATCGGACGCGATCAAATAAACCTGCGATTGCCCGTTCTCGTCCCAAAGAATCAGGCTGCTCACACCGGGAGACTTCGCTGTGACGACGATCTGATGAGGACTCGCAGTGAAAGAATCCAGAACTGCAGGATTGCTCACGTAAACACGCCGCAGGCGATTCGCCGTATTGAAAAACATGGAGCGCCCCACCACCAGGTGCATCGGATCGCCCATGGTCGCCGTGCTTGACATGTCAGCAGCTGCGGTTGGCTGGTTGGTCTCGGCGTAACCGCCGGTCTGCCCTGAACCCAGCACGACCGCCAATAAGGCCCCGCAACAGTTACGAATTGTGACGCTGCGAATCATCATCTCCGGCCTCAGTTAAAACTCTCCGTCGATGATTTGGCTCCCATCAGCGTTTCGACTACCCAGGGCTTTGCCTCAGAGACCTTGGGCCTTCTTGCAACTGAGGAAGCTAGCGGGCTTGCCGGTGGCTTCGAGGCAGGAAGTGAAGCCAGTTGCGCCAGAGCTACGGGTTTGGCATCCGCCTGCTCGTGATCTCCTCCATTGCGGAGCACAAAATGAATTGTGCCCTGCGCGGTCGCCAGCACCGCCTTCTCCGCGTCCTCGGGAGAAAGCAGCAGCGTTACCACATCTACGCTCGCCGGTTTGCCGGAAGGATCGGGCTGCACCTGGTGGCCGGCCGCCAGTACCTCTGCATCCTGCAGCACGGTCGCGGTCAGCGGATCAGGATGCCCCGTGTCCCGATAAGTCACCAGCACATCCACATGCGTACCGGGCATCAGGAAGCCGGCTACGCCGACAACCTCATCCGACCGCAAAGCGATGGCACGCATACCGCTCGGGATTTTTCCAGTGAGACCGATGCCTGATCCAGCTGCCGCAAGGTGCCGGTCGAGGATCGGCTCGCCGGCGCCAAGCGGATACAGCACCGCCCGTCCAACCACATCGTCGATTCTGTTGAAGGCCCCTGTCAGCGGCATCGATTTTGGCCACTCGACGAGGGAAACATCCTCGCGTTTCAGCGTCTCTCCGGGATCGAGAGCGCGAACGGCCGCCACATACCTGTTCGGAGCCTGGGCTGCGTTATGGTTGCGGGCCATTTTGCGGCTCAGCCAGAAGGTGAACAATCCGGAGATCACCAGAGCCACAATAAGTGAGAGCATCAGACGGCGGGCCATGGCGATTTAACCCTGAAACGCTACAAGACACAGCGTTAGTGCACAGCCGGCAGCAATGGCTACGGCATACGGCAGACGAATTGTCTGGTCATTGGTGACATTCAGTGACGGATGCGGCGTCAGTCCTTCGAATCGATGATGGATAGCCAGAGCGCCCATATTCAGTAGCGTCTCCTTCATTCGGCCGTGCCACAGCGCCATTGCCAGAGCCATTACGCCCCCCGCCAGGGCCGTCAAAATCAGCAGCGGAACTGCATGCGACAGGCCCGCCAGGCAGGCGACCGCTGTTATCAGCTTCACATCACCGGCTCCCATCCCGCCGGCAAGCCAGAAGATAAGAAAGATAAGACCGCAGATCAGGCCGGCCACGGCCGCGAGGCCGAGCTGGGCCCATCCGCCAAATGCAAGGTGAAGCATTAATCCGCAGACGATTCCGGGGAGTGTCAAAAAATTGGGTACCCGGCGGCTGCGCACATCAAATGCCGCGCCTGAAGCCGCGCAGACAAGTGCAGCGGCCGGGTACATCAACTCGATAACTTGATTCGACATTTCGAGATCCCCAAGGCAATAACTCCACCGAGGCGGAGTAAAGACAAACGAAGTTGAAACTGTGAGTGTTGGTTGAAAGCGTCGTGAACAGCTTTGCCTGTCCTGTCGGCAGCTTTTCATCGCCGCGATTATGCTCACCGCGACACTGCCGCGACAAGCGGAAAGAAGTTGGCTGGCTAAGTGTTGGCGACGAGCTTGTTGCCGACGTCGTTGAAGGCATTGCCGATCTGGCCGGCAAGGCCCTGCATCGCCGCGATCGCTCCCAGGGCAATTACGGCCGCAACCAGGGCGTACTCGATCAGATCCTGCCCCGACTCGTCATTCAAAAGGTTCTTCATCAACTGCTTCGTGCTCATGCTGGTTCTCCTTTTTATTTCCGCGCCCATGTAAGACCGCACTTAAGTAACCACAATGGGTGGGATTGTTGGTACTCAATATCGGGAATATGCGCATTACCGTAAATGACCCATTTGTGTTAGATACGGTTACCTATACCTGCTCTATAGTGCCTGTGGGCAACGCATAAATTGCTGCTATTGCTAGATATATTAGATACTTGCGATTCATTTGGTGGTAACTGCAGTGCTGCCCAAACTTTTGCAATTTCTTGCCACGGGAACGACGATCCGCAGCCAGAAGTAACCATTCGCGGAATCTGTCCGGCGAAATTGTTGTGGGAGAGCCAGCGTGCAGCAGCGACTTGTTACAAATTCATTGCACTCCACCCAAACCGCCCGAGCGTTGCTCGTGGCCATGTTGTGCGCCGCACCCGCGCTTGTGTGCTTCTATGGCTCGGCCGGCGCCTGCGTGGCAGATCCGGATCTGGGCTGGCATTTGCGTGCCGGAGAATGGATTTTTCAGCATCGCGCTTTTCCGCGTGTGGACGATTTTTCCCGCTTCGGCGCAGGCAGACCATGGCAGGCGTATAGCTGGCTGTTCGAGCTGCTGTTGCTCAAGCTCTACGGCTGGTTTCATCTCGACGGGGTGATGATCTACATGGCTGCGATGCTGACGGCGATCACTGCCGCCGTTTACCGCATGGTGAGCCGCCTGCAATCCGATTTCACCAAGTGCGCCATCATCACGACCGCGGTAATGACCGGAATATCCCGGCTGTATACGCCGCGCCCGTGGCTGTTCACGATTCTTTTCTTCGTAGTTGAAATCGACATCCTCATGCAGGCACGCCGCACCGGCAGAAGTGGGCTCCTCCTCTGGCTGCCGCCGCTCTTCGCGCTATGGGCGAACATCCACATTCAGTTCATTAACGGACTCCTCGTGCTCGGCGTAGCCGCGTCAGAACCGTTGCTGACGCGATGGTGGAAAGCACCTGAGAATCGCCTGCCGGCGCGCCCCCTGTGGATCACGCTGGCGGCATCGATCGTTGCCACCTGCTTGAATCCTTACGGGCCAGGAATCTACAAAATTGCGCATGATCTCGCCGCGCAGAGCGGCGTTCTCAACACCGTGAGCGAGATGCGCGCGTTGCCATTTCGCTCGATCAGCGATTTCGTTCTGCTCTTTCTCGCTCTCTCGGCTGCCGGAGTGCTTTTTCGCTTTCACAGGTTCTATCCGTTCGAAACACTGATGCTCGTTATGGCGGCTGTCCTCTCCTTCCGGTCTCAGCGTGATATGTGGTTCATGGCGGTGACGGCGGCGGTCATTCTTGCCGAAGCTCTTCCTGCGCGGTCTGACTGGGAACGGCCGCACCGGCAACCATTGTGGGCAAGCCTGATCACCCTCACAGCGACCGGTCTCTTCGTCGTTGCCAGTGCGCTGCTGCTGCATATCAACAATGCGCGCCTGGAGCAGAGCCTTGCCGCTGAAATGCCGGTTCAGGCGGTCAAAGTTGTTCAGGAGCGGCAATATGCCGGCGCGGTGTACAACACCTACGGCTGGGGTGGTTTTCTCATCTGGAATCTGCGCCAGCCAGTCAGTATCGACGGGCGTGCGGCATTCTATGGCGATGAGCGGATCGACCGCTCGATCGCGACCTGGAATGGCGGCCCCGACTGGTCTTCCGATCCCGATCTCCGGTCGGCCGGCATTGTGATCGCTCCGGTCAAGACAGCGCTTGCGCAGCTGCTGCGCATGGATTCACGCTTCACTCTCGCTTACCAAGACAAAATCGCGGCGGTATTCATTGCCCGCGGCATCCCGAACAAAGCGCCCGGCGATGTCGCGGCGCTCAATCCTCACGCCAGTTCGCAGCCGGAGAAGAAGCTGTGAAGCGTATCTCCGCTCAAAATCACCTTGGCGTGAAAACCCGCAACCCCGGCGGCAGTTTATCTCGCGGGCTGGCAGGGCAAAGCCTCATCGAGACAGCGCTGATCATGCCGTTTTTTGCGATTCTCGCCTTTTTTGCTGTCGATTACGGCTATTACTTCATTGTCGCTGCGGCGCTCTCATCGTCGGCGCGCAATGCCGCTGAATACGCGATTCAAGGTTTCGCTTCACCAAGTCAAAGCGCGGCTCCTGCTGCCGGGCCTCTCACCACGTCCACGTCAGTGGCCGCACTGGCTCAAGGAGATCTCAGCGGATTCGTGAATGCGTCAACAAAGACCACCGTGCAGGTCTGCTCGAACTCCGTGAACACCAGCGCCAGCGGGGCAACCTGCAAAACCTGGGGCGCTACCACCACGTCGTGGACACCGCATACAGATCCGGAGCCTACACGATTCACCCTCTATCGAGTCGATGTCCTCTACACGATCTCTCCGCCAATCCCCGGAACCTTCATGGGCTTCACCCTCGTGCCGAAACTAAGCTTCCATCGCACAGCCGAGATGAGGGCAATCCAGTGAGGGCGAGAAATCGACAACACCGCCTTAAGCGACTGTCCTCGCTCTTCAATTCCCAGGGTGGGCAGACTCTTGTCGAGTCCAGCCTTTCGCTTCTGATGATCATTACCTCGGCGCTGGCGCTGTTCGAGCTCTGCATGCTCACCTATACCGCGAGCGCGCTCTCCGAGGCCGCCCACGAGGGTCTTCGTTATGCGATCGTGAACGGGTCCGACGCCGGCGTCAGCGCATCAGGCTGCTCTACATCGTCGCCTTCGGCCGTGATCAGCACCGTAACTACCGCGGCCACAAACTACAACTTGGGAAATGCTTCATCCATGACTGTCAATGTCTGCTATCCAGTCACTGGCGCCGCTCCCGGATCTTTAGTAACCGTGACGGTGTCATATCCATACACGCCCTTCACCTCCCTCCCCGGTTTTCAGAAAACGCTAACGGCCTCCACCGAGGGCCGCATTCTTTACTGAGGATGACAGTATGAGAAGCGGCAAAGTCGAGTGTCTTCTGCAAAGATTTGTTGAGTGCGAATCCGGGCAGGCCTCCATTGGACTCGTTCTGATGCTGTCTGTGTTTCTGCTCGCCGGAATGGGCTTTGCCGTAGACCTCGCGAACCTCTGGTTTCAACGCCAGGCTGCGCAAACCGCGGCCGATTCAGCCTGCGTGGCCGGGGCGATGGACATGCTCTACCAGATCGGCGAGTGCTCCACCGGAGTCAACACCTGTCTGACCGTGAAAAACACTTCCGGCACTACGCTCTTCACGATTGGGACGTCCAGCAACTGCGTCTCGTCGCCCAACGCGCCAATGTGTAACTATGCCAGTTACGCGGGACTCAGTGGCGCCGGTTTCACTGCGAGCACCGCTGGAAGCAGCGTTTCCTGGACTTTTCCTACATCGGTCACCGGCGTGACCGCGCCCAGTTCAACGAAGTACACCAGCTATCCCTTCATGACCACAAGCGTAGCCCAGAACGTCAAGACCTGGTTCATGGGGCTTGCAGGAAGAAAATACGTTCAGGTTGGCGCCTCCTGCACCTGCGGAATCACACCTGTTCTCTCAGCACCACCCTTAGTCGTTCTTCATCCCACGATGTCAGGCGCGCTTACCGTTTCCGGCGGCGGCGATCTGGTCATCGCTGGAGGCCCGCAGCGCAGCGTCACCGCCAACTCCTCCAGCAGCACAGGGATAGCCTGCTCGCCGTCCGGCATCATCGACACCAGCCTGGCCGGCCCCAACTCGACCGGCGGCAACGTGGGCGCAGTTGGCGGCCCCTCGGCGGCAACCGTGGCAGCGGCGAGTTGGTGCTGGGGAGGAGGATTCAAGCCCGGGACCACCGGCATCTGGCAAAACCCTGTTGCACCCGTGCCCGATCCTTATGCGGCAGTTCCCGCTCCGGCGGGCATGAAATCGCTCACGCCGATCACCGGAACCAGCGGAACCTGGGTCAGCTATCATCAGGATGGTTGCCCCGACAGCCGGACCTCGCACTACCCAACAACGAACCAGTGCATAGAATTCGGCCCCGGCTATTATCCCAGCGGCATTACTGGTCTCGACGGCTACTCGACTGCCATCTTTCTTCCCGGAGTCTATTACCTGAACGGCAATCTTTCCTCTGGCGGGAGCGAATACTTGCGCAATGCAACGCCGTGCACGCCCACTTGCGGATCAAAGACCTCAGGCATGACTTGGCATCAGACGGACGGCGTGATGTTCTATTTCCTCACCGGTTCGCTGCAGCTTTCCGGATGCACGGGCTGTGGCACATCGATCGACAGCGTGTCCTCGAGCATGCTCACATGCAATGGCGGCGCACCCTCGTCGTCGCTGACCATCCCGACATCGCTTTCTGGCAATGTCCTCTGGGGGCAGTGCACTGCGGGAGGCACGTACTGGGACAGCGCTGGCGATACGACCGACTCCGCCAGCAGCAGCGGCAGCCGGGGCCTGTTGCTGTTCATGGATCACGGCAATTCGTCGGGACTCTCGTTCAGCGGATCAGGATCGCTGGCGTTCTCCGGATCCCTGTATTTGCACTCCACTACTTTCGGAAATCAGGTTGCCATCAGCGGCGGCTCAAGCAGCGGAACCTACATTCTCGGAAACGTCATCGCCGACCAGGTCAATCTCTCCGGCAGCGGCGTCCTGAAGATGGTTCTTAACCCCAGTGCCTCGACCGACCTGCTGAAGGTCTCGATTTTTCATTGAAACGTGCGTGCTCAATTCTGATCGTCAATAGATCCAACTGCAGTTGCGGGTGAAATCGCTTGTCTCCGAGCGTTTCCACGTGGTCCCGTCTTTCTCGACTGCGAAGATCCCTCCGCTTCCGCAAAAGCCGCCACAGCTCTTGATCACGGATACCAGCGCTCGCGCATGACCCTCGTCGAATCCTGGAACCCCCAGAAAGCGAACATATCTGAGCTGCTTATAGCTCTCGCAACCAGCGTCGCGTCCATGAGTCGCCAGACAGGTTTGTACCTGCGGAACCTCGCTCCGCGGCAACAGCCGGTATCCCTGTGGGATGGTGAATTTCTGCTCCCACCGATGACTCTGCCGATTGGACGCGACGAAGGCATCGGTCATCGCTTGCTCCTGTGGCGTTGAGGGCTTCAGACAGCTGCCATCCACCTGCGGGATATCGGTTATCGAATATTCCGCGAATGCCAGCGGATCCTTGCTTGGGCCCTGATAGAGCGCGGAGTACACGTCGTACGCTTCTGCGGGAACTGGTCCGCCACCTGCTTGGTTCATTGGACTGGTCGCCGCCAGATCGGTGATGCGGTGCCCGGAGTGTGCCGGGGACCGGACGTGGGGAATCAATCGAATCCAGATAAGCGCGATCACTATGACGAGGAGCGCCACCCTGAACCACAGGCGCCATGAAATTCGCATTCCCCTTTATCTCCTGCGACATTATTGCGCGAAATCGCGACTGCGGCGGGCATCACGCGACCGTGTGGCGATTACAATCGCCATTTTTCTGCAATCGGTTGCAAGCGGAAACTGGCCGGAGTTATAGTTTCGCATCGGCAATTTCCCTTGCTGAGGGGCCTTCCAAAAGCAGATCTATATCAGCCCTGATGCATTCACGCGTTTCCTTCCTTTTGAGGCACAGTGTTCGAGCTTTAAAAACGCGATTGACACGTCCAATTTTGTATTGGGAGCGAACTTATCCATTCCGGTAGAGAATCAATCGTGAGTGTGAAACCGAAAAGACCATGAGAAGTTGGTTTCACTTGGGCGCTGATTCCGACAACGGCCACGTAACCGGCAAAATGTCGTGAGGAGTAACGCATGTCCGCTGATAAGGCACCGCATCCGAACTCTGCACCACCAGCAAAAGAAGAACCGCTAACAGGCCAGCCACCAAGCGATTCCGCGCGAAACGGCATCACGCGCCGCGGCTTCCTCAAAGGGGCAGGAATCACAGCCGCCGGAACCGCATTGCTCGATGGAGTCCATGCTTTCAATGCTGAGGCCGCTCCCGTCGCGAATCAGGGCGTGACACTCCTGGGTCCTGGAGCGGTTCCTGTCACGTTGAACGTTAACGGCAAAGACCACTCCATCGAAATCGAGCCTCGCACGACGTTGGCCGAAGCCCTGCGTATTCAACTGGGAATGACGGGCACAAAGATTGTCTGTGATCGAGGGTCCTGTTCAGGCTGCACAGTATGGCTCGACAAAATGCCGATCAACAGCTGCAGCGTGCTCGCCATCGACGCCATCGGCCGCAGGGTGATGACGATCGAAGGCCTTTCCAACGACGGTACGCCGCATCCTCTCCAGGTGGCATTTGTGAAGCACGATGCCTTGCAATGCGGCTTCTGTACGCCTGGGATGGTGATGAGCTGCGCGGCGCTGCTGGAAGCGAATCCCCGGCCTACCGAGCAGGATGTCCGCCACGCCATTGCCGGCAATCTCTGCCGTTGTGGGACCTATCCCCGAATCTTCACCGCGACCCTTGAGGTAGCGGGCAACAGCCGCAAGGCGTAGGGAGGAGCGTCATGGCAATTCACAAACGTGAAGACTCGTTGATTGAAGACCTGATGCTTAAAGATGCGCTCCCGCAGGAAGCGCCCGACGCAGCTGCCAAGGTAGACAAGAAGACCGTGCAGATGCCGGTCGGAATTCCCGGGTACACGCTGCGCGACGAATCGCGAGACGTTCCCGCGACCGAGCCGCCGGTATGGCCGATCAACAAGGATCTGAAGTTCGTTGGGCAGCCAGTCGAGCGCTGGGACGGCCAGGCGAAAGTCTCGGGTCGCGCACGTTATACGGCCGACGTCCAGTTACCCGGTATGCTCTACGCGAAGTTCGCCAACGCGTCGGTTCCGCATGCGAAGGTCGTCTCCATCGACACGTCAGCAGCCGAACGGTATCCGGGCGTTAAGGGCGTGCATGTTATCCAGCACGTGCTGGGCGGTGCGGTGCTCCGCGACCCTGCTCTCGAACAGGTAAAGTATCCGGTCGTTCGCTATGCAGGTCAGCCCATCGCTGCGGTGGCCGCAGTCACTCCCTATGCGGCAGAAGAAGCGGCCGCATTGGTCAAGATTCAGTACGAAGCCATGCCGTTCGTGGTCGACATGGACCAGGCTCGGGCGTCGAACGCCCCACTGGTTTTTCCCGGAGCAGCCGATCAGGCGGGTAGTGCCGGTGGGGGCGGCGGCCCTCGCAACGTATCGCAAACCGGCAACGTTCACGGACCGTCGATCAAGAAGCAAGGCGATATCGATCAGAGTTTCAAGGAAGCGGACGTCATCGTCGCGGGCCATTACATTACTCAGGTCCAGACGCACTCCGCGCTCGAGACCCATGGCGTGGTCGCGGACTGGAAGCCCGAGATGCTGACCGTGTGGTCCTCCACGCAGGGCACGGCCAGCGTGCGCGAGGAGCTTTCCTCGTTCTTCAATATCCCCACCTCCCAGGTCCGCGTGATCACCGAATATATGGGTGGCGGCTTCGGAGCAAAGTTCGGCGCGGGAAATCCCGGTGTTGTCGCGGCAGCCCTCTCAAAAAAGACAGGTGCGCCGGTGCGCCTGATGCTCGATCGCGAAGAAGAGCACCTGTCGGTAGGCAATCGTCCCAGCTCCGACCAACTGTTACGCATCGGTGCGAAGAAAGACGGCGAAATCACTGCGATTCATCTTGTCAGCTACGGCACCGCCGGATGCGGTACCGGCGCGGGCTGTGCCGGTCCTGCTACCAACCTCTATAAATATGCCGCTCTTCATACCGAGGAGAATGACGTATTCATCAACGCAGGGCCCGGAGCGGCAATGCGCGCACCAGGGCATCCTCAGGGAGCTTTCGCGCTGGAGCAGACGATCGACGAGCTGGCAGCAAAGCTCAACATGGATCCGATCGATCTGCGCGACAAGGCTGACGAACACCCGGTGCGCCGCGTCGAGCGTCAGATCGTGCGCGAAAGCGATCTCTGGAAGTCGCGCAATCCAAAGGCTGGAGCGGACAGCGGCGTCGTCAAACGCGGAGTGGGTCTGGCGCAGTCGGTATGGTATCGCTTCGTCAGCATGAACTCGTCCGCCGAAGTCCGTGTGCACAAGGATGGATCTCTTGAGGTGCTTTCTGCGGTGCAGGACATTGGCTCCGGCATCAAGACCGTGATGGCGCAGATTTTGGCCGAGCAATTCGGCGTGCCTCCGGCTCAGATTTCCGTCAAAGCTGGCGACACCAACTATCCGGTCGGGCCGAACTCTGGCGGAAGCGTAACCACGCTCTCGCTCACCCCAGTCGTTCGCGATGCGGCCTGGCAGGCGTCGCAGAAGTTCCTTGCCGACGTTGCTCCAGCATTGCGTGCGCAGCCCGACGATCTTGTACTCATTGAAGGAGAGGTTCGCAGCAAATCCGGAAAGATGAAGCCGGTCAGCTTCCGGCGTGCGGCAGCGAAGATGACCACCGATCAGATCACGGTGCAGTCCAAGCGGATTCCCGACTACGACCGCAGCAAATATCTAACCTATGGCGGCGTCGATGTCGCAGAGGTAGAAGTCGACACGGAACTCGGTCGCATCCATGTGAAACGCGTCTTGTCTGTCCATGACTGTGGCCGCCCCATGAATCCCTCGCTGGTGATGAGCCAGATCAACGGCGGCATCATCCAGGGCATTTCCTTCACGCTATTCGAAAATCGTCTGCTCGATCCGGTCTACGGGCTCATGGTCAATCCGAATCTCGAGACCTACAAGATTGCCGGCTCACGCGAAATTCCTGAAATCGACGTTCGGCTGGTCGAAGCCTACATCGGCCAGAGTTCGACCGATGCTTCGGGGATTGGTGAAGCGGCCGGAGTGGTATCCATTGGCGCTGCCATCGGTAACGCTGTCTACAACGCTATCGGAGTGCGCATTCGCCGGACACCCATGACACCTGCTGTCGTCTTGGCGGCGTTGCGGAGACCTCCGCAGGATATGGAGTTGGCATGAATAGCTTTGTACTCGCAGACTGCACAACGGTCGATGCCGCGCTATCGCAACTGAAGGATGGCGCGGTAGTCAAGGCGGGCGGCGTCGATCTGCTCGACCGCATGAAGAACGGTGCGACGCAGCCCTCGAAGTTGGTCAATATCCTCAACATCTCCGCGCTGCGTGGAATCAATGAAACCGACCACGGTTTGACCATCGGTGCGCTCACCACGCTCACCGAAATCAGCGATCACCCCGGGATCCGCACCCAATACCAGATTCTTTCCGATGCCTGCGGCCACGCCGCTACGCCGCATATCCGCAATATGGCAACGGTGGGCGGCAATCTGCTCCAGCCGGTGCAGTGCTGGTATTACCGTTCTGCGGACTTCCAATGCCTGCGAAAAGGCAAGGAATTCTGCTTCGCCTTCAACGGGCTGAATCAGTATCACGCAATCATGGACTACGGCACCTGTCCTGCGGTTGCTCCTTCATCCGCAGCGGTGGCGCTGCTGGGGCTCGACGCCAGCGTCGAGCTGACCTCCGCAAAGCGCGGCAAGCGGGTCGTCGCGATCAAGGATTTATACGTCCACCCCGAGGCCAACCCGACAAAGTTCACCGTGATCGAGCCGGAAGAACTGCTCACCGCAGTGATCGTTCCCAAGCCCGCTCCCGGCATGCGCTCTGCCTATCAGAAGTACGGAGAAAAGGAGAGCTTTGATTGGGCCATCGCCGATGCGGGAGTCGTCCTCGAAATGGATGGTAATATCTGCCGGCGAGCCGTCGTAACCATGGGCGCGGCTTCACCCGTCGTTCGCCGTTCGGCACCGGCAGAGACGGTGCTTACCGGCAAGCCCATAAGTGAGGCGACAGCCCGCGCCGCTGGCAAAGCTGCCATGGAAGGGGCAACGCCGCTTTCCATGAACGCTTACAAAGTGGATCTTTTCCCCGTAGCAATCTACCGCACGATCCTGCTCGCGGCGGGACAATCAGATCGTGACCCAGGCACGGTCGGCTAGGAGGCAATGATGAGCACAACAAATATCACTTCTCAACCATGCCAGTGCCTCCGAACAAAAAATCCCTACGGCACCACGCCGCAGGATGACGAATCGTGGCTGCCCGGGGTGCACACTTCTTCGAGCTACTGGTGCCTGCGGACGATGGGTCCCGCCGGACCTGACGACAACTACGTCCATCTCGCGCGTTGTGTCCCCGGACGCAGTTGCTACCGGTCTCCGGAGGAATAACATCCAAGGCGCCACGACAGACCATCTCGTCAAGTCGAAAAGGCTGCGCGCATGCGACGGACGGCCTCAGGAATCTGTTCCGTTGGGGCGCTTCCGAAGCCCAGAATGAATCCCGGGCGTTTCTTTTTGCCGAGATAACTCGGAGAGAGCGGCCACAGCCAGATCCGATCTTGTGCCGCCCGGTTCGCGATCTCCACATCGTGCAGGCTTTCCGGTAGCGTCACGGCCATGTGCATCCCGGCTTCTGATCCAAGTATCTGCACCTGATCGCCTAATTCCTCGCGGACGCACTTCGCAAGAGTAGTGCGCCGTTCGCTGTAGAGCAGCCGCATCCTCCGAATATGCCGGGCAAAATGCCCTCCTTTGATGAAATCCGTGAGTACCTCCTGATAGAGGTACGGCGGAAAGATATCCATCGCGAAGCGCACTCTGCGGAACGGCTCAACCAGATCGGGAGGAACGACAATGTATCCCAGGCGCAGCGACGCGAATAGAACCTTGCTGAAAGTTCCGATGTAGATCACACGTGAGTTGCGGTCGAGCCCCTGCAGAGATGCGATCGGCATGCTTCCGTAGCGATATTCGCTGTCGTAGTCGTCCTCAATGATCCACCCCCCCGAACTGTGCGCCCAGTTGAGCAGTTGCAGGCGCCGCGAAGCGCTCATCGTCGCTCCGAGTGGATACTGGTGCGACGGCGTCACAAAAGCAGCTCGCGCCTTGGGAGATCGCTTGATGCCCGCGGCAATGTCCATGCCCTCATCATCGACAGGGACAGGAGCGAGCCGGCAACCAGCTCCCATAAGCACAGCGCGCGTGAGCTGATAACCGGGTTCTTCGACCCATACCGTATCTCCGGCGTCGAGCAGCACGCGGGATGCAATTTCGAGGGCCTGCTGCGACCCGGACACGATCATGATCTGTTCGGGATCGCATCGCACTCCACGAGCCGTCCGGAGATAATTACTGATTACCTCGCGAAATTGCTCCAGACCCTGCGGATCAACACGGTGAATCGCGCTGGCGCGCGGACTGAGCGAATGACGCGTCACCAGGCCGGCCCATGTGCGAAATGGAAACTGATCGAGAGCCGGCTGGTGAACGCCGAAGGCGCCCCATCCGTGCCGCCACGGTGTCTCCGCGAACTGTGGTAACAGCCCAGCTCGGCGCGAAACTGGCCGCGGTCGCGAATCGATGTGTCCCGTCGCCGGGGTGCCGTTGGCCCTCGATGTCAGCTGGTCAGGCAAAGATGCCGAGACGAACGTCCCTGCCCCCGTGTGGCTCTCGAAATACCCCTCCGTCAAGAGCTGCGCATAAGCATCGAGGATAGGGAAGCGCGAAATCCCGATCTCGGTGGCGAGAGCCCGGCTGGACGGCAGCTGCTGTCCTGCCCGCAGATCGCCGCGAAGGATCGCAGCCCGGTAGCCGTCATAGATCTGCCTGTGCAGGGGGGTGGCAGAGTCCCGGTCAATGGCGACGACGGGCAGCACTCCAGCGGAAACGTCAGCCATCGACTAATCATAGTGGCTATGCCTGAGCCGCCACAAGTGGCTATGGTTATTAACCACTCCGCGTGGCAACATGATTAGTAATGAGTAAACATCGGCAAGACCTGCCGACATCAGTTGATTACGGGCTCATTTTCGGAGAAATGTATATGAATCGTGAGAAGGTTCGAGCACGCAGTCGCAAGGTTCCATCGTCGCTGCTCCCCGTCGTCATCTTTGCGTCCTTGGGCGTCGTAGCCGTTCCCGTACCTCCTACACATCTGCATCCGCAAGCGATCGCATCAAGTGTAATCAAATCAATTACCAATTCGATTTCGCAATCTCAGGAGTAGCTCTCCAACCAGGTGTTTTCCTCGGGCGAGGCGGGAGGCCCAACCCCGCCTCCTTTTTTTGTGGGCGAAGTACGGGCAGTCGTTTTATTCCGGATCAGATCCTGAACATTTTCCCGGTACTGCCGCCCGGTTGTCAGCCTGATTCCCGCGCAGTTTCATCTCGTATGTGCCGCCGAGCATCGGATGAACAGCTCTCGGGTCGCGCTCCCCATGGGTAGGCGAAACAAGCAACAGAAGTTAAGTCGCAGTTCCCCCCATTTCAGCCTGACTTAAGGTAGCCCACTTACTATCAATAGCATGGCTCAGAG
>CAWAYO010000007.1:0-27838 GCA_963786085.1 uncultured Acidobacteriaceae bacterium
CGGCGCGCAAAATCGCCGGCTGCTCCGCATGCGCGCCGCGTCAGCGATCAGAAAAAAAATGTTATCCTTGTTGACACTTTTCTCTTTGCAACCGAATCGTTCTCGATTAGCCTGAATGCACAATTACCATTGCACTGCAAACGCTTTCGCCATAACTTCGTGACATGAAGTTATGGCCTGGTACTTATTCTGTCTGGATAAAAGACATAGATTGTGAATTACTGCCTTGAGTCGATAATGTTGTGTATGCGCATTCAACGCGCCTGCCCCCGCGATCGACCCTTTTTTGGTGAGGTTCGTCCGTTAGGGCGTCCTGCCTGTTAGAACGACGGCATTGAGAGAAAGAATGAATAAGATAATCTTGGCCGATAATCAGGCAATATTCCGCGCGGGAACCGCAAAGGTTCTTGCCATGGAAGACGATTTTCGTATCATCGCCCAGTGCGGTGAAGTCGAACGACTGTATCAGGTTCTGGAAACATTCAGGGGAGCAACGCTCCTCTTCGCGTCGGCTCTGAAGCCGAATCTGCACCACCTCGTTGAGCGAATTCGCGGCCAGGGCGGCCTTTCGGTCGTGATTGCCGAAAACAACGAGTCCACCGCCGCCTACCTTGCTGCGGGCGTGCAGGGCGCGGTGCATCGCTCGGTTACCGGGTCGGCTCTGATCGACTGCGCGCGCCGTGTGGCGCGCGGCGAACGCGGCGTACAGGTAGCCGGAACCGCGACCCACGCGCCCAGAAGAGGATCTCGTCGGGGCACGCGTCCGGGACCGGCTCACTCCCAAGGAGATGAAGATCGTCGCGCTTATCGTGCAGGGCTGCAAGAACAAGGAAATCGCCATGCGACTGGCGACAACCGAGCAGGTAATCAAAAATTATCTGCGCAGCATCTACGATAAGACCGGGGTCTCCGATCGCCTCGAGCTGGCGCTTTTCACCATCCATCACCGCATGCTGGCGGAGGCGGCTGCCGCAGCCGGGGATCTGCTGCTTCAGGCCAACTGAGCCAGCCCAGCTGAGCAGGATCGCGGCGAAGTCGGGACGGCGGCGGGCGGATAACTCCGCTGCCGCCTGTCTGCCTTTGCGTCTATCTACTTCCAGCAAGATGTTCGGCTGTCCGGCACGCGTGCCCGCTCCTGCCGCGTGGCCGTGTGCGGATTTGCGTCGAAGGAGAATCCTGCAGTTATCCGATCGGCTCAGCTGCAGTGCGTGCCGATCTTGCCTGGAGCAGAGTATCCAATATCTGCACCAGCTCGCGAGGATTCGCAGGCTTTTCGAGATATATATCCGCCTGCGGCTCGGCAGCGTGGAAGGCCTCGGCAACATATCCTGAGACAACCACGACGGGAACAGCCAACTGCGCCTTGGCGGCTTCGACAATTGCGCGGCCGCGTTCACTGCCCAATCGCCAGTCTGTTACCACTCCATCAAATGCGATCCGCTGTATTTCTCGAATCGCGTCCTCGGCAGAAATGCACGTCGTTACTTCATATCCTGCTTGTTCCAGAATTTTTCTCTTAAGTACGTTGACGTCTGGATCGTCGTCCACACACAAAATTTTTGCCAACGGGTTCTCCACGCATTCGGCTAATTCTTTGGTATTAGCCACGGGATGATGTCAAATGCATGAGATATGTAACTGCCAGAGATTCAATTACCGCAGTTTCTCAGCAACGGATTTAGCTTGAGTAAATAAATAGAGATAGTCAGGGCCTCCAGCTTTCGAGTCAGTCCCTGACATATTGAAACCGCCGAACGGGTGCGCTCCGACCATGGCGCCGGTGCATTTGCGGTTGAGGTAGAGATTGCCCACGTGGAATTCGCGGCGCGCACGGTCAAGCTTTTCGTGGTCGCTCGAATACACCGCGCCGGTCAGGCCGAACTCCGTATTGTTGGCGACGGCGAGCGCTTCGTCATAATCCCGCACCTTGAGAATCGCCAGAACAGGTCCGAAAATCTCTTCCTGAGAGATGCGGGCGTCGGGAGCCACATCGGCAATCACAGTCGGCTGCACGAAGTAGCCCTTCTCCGGCGTCTCGATAGCTTCGCCACCGGAGACCAGCCGGCCCTCCCGCTTGCCTACAGCGATGTATTCCAGGATCGTCTTGAGCGCTCCTTCATTGACCACCGGGCCCATGTTGGGATTCGCCGCGGGATCGCCAACAGTGATGTTGGCCACGCGCTCACGAACCCGCTCGACGAAGACGTCGTAGAGCGGTTCCTCGACGATTGCGCGCGAGCAGGCTGAGCACTTCTGCCCGCTGAATCCGAACGCCGCAGCAACAACACCCTCAACCGCCTGATCCAGATCCGCGTCGGAAGATACGATGATCGAGTCCTTGCCGCCCATCTCGAGCACGGTGCGCTTGATCCATATCTGGCCTTTCTGAGTCTTGGCTGCGCGCTCGTGAATATCGAGACCCACTTCCTTCGAGCCGGTGAACGCGATAAACCGTGTCTTCGGATGTTCCACTACTGCGTTGCCGAAGGTGGCTCCCGACCCCGGGCAGAAGTTCACGACGCCCGCCGGCAGGCCTGCCTCTTCCAGGACGTCGACGAATCGCGCTGCGATTGTCGGCGAATCGCTCGAAGGCTTGAGCACAACCGTGTTCCCGGTGACGATAGCGGCAGACGTCATCCCGGCCATAATCGCGAACGGGAAATTCCACGGCGGAATCACCGCGCCCACGCCCAGCGGAATATAGAGCAGCTGGTTGCGCTCTCCGGGATACTGAATCGGCGTTGTCATGCCGGCGAGACGCAGCGCCTCACGTGCATAGAACTCGAGGAAGTCGATCGTCTCGGCGACATCCGCATCGGCTTCTGCCCAGTTCTTGCCAACTTCGTACGTGAGCCACGCGCAGAACTCGAACTTGCGCTCGCGGATAATCTCCGCCGCATTCAACAGGAGCGAAGCGCGCTCTTCGACAGGAACATATTGCCAGCTGGCAAAGGCGCGCAGCGCAGCCTCGACCGCCTGCTCGGCATGTTCAGCGCCCGCCTTCTGATGGATGCCGACGATTTGCGCGGGCCGCGACGGATTGCGCGACTCGATCTTGCCCTTTGTCCGCAATCGCTCCCCGCCAATGACCAGCTCGTACTCATGACCGAGCATGTCACCGACACGCGTAAGCGCTTCTCTCATCGCCTGCGCGTTATCGTGCCGGGAAAAATCGACAAAAGGTTCGTTCTTGAACTCGCCCTGCGGAGAGCGCGGCCGGATGACGGTAGGAAGCGCGACGGTAGCCATAACTGTTCAGTTTATCGCGTTTCGCATGCCCCGTCGCCAGCAGGCCCGAGCACTGCCAATTTTAATCGCTGTTGCCGGAAATGCGGCATTTCTGCGTGATTCTGCTTCAGAATCTGCAAGCTGCTAGAACTTGTAGGTCACTCCGGTGGAGATAACCGGATAGAACCGGATGTAGTTGAGATCGTTCTGGTACTTCGACCGCTGCGCATCGATATTCTGTTGCACGGTCGGATCGGAATCGATCGAACGGCAGTCTCCTCCATGCGGGCTGTCGCAAACAACCCCGGTAAAAGTCAGGGTAAGCGGCGGTTCGCCGACGTACGCGAAACCAATGTCAACCGGAAAGCTGAGATGCCTCTCGCGCCCGCGGGGAAGCCAGTTGCCCCAGCCCAGCGTGATCATCGGCGCAGTATGCCGAAACGCCACGTGCCCGTATAAGGTTACGGGATCGGCGGCGCCGCTGTAGTAGGTCGCGCCGTTTACGCTGAATGAATCGCCGGCTGCGACTCCACCATTCGCGGTGATCTGATTCTGGTTGTAGAAAAGGACACCAGGGCTGAGGTGAAAACTTTTGTGCCACGGGAACCAGTCGAAACTGGCCTGCACGGAGCGAAAGCTCAGCGCGCCCTTGTAACTGACACCATCCGTGGTTCCGGTTGCGTTGTAATTGAAAAAATTGCCGGCAACGCGCAGGTTGACCGAGCGGGTGAGAGAGGTCGCTGCTCCAACACCGATGCCCAGCGGACTGACAAACGCGCCCGCGCCAAATTGACGAAAGAGCCAGGATCCCGTAACCGTATATGCAGGACGCTGGCTGACGACGCCTCCCCCAGCCGGCGACCCTTCAGCGGCGGGCATGCCGGCAGCGTCAAGCCAATCCCTGCTGGAGGAATCGGGTACGGGCGAAGACGTCGCCCCCGCAGAGTCATGGAGAGTGGACTGTTGCGCGGCGCAGAATGACACCGCGAGAAGTGCAGAGACACAAAGAGTAGCCTGCCGTAGTGAAAACGACATTTCGGTGTTCCTTGGAATGGGGTGTGACAACGCGGGGCAAAACGGGCCTGGGAAGCACACAGAACGGCTACGGCAGAACCGGATACAGCTTCCTGAAGATTCTGCCTCTAAAGCGCTTGACCACCTGCAGGATATGTTAACTGGCTGTGTTTATTAAGAAGTTAACATATCCGGGCGCTGTTCCTCATTCACTTATGATGAATTTTTCGGGGCAATCCCAGGCTCGCTGAGTAGCCACGGCTATTTCATCGGCAGCGCGCGGAATTTCTATACATTGCCGACGTTTAAGGCACGGTGATGAGTGATGTTAGAACCGGCGTCACTACCCTGCGGTAATGCTCTCCGTATGTCGTGACATCTTCGCCGTGCGCTCGATCTTATCCCAGGCAAACGGCCGCCCGTCGATCGCGCGCTTCAGCGTCTTGAACAGCACCACCGAGAAAAGCTGCCGGTACGCAAACCGCTGCAACCAGATGTGGAAGAGCAGCCATCCGTCTCCCTTGTTGGCCGGGTGACGCCGTTCGAGCGAGAAGGCCAGCGTAGAGGTGACGAAGTCAATAATTAGGAATGCCAGAAAATAGGTCAGCAGCTTTTCAAAGCTCGCGGCACTCGCTGCCTCGGGGTGGAAATGCCGGTCGATGAAGTAATGGATAACACCTGCAATGAACATGATGTCGATGAACGGTGAGACCAAGGGCAGCAGAATCTGGAAGATAACGATGTTCGGCAGCGCGAACAGTCCCATTGCGAGGTTATTGCGGAACGCCTGCTTATGCTTGAATACCGCCTGGAGGGTCCCGAATGACCAGCGGAAACGCTGGCGCATCAGGCCCTTGGCATTGATTGGAGCCTCGGTAAAGGCTAGCGCCCGGTCCTCATAGATCACCTTGTAGTTTTGCTCCAGCAGGTTCATGGTGAGGTCGGCATCTTCGGCGACGGTGTTGATCGGATAGCCCCCGCCATGAATCACGGCAGCGGTGCGCCAGGCGCCGATTGCACCCGGAACCACGGTGACGACGTTGAACAGATCGAGGGCACGCCGCTCGAAGTTCTGGCTGGTGATGTATTCGAGAGCCTGCCAGCGCGTCCACAGATTGACGCGATTGCCCACCTTGGCATTCCCCGCCACCGCTCCCACGCGTTCGTCGGCGAAGTGGCATACCAGCTTCGAAATCGCGTCTGAAGCGATCACCGTGTCCGCGTCGATGCCGACATAGACCTCTTCGTCCAGGTGCTGCAGTCCGAAATTGAGCGCCTCCGCCTTGCCGGCGTTGGGCTTAGTCAGCACGGTCAGCTTGCCCGCAGCAAGCTCCACGGGATACGCCTCACGCGCCGCTTCGTATGTCCCGTCCGTCGACCCGTCGTCGATCACAATTACGCGGATGTTTCGATAGTCGGAGTTGAGCACTGAGCGGATCGTGCGCGCGATTACCGCCTCTTCGTTATATGCCGGAATCAGCACAGCGACCCGCGGCTCGTACTCACCCGGAGGCACACGCCGCCGGCGCAGGCGATCAATCAGTGCCAGAACGCCAATGATAATCAGACGCGCACTCATCAGCACGTCGCCAATGAAGAAGACGTCAACAACGAAATGGCTGAAGAACGCGAAGAAGAAAAACGCCACCGAATCGATGCGCGCCTGCCAGCGCATCTGCGGCGAAATCGGCGGCATCACCTCGGCGGTGGTCTTGCCCATCAACTCCGACACCGGCACCAGTTCGTATCCCTTAGCGCGCAGCGTAGTAATGAGCAGCGGCAGTGCGGCCACGGTGGCCGAGCGATCTCCCCCGCCATCGTGCATGAGGATAATGCTGCCGCGAAACCACGGTTTGTCCTTCATGATGGCGAGCTGTTCGAGAACGTTGTCGGTGATTTCCTGCGGCGTCTTGCGCGGATGCTCATTCCAGTCATCGGTGTCGATCTTGTTGCCGATGATCGTGTAGCCCATCTGCTGAATACGATCCGCGGGAGCAGCCTGATCGTTCGTATCCGGCTCCTGATCGATCGAGTACGGTGGCCGGAAGTAAAGCGGCTGAATGCCAAGCTTCGCGGCAAAGAGCCGCTCCGTAAGGTTCAGCTCCAGTTGCAACTGGCGGTCCGATATTTCGCTGATGTCCGGATGCGTAAAGGTGTGGTTGCCAATCTCGTGACCTTCCCGCACGTAGCGCCTGAGCAGGTCGACGTTGTCCTGCCCCTGCTCGCCGATCACCATGAAAGCGCCTTTAACCTTGTACTTCTTCAGCACATCAAGAATCTTCGGCGTCCAGATCGGATCCGGACCATCATCGAAGCTCAATGCAAGCTTCTTCGGGTTGTACCCGTATTGCTGGACAACATAAGACCGTGGCAGCGTCTCCATGTGCTCGTCGGTGACGGTGAAGTTGTCGGCGTCCATGTCGATCGTACGGCTGCCGCTCTGCGGACGCGAGATGATGCGCAGGATGTCGCCTTCGCCTTCCGTATCGACATCATTGCCCGGAGGGACCGTCGTCAGCTGATGCGGTGCATCCTTCGCACTGGGGTGATCCCAGATCGCCCACAATGATCCGTCTTCTTCGCCCAGCCGCCACAGCGCAAAGGTGCTGATTCCCATCTGCCGCGAAGCGCGCAGTTCGTTCAACGCGGTCACACCATCGAGAAACCAGACCTGGTGGCGGGTGTGCGCGTCCTCGTCGTCATAGGCGAAATGCGCATTCAGGTCGTCGCCATCGAGCCTTACGTCGGCGTCAGCATCGGCGGCCCGCTGCCATGCCTCCTGGACGGTGAGATCATCTACATTCACGACCTGCTGCGAAGGCTTCTTTCCCTTCTCAGGAAGCGGCACGGCCCAGTCATATCCGTAGTTGCCCAATCCGCAGATCAGCTTCTGCTTGGGCACTACTTTCAACGCGCGCCGCAGGTTGCCCTCGAACCAGTCCTGTGAGGCAACTGGCCCCGGCTCACTTTCCTCTTCGTGCTGATCGTAGTTCATCAGGATGATGCCGTCGCTGTTTTTGGCGATGGCTTTCATCAGCCCGTCTTCCGTGCTGGTCTCCACGTCCACATAAAGGCGCAGGCCTTTGGCGTGCAGATCGTTATGCAGTTCTCCGATCCACTCCGCGTAGAGCTTCTGCTCGTCATCCGGAACCTGCTCGAAATCGAGGCAGATGCCGTGATAGTTGGGATTCGCGTAGAGAAATTTGTCGATCTGCAGGTGCAGATTCTCGCGCGCTACCGGATCTTTCAAGAGCTTGCCGATCACTTCCCCATGCCACTTAGAATCCCCGGGGTTGTAATCGTTCAGCATGGGGAAGACTTCGGTGTCTTCCTTGGCGGCCACGATCACGCGCCGCACCCTGTTCTCCGGATCGACACCGTGAACGACGCCGGCTTTGTCAACGACGTTGTAAAGGCTCACTGGAAACAGCGACGTCGCGGCGATCAGGTCGCCATTGGGAGAAATCACGTGCAGCCAGTCGGGGAAGAGCAGATCGATCTGGTGGACGTGCGCTTTGAGCGACGAGTAGCTGGCCTCGTCGTTCTGATAGAAAGCCGCGCGCAGCCCTTCGTCCTGGTTCAAGGGGATTTCGGAAGGGCGGCGATGCGTCTTTCTGCGTGCCGGCCGGGGAGCACTCTTTCTCAGCGGATCGCCCGCGGGCTTGAGCGCCTTGTAGTTACGCTTCTGGATGGGCAGCAACAGTTCGGGAAGCGTCTGGCGCGTCACCACGCTGAAAAAAAAGATGATCAGCACGACGGTGGAGATCACGCCGGCAATATCCATTACCCGGCGAAGGCGCTTCCATCGTTTTCGTTGCGGATCGTAGAAGACTTGTTTCATCGGGTGGTCAAGCGCGCTCCCAGCTTACTGCGCTGATTGCAAAAGGGCGGCTCCGCTTTCTGTATAGGTTACTATCCCGGAGGCTTTCCTGAAGACCTGCCTAGTATGATTCACTTTCATGCGTTTCGCGCTTCCTCGCAGGTGGTGGATCGGGCTGATCGCGCTGGGTGCCGGCGCATGGCTGCGGCTCTGGTTCATTCACGCCTACCCAGAAGTCCAGGGCGATCCGCTGGTCTACGGAAGCATCGCGAAAAACTGGATGCTGCACGGCATCTACGGTACCACCACCAGCGGCACCCTCCGTCCCACCTTAATCCGCCTGCCCGGATACCCGCTCTTCCTCGTCGCCTGCTTCAAGCTCTTTGGCATGGAGCATTACCACGCCGTCATGTTCGCGCAGACGGCCATCGATCTCGCCACCTGCGTCCTGGTCGCCGCGTTTACCCGCCGCATTTGGAGCGCGAGAGCGGGATGGCTCGCCCTCTGGCTCGCCGTGCTCTGCCCGTTTACAGCGAACTACGCCGCCGTGCCCCTCACTGAGACTCTCGAGCTCTTCTGGATCGCGGTCGCCCTCTATGCACTGGCGCGCTTTCTTGAGACCAGCAGAACAGCGCCACCTCGCTGGAGCTGGGCGCTCGTGCAGGCGCTTGCCTGGAGTTACGCCGCCCTGCTCCGCCCGGACGGCGCGCTTATCGCCGTGGCCCTGTGTCCGGCGATGGTCTGGTACGGGCGCAAGCGCTGGGGGATGAGGCGCGTGCTTCCCTACGCCGCTGTAGCTGCCTTCCTGTCGATTCTTCCCTTCATACCCTGGACCATCCGCAACTGGAGCACATTCCACGTCTTCCAGCCGCTCGCCCCGCGCTATGCCACCGATCCCGGCGAAGACACCAATCCCGGCTTCAATCGCTGGACGAAAACCGTCTGCGTCGACCTCGCCTGCACCTGGGAAGTCTATTGGAACGTCGACAGTGACGTAATCGACATCGCGAATCTTCCTGCGCGCGCTTTCGACTCACCGGAACAGTACGAGCAGACCCATGGACTTCTCAGGGACTACAACAAGACCCAGTCCCTTACTCCGGAGATGGACGACCGTTTCGCCCAGATTGCCGCCGACCGGATTCGCGCCAAACCGTTTCGTTATTACGTGGCTCTGCCGCTCGCGCGCCTGGCCGACATGTGGCTCCGCCCCCGCACCGAACTGCTGTGGATCGAGCTGCGCTGGTGGGAATTCCAGCATCATGAGGGCGAGACCGTCTTTGCCTGGGCCTACGCCGGGCTCAATCTGCTGTATCTGATCGCGGCTCTTTGGGGACTCAAGCGCTGGCCGCCGCTGGCCGGAGCGATGGTTGCGTTCATCCTGCTGCGCTGCGCCTTGCTCGCGACCATCGAAGCGCCCGAGCCGCGCTACACGCTGGAGTGCTTTCCGATGATCATTGCGCTTGCAGCCATCGCCTTTGTTCCGCGACGCGAGCCTTCTACTTCCTTACCTTCTGCGTTCCCGGAGCGACCTGCAGCGTAAACGCGCTGGCCGGCACACTGTTCATCTTGATATTCGAATAGACCGCCGTGCGCGAGTCCCCGCTATCCTGAAACACGATCTGCTTGAGAGAAATTCCTCGCTTCGTGTCCACCCAGACCGTGATATGCGTGAACTGGTTGTTGCCGCTCTGCTTCGGCGTCAGATCCAGTTTTGCTGTCTCCACGCCGTCGATGGTCTCCTTGCCCTGATACGCGATGTTCCAGTTGGCGGCCAGATCCTTGCCGCTTCCGCCAAAACCCAGCGTCAGATAGCGCTCCACGTTGGCGCCAGCATTGAGAATCGTCTCCTGCTTGAGAGCAGGCTGATAGAAGTCCAGTTCGCCGCCCTTGTACAGCACGTCTTTCTGAGCCGGCTGGTCGTTCTCGGTTTTTACGTGGGCCACCATCTCGGTCGCGTTGCCCACGCGCCGGAAGGCGATCGTGCCCTTCTGATAGTCGTGGCTCTCAACGACGGCCGTGTACTGGTCCCAGACAAAATCTGCCTGCGCGCTCTGAAACTTCGCCGACGCTGTGTCCATCTCGGCCAGAACCTTCTGCAGCTCGGAGTTCTGCGCCATGGCAGCCAAAGGCGCAAGAATCAAAATGCCCGCGAACAGTCGCAGGTGAATGGCTTTCTTCATAGAGAACCTTGTTTCACTCCGTTGGGATAGGATGCGCGGATGCACTTACCGGTGGGCCCAGACGCGATACAGCTTGATCTTTCCGTGGGGCTCCTTCACCGCCTCATAGCGGTCGACCACCACTGCGCCCGAAATCGATTCGACGTTCTGCTGAATCTGAGCGTCCAGCGGGACATCCGCGTGAATCTGAGCCGCCGGAATTTCGTATACGAAGTTCCCCGGAGCGGTCGTCTTAACGATCATGCTGCCCGGAGCCAGCTTCTCGTCCTGGGGACGCTCACCATAATTCCAAATTCTGGGGGTGAGAAAGATGAACGCGAGAATCAGCGTCACCATGACGTCGTAGTGAAAGCTGCCACGCTCATATGTCCAGAAAAAATAACTGCGTAGTATTCGAACCATGCTTATTTGCTCTTCGGGCGGATCTCCGTTTGGCCGCCCATATAGGGTATCAATGCTTCGGGAATGCGCACCGATCCATCCGCCTGCTGATAATTTTCCAGAATCGCCAGCCATGTACGGCCGATCGCCAGGCCGCTGCCATTTAGCGTGTGTACCAGTGCCGTTTTACTCTGTCCTGCAGGCCTGTACCGGATATTCGCCCGTCGCGCCTGAAAGTCCAGAAAGTTCGAGCATGAGGAGATCTCGCGATACAACTGCTGCCCCGGCAGCCACACTTCAAGGTCGTAGGTCTTCGCCGAGCTGAAACCCATGTCTCCCGTGCATAGCAGCATCCTGCGATAAGGCAAACCCAGCCGCTCGAGAATCGTCTCGGCATGTCGCGTCAGCTTCTCGTGCTCCGCCTCGCTCTCCTCCGGACGCGTGAACTTGACCAGCTCCACCTTTTGAAACTGATGCTGGCGGATGATTCCACGCACGTCTTTTCCGTAGGAGCCGGCCTCCGACCGGAAGCACGGCGTGTATGCGGTCAGAGATGTCGTAAGCTGCGCGTCGTCGAGAATCTCGTCGCGATACAAATTCGTGACCGGAACTTCCGCCGTTGGAATCAGCCAATGGTCGTTATCGCGATACACACCCGGCTTGAACCCCTCTTCGTCTTCGCAGCGGAAAAGGTCTTCGGCAAACTTAGGCAATTGGCTCGTGCCGAAAAGGCTCTTGCTGTTCACCATGAAGGGCGGCAGCACTTCGGTATATCCATGCTCGCGCGTATGAACATCGAGCATGAAGTTGATCAGCGCGCGCTCGAGCTTTGCGCCTTCGCGCCAGTAGACGGCAAATCGCGCTCCCGAGACCTTCGCGGCGCGCTCCAAATCGAGAATGCCCAGCTGCTCGCCGATCTCCCAGTGCGGCTTCGGCGCAAAATCAAATTGCGGGGTCTCGCCCCACCGCTTGATCTCGGCGTTATCGTGCTCCGACTTGCCAACCGGGACATCGGCCAACGGAAGATTCGGAACATTGACGAGAATCGCCGACAGCTTGCGGTCGGCTTCATCGGCGCTCGCCGCCAGCTCCTCGATCTGCGACTTCAGCGCCCGCGTCTCCTCCATCACCGCCGTCGCGTCCTGGCCGGATTTCTTCAGCCGGGCGACTTCTTCGCTCAGCTTGTTGCGCCGCGCCTTCAGCTGCTCAGCCTCGGTAATGCGCTCCCGCCGGTTCTGGTCGAGCCCACGAAAATCCCCCAGCAGCGC
The DNA here is from genome assembly GCA_963786085.1 of uncultured Acidobacteriaceae bacterium. Classification (GTDB taxonomy): domain Bacteria; phylum Acidobacteriota; class Terriglobia; order Terriglobales; family Acidobacteriaceae; genus Silvibacterium. Next base: position 11,895 of record CAWAYO010000007.1, read on the forward strand.
CGCTGGGTCCTGTCCGCGATCGCGAAGCTTTCCTTCCACCAATTCCAGATTGGCGCGTACAAATGCCAAATCGAGCATATAGATCAGTTTACAGGTTCGAGCGGGGATCCTTCCCAAGTCGCCGCAGCTGCAAAAGACGGCTCAGCGGTTTCCGCTATGCGGCGAAGCATCGGCGATCCTGACGCCGCTGAGACTGCCCATATATCGCGCCACGCCGCGATAGAGCGACTCCGCAATGCGCTCGCGATATTTCCCGTCGCGAAGCTCCTGCGCATCGCTGGGATTGGTCAGGAAGGAAATTTCCGCCAGGATCGACGGCATGTTAGCGCCGATCAGCACCACAAACGGCGCCTTCTTCACCCCGCGGTCCTTCAATCCTGGATTTCCCTCTTCAAGTCCCGAGTACAAGCTCTGCTCAACGTCCGACGCAAACTCGCGCGATTCGTTGATCTTGTCCTGTAGAGCGATCTTCTTCACCAGGTCCGAAAGCTGATGAATCGACTGGTCGGAGACCGCATTCTCACGCGCCGCAACCTCCAGCGCATCCGCCGAGGTGGTGAAGTTCAGGTAGTACGTTTCCACGCCGCGCGCTGAGGGGTCGGGACTGGAGTTTGCGTGCACGGAAATGAAAAGGTCTGCCTGCGCCTTGTTGGCAATCGCCGTCCGCGTCTCCAGGGGAATGAAGGTGTCGTCGTCGCGCGTATAGATCACATCCGCGCCCAGCCGCTGCTTCAGCAGCTGCCCGAGCCGCAGCGCAACATCGAGCACCACATCCTTCTCCTCGATGCCGTCCGGACCCAGCGTTCCCGAATCGTGCCCGCCATGCCCGGCGTCCACCACAATGCGGTTGATCTTCAACCCCAGCGCCCGTACCATCGATCGCTGGCCATCGGCCGTCGGCTGCGCGGCGCGAATCTCCTGCATGCCCGTCGTCGCCGCGGGCGGCGCAGACGCTGCGTGACTCCCAGTATTACTTCTGGAGCTGCGCGGCTTCGGAGCCGGAACTGGAGGAGCTGTCACTGCGGCTATCTCATCTGGCTGCGGAGCAGGGCTCGTTCCTACCACCGACTGCGCCACGGGAGCCGTCGTCGGGCGCTTGGTTGCCTTCACTTGATTGGGCTGCTGGCTCAGCGACGCGAGGTCAGAAAGGGATGTCGTGTCATCGCCGTCGTCGACCACCACACGATGCACGGGAGCCTTGGCCATCTGCGTGTGCGCCACGCTCTTCTTCGCCGCAGGCAGCGGATCACCCAGCGCGTCGGCATCGGTTATCTCCGTGCCGATCCCGATCGTCGGCTTCGACGATGCCACTGTCTTCGCGGCGACAATCTCGGGCTGCGGTCTGCTCGTCTTCGGCGCCGGCTTTGGCGGAGGAGGCGCAGTCGCCGGCGCAGCTGCCACGGTATACACCGGCCCACTCCGCGATCTCCGTCCGTGCACGTCGATAATGAGCCGCGACGGATTGGGCAAGAAGAACGCCGAATAATCACTCACGTCACTCACATCCAGCACAATGCGCGTTACATCGTTCGAAAATTGCGCCGCCCGCACCTGCTTCAGAAAACCGTCGTCGATTACTTCGTCCGATTTGCCGATCAGTTCCGGCGAAAGTCGCGCGCCATGCAGATCAAAGAAAATCCGGTCAGGATTCGGCACCCGCACCGCCTCATACTGCACCTCGTCCTGCAGATCGATAGCAACTCGCGTGTACACCGGCGTCGACCAGTGGCGGATGCCGGTCACCAGCGGAAGTTTCCCCTTACGCGGTGGAGGCGTCGCGTTCAGCGCTGCCTCGCTCATTTGCGCAGGCGCTGTCGGCTCCGGCCGTTGCGCGGGAGGCGGAATGTCGCTCTCCGCAAGCTGCTTGTCCGACCGCTCTGAAGGTTGACTGGCTTTCGCTGTCTTCGGCGGTTCGGCGGCAGGTGCGGGGGTAGCTTTCGAAGAAGACCGGGCCGGCGCGCCGGCATTCTGGTCTTGAGACTGAAGCGCAGCCGCCAGAACCGTTCTGTGAGCCGCGACGAATGTTTCGCAGTCGCTGTACTCGCCCCGGTTCCGCTGCTTTCCGCCGGAGCCTGCGCGACGGCAGTGCCACTGCGCGGGCTCTTCGCCGGCGCCTTGCGCAGGTTGGTCAGCTCAATTCGCGCTTCGTTGGCCAGCGGGTTCTGAGGATACAGCTTCAGAAATTCCTGAAAGGTCGCACGCGCATTCTCGCGATCGTTCAGGTCGCGCAGATAGATCTCGCCCTCGGTCAGCAGCGCACTGAACCGATAGCGACTGCCCGGATATTGCTTGCGGAGAAACTCGTATTGCGCGATCGCATCGTGCAGCGCCTTCTCGTCCTGAAAGATACGCCCTTCTTCGGCGAGCATATCGGCCACCGCCGACACCGAAGCGTCAGCCTTCGACGAGGCCGGATCGCCATGATAAATCGCACGATACGCCTCGATCACGCGGTCGTAGTCGCGCCGCGTGCGCTGCCGCTCGGGACGCCCCTCAAGCGCCTCCCGCATGCGCTGCGCCTTTTCAAAAGCAGAATGCGGCGGCGTGCCATGCTGCAGAGCAGCCGGTGATCGAGAGCTCGTAAATGTCAGCAGGCAAATAGCGCCGGCAATCGAGAGCAGGCGGAAACGTCCTGCATGGAGGATAGAGGCCGGCATAAAGGACACAGACACTCAAAGTATAGGTTCCGGCAAAACACCCATCAATCAGACGAACCCAGATCGCAACGTCTTGTTGTGTCAATTTGAGAAGGGATTGGATCACGGACGGAGGTTGGCCGCCCCAGGCCCGGAGTTCTGGACCTGGTTTCACCGGCCTGAATTCAACCCGCCAGCGCCCCAACCACATCCGCCGCGCTCTTGAGAGCGGCATCGAGCTTGCTCGCATCCTTGCCGCCGGCCTCTGCCATGTCGGGACGTCCGCCGCCCGATCCGCCCACCATCTTGGCGATCTCTCCGACCACCTTGCCCGCCTGCACCTTGCCCGTAAGGTCTTTGGTTACACCGACAATCAGCGCCACCTTACCGTCCTGAGCCGAGCCCAGCACCACCACGCCCGACCCCAGCTTGTTGCGCAGATTGTCGACGAGCGTACGCATCTGTCCGCGGTCGAGCGCGTCTACGCGCTGCGCCAGCACCTTCACACCTTTGACTTCAACGGCCTGATCGGCCGCTCCGGAAACTGCCGAAGCCGCGGACTTCATTCTGGCCTGGTCGAGTTCACGCCGCAGCTTCTTCAATTCCTCTTCCTGCGCAGCGAGCCGTGAACGCAAAGCCTCCGCCGGAGCCGTATCCGCATTGGGAGAAAGCTGCGCCGCCAGCTGCGCAACCTCGTAGTCGCGGCGAAACTCATTGAGCGCGCCCAGACCGGTAACCGCCTCCACGCGCCGCACACCCGACGAGACGGAGCCCTCGCCCAGCAGCTTCACCACGCCAATCTCGCCCGTCGCGCCGGTGTGCGTGCCGCCGCATAGTTCCGTCGAAAAGTCGCCGATCTTGACGACGCGGACCTTTTCGCCATACTTCTCGCCGAAGAGCGCCATCGCGTGATACTCGTTGATCGCGACATCGATCGGAACGTCTTCGATCGTCTCCACGCGAATGTTGTTCAGCACCTCTTTGTTGACCAGGTCTTCGATGTCCTGCATCTCCTCATCGGCAACCGACGTGAAGTGCGAAAAATCAAAGCGCAGCCGCGTCGGATCGACCAGCGATCCCGCCTGCTTGACATGTGTGCCCAGCACCTCGCGCAGCGCCGCGTGCAGCAGATGCGTGCCGGTATGGTTGCGCCGTGTCGCGGCGCGGTAATCAGCATCGACCACCGTATCAACCTTGTCGCCGACCGCCAGCGGCTGGCGCAGGATCGCCTTGTGCGCGAAGACTCCCTGCACCGGCTTCGTACACCCGCTCACATCGGCGACGACGGAGTTGTGATCGTCGGAGTAAAGCCAGCCGATATCGCCCACCTGGCCGCCCGAATCGGCGTAGAAGCTGGTGTGATCGAGGACCACTTCCACCGCGTCTCCGGCGTTGGCCGCCGGCACACCCGCACCATCCTTGACGATGGCCAGAACCTCCGCGCCATCGACTCTGAGCTTGCGATATCCCTCAAACTCCGTCTTCGGCAGCTCGCGAAATACGGGACTGGCGGACTGCTTCGTTCCGCCTTTCCACGACGCGCGGGCACGGGCCTGCTCTTCCGCACGGGCTTTTTCAAACCCGGTCAGATCGAACTCAATCTCCGCGTCTCGCGCAGCATCCACCATGAAATCGAGTGGCAGGCCGTAGGTTTCGTAGAGATGGAAGGCAGTCTGACCAGAGAGAGAACGATTTCTCATTGCAGCCTGTAGCTGCTGCGAGCCGGCTTCCAACACTCTGCGCGAATTGCCGCTCCTCCGCCTCGACAACTTTCGCAACACGATCCGCGCTCTCCTTCAGCTCTGGATACGCTCCCTGCATCTCATCGCGCACGGCGTAGACCATCTGGTACATGAAGGGCTTTTCCTGACCGAGCAAGCGTCCATGACGGATACCGCGGCGAAGAATCTTGCGCAGGACGTAGCCGCGTCCTTCATTCGCGGGCAGCACGCCATCGGAAATGAGAAACGTCGCCGCGCGCGCGTGATCGGCAATGATGCGCAACGAGGCATCTGCCTTAACTTGTTTCCGAACGGAGGCATCCATCAGACTTTCGACGGAGGCTGCGGCTCCAACACTAGGTTTGCCAACCCAGTTGAACCAATTCGTGAGCTCACGAGCTTTCTGTATCAGCGGCGTGAACAAATCCGTCTCAAAGTTCGAGATCTTTCCCTGCAGCACCGCGGCCGTGCGTTCAAGCCCCATGCCCGTATCGATCGAAGGCTTGGGCAGCAGGTTCAACTCACCGTGAGCGTCGCGGTCGAACTGCATGAAGACCAGGTTCCAGATCTCGACATACCGCGCCTCGTCCTCGCCGAACGGCTTATCGACGCCCGGAGTCTCCGCGGCCTCGATCCCCATGTCGTAGAAAATCTCCGAGCATGGACCGCACGGACCCGTATCGCCCATCTGCCAGAAGTTATCCTTGCTGCCGCACTCGTGGATGCGCTCCGGCGGAACACCCTGTGCGCGCCACAGCTCGTAGGCCTCCTCGTCACGAGGAACGCCGTTCTCGCCCTTGAAGATCGTCACGTAGAGCTTGTCCTTGGGGATGCCGAACCACTCCGGCGACGTCACCAGCTCCCACGCGTAGGCGATGGCGTCCTTCTTGAAGTAGTCGCCGAAGCTGAAGTTGCCCAGCATCTCGAAGAAGGTGTGGTGGCGGCGCGTGAAGCCGACATTTTCGAGGTCGTTGTGCTTGCCACCTGCGCGGACACATTTCTGCGAAGTCGTCGCCCGCACGTAATCGCGGCGCTCGATGCCCAGAAAGACGTCCTTGAACTGGTTCATCCCCGCATTGGTAAACAGCAACGTGGGATCATTGGCGGGAACAAGCGAAGAGCTGTGCACCCTGCGGTGGCCCTTCGTCTCAAAAAACTTCAGAAAGGTCTCACGAATTTCGGAGCCTGAACGGTATTGCATAACTTAAGTTTATAGGAGGAATGAGCCCTCACCGGTCGCCGTTGCTGGACTCGGGGCCGTCATTGTCCATAAATTCGAGCGCCGCCAGCGCGTCCTCATCCACATCCCACTTCTTCAGAATGCGAAAGATCACGCCCGTCGAAAATCCGGCCCGCACCAGCATGCGCATCACGCGCGCGGCTTCTTTCTCGTTTGCGGGCTTCTTCACGCGCTTGCGCTCAAGATGCCTCCGCGCCAGCTCTTCCTCGTTCACGTCTTCGTAAGCGGCATCGAGCGTCTTCGTGATGACCTCCGCGTGCACGCCCTTCTGGACCAGGTCCTGCTGTACCCGCCGCTTGCCGAAACTTTGGTTTTCCTGCCGCAGCCGGGTATAGCTCGTCGCGTAATCCGTGTCATTCAAATAGCGCTGCGCCTTGAGCCGCGCAACCACGCGATCGATCTTTGCGTCGCCCTGCTCGCCGCTCTCCACGCGGCTCCGCATCAGCCGCTTCAGCTCGGCGACCGTCCGCATCCGCCGCCCCAGCGCCTTGACGGCATAATCGTAGAGCGCGTTCTCATCGAGAGGCGTCGATTGCTTCTTAGCGCGACCGAACGGCATAGCTCACTTCGTCCACTGGTCTACCCAGTCGTTCACCGTCTTGTACCAGAGCTGGGAATTCTGCGGCTTCAGAATCCAGTGGCCTTCGTCCGGAAAATACAGCATCTTCGAGGGCACATGCTCGCGTTGCAGCGTCGTGAAAAGCTGATACCCCTCCGACACATCCAGCCGGTAATCGAGCTGCGAATGCACGACCAGCGTCGGCGTCTTGAAGTTCGTCTCGGCCAGCATCGGCGACCACTTGCGATACAGTGCCCGGTTCGACCACGGAGTCCCCTTGAACTCCCACTCGTTGAACCACAACTCATCAGTTGTTCCGTACGCCGACTCCGGATTGAACATGCCGTCGTGCGAGACGATGCAGCGGAAGCGCGTAGTGTGGCCGAGAATCCAGTCCGCCATGTAGCCGCCGTAGCTCGCGCCCAGCGCGCATTCGCGATTCTTGTCGATAAACGGATAATGCGCCTCGGCATAATCCAGCCCGCGCATCAGGTCGATATAAGGCTTGCCGCCCCAGTCTCCATTGATGCCGTCGATGAAGACCTGTCCGTAGCCCGTCGATCCGCGCGGATTGATCATCACGACGACATATCCGTTCGCCGCAAACAGCTCGGCGTTCCAGCGATAGCTCCAGCTGTCTCCCCATGCACCCTGCGGGCCGCCGTGGATGAGAAACTTCACCGGGTATTTCTTCGACGCGTCGAATCCGGGCGGCTTGATGAGGAAGCCCTGAACGCGGGCCTTGCCGATCGAGGGGAACCAGAAGGATTCCATCGGCGGGATATCAAGCTGATCCAGAATTGAGCTATTCAGGTGCGTCAACGGCTGTTCCGATAGGAAGCCGTAAGTCGCTGCAATTGGCGTTGGCTGAGAATAGGCATTCCTTGAGCGGACATTTACTGTGTCGACGACTTTTACGATCTTCTCAGTGTCGAGCAGTTGAATTTCACCGGGAGCGCGCACGGTCAACTTCGATGCGACCAGCTTCACGCCACCGGGAGCAACATGCAAATCGCTGTACTCACCCGATTCGGTAAGCTGTCTCAGATCTTTGCCAGTCAGGTCGGTAGAGAAAACCGGTGCCTCGCCTTCATCGCCTGAAGCAAAATAAATCTTCTGCGAATCCGGCGCCCACACGAACTCATCCACCCAGCGGTCGAAGTTCGGCAGCACATCCTTGATCTGCTTCGTCGTCCGGTCATAAATCACCAGCCGGAATTTGTCGCTCTCATACCCGGCACGCTCCTGCGAGCGCCACGCGATGTACTTGCCGTCAGGAGAGTACGCCGGCGAATGATCGCCGCCTGCGGCCGTTGAAATCTTCACCGGCTTCGCGTTCGGATCGTCCAGCCGCAGCGTGAAGATATCCGAGTTTGTGCTGATGGCCGGCACCGGGTCGAGATTTTCCTCGAACGCAATCTCTTTCCCGTCCGGAGAAAAGGCATACCCATCCGGACCGCCCAGCGAAAACGGGGGCACCTCATGCTCATCGCCCGGATTCAGATCGCGCGGCGTGCCACCATCGGTACTCACCAGAAACAGATGGCTGCGCTTATCGCCGGTAAAGGCGTTCCAGTGCCGATAGAGCAGATGGGTAAAGACCATCGCCTTTACCTTCGACTCCGCCTTCTCCTCGTCGCGCTTCTTATTGCAACCGTCATCGTTGCAATCCGGATACACCGACGACACAAACAGTATCTGCTTACCATCGGGAGACCACGTCGCACCATCCGTCTCCGTGCTCAGCGATGTCAGCTTGTGCGGCTCGCCAATTGTGCCTGCCGCTGTGTCAAAATCCGCCAGCCAGATCTGCTGCCCGCCTTCGCGCGAGCTCTCAAACAGAATCTGCTTCCCGTCAGGCGAGAAGCGTCCCCGGCTCTCGCCGGCAAGCGATGCTGTCAGCGCTCGCGTCTCTCCACCCCCGACCGGCACGATAAACAGATGCGAAGTCTTCGTGTTCTTGCCGAGGTCCACGTCCGTTGCCGAGAACATCACCCAGCGGCCGTCCGGCGATACAGCGATATCGCCCAGCCGCCGCATCTTCATCATGTCCTCGAAAGTCATTGGCCGGCGTGCCTGTCCCTGCGCCACCCCTGCCAGCCCAGCCGCACACGCCAGAAGAACAACAGCCGCAACCCGGCTCCGCATTCCGCTCCCTCATCAACCTGCGTCTTGCAGGCCATCGTTCATAGTACGGCATTTCGCGGAAGGACCAAGCCCGCGCGAAGCTCGCGTCGACTGATGAGTTGGGCTTTCGACGCGGACTGGTCCCGCGAAAGGCGGCACAGGGATTCTTACTGGGTGAATACTTCGCGCGCAGCCGCGACCTCGTCCGCTGCTTCGATCACCGGCAGCTCGATCGCCACCGCAGCTCCGTGGGGCTGCAGGTTGAAGGCCGAAATGTCGCCCCCGTGCTCGCGAACGATCGAGTAGCACAGCGTCAGACCGAGACCCGGTCCCTCACCGGGTTTCTTGGTCGTGAAAAAGGGATCAAACACCCGGTCGGGATTCGAAAATCCCGGTCCGGTGTCGGAGATGAGCACCTGCACGCGGTCCTTGATGAGGGCGCCATCGATCCGAAGCCGCCTCTCCCGCCCTGGAGGCAGTGCTTGCAAAGCGGTTGCCGAGTTGCTCAAAATCTGCAGGATCACCTGCCGCATCTGCTCCACATTGGCACGCAATCCGGGCAGGGCCTGCGGTATCGAAAGCTCGAGAGCGATTCCCGCCCGCTCCAACTCCGGCTGGCGCAGCCGCCAGATGTCTTTGAGCATCAGCTCGATGGAGAAAGGCGTCTGGCTTTCGGGCAGAACTCTCGAGAAGTGCGACAGGCTTTCGATGGTCTGCTTCATCCGCTGCGATTCACTGTGGATTACGGCTGCGTTTCGCCGCACCGCATCATCCTGACTGCTCTCTTCGATCAGCTCCGCGTACCCCATCACCACCGTGAGCGGATTGTTCAGCTCGTGCGCAACTCCTCCGGCCAATTGTCCGAGTCCTGCCAGTTTCTCCGACTGCACCAGTCTCCGCAGCAGCAGGCTGTTTTCGTGCTCCGCCGCCAATCGCCGCGCCAGTAGCTCCAGCGGCAACAGGTCTTCTGCGGCGAGCGGCTTCCCGGGGGCCTTCAGACCGCCCAGCACCACCACGCCCTGCACTTCTTCCTCGCCCGTGCTCATGGGAATGGCGTGCACCTGGGTGAACCCCAGCCGCTCCAGTTCGTCTCCGGGAGCCAGCAGCGAGCGGAGATCCACAACGGCCGTGCTCCCAAACGCAGGGCGGCAGGCGCCGCTGCCGCAGAACTCATCCACCTGCTTCGGAGTCATCCTTTGCCCGAGCGCATCCAGCGCGCCAGCCAGAGACCCCTCCATTCCGGCGCGCCCCATCAGGCGGAAGTTCTGCTCCGGGCCGCGCAGCAGAATCGCCGACTGCGAAAACCGGCTGGCCATGGTAATCACATCGCAGATTCCGTCGTAATACGCTCCGTTCTGCCGGTTGGGCGCCGCGGAAACATCGAGCTTCGAGTACTGTTCCATCTCGTCCCGAACCCGCCGCTCGCGGTTCTGCACCTCTTCGTTTCGGATCACCTCGTCTTCGAGCACCAGCACAACCATGCCGACGGCGGTCACCACCTTCATCAAATTCACCGCCCGCAGATACATAAGCATGACCGGATCGCCCTGATGCAGCAGGAAATCCACCACCATCGGCGTGCTCCATACGAGCAGGCCTGTCGCGGTAAAGATGACTCCCGGGCTCCATCGCCGGTAGGTCGCTAATACCAGCGCTGCGGTCATCAGGCTGATCCCGCTGTGCGCCAGGCGCAGCACCAGATCGTATTCGCCAATAATCGCCAGCCAGATACATGTCCCGGCAATGCACGAGACGAACGCAAGGGTAAACCACCGCGGCAGCTGGCTCTTTTGCCCGCTCCAGTGCACGGCAATGGCCGACAGCAGCAATAGCAGCCGCCCAATCCAGCACCCGCAGATAGACTCCGGGGGCGGGATAAAGCGAGGTAAGCACCGAGTACAGAATTAAAGGGGCCGCGAAAATCGCGATGTACGAGGCTTTGATCTTGTTTTTGACGTGGATCGGGGACACGGACCCCAATAACATGAGCGCCGCCAGCGCCATGGCGGTGTTTGAGACGGCCAGCCCAATCCCATGCCTGCCGTACGAGCTGCCCTGCATAGCCAGCCGCGTAATCGCCATCGACCAGCCGAGCAGCCAGAGAAGCGTTCGCAAGGTTCGCGCACGCGCATACAAAACGGCAAAGACGGCAACCAGGATGCTTAAGAGCGCTAGCGTCGGAACCCGATAGTATTCGTCCATTGCTGCAGACCCAGGGGGAAGGAAGAAAACCCAGTGTACTCCGCGGCTCCTGAAAGAACAGCCGCTCGCCCAATTCGAATAGACGGGCCTTTTCTCCCGCAAGTTGCGTCTATCGTATTAGGATCGTTCTATACGGGACGGTTCTCGAGGGTACCTTGACCGCACTCCCACATCGACGTATTGCATACGGGCTCTTTGTTGTTGGCGTCGCCTTGATTGCTCTCACAGTCTCCGCACGGGGTCAGGTTTCCTACACCTCCATGCCGCTCGACAAGGGATTCGGCGCGCTGGATACCTCGCAGCCGTCCATCCCCCCCCAGCAGATCATCGATCAGTTCACTGCCAAGGAAAGCCTATTCCGCCGCGCGATGTCCAATTACACCTACGAGCGCAGCGTCAAGGTGGAAACGATCGACGACGATAACAAGGTCGACGGTCAGTACTTCCAGGTAACAGACATCTCGTTCGATCCCAACGGCAGGCGGTTTGAACACGTCGTCCTGGCTCCGGCCAACACCCTCGAGCGCATCAGCATGTCCCCGGCCGATTTCCAGGACATCGAACAGCGCCTGCCCTTTGTCCTGACCAAAGAAGACGTCGGCCAGTACGACCTGTCCTACATCGGCAAGCAGAAGGTCGACGAGGTCGACACCTATGTCTTCGAGGTTAAGCCCAAGGTGATCGAGAAGAACAAGCGCTACTTCCAGGGACGCATCTGGGTCGACCAGCATGATCTCCAGATCGTCGTCACCAACGGGAAGAACGTGCCCGACGACACGCGCAAGGGCCACGAAGACCTGTCGCCGCCCTTTACCACCTATCGCGAGCAGATCGATGGCAAGTACTGGTTCCCCGTCTATACGCGCGGCGAAGGCATCCTGCATTTCTCCGCGGGCAACGGCTATCTCAGCCAGGACGTGCACATCCGCGAAACCCTGAAGTACACCGACTACAAGCAGTACCACGCCAACGTTCGCGTACTCTTCGAAGGCCAGGACATCAGCAACAACGACGGATCCACCCCGGCGCCAGCGCAGCAACCGCCGCAACAGGGAAAGCCCCAGTAGAGATCCGTTAGCTTACGTCGCCTGCGATCAGGTTCTGGTTAACGGAGCACCACGTGTACTCACTGCCTTTGAGGTCCAGCACCCAGACCAGGTAGAACACGTCAGGAAATTGCTTCGGCATCGCTGAGTAGTTCGCGATCGGGTAGCTACTCTGAATGTGCCCGATCATATCCGGCATGATATGCAGGTGCTCCCAGCTGATAAGCACCGGGCTGCCGTGCTCGAGGACGCTCTTGACCAGGTGCTTCTCGTCGCCAACGGCGTAGTCGACGTTGAATTGCGAGCTGCCCTGCTTGTATTTCAGCCACGCCGCCAGCGGCGTTACCGTTTCCCACGGCCGCTGCGTTTCGCCTTTGGGATTCGCAGCGTAGATGTGGTGGGGCATCACGATTTCCGGATTCACGGGCTTCGACTTGTACGGGGCAAAGAAACTACTCAGCGCTCCCGCCCGCTGCCATCCCTGCACGATCAGCGACTTTCCGTCTCCAGACCTCCCGTCCAGTTGCACATCCCAGGGACCGGTCTTATTGGGCGGATTCGGCGGCTTCTCCGCGTGGCGGATGATCATTATCTTGCTCGGGGGCGGTGATCCGGACATCGGGCTATCTCCTTGCGGCGCAGTACGATCTGCGTCCCGATCACTCTATTCCCGAAAGCGATCTCCGTCAGCTACGTTTTCTGTTGAGGTCAGGGCTGCGACGCCGCTCCGGGCGCGACCGCCCGTACCAGGGGCTTCGGCTCCGGTCTCGCAGCGGCCGCAATCTGTTTTTCCCGCAGCGAACTGGAACCAGGCGGAGTGTCTGCGGGAAATACTTCGTCCGGCTTGTCCGCGATCGCCGCCTTCATGAAGTCCATCCAGATGGGCAGCGCCGCTTTCGCGCCCGTCTCCTTGTCGCCCAGCGACTGGCGGTTGTCATAGCCCATCCACACTCCGCAGGTCACCGAAGGCGAGAAGCCCAGGAACCAAGCGTCAGTGAAATCGCTCGTCGTGCCCGTTTTTCCCCCAAGGGGATGATTGAGGGATGCAGCTGCCGCTGCCGTCCCGCTGCGCGTGACTTCCTTCAGAAGAACCATCATCGTCCGTGCCGTCTTCGCGCTGATCACTTCCTGAACCTCAGGCGGATCCTCGCTCAGCGGTGCTCCGTCGGCCGTCGTCACTCGACGCACCAGCCGCGGCGCAACCCGGATGCCGTCGTTGGGAAAGACGGAATATGCCGCCACCTGCTCGCGCAGCGTGATCTCCACCGCGCCCAGCGCAACCGGCAGATACGCTGGAATATTGCTGGTCACACCGAACTGGTGCGCCGTGCTGATAACCTTATGGATCCCGACCCGTTCGGCCAGCTTCAGCGCAGGAATATTTCGCGAATCCGCAAAGGCCTTGAGTAACGTAATGCTGCCCAGGTAGTTCCCCTCGTAATCGTGCGGCGTATAGGACCCGAAAGACGTTGGACCGTCCACGATCATCTCCTGCGGTTTGGCGCCTTCCTCCACCGCCGCGGTGTACACGTAGGGCTTGAACGACGAGCCCGTCTGCCGCTCCGCCTGCGTCGCCCGGTCAAACTGCGAGAGATTGAAATCCCTGCCGCCTACCATCGCCAGCACATCGCCGGTCGCGTTGTCCATTGCCAGCAGCGAGCCCTCTGCGCCGGAATCCTGCTCCAGTTTCCCGCGTAGCATAGCGCCTTGCTGTCCGGTTTGGTCCTGCCCCGTGAGGTGAACGTAGATAATGTCGCCCTGATGCAGAAACTCCTGCGCCGTCTTGAACCCCGTCCATGCCCAGTCCTCGGCGGTCAGCATCACCTGCTGCTGGCCGATACGCGCCGTGACCTGGTAGGGCAGCGCGCCCATCACCAACGCATGCACATAGTCTCCCGGCGCCGCCGGCCCATTCCAGTCCGGATGCCTGAAGCTCTCAAGGTCCGACCCGCCGGAAATCACGTTGAGCAGGTGCCCCTTCCATCCGTGACGCCGCTCATACGCTGCCAGCCCGTCGAGCACCGCCTGGTTCGCCGTCTTCTGCAGGTCGAGATCGAGCGTGGTGTAGACCTTCAACCCCGCTTCGTGCACCCGGTCTGAGCCGAACTTCCGCTCCAGCTCCCGCCGCACTTCTTCCACAAACCACGGAGCCACGCTGTTCGGCGGCGCCTGAATATGCAGCCCCAGTGGAGTGGTCCGCGCCGCCTCGGCCTGAGCCGCCGTAATCGCCCCGTCTTCGAGCATCGCGTTGATGACTGTGTTCCGCCGCCGCATCGCCCGGTCGGGATTCTGCAGCGGAGAAAACTCCGACGGCCCCTTGGGCAGCCCGGCCAGCAGCGCGGCCTCCGGCAGCGTCAGTTCGGTCGCATGCTTTGAGAAGTAGTAGTTCGCGCCCGCCTCGAAGCCGTAAACTCCGTGCCCCAGGTAGATCTGGTTCCCGTAGAGCGTGAAGATCTGCTGCTTGGTAAACCGGTGCTCGATCTGCAGCGACAGGAAGACCTCCTGCAGCTTGCGGCCAAAAGTCCTCTCGTTTGAGAGAAATAGATCGCGCGCCAGCTGCATGGTCAGCGTGGACGCGCCCTGGGCGCGGCCCTTCGAGGTCAGGTCGTGATAAGCGGCACCGATCACGCGAAACATGTTCACGCCCCAGTGGCTCTCGAAATTCTTGTCCTCGATCGAGATCACCGCCTGACGCAGCAGCGGCGAAAAGCCGTCATAGCTCACCACCACGCGCCGCTCCATCGCGAACGATCCGAAGATCCGCCCGTGGACGTCATAAAGTTCGGTGATGGTGCTCGGCCGGTAACGCTCCAGATCCTCGATCTGGGGAAGATCGACCGAGTAGACAAGCAGCAGCCCGCTCAGCGAGCCGACAGCAATGGCCAGCACCGCCAGAAAGGCAACCGCCACGCTGCCCGCGACCTTGTGGCGACCGGCCGGGGGGCGAAAACTGGAAGCTGGACGAGCAGCGGGGCGCGGGGCCTCCGCCTTGGTCTCAGGAGGCGTCCATGGACCGCGGGATTTCAATCCGATTCCCTCGGGGAGATCTACGCGTTCTTCTGCTTCAGAACGTCGAGTGCCTTGTTGAGCTGGTCGTCAGTGCGAGGCACCGCCTTGTCCTCGGGCGTCTTGGTGGTATCGATGTCCGCCTCGGCAAGGTATTGGTCGATGCTCTCCGTCACCACGATGTTCGGAGTCACTGCCTGATCCTGGATTGCCTTGCCTGAAGGCGCCTCATACTTGGCCACCGACAGAATCAACGCCGCTCCATCGGGCAGCTCGATCGTCTTCTGAACCGTGCCGTCGCCGAAACTCCGGTCGCCCACCAGGTCGCCGCGCTTATTGTCGAGAATCGCCGCCGCGACAATCTCCGCCGGACCCGCCGTCCCATGGTTCACGAGCACCACCAGCGGCGCGCCGGTAATGAACTTCGCCGGGTCAGCCGTAAAGGTCTGCTTGGGAACCTTCTGCCCCTCAAGCGACGCGATCGTCCCCGACTGCAGAAAAGCATTCGCCAGGTTGACCGCCTGCGCCGGATCGCCCTCGGCCACATCGCGCAGATCGAGCAGCACTTTCTTGTTTCCGTTCTTCTGCATGGCCTTCAGCCGCGCCTCGACCTCAGTCACCCGCTCCCTGGTCAGCACTACCGGCTTCAGATAAAGGATCGAAGAGTTCTCATACTGTTGCTCGGCCAGAGCCGGCGCATCGATCTGCTGCCGCGTCAGCGTCATCTTCTGCGGCTCCGCCTTGCCCGGGCGCACCAGCGAGAAGGTCACATCGGTGCCCGGCTTGCCCTCGAGCAACAGCCGCACCATGGCCAGCGAAAGCTCCCGCGTCGACTGTCCGCCAATCGACTCGATAATGTCTCCGTCGGAAATCTGTTCCTTCTCCGCCGGGCTGCCGGGCATCACTGATACCACCGTCGCGTAACCATAGCGGCGCGATACGTTAATGCCTACCTGCGCCGTGCCTTCATTCTGGTGAGCCTTGTAAGCGGCATTCTCCGTCGGCGTCAAATAGCTCGAATCCGCATCCAGCGATTCAAGCAGCCCGTGAAGAGCCCCGTCCGTCACTTTGCCGATGCTGGGATCCGTCACGTAGTCGCTCTGCACCTTGTGCAGAACTTCCTCGTAGACGCCCATCTGGCGGTAAGCCCCATCGCTCTGACTGCCGGCTCGTACGCCGTTGGATACGAATCCGCCAAGAAACACGACTACAACGAGGGCAACAGAGATGCCGAAGACAGCGCGCTTAAAGTTTTTAGACATGTTCGCCAAGCCGGACACACAGTCCGAGAATTACATCGATGATACTCCACATTCGACGTGCCGGAATGCCAAGAAGATAGCCGGATGGCTGATTCGACTGGTGGCGGCGGGCAGAATCGAACTGCCGACCTACGGGTTATGAGTC
>CAWAYO010000008.1:0-31358 GCA_963786085.1 uncultured Acidobacteriaceae bacterium
GCCTGGACGGCTAGTCCTCCTACCACATGCCCCAGGCGCGGCTGATGTAGTCGGTCATGGACATGGTGATCAGCACGAAGAACGTGAAAAAGCCCGCAGCCACCGTCAGCTTGGTCAGGCGCGAGCTGTACTTCACGTGCATGAAGAACAGGATGACCAGCACCGCCTTGATGCAGGCAATGCCCAGCGCTACGACGGCGTTGAAGACGCCCAATTCAAGATACGACGCGAAGACGGTGAGCGCGGTGAAGATCAACAGTGATCCGAAGATGATGCCGTAGGTCTTCGGACCAACAACGTGCCCTTCATGATGCGTAGGCTCGGTGTCGAGTATTTCTTTCTGGGTCAATTGCGACATAAATTAAGCCTCAATTTCTTTCGCGGTCACTGGTGCCGGCTGATCAAATACAGCAGCGGGAACAGGAAGATCCACACAATATCGACGAAGTGCCAATATAAGCCGAAGTTTTCTACCGTCGTCATGTGCCCCTGCGTGTACGCCCCGGCCCACGCGCGCGCCAGCAGGATGAGGAGGATCGAAACGCCGACGACCATGTGCAGCGCGTGCATGCCGGTCATCGCGAAATACAGCGAGAAGTAGACCTGCGTCTTCTCCGCCATATCGGGAGCCAGTGGCTTGTCCTCGGGATAACGGGGATCGACGTGCAAAAATTCGGAAATGCTGAAGTTCAGCCCCGGCACGTGCTGATGCACCCACTCGTCGTGCCACTCATAAGCCTTGATGCCCAGGAACACCGAGCCCAGGATGATCGTGCTCAGGAGCCAGCCGATCAGCTCTTTGCGCCTCCGTGTTTCCGCCGCGTGGACTCCCATGGCCATCGTGAAGCTCGAGCAGATCAGCACCGCGGTATTCAGCGTGCCTGCCCAGATCCGCAGCTGATGGCTGCCCGCCACGAACGCGGGGTAGTACCAATTGCGGTAAATCAGGTAGGCGGTGAACAGCCCGCCGAAGAACATGATTTCCGTCAGCAGGAAGAGCCACATGCCGAAGGTAGACGTTTCCCTCTGCTGCTGCAGGTTGGCGAAGTGATGGCGCAGATACGGAGAGTGCTCGTGCTCCGCGTGCGCCTCTTCCGGGTGGGTTGCGATCGCCTGGCTATCCAACGGTCTGCACCTCGTGTTTGGTCTTGTTTGCCAGCCATTCGTAGTCGTAGGCTTCCCAGTCGACCACCGGCGTCTCAACAAAATTCTCTGTCAGTGGAGGCGACTGAATCTGCCACTCCAGCCCGGTTGCCTGCCACGGATTCGCGCCCGCGATCTTGCCGTACTTGAGCGACCACACCAGGTACAGTATCGGCAGCACGTAGCCTACGCCCAGCACCGTCGCGCCCGCCGTCGACAGCACATTCAACACCTGGAACTCCGGCGGATAGGCGGCATAGCGGCGCGGCATACCCAGGTAGCCCAGAATGAACTGCGGGAAGAACGTCAGGTTAAAGCCGATGAATGTGGTTACTGCCGCCAGCTTCGACAGCCCCTCCGGATACATCCGGCCCGTCATCTTCGGCCACCAGAAGTGCACCCCGGAGAGGAACGCCATCAGCATGCCGCCCACCATCACGAAGTGGAAGTGCGCCACGATGAAATAGGTTTCGGTCAGGTGGATGTCCATGCCCATGGTGCCGAGGAAGACGCCCGTCAGGCCGCCGATGGTGAACAGCCCCATGAAACCGAAAGCGTAGAGCATCGGCGTCTCGAAGGTGATCGAGCCCTTGTAGAGGGTCGCCGCCCAGTTGAAGATCTTGATCGCCGAGGGCACCGCGACGAGCATGGTCAGCAGGGAGAAGACCAGCGCCGAGTAGTTCGACACACCCATGATGAACATGTGGTGCGCCCAGACGAAGAACCCGAAGACGGCGATGGCCACGGACGAGAACGCGACCGCCGTGTATCCGAAAACGCGCTTGCGCGAGAAGGTGCTGATCACCTCGGAGATGACGCCCATCCCGGGCAGAATCATGATGTACACGGCCGGGTGCGAGTAGAACCAGAACAAGTGCTGGAAGAGCAGCGGGTCGCCGCCCTTGGTCGGATCGAAGACTCCGATACCGATCGTGCGCTCCAGAATTACCAGCACCAGCGTGATGGCCAGCACCGGCGTTCCCAGCACCATCAGCACCGACGCCGCATAGTGCGACCACACGAACAGCGGCAGCCGGAACCAGGTCATACCCGGCGCGCGCATGCGGTGAATGGTGACGATAAAGTTCAGCCCGGTGAAGATCGAGCTGAAGCCAGCGACAAAGATTGCCAGGCCGGCGGTGATCACGTGCGTATTCAGGTAATGCGTGCTCAGCGGAGTCGTGAAGGTCCAGCCCGTATCGACGCCGCCGCAGCGATCAGCGCGGTCAGCACCAGGATGCCGCCTACAACATACAGGTACCAGCTCAGCAGGTTGATCTTCGGGAACGCCAGGTCCTTCGCGCCCACCATGATCGGAATCAGAAAATTCCCGATCGTCGCCGGCACCGACGGCACCAGGAACAGGAACACCATGATGATGCCGTGCATGGTGAACATCTTGTTGTAGGTGTCTGCCGCCATCAGATCGCTCGGCGGAGTCAGAAGCTCCAGCCGGATCATCCCCGCAAAGAAGCCGCCGATAAAGAAGAAGATCGTGATCGAGATCAGGTACAGGATCGCGATCCGCTTGTGATCTCCGGTCAGCAGCCAGCTCTTCAGGCCGTATTCCTCGTTCAAATAGGACCGCTTCGGCAGGGTTGCCGTCGTCTGGTCGGGCAGACTGACAATTGTGCTCATGGCTTTACCATCCCCGGCGCTGTTGCCGCCGTGTGCTGCGCCGGTCCGGACGTCGAGGTCTGGACCTGGCTTTGCACCTGGCTCGTATTCAGCGTCTGCTGAATCCGATAGTTAGAGTTGAGTTGTTTGATGTATTCCACCAGGTCAATTAATCCTTCTTCGCTGATCTGCCCCTGGTATGTCGGCATGATCGGCGCATAACCAGCCGTCGTGTGCATGGTCGGGTTCAAAATCGAATCGCGCAGGAAGGCATCATCCACCGTCGCATACGATCCGCTGGTCAGCTGCACCTTCGTCATATAGGCCGCTGCCAGATTCGGGCCGCGCGCCGAGGCGTCACCCGAGTGGCAAGCATTGCAGCCCATGCTGGCGAAGAGCCGTTCGCCGTTCTGCGCCAGCGACATGCCGCTGGTCGAGCCCTCCGTCCAGGCCTTGTAATCGTCCGGCTTCATCACCGTCACCCACCCGATCATCTGCGAATGGAGCGTACCGCAATACTGCGTACAGAAGAGGTGATAGGTTCCGGGCACGGTCGGCGTAAACCACACCGTCGTGTACCTGCCGGGAATAACCTCGCGCTTCACGCGAAAGGCGGGAATCGAGAAGCTGTGAAAGACATCCTGCGAAATCAGCGTGAGCTGTATAGGTCTGCCCGTCGGCACGTGCAGCGAATCGATTTCGTGCTGGCCGCCCGGATGCTCCGCCTTCCACATCCACTGCTTGCCAACGACGTAGATATTCATCGCGTTGGTGGGTGGGTTATAGATCCGGAAGTACAGCAGCGCGCCCCACACGAAGCAGATCATGAACAGCGCCAGCGGAATAATCGTCCACGTTGCCTCGAGCAGTGTCGAGCCCTCGATCTGTGTCGCCTCGGGATTGCGCTCCTTGCGGTAAAGCACCGAGAAGCCGGCCACCAGCGCCGCCACCACCGCCAGGCCTACCAGCGAGATCAGGATCAGGAAGAAATACAGCGCGTCCGCCTGCGGAGCAATCCCCGACGCTTCGGGCGGAAACAGCGCGAAGTGCGTGAGCCAATTAACGAGAAATTGCCAAAGTACTGGACTTATAAAATGCATCGTTCCCTTTATCCGTTTGCGTTTTTCCTGTCTCGATCGAGATCACGCCGGAACATGACAGTCATGTATCCGCCCAGGCCGAATACCGTAATCAGGCCGCCCAGCTGTACCACCCGCGCGATCACCAGGCTGTGCCGGTTCAACTTTGGATCGTAGCGGTAGCAGTAAGTCAGAATCGCATCCACCGGAGATCCGATTTTGCCCGCCGATGCCTCCACCAGCCCCAGCCGCAGATCATTGGGCGCGAAATCGACCCCGAGGTAGTACTGCGAAAGCTTGCCGTCGGCGGTCAGAAGCTCAATGGCGCTGGCGTGCGCATACTGGTTAAACACTCCATCCGGTCCCGCGACCTTCACATACCCGAAGCCTACCGCCTGCGCCAGTTGGTTGATCGCGGGCGGCTGTCCGGTCAGAAAGTGCCATCCCGCGGCCGTCTCCGGATGCCCGTAACGCTTCAGGTACAGCGCCTTTTCCTTCGCCGCTATCTCCGGTGTCTCGCTCGGATCGATGCTGACGAAGACCACATCGAAATCCTTACCCGGCTTGAACTTCACCATCATGAGCGAGCTGACCAGACCGTCTATCTCCTCAGGGCAAAGGATCTTGCACTGGTAGTACACTAGCGACATGATCACCGGGCGCTTGCCGAAGTAATCTCCCAGCCGGACAGTCTTCCCGGTCTCGTCGCGAAACTCACCATCCAGCGGAATCCTGGTGTTCAGCTTTTGCGTAATCGTGACCTTGTCGAGGATGGCCGGCGGATGGTCGCTTACCTCACCCATCTGCTTGTCGCCGTAACTCGAGACTTGCCCACGCAGACAGCGGGGCTGCCAGACAGACGAGCGCCAGCGCAGCCAATCCGGCCGTCAGCCTTGCTTTCCATCTCCGCGCTGTCTCGATTCTCGGCATTCCTAATCCTGATCCCCAGTACTTACTTGTTATCCGCCTTCGTCGAGGCCTGCTCTCCGGCCGCTTTCGTGGGAGACATCTCCGCCTGCTCAAATCCCGTGCGCGCAAAACCGTCCGTCAGCGGAGCCTGCACCACGGGCACCGAATCTCCGGCCATCAGCGGTTCCTGCTGCGCCGGCTTTTCCGCGACCGGCAGTCCACGCTGCGCGATCAGCTCCATGGCCCGCTCGATGGGGATCCGCACCTTGGTGTGCGACTGATCGACCCAACTGTAATGCGCAAGCAGCAGATCTTCGCGCTCATGCAGATTCGCCAGGTCCTGGTTGCCGTCATCGGTCTGCAGCCGCGGAGTCGGGAAGGTCTGCGTCAGCTGCTTCAGCTCCTGCTGCTGTTGCGCCGGGTTCGACTCCATGTTCTTCAGCTTGCCGGCCGACGCGACCGGATTCGCATTCCATCTATTTGTCGGGCCGTCCTGCTTTGCGAGGCCGTAGTTGATCACCTTGCCCAGGCCGAAGCAGAGGACGAAGAACACGCCCACCGAGACGAACAGGCCCACCAGGAAGACCATGATCCCCTGCACGCTGACGTCGGTGACTTCATAGCCCTCCTGCATGGAGGCGCGCTTGTCGTGAGACTCGTGCTCGTTAGGCGTGTGCATGTTCAGGCTCCAGAATCTCCTCAAGGTGCGGATCGTTGGTCGCGATCAGCGGCCGCTGCTTGAGCTGGGTGAAGAAGTACGCCAGCCAGAAGGCCACCAGCGCCGTCGGCACCGGTATGTACTCGAGAATCCCCACACTCCAGTGTAGATTGCGCGCGGCGTCCTTGAAATTCGGCTCGATCAGCCACCACAGATCCCAGGCGCGCGCGAAGATCATGATGCAGCACACCACCGCCAGCCGGCCCTTGATCCGCTTAAGCGAAGAAGACAGCAGCAGCGTGAAGGGAATCAGCCAGTGGAAGATCACATCCAGCGTGGCCACCACGCCCCAGTTGCCGCGAATGCGATCCAGGTACCACGGAATCTCTTCCGGCGAGTTGCCCGACCAGACGATCAGGAACGCCGCAAAGGCCAGGTACATGTTCAACATGGTGAAGGCGAAGCATAGCTTGCCCATGTCGTGCTGCTCGGTGTTCCGGAAAAGCGTCTTGATCGGCTCGGCCTTCGAAAGCCCGATCAGCGTCAGGATCGAGAGCGCGAGCACGCCGTATCCCTGCGCCACCAGGAACTGGAATCCGTACACGGTCGAATACCACGTCGGGTCGAGCGACATCACCCAGTAGATGACGGCGCCGAAGAGCAGGAGCGAGTACAGCAGCGTCCCGAAGCCGCTCAGGTTCTCAAACTTAACCCGCCAGTAGGGCACATTCGGCTCGCGGTCCGCGTCCCGCTTGAGCGACCACTTGTTCAGCAGCGTGACATACAGCGCGAGAATCGCATACACCACCAGCGAATACACCCAGAACGAAGTAACATTCAGGATCCCATGCTTGTAGTGGATCGCATGCGCCTGCTCGTGCGTGATCAGTCCGTCCTTCAGAGCCGTCATCCAGTCGGGATACTTTCGCCCAGATGTACAGCTTCCCGAAGGACGCTCCGAAAATCCCCACCGGCAGGAACATCAGGAAGACCAGCGGCCAGGTCCGCGTCATCGCTTCCAGCGGCCGGCGGATGATCAGGCCCCACTTGCCGCCCGACAGGTACTGCACCATGAGCAGCACCAGTCCGCCGAAGCAGAAGTTGAAGCACATCATGTAGCCGTGCAGCCACGCGCGCAGAAAGTGGTTGAAGCCATCGCCGCTCAAGAAACCGAGGATGACCCCGATGACCAGTGCGACCACCCCTGTGATCAGCGCCCGGGTGCGCCAGACATCGACAAATGCCGGCGCATTCAGCTCCGTGGGCATCGTCTTCGTGTGATATCCGTGTGCCATGCGTTTCCTTATTCCGACGCCGGCGGCTTCGTGCCCTGACTGCCGCTCTTGTTGGTATTTCCTGAATTCTTCGGGCTCTGAACCGTCGCGTTCGGAGCATTCGCGGGCTTAGCCGGAGCTCCCGCCACGATCTCCGTCTCCGGGTTGGCCTGCACGTAGGTATCTGCTGCCAACGGCCATGGGCCTGCAAAGCTCGCCGGCAGACCTTCCTGCTGCGCAATATCCGGCAGGTTCCCGATCTGCGTCCCCGAGGGAACATCCGTCGGCTTCGCGTTCTGACTCAGCTGCAGGGCCCGGATATACGCCGCCACCGCCCAGCGATCCTGTGGCGGAAGCTGCGCCGAATAGTCGGGCATCGCGCCGTAGCCGTTGCTCATTACCCAGAAGTAATGGCTCAGCGGTTCTGCCAGCCTCTTCGGATCGTGAAAATTGCCCGCCGGCTTGTAGCCGCGATCGACGATCATGCCCAGGCCATTGCCCACCCGCGAATGGCAGGGCGTGCAGTAGACATTGAACCGCTCCTGCCCGCGCTCCAGCACCTGCATGGTCGCCGGAAACGGCAGCTCATCCTGCTCCTTGCCGTTTACCAGGCCGGTGTAGAAGTACTCGTCCTGGTGCAACTGATTGCGGGCAACCGTATTGAGCACCTGCGGCCGTGCCGACCGCCCGTCGGCGAAGAACTGCGACTCGCGTTGCGGAATCATCTTCGGCTGGTCCTGCATATCCTGCCGGCAGCCGGCAGCGAACAGCAGCGCCGCGCCTGCAGCCGTTACCGCCAGCGCCCGGGCGGAGCCTGCCCAGCTTGTCTTCATGGGATTAATACTCCACCTCCACCACTGAAAGCGGCGCCAAGCGCTCAAGAAACGTCCGCGTCTCCGCTGCCTCAAACTTCGGATCGGCCGATTCGAGACACAGGAAAAACTTGTCGCTGGTCGCGCCGCTGCGAAAGTTCGGCGCATTGAACAAGGGGTGATACACCTGGGGCAATCCATTCAGCGCCAGCATGCCGAACGCGGCCGAAAGCCCGGCGAAAAGAATGGTCCACTCATATGCAGGAACCACGAACGCCGGCCACGAATAGTAAGGCCGACCGGCGATGTTCAGCGGATACGCCCACAACGAGATCCATGTCTCCAGCCCGAACATGGCCGCTAAGCCGAGCAGGCCGCCGATCAGGCACACCAGCGAAACCTCGTTCTTGTGAAAGCCGATTGCTTCCGCCGCCTCTTCCACCGGATAAGGCGTGTAGCAGTCCATGCGGCGATAACCCGCGGCATAGGCGTTCTCCGCAGCCCGCACCAGCTGTGTCGGCGTTTCGAATTCGGCCAGCAGGCCGTAGGTTCCTTCGCGTACAGGCATCAGTCACCTGCCTCCATTTGAGGTTCAGCCTCGGGCCGCACCTTCGCACCCGGCAGCATCATGCGAATTTCCGACATGGGAATCATGGGCAGGAAGCGCACAAACAGGAAGAAGAGAAACGTGAACAGTCCCAGCGTGCCCGCAAACGTTGCATAGTCCCACTTGGTCGCCCGGTAGGTTCCCCACGAGGACGGCAGGTAATCGCGGGTGAGGCTGGTTACGACGATGACGAAGCGCTCAAACCACATGCCGGTGTTGATGATCAGCGACATGAGGAACATGAACGGAACGCTGCGGCGCAGCCTTCTCGACCACAGCAGTTGCGGCAGGGCGATGTTGCAGGTGACCAGCACCCAGTAGGACCACCCCATGGGACCGAACATCCGGTTCCACATCATGAAGTATTCCCAGTGGCTCGCCGAGTAGCAGTAGGACATGAAGACTTCGGTCGAGTAGCCGTAGGCCACAATCAGCCCCGTCGCCAGCATCACCTTGCCCATGTTGTCGATATGGCGCAGCGTCACCAGGTCTTCCAGGTGATAGAACTTGCGGATCGGAATCGCCAGCGTAATCACCATCGCGAATCCCGAATAGATAGCTCCGGCGACAAAGTATGGCGGGAAGATCGTCGTGTGCCATCCCGGCAGGAGCGCCACAGCGAAATCGAAGCTGATAACGGTGTGAACCGAGAGGACCAGAGGCGTTGCCAGACCGGCCAGCAGCAGCGAAGCTGTCTCATAGCGCACCCAGTGCCGCACCGACCCGCGCCACCCGAGCGCCAGCCATCCATAGAAGAACTGGGCAAACTTCGACTGCGCGCGATCGCGCAGCGTGCCCAGGTCCGGGAATCATGCCGATGTACCAGAAGACCACCGAGATGGTCGCGTACGTCGAAACCGCGAAGACGTCCCACAGCAGCGGCGACCGGAACTGCGGCCACACATTCATCGAATTGGGATAGGGAAACAGCCAGTACCCCAGCCACGGACGGCCCACGTGGATCAGCGGGAACATGCCGGCGCAGACCACCGCGAAAATCGTCATCGCCTCGGCGAAGCGGTTGATCGAGTTACGCCAGCCCTGCTTGAAGAGCAGCAGAATCGCTGAGATCAACGTGCCTGCGTGGCCGATACCGATCCACCACACGAAGTTGATGATCGCGAAGCCCCAGGCCACCGGAATCGTAATGGCCCAGATACCGACACCCTTCAGGAACAGCCAGGTCACGGCGACCAGCAGCATCATCACGAAGCCGCCCGCCAGCACAAAGCCGCCAAACCAGCCCAGCGGCGTATGCGGCGTTAGAACGATGCGCGAAATCTCTTCGGTGACCGATTTGAAGGTGTGCCCGGGCGCGATAACCCGAAATTCCCCGGTAACCGGGTCGAGCATCGGGTCATTCACCTGCGGTTCTTTTGTTGCCATCGCTTAACCTCTCAGCCTCGAACCCTCTTAGCTGTTCGCAGGCGCAAACTCCCCGAGCGCCTGGGAAAGCTCATCGTTGATGTTCAGCACCTCAGCCACATACGTCGTGCGCGGCCGCGTATTGATATCGGCCAGCACTCCGTAGCTGCGTTCCTGGCCCTTCAGCTTCGCCACCCGGCTGTCGCCATCGTTGATATTGCCGAAGACGATCGCCTCCGTCGGGCATGCCTGCTGGCAGGCGGTGACGATCTCGCCGTCACGGATCAGGCGATTCTCCTTGTCGGCCTGGATCTTCGCCGCGCTGATGCGCTGCACGCAGTAGCTGCACTTCTCCATCACGCCGCGGCTGCGTACCGAGACATCCGGATTGCGCATCAGCTTCAGGCTCTCGGTTTCGTAATCGGAGTAGAGCAGGAAGTTGAAGCGTCGCACCTTGTAGGGGCAGTTGTTGGAGCAGTAGCGGGTTCCCACGCAGCGGTTATAGATCATCATGTTCAGGCCTTCCGGCGTGTGCACCGTAGCGCCCACCGGGCAAACCTGCTCGCAGGGAGCATTCTCGCAGTGCTGGCAGGCCATCGGCTGGAAGTGCGCCCGCGGCGCCGCGAGATCGCCCTCATAGTAGGTGTCGATGCGCAGCCATTGCATCATGCGCCCGATCCTCACCTGCTGCTTGCCTACCACCGGGATATTGTTCTCCGCATAGCAGCTCACAATGCATGCGTTGCACCCCACGCAGGAGTTCATGTCGATCGACATGCCCCACGCGTTGTGATCGTAGCGATACGACGGGAACATGCTCGTGGTCGGCTCGGGCACATCCTTGCCTTCGCCGGTATGCGCAAACTCCGGTTCCTTCTTGAACTCCTCGAGGGTCGCCCAGCGGATAATGCCGCGGTCCATCGCCTCGTTGCCTTCCAGCGAATGCGTCCCGCTGCCATCGCCGCCGACAGCCACCGAACGATGGTCCTGGTAGTGGCTCTTCGTGACCGCAAATCCCCAGGTATCCCCGGTCTTCCTCACCGTGGCGCCCGTCGCGAACAAAGGTGAATCGGAAGGCCGAATCTGATAAGCGTCGAAGCCTACGCCCCCGCCTACCCGGCCTATGCTGCGGCCCTGGCCCAGATGCAGCGTGATGCTGCCATCGGCATGACCCGGAACTGCCATCGCCGGCGCCAGCACCTTCTTGCCGTTCAGCGTGATCTCGATCACGTCTTGCTCGGCCAAGTGCAGCTTCTCGAGCGTGGCGTAGCTCATCAGCGCCGCGTTATCCCACGAAATGTTCGTCACCGGCCGCGGAACTTCCTGCAGCCAGCCCACGTTCGCATAACGTCCGTCGTAAACATTCGGATCAGGCCGGAAGACCACTTCGAGCGTGTCGGCCGAAACCTGCGCCGCAGGCGCCGGAATCGAAGCCTTGCCACCGCCGCCCTTGGGCGTGAAGGCCGTATTCGCAATCCAGCCGTCGTGCAACACCTTGCGCCAGCCGAAGTCGGCGTCGGTAGCCGTACCGGCTGTCTTGTCCTTCCACGTCTCCCGCACCGCCGCGTAAGCGGAAATATCAGGGTTGTCGAGAAACGACTGCAAAATCTCGTGCGCCGTGTGCCCGTTATAAAGCGGATCGATCATCGGCTGGATCACCGAGACCGTGCCGTCATATGCCCGCGCATCCGACCAGGATTCCAGATAGTTCGCCGAATTCACGTGCCACTGCGCGTTGCGTCCCGTCTCGTCGTAATGCGAGCCGAGATGCACCACCGTCTTCGCCTTGTTGAGCGCGTCCTCGAACTCGAGATCTGCCGGAGCCATGTACACCGGGTTCGCGTTCAGGATCACCAGCCAGTCCACCTTGCCGGCGTTCAGGTCCGCGACCAGCGCCTTCAGATCGTCGCCCTGGATCGAAGGCAGCGGATTCACCGTCTCGGTATAGACGACGGTCTTGCCGGCGTTGCCCAGTGCCTGGTTGATCGCGATCGCCGCCAGATGCACCGACGCCGGCTGCTGCTCACCGGGAATCACGACGCACTTGCCGCCGCTGGCCTTCAGGTCGGCAGCCGCAAACTTCAAGAAGGCCTGCGCATCGGTGGACCAGTTGTAGCCGCTCGGAACTTCTCCACCGGCGCCCACTGCCGCAGCCAGTGCCGCCGCAAACGCCGGGATGTCGCTAGCCCTGAGCGCCAGCCGATGATCGGCCTTCATTCCCGTCGTCGTCGTCATGCTCTCGACCGAATACAGCCGGTTCATGCTAAAGTCGCCCGACTTCGCCCCTTCGAGCTTGCGCCGCTTCGCGTAATCCTTCGCCAGACGGTGGAAGCCCGGATACGCTGCGCCGGAAAGAAAATCCGCATCCAGCGACACGATCACGTCGGCCACATCCAGCTTGTACTGCGCGTCGGCGTAATCGCCAAAGGCCGCCTTGGATGCAGCGTAAGCTGAGTCGCGGTTCACCGGGTCGTACTGAAGAAACTTCGCCTGCGGGATACGCGGCCTGCGCCTTCTTCCACTGCGCGGCCAGCGTCGGCGAGGTCACCGTCGCGCTCAGCACATACAATCCCTGGCCGCCCGACGACTTCTTGTCCGCCAGCATCCCGCGGAAATTCCCCAGAAATACCGGCCAGTTGGTCGGTTCGCCGCGATGCAACACCCGCTGCGACCGGTCGGGATCGTAGAGATCGAGCAACGTCCCCTGCGTAATCGGATCCGATCCGCCCTGGTTGTAAGGGTGCTCAGGATTCCCATCCACCTTTACCGGCCGGTAGGCATCGCTCTTGACTAAAAGCGGCACGGCACCAGTGGGAAATGGAAAAGCCGTTGCAAAGTACACCGGCTTGCCCAGAATCAAATCTTCCGGCGCCTTCACATAAGGATAGATAGGCTCATCGGGCTGCTTCGTACATCCGGCCAGTCCGGCCAGCGCCATCGACGCGCCCATCACCTTCAAAAACGAGCGCCGCGACACCGGATCGATCCATTCCGAGGCCTGCTCGGGAAACTCCTCACGCACCGCCGCCTCGAACTCCGGGGTTCCGGCCAGCTCATCGATCGACCGCCAGTATCTCTTTCCCGTTTGCCCGGCCAGCTTCGCCCGCACCTCGGCCAGCGTCAGCTTCCCGCTTACGTTGTCCTTTTGCATGTTTTCCTGAATGCTCACTAAGCCCGTCTCAAGCTCGCGATTTTTCATCGATGGCATACCTCGCAGCTTGAAAGCTCTCGCGGGGAGCGAATCTTGTAGTGCTGCGCCAGAAAGTCGCCCAGCGCCTCCTGGTTGGTGAACTTCGTATAGCTCACCGGTTGTGCTCCCAGCGTCCCAGTCGGCGCGTCCGTCATCTGGGCATCGGTCACCAGCGCATTTGCGGCCGGAATGAGATGCAGCGAAGCCTGCTCCGCGTTCCCTGCTCCCGGCGTCGGATTGGTTGTCGTGCAACTCACCGACTGCGCCGTCGGCGTTCCCGCCTTCGTGTCTGTGGCCGCACACCATACCGGATTCATCTCCGACGCGCCCTTCCACGCCATGTTGTAAATCTCGCTCGTCGGCCGCAGATTCTTCTCGGGATTACGGTGGCAGTTCAGGCACCACTCCATCTGCAGCGTGTTCTGCTGATACATGATGGGCATCTCGTCCACCCGGCCATGGCAGCTCGAGCAGCCCAGCCCTTTGTTTACGTGAATCTCATGGCTGAAGTAGACAAAATCAGGAAGGTCGTGGACCTTGGTCCACACAATCGACTGGCCCGTCGCCCAGCTCTGCCGAACAGGTTCGAGCAAGTTGGCATTCGTCCAGATCTGCGCGTGGCAATTCATGCAGGTTCTGGTCGGTGGAATCCCTGCATAGCTCGACTTCTCAACCGAGGTGTGACAGTACTGGCACTGCAACCCCAAACCCTCCACGTGGTGCTTGTGGCTGAACGGAACCGGTTGATCCGCCCTCTGCCCTTGCCGCGTTACCCATGGAGACCGTTGCAGTTGATCGAGCGTCACTCCCAGGGCAATGACAATCAACCCCGTCAAGACCAGGCTAGCCCGCGCCAGCGCGTTCGAGCTGCGGTCAAAAATCTGCGCCATGAATGCGTCCTTGCGTCCTCATTGATGCGTATCGGTTGGAGGGTTACTACGCGGCATCGCGCGCAGCATGTTCCGGGATAAGTGCCGCCCGAATTCCACTTTGAGTCGAAGATTCAATATAGCAGGCGAAAGGGTAACAGAATCAAGAGCCGCAGAAGCACGGCAGAAAAAATCGCACCGAATTTTCGCACTGAAGTAAACGACCATTTCAGTCGCATTTCTTCGATAACGATCTGTTATGAAGGATCAATCGGCAAGTGCTTCTGCTGACTTGCTAACTTACCGACCCGTTCAGACGCTGACCTGATAGCCACGGCTTGCGCATCCTGCGCCGGACCAGCCACCAGACAAAGACAACGACAGCTACCAGCAGCACGACAACAACATAAGGAAGCCGTGAGAAAATCCAGATCGCGTGACGCAGATTCCTGTCGAACTTTTGCGCCGCGTCAATCTGCCCGGCGGAAATCGTGACGGTTTGCCCCCAGTCGAGCGCAATCATGCGCGGTAGGTAGCCGTGCCGTATGCAGCCCTCCAGGCTGTACACACCCACCACATGCGAAAAATGAGCGGCCACGATCAGGTCACGAGAGAACTCTTCCCACGAAAGCGCGGTCAGACCCGCCGCCTTGTCGTCGAGCGTCGTACCCACGGCCAGCGTCTCGGTTTGCGGACCATATATGAGGGGAATCCCTCCGCCCGCCGCGTGATTGAAGCTGCTGTAAGCCATCAGCACTTCCTCATTCCCGTGCACATCCACAATGCCGAACAGCCGTTCGAGCAGCGTCGAATGCATCGCCCGCTCCGCGGCCAGAAACGGCATCTGGTAGGTCTGGACCGTGTAACCGGTTGCTTGAATCCGCCTGATCAGCGCTTGATACGCCGCGCGTCCCCGCTCGACCTGGCCATAATCGAAGAAGCGCTTCGTAAGCAGCCAGATGAAACCGGCCCTTGTGCTTGCCTGTTTCCTTCAGTTGGTCGAAGTTCGGCTCGATATCCAGCCCCACCGCGCCCCACTTCAGCCCGTTCTCTTGCGTCCACTGCTCAAACTGCGTGAAGCGTTCCTCGGCCTCGGGCGCGTTAAGGCCGTTCAGATAATGCCCCTGCTCGCGCGACATCACCAGCCACGCAGTCAACGGAATCCCCTCCTCATTCAGCTTACGGACCGCCTGCGCCCGCTCTGGGCTGAAGTCGCTGATCTCAACCGCCAGCCCAGCGTGCAGTTGCTGCAGCTGCGATATGACGTCGGGATTCGATACCCACGACTCCATGTCGCTCATGCCCTGGTCGCAGCAGGCAAAGAAGATCTGCGGCCGCTCGCCCGGTCCTTTTACCTCGACGGCTTGAGCCTTGCCTCCGGACGCCGAAACCGTCTCCACTCGGCTTGCGCCTGTGACCGACAGAATCGCAAGGAACACAGCGAACGATGCAACGATGTGAAGCCGTTTCAAGTTAAACACTCCGCCTGCTAAACTAATCTCGCAGATAAGTATCTTACTTCTAAGATAAATATGACAAGGCAGAAAACGACGACGGCTCGGGTGGCGCGTCCGGCACGTGGACCCGCAAGACGTGCACGCAACAACAGATCACCCGAAACCCCCAGCCTGAAAAATGCGGGCTCCAACAATCTGGGCCCCGAAAATTTAGGAAAGGAACTCAGCTCCGCTGTCGTCTTCTTCCACGAAGCCGTCGCCGCTCGTCTCGGCATGAGCGCCGGCGAGTGGCGCTGCTACGTCCTCCTCGGCGAGCACGGGTCCCTCACCGCCAGCCGCCTTGCCGAGTTGTCCGGATTCACTAGCGGAGCAATCACCGGCATCGTCGATCGCCTCGAACGCGCGGGCTGCGTCCGCCGCCAGCCCAACCCCGATGACCGCCGCAGTATCATCCTCCATCCGCTGCGTCTGGCAGAAACCAAGCGACGGACCGACCCAATCTTCAACTCACTGGGACGCGCTATGAACGCCATCGCCGCAGGCTACAGTAAGAAGGAGCTCGCCGCCATCGCCGGCTATCTCCGCCAGACCATCCAGGCGCTGCAGACCGAAACCCGCAAACTC
Organism: uncultured Acidobacteriaceae bacterium; assembly: GCA_963786085.1. Lineage (GTDB taxonomy): Bacteria > Acidobacteriota > Terriglobia > Terriglobales > Acidobacteriaceae > Silvibacterium. The sequence continues at coordinate 15,605 of CAWAYO010000008.1, forward strand.
AGCGAGAATTAGCCCCGGGATCTTGCTGAGCTCAGAACTCTGCCTCGCGGACGCGCCCTGACCTCAATCCCTCTACCCCCTGCACCCTGCCACCTATACCCTGTTCTAATGAACGGCCGCCTCGCACCCCGCTATGACTCAGTGCTCGCCATCCGCGAGCTTACCGCAGCCGACCCCGTCCTGGGTCGCCTCATCGATCGCGCTGGCCCCTACACGCTCCGCCTCAAGAGCCAGCACTCGCCCTTCGAGGCCCTGCTCGAGTCGATCATCTATCAGCAACTGCACGGCAAAGCTGCGGCCGCCATCCTCAAGCGGTTGCTGACGTTCTTCGGGGAGCTGCACCCCAGTCCCGAGCACCTGATTGCCGCGCCCGATGACCGCCTGCGCGGCTGCGGACTCTCCGCCAGCAAAACCCTCGCCCTGCGCGACCTCGCGGCCAAGACTCTGGACGGCACGGTGCCCACCCTCGGGCAGATCCGCCGCCTCTCGGACGAAGAGATCATCGAGCGTCTCACCAAAGTTCGTGGAATCGGCCCCTGGACCGTCGAGATGCTGCTGATCTTCCGTCTCGGCCGGCCCGATGTCTTACCTGTGACTGATTACGGAGTCCGCAAGGGCTTCGCCCTCACTTTCAAGCGCCTACCCAAGTCGAAGCCGTTCGACGCGACCATGCTCGCCAAGGCCCCGGAGATGCTCCGCCGGGGCGAACGCTGGCGCCCTTGGCGGTCAGTCGCGAGCTGGTATCTCTGGCGCGCCTGCGATCTCGCCGGGAAGGCCTCGCCGCCGCCGGACTAGGTAAGGGATAGCGGGTCACTGGTAAGGGCAGGCGCAACGGACCACCAAGTGGAGCACACTGGATCGATTCATGGCTCGTAGATCGCATCTAACTCCGACAGATCGACTTTCGATCCGGAGGAAATCAGATGAAACGTGTTCTTTCAGTGCTCTGCTGCATCGCTCTCTGCTCGCTGCCTGCCCTGGCTCAGGAGAAGGGCGCAAAAGGGTCGGGAATGAGTGATCAGAAATTTGTCGATTTCGCCGCGCAAACCGACATGGTGGAAGCCAACCTCGGGCAAATGGCGCAATCGGTGTCCGACTCCCAGCCCGTAAAGGACTACGGCCAGATGCTGGTCACCGATCACACCAACGACTTCAACCAGTTGTACGGCATCGCCCATCAGGCCAATCTCAACATGCCGAACGCGATTGGCGCGGAACAAAACAAGATGATGATCGACCCTTTCGAGAAGTTGAAAGGCGCGGCATTTGATCACCGTTATATCCAGGAGATGATTGCCGGCCATACCAAGGCGATCGCCATTTACAAGAAGGAAGCGGCAGACGCCGAGAATCCGGCGCTGAAGTCGTATGCGGAGCAGACTCTACCTGTTCTGCAGAAACACCTTGATGGCGCCAAGGCTCTAGAGAAAGGCAAATAGCTAATCCTGCTTGACAACCCATAAGCATTGGCTTATACATTTACCCATAAGCCGATGCTTATACGACCCGCTCTCTTCCGCGCCCTCGGCGACCCCACCCGGCTCGCCATCTTCGAGCTTCTCGCCCGGCAGGAACACTCTGTCTCGGAGCTGGTGGATAAGTTCGAGGTCACCCAGCCGGCCATCTCCCAGCACCTCGGCGCCCTGCGCTCGGTGCGCCTGGTGACTTCGCGGCGCAACGGCCGCCACGCCTACTACCGCGCCCGCCCCGAAGGCCTCAAGCCGGTGATCGACTGGCTGCGCCACTACCAGAGTTTCTGGCCCGAAAAGCTGGAGAACCTCAAGTCCGTTCTCGACAAATCCGTCTCACCCAAATCCGTCGCAAAGGAGAATCCCGATGCCCCGCGGCACTGAATCCATCGAAGTCGACTATCCCCTCGAACATCCACCGCAGGAAGTCTGGCGCCTGCTCACCGATCCAAAGCTTCTCGCCATGTGGCTCATGCCCAACGACATCGCTCCGGTCGTCGGCCACAAGTTCAACTTCCGCACCAAGCCGATGGGGGACTGGGACGGCGTTGTCGATTGCGAGGTGCTGGAGTGCAGCCCCTACACCCGCTTCGTCTATTCGTGGAAGGGCGGCGCGAAGAACTGAGCCAGCTCGACACTGTCTGCAGCTGGACGCTTTCCCCCACCGCCTCAGGCGGCACGCTGCTCCATCTCAGCCACACCGGCTTTGAGCCGGGCATGTTCGCCTACCAGATCATGAGCCAGGGATGGCGCAACATGAATCCCGATGGCCGCTTCGACCGGATCCTCGACGGAGAGCCCTTCCCGGTGCGCGAATGCGAGCGGGAAGAGGTCGCGTCGTCGTAGCGAAAGGCGAGTGACGAACCCAGGTCCCGAGACTGGGGCCTGGGACTCCGCCTGATATGAATGGCCTGACTTACTTCTTTACTGCGGCGAGAATTTCCTTCTGATTGGCGACGATCTCTTTCTGGTTGGCCAGAATTTCCTTCTGGTTCGACAGGATCTGCTCGAGCGACTTCTGGTTGGCCTTGATGGTTGACTGATTGTCGAGGATTTCCTTCTGGTTCTGAAGGATGCTTTTCTGGTTGCTCAGGATATCGCTGTCGGACATGGGTTCTCCTGTCGGGGAAAATGATTGCCGTATTGGCACGGCTATCCTAGCCGAGGACCCATACCGGCGCGCATCGGCCAAAGGGAGGAGATTCAGGTCGTCCGACAGTATCACTAATCGGTCTGTTGTTCTTCGTCGAGGGCTTGCTGGATATCGGGGCGTTCGGCGATGAGTTTGCGGAAGTGGGCGGCCCAGTATTCGCTGGAGTGCTGCTGCATCTGCTGGTCTTCTTCGTGTTCGGGAGTGCCGGGGCGGATGAGTCCGGTGATGTAGGGCTCGTAGGGCGGCGGTTCAATGCCCACGGCGAGGCAGGCTGCGGCGCGGGCGGCGTATTGGGCTTCGTGGCGGCGGACGGCGTCTCCGAAGGTGTATTCGGCGATGGACCAGGGGCGGTTGAGAGGGTCTCGGCTGGTGGATCCCGAGAGGAGTGCGGAGGCGCGCGCGATCCTCTTAGGGTGTAGGGCGTGGGGTGTAGGGTGTAGAGTCGCTCCGCCTGTCGGCTGCGCTCCGGCCTGCGGCAGCGCGGTGCGGTCCTCCGGACCGGCATGAGACGCGGGGCTAAAGCCCCGCTCTTCTACCTGGCCTTGCTGCGCAAGGCTGGAGGCCGCTGGGCCGCTCTGGCTTCCCTCGCACGCAGGGCTCAGGGCACAGGGCTCAGGGCTCAGGGTGGTGGTGCTGGCTTCATCGCTTCCCACCCTTTCGCAAAGAGCGCGAAAGGATGGGGTACCCTCAGCATTTGCCTCTTCGTGGTTCGTAACAGCAGGTCCTTCGGCTTCGCTCCCTTCGGTCGCATCGCTCAGGATGACATCGTTGTGAGTTGTGGCTGAGCGTTGAGCGCTGTGCTCTGTTCTGTATTCTGCGCCCTGTTCCCTGATCCCTGTGCCCTGTTCTCTGAGCCCTGTTCCCTGCTGGCCTGGGCCCTCGGCTTCTTCGCAGAGGCCGCACTGGCAGGCGGGGTGGTGTTCTTCGGGTGGCTGGTTGCGGTATTTCTCCGCGCAGAGGAGGCAGGGGCAGAGGCGGTGGTGGATGGGCTCGGCCTCGTTGGGTTCGAGCATCTCGACGGGCGGGGCGATTTCGTCTCCCTCGGGGGTGAGGATGATGCGGTGAACCGAGCGTGGACCCAGGTCCGAAAATCCGGACCTGGGGCACCCGGAGTTGTCGCTTGAGTCGGAGTCGTCCTCGGATTGGGAGCGGGAACGGGAACCTGAGGCCGGGGCGGATTCGAGGAGGGGTGTCTTGCCGAGGTTGGTCTGAGCGACCTGCATGCCGTACATGAGGGCGGTGGCGGTGGAGCGGTCCATGAGTCCGCGGGCGAGGTAGTCGATGATGCGGTAAAGGTTGATCTGAATAGAGGCGCGGTCCTCGGGGAACTCCAGCTCAAGAGGCGGGTAGACCTTGGGCTCGGGGACGAGCATGGTTCCGTGGTCGTAGGTCTGGGTCGGGGTGGGGATGTGGCTACGTAGGCCGCAGCGGCGCTTCCAGTTGTGAAGGTCGCGGTGGTGGCGGCAGAAGTGGTGGCCGCGGAGGGCGGGTGCTCCGCACTGGTGGTTGGCGAGGATGTGACGGCAGGACTGGACCATCGAGTTTACCCCTCCCGGGGCAAAGGCTACTTAATAGAAAGATCGAGAGTTACAGGGCAGGTCAGGCGGAGCTATCGAGGAATCAATGAGTTACGGCTTGTACCAATGGAATCAAGGAATTAGCGCCAAAATAGAAAGGCGCAGCTGGGGCTGCGCCTTCGTTGAGATATTTAGCTCTAATACAAGTTTATCAACTTCGGGGAAATTGTCGGCCAAAAAAGACAGGGATTAGGGAACAGGGATTAGGGATTGGCGTTCGATTCGCTGAGCCGAGGGCTTAACCCACCCAAGCCAACAGAAGGCTTGAGTGGGCTACGTCGGGCTTGGCCTATTGGCTGCAGCCGGTTGAGGTTGTTGTGACGTTGGTGAGGAGATTGGACCGGGGGATCTTCTCGCCTGCTTCGAGGTTTGCGAATCCTATCCCAACGCCCTCGATGTTATTGCCTCGCACCCGATCGGCAGGGCTGCAACCGAGGTCTATGCCGATGGTTGGCAACGGCATGCCGGTGGGGAAACTATCGCAGGCGTCATTGTTGATGCACTCCGGGTTGTCGTAAGTCGGGAATCCGGAGATGACGTTGTCAGCGACGGCTGTCGCCTGGGAGATGCCGATTGCGTTGTTGGTAAGCGTGTTGTGCCGGACTTCGGCAGAGTTGGTGATTCCGTAGATCGCCGACTGGACGACATTGTCCCGGACCAGGCTACCGCCCTGGATACCAACCGTTTCTATCCAATAGATGGCTTGGGTGACGCTGTTATTGCTGATGGTCCCGGTGGAAGCTCCTATCCCGATGCCGTAGGGGCCAAAACCGCCAGAGACATTGTTGTTGTCTGCGATCAGGTCGCCGTAGGAGAAGATTCCGTAGAAGCCGACGTCGGAGATTGTGCTATTTCGCACCAGGGCGCGTGAACTCCCATTGAATACGACCCCGCTCCCGCAGTTTGGAACTTCCAGAGGCCCGGGATCGCCGGGCACCAAGATTGAACCGAACTGATGGCTTATGTTCATACCTTCGAGAACGCCGGGAGTGTTGAGAAAGAATATTCCAACAAAGTTGCTATCGCTGATAGTGCCATCGGAGCACGCGGCATCGGCGTCAGCCAGGAAGCCGGCGGAACCCTCGATGTTAAACAGAGCATCGCTTCCGTCCACCGAGAGGTGGACGAGTTTGACTTCTCCGCCAGCGTTGCTAACAAAGATCTGCGGGTAGGAATAGGAGCCCGCAGGGATATCATTCAGGCCCGTTGAAGGCGCTACGATCGTTGGAATACCGTTGATGCCTTGAATTGTGAGGGGCTTATTGATTTCCAGTTGTTCGGCGTAGGTTCCGGGACATACGCGGACGACTCCGCCGACGGGCGCTGCTGCAATTGCCGCGGAGATGGTTGAGTAAGGATGTTTGTCTGAGTCACAGTTTCCAACGGTGACGGCGGCGAGGCTCACTTTAAGGCAGAAGCAGAAAATGAACCCAACGAGGATTTTCCGGCGCATACGATTCTCCTCTTAGAGCGGTGACGGTTCACTTTGGCGGGGGGACGATGATTCCAGCGTGCGCCTGGAGGGATGGCGCGGAGCGACGATAGCATATCGCCGGGTGCATGCCAATTAGTGAATCGCGCGCTGCTTGCCAACAGAGGGCTGGAATGGATTGCCGGTATGGCTGGTTTTGTTAGAAAAGCAGATCCTTCGACTGCGGTCGCCGCGGCGACCTCCGCTCAGGATGACATCCTTAGGATTTTGCGCGGGGGAAAGCAGGTTTCCTTCGACTGCGCTCAGGACAAGCTCTCGGGCTCCGCTCGGATGGCATCGGCTAGATTTGTCACGTCGACTCTCCCACTCAAGCCAAAGAAAGGCTGGATTGGGCACACGTTATTTTGAGGCCAGTACAGAACGGGTTAAAAAAGGGTGGACTACCCCTCCCGATTGCGCAAAGACGCATCTCAAGGTGAATGGGTAGAGACTATGATGCCGCGCCGTCTTCACGAGACGCCCTCAAAATGTTCTCTGAGGACCTGATACTCCCAGTTGAAAAGCTATCTAACATTGTTTATTTAGCTATCCGCAGCGGTTCTGACACTCAGCAATGTCAACACTACCTGCACCTGGCGGACGAAATGCTGGCCGATTTACGCGACGAGCTGATGGCTCATTGCGGCCCGACATCCAAGCGGAGGCGAAACATATCTTAACTGTCTGAACATTTGATTGTTTGGGCAATTGTCTAAAGGCGGCAAATTGTCGGAAGGCAACGGGCAAATCGAGTCCCCCATCGAATGGCCATCTTGCAGGCAATGGCCCCGGTACCCAAAGCAATAAACGTCAGTCGCAATTACATTTTTGGAGATGTCATTGCGGCGCGGCTTGAGGCTATAGGAGAGATCGAACAGAGAATCGGATCATGGGCAATGGAGGAAAAGGCGCGGGGGAGTTTGCACATCGTGTCAATCTGGACGGGACGATGGACTCGATTTGCCTGTACTGTTTTCGCACCGTAGCCACATCGCACGATGAGTCCGCTCTGTTGTTCCAGCAAGGTCAGCACATTTGCGATGCCCTCGCACAGATCAGGTCGTCCGACGACCAGTCGCAGACGACTAAGGCTGAACAGCCTCCGACTTCAGATTAGTCACGGTTTATTTTGACGGCGGATGCGGGCCGTTTCAGTTTGGGAGAAGCAGGTCCTTCGACTGCGCTCCCGTTCGGTCGCTCCGCTCAGGATGACAGCTTTAAAATTTTGCGCATGCAAAACGCAGATCCCTCGCTGCGTTCAAGATGACAATCTTAGATTTTCCTGGGCGTCAGTGGGCGGCGGCAGCGAGGCCGACGCTGTTGAAGAGTTTCAAGCGGGAGAGGACGACTTCCTTCACGGCGTCGATGACGGGGGGAAGGATTTTGTAGGGCACGACCTCGTTGGGGTGCTTGGCGAGGCTGGCTTCGAGGCTCTGTCTCCAGGCGACGCGCAGCTCGGTGTTGATGTGGACGATGTTGATGCCGGCGGCGATGGCCCGGCGGAAGTCTTCGTCGGCGGTGCCGGAGCCTCCGTGGAGGGTGATGGGGACGCCGGTGGCCTTCTTGATGTCGGCGATGCGCTGGATGTTGAGGTGTTTGCGGGCTTCTCCGTGAACCATGCTGGCGGACATGCCGTGCATGTTGCCGACGGCGGGGGCGAGGATGTCGACACCGGTGGCGGCGACGAACTGCTTTGCTTCTTCGGGGGTGGTCAGGCCTTTGGATTCGGAGGCCGTCTCGTGGATTTCAGAGCCGGTGCCGATGTCGCCGATTTCTCCTTCGATGAGGATGGCGGGGTTGATGGCCTTGAGCGCGGCGACGCCCTCTTTGGTCTGGCGGACGTTCTCGTCGATGGGCAGCGCGGAGAGGTCGAAGACGATGGAGTCGAAGCCGGCGCGGGCGGCCTCCTCGGCTTTGGCGAGGGAGTGGGTGTGGTCGGCGTTGAGAAAGATGGGGACGCCGGACTCTTCGCGCAGGCTGCGGACCAGGGCGGCGATCTCGCGGACTCCCATGAAGTCACGCTCGCCCTGGGAGGCTCCGACGATCACGGGGACGTCGAGCTCGCGGGCGGCGGCGACGACGGCTTTGAGAAGAATGAGGTCGGAGATGTTGAAGTGGCCGATCGCCACTCCCCGTTGTTGCGACTGCTCGATGACTTCGCGCAGGGTCTGCATGAGCATACCTCCAGCTGGGTTTTGGGAACCCTCTTTGATGATTCTGCGCCCCGCGAGGTGACGATTCAAATGAACAGTCGGTGACATGAGGCCGGGCGAATGCTTTCCGAAGGGTGTTGAGTCGCTAAACTGAAGTGAGCATGTTGCCTACGATCGTCGAGTCGGTAACGACTGTTCTTACCTTTGCGGGAATCTTCTACTACATCGCCGTGCTGTGGAGCGGGCGGTCGTTTGTGCGGTCGCAGGGCTCAGGGCTCAGGGCTCAGGGCTCAGAAGAAAACCCCGAAAAGCCCGCAACTGCGGTTTCCTGGCCTACTCCGGCGGTGAGCGTGCTGAAACCGGTCAAGGGACTCGATCCGGGTATGTATGAGGCGTTTGCGAGCCACTGCCGGCAGGAGTACGCGGGGGAATATGAGCTGCTGTTCGGAGTGTCGTCGCTGGACGATCCGGCGGTCGAAGCGATTGAGCGGCTGATGGCGGAGTTTCCTGAGCGCAGCATCCGGCTGATCGAGTGTCCGGAGAAGCTGGGGCCGAATGGGAAGATGGGCAACGTGGTGCAGCTGGCACGCGAGGCTAGATTCGATTATCGGATCGTCAACGACAGCGATATCCGGGTGGGGCCGCGTTATCTGAGCCGCATCATGGGGGAGTTTAGAAGGCAGGGCTCAGGGCACAGGGATCAGGGAACAGAAAAACAGGGATTAGGGATTAGGGATCAGGGAACAGGGAAGAGCAAGCCTGTGGGGCTGGTGACGGCTCCGTATCGCGGGCGGACAAGTCCCAGGTCCCAGAATCGGGACCTGGGGCGCCTGGATTCGCGGTCGGCCCGAACCACATTGGGATCGAAGCTGGAGGCGCTGGGGATCTCGACGGACTTTTTTCCGGGTGTGCTGGTGGCGCTCAAGCTCGATGGAGAGATTCGCTTCGGGCTGGGGTCGACGCTGGCGGTGTCCAAGACTGCTCTTGACGCGATCGGGGGGTTCGCGCCGCTGGTGGATTCGCTGGCCGATGACTACGAGCTCGGGCACCGGATCGCGCAGGCCGGGTTCGCGGTCGCGCTGAGCCGCGAGGTCGTCGATACTTCGGTGCCGGCGTACGACCTATCCGGATACCTTGCGCATCAGCTGCGCTGGGCACGCGGTATTCGCGACTCGCGCAAGGCGGGCTACGTGGGGCTGATATTTACGTTTGGATTGCCGTGGGCGATTCTGAACGCCGTTGCCTCGGGGTTCGCGCTGGAGAGCCTGGCGCTGCTGAGCATGGCCTGCCTGGCGCGGGTGACGGTTGCTCTGGCGGTGGGGGTGGGAGTGCTGGGCGACCGGCAGGTGCTGCGCGACTTGTGGCTGCTGCCGGTGCGAGACCTGGCGGCGCTGGGGGTGTGGGCGTGGAGCTTCGCCGGCAATACCGTCACGTGGCGCGGACAGACGTTCACGCTGGAGAACGGCGTGCTGAAGAAGACTGGGATCATCGATTAGGGCTCAGGGCTCAGGGCTCAGGGCTCAGGGCTCAGGGCTCAGGGCTCAGGGCTCAGGGCTCAGGGCTCAGGGCTCAGGGCTCAGGGCTCAGGGCTCAGGGCTCAGGGCTCAGGGCTCAGGGCTCAGGGCTCAGAATTGGACGTTCCACCATTCCAGAAGCGGTGGTGGTTGGTGAGGGGAGAAGCAGGTCCCTTCGACTCGCCTCTCGCTGCGCTTCCGGCTCGCTCAGGATGACATCCTTTATATTTCTGCCCACGGGGAAGCAGGTCCTTCGCCTGCGATCGCCGTGGCGGCCTTCTCTCAGGATGACATCGTTGGTGTTTGCCTGATGAAAATAGCTGGGGTTCTGTTCCCTGCGCCCTGTTGTTGCGTGCCCTGCTCTCTGAGCCTTGCGTTAAAACGCGGCTCCGCCGTTGTTGGGCTGGTTGCTGATGACCTCGCGGCCACCGTCGCGGGCGATGACGTACGACGTTCCGGGCAAGGTGGGAAGGCTGGCCTGCGGCGTCCAGAGAAAGATCCGCGTCTGACTCTGCCAGAGCGTGGCGAGATCGGCATCGTTAAGGAAGATGGATGGCGCGTCGGGCGCGAAGGACCAGGGAGCGAGGACGTCGGGACGCCGGTCGAGGAGCTTCACCTGCCGCTCAAGGTAGAAGGGCAATGCCGAGGCGTCTTCGTAGGGACCGTTGATGACGACGACATCGCCGGGGTCGACCTCAGGTTTGATGGCCTCGGCGAGGACCCCTGAGGAGACGACAGGCGAAAAGGTGTTCAGAGCAAGGTGCGTGGCGATGAGTAAGAAGACCATCATCCCGGCGAGGAAGCAGTTGGCCATGCGGGCCTTGCCCTTGAGGCGGAAGAGTAGATTGGCGGTGACTCCGACGACGAGCGCCGCGGCGGCGATAAGCAGTGGGATGCGGAATGCGCCCATCGAAGCGGCAGTGAGGTCGAAGAGATAGCCGAAGAAGAGCCGGTGCTGCCCGGGATGGAGGTGCAGCAGCGTGGCGATGTCCGTGCCCTGCGCGGGGATGGGCGCGCGGAAGGCCAGAACCACGAAGACGGCTGCTTTGAGCACGCCGGCGACGAAGAGGATCCAGGCGAAGATGCGGGCGAGTTGTGACGGGGCGTGCTCGTCGGCGGCGAGCCATCCCGCAGCCAGAAGGCTCAGAGCGGGCAGTGCGGGGAGGCTGAGGAATTCCTGACGGGTGGAGAAGGTGTAGAGGACGACGACCAGAGCCGCCCAGAGGACGAGGAGAAGGACCGCCTGATCGGTGCAGTCGAGCTCAGCGCGGCGAGTGAAGAAGCGTGTGGAGAGCCGGCCCAGGGCGGCGAGGGCAAAGAGAAACCAGGGCGTGATCCATATCAGGACAAAGGCCCAGAAGGCCGGAAAGGGCACCTTCGCGACGACGTGTGCCGGAGCAAGGAAGCGCTCGGCGGGGGTAGAGCGAAAGGCGGCCACCATCCACGGGATGAGGATCAGCAGGAAGACACCGATGCCGACGGCCGGACGCCAGCGCGCGAGATGTTTCAGGTTATTTGTGTAGAAGAGAAACAGCAGGACGATGCCGATGGGGAGGACGACCCCGGCGAGTCCTATCGATAGAAAACCGAGAGCGCAGGCGGCGCCGAAGCCGGCGGATGTCTGCCAGGAGTGCACGCGCAGCGAGCGCCAGAAGAAATAGATGGCCAGCGTGAGCCAGAGGGTCAGCAGGACGACGGGAAAAAGCAGGTGGCCGAAGAGAAAGATGCCGCATGAGGTGACGAGGATGAGAGCGGCGTAAAACCCGGCGACCGGCGTGAGAAAGAGGCGCGAGCCTAATGTGAGGGTAAGGGCAAACAGGGCCAGCACGGCAAGGGCGAGCGGGATCCGGGCACTGTGGTCGGATACTCCGAAGACGCGGAAGCAGGCGGCGGTGGTCCAGATGAGCAGGGGCGGGGTCTGCGGGGAGCGAACGCCGTTGATGTGCGGGATGACCCAGTCGCCGGTAACTGCCATCTCGCGCGCCGCTTCGGCGTTTACGGCGTCCGGCCCGTCGATCAGCGGGGGCTTGACCAGGGAGAATGAAGCGTACAGCAGCACCCACAGGCCGAGCAGCGGAAAGACGAAACGCTTGGCGGTGCGCAGGCTGTTCAAGGTCGCGTCTCCGGTCTCGCGTCCAGTCTCGGGTGGTGGCGGGGCATTGGGCGATTATAGAGAAACGAGGGAACAGGGAGTAGGGCTCAGGGCTCAGGGCTCAGGGCTCAGGGCTCAGGGCTCAGGGCTTCAGGGCTGCGAGGGCTCAGAGTTGGACGTTCCGCGATTCCAGAAGCGGTGGGTGGCTTGGTGAGGGGAGAAGCAGGTCCTTCGACTCGCCTTTCGCTGCGCTTCCGGCTCGCTCAGGATGACATCCTTTATATTTCTGCCTACGGGGAAGCAGGTCCTTCGACGCTGCGCTCAGGATGACATCGTTGAGTGTTATCGCCCATCGCTGATTGAGGGGTTCTGTCTTCTGAGCCCTGTTCCCTGTGCCCTGATCCCAGCTGTTGTGAGCCCTGTGCCTGAGCCTGTGTCGTTCGCGGCGATATAGTAAGGAAGGCTCAGCCCATATCCATGTCCACCGCTTTACAGGCTCCAGCGACCACGCTGCTATATAACGACTGGTATCCGGCAATGCGCAGCGAGGCGCTGCGCGGGAAAGAGCTGCGCACGGCGATGTTGATGGGGATTCCGCTGGTGCTGGGGCGCAAGCAGGACGGCCGGCTCTTCGCGATGCGCGACAGCTGCCCGCATCGCGGCATTCCGCTCTCCTGCGGCTGGTTCGATGGGCGCGAACTGACGTGCAAGTACCACGGATGGGCGTTTGAGCCGGCCAGCGGGCAGTGCACGCAGATTCCGTCGCTGACGGCGAGCGACACGCTCGATCCCCACAAGATTTATGCCTCGGCTTTTCCTTGCGAAGAGCGGGACGGCTACGCGTGGGTTTATATCCCGGAGCCGGGCACGGGACGGGCGCGGACAGGCGAGCAGCCCGCGGTGCCTGAGGTGCCGAAGTTCGGGCCGCGATTTCGGACGGCGCATCTGACGGCCGATCTGCCGTGCAATGTGGATCACGGGATCATCGGGCTGATGGATCCGGCGCATGGGCCGTTCGTGCACCAGGCGTGGTGGTGGCGAAAGCGGGCGAGCATCCACGAAAAAGAAAAGCATTTCGAGCCGATTCCGGAGGGGTTCCGCATGTCGGCGCATGCGCCCTCGGGGAACAGCGCGCCGTACAAGCTGCTGGGCGTATACGGAGAGCCGATTACAACGACGATCGACTTTGTTCTGCCCAACCGGCGCTATGAGACGATCCGCTGCGGCGACAAGTGGTTCGCAAGCCTGACAACTGTTACTCCTACGGTTGCAAATGCGTGCCGCATCGATGTCTGCGCCGCGTGGAACGTGTTTTATGCGGTTCCATTGGTGAAGACGATTGCGATGTTCTTCGGCAGGCGATTTGTGCGGCAGGACCAGGAGACGATGGTCCAGCAAGCCGAAGGTCTGAAGTACGATCCGTCACTGATGCTGATTGACGATGCGGACCGTCCGGCGAAGTGGTACTTCGCGCTCAAGCAGGCGCGGCTCGACTCGATGAAGACCGGCGAGCCGGCAAAGCATCCCATGAGCGGGCCGGTGACGTTGAGGTGGAGAAGCTGAAGGACAGGGCTCAGGACTCAGGGCTCAGGGCTCGGGCTCAGGGCTCAGGGCTCAGGAGTTGGACGAGCGCTGCTATTCGGCGTGGCGGATGGCTTCGTTCAGGAGCTGGGTCGCGTTTTCCATGACCGGCTTGCCGTGACCGACGACGATCTTCTTCGGCTGGAGCGAGGCCAGTTTGCGGGCGCTCTCGATGGCGGTGGGCTTGTGCCACGTGGCAAAGTTCGCGAGCGGGAAAATCAGAGGGCCATCGCCTGAGATGCGCAAACCGCCGACGGCAGTCAGCGCGTCGCCGGCGATGACCGTGCCGGAGCGCGTATCGAGAAATGCGATATGGCCGGGCGTGTGTCCGGGCGTGTCGATCACCTGAAGCGATCCGTAGATTTCGCCGTCGGTGAGAAGGACAGACGGAACGGTTTCGACTTTGGAAAAGCTTCCCCTGACCTTTACCGCAGGCTCATCGGGTTCGGTACGAAAGTCGCGGGTGAGCAGGCGCGATTCCCTGCGGCCGACAGCGACTTCCATGCCGACAAGCCGGAGCGCGAGCGTATCCAGCGATCCCACGTGATCCATGTGCGCATGGGTGAGGAGAATGCGGCGCAGCGGACGGTTCAGGGAATGCGCTGCATGAATGATCCTGTTCGCGGAGCCGGGGATCATGGTGTCGATCAGCGTCAGCCCGTCGTCTTCCCGGACCAGAAAGCAGTTGACCAATCCAAGGCGGGTAAGCTGAATAATCTCCGGGGTGATTTCAGTCTGTTTCATGCAACATGCGTTCTCTGGGTGGTCATTGCCAGTTCATCAGGGCTGCGGCGCCGCTTCGAGTATAGGCGTTTCTTCCTCGATTACGAGCTCATCGACAGAAATGCCCATCAGCTGGCCGATTTCTTTGAATTTTGCTACCCATTCATCGGCGCGCGCCGACTCGGCATCGGGCTCGGGTTTGGGCTGCGAGTTCGAGGCCTTCGCTCCATTGACTGTGGTTCTGGCTTTGATGGCCGGGTACAGCCTCAGATAGATGTCGTACCAGAGGTTCTGCGCCTGCCACAGGTTGAGATCAAAGGGAAGCTCGGAGATGGTTCGCGCTACGAACAACGCATTCTCGAGAAGGGGGTCTGCTGTTCGCCGGTTGACACTACTTCTTCCTGCAGCTGCACCATGGCCTGCTTCATCTGCTGGTCGGCGATGTAACTGAGCTGCGGCTTGTCGAACTCCACGTGATCGGTTTCGGCGAGTCCGAGATAGACACGCATCTGAATGGCATCGATGGGATTGCTGTCGAGCGCCCGCCGCATGCCGGCGTTGATGGCGAAGGTGGCGGCGAGGGTGAGCGCGGCGGGACGCTGCAGACCGGTCTTTCCGAGGAAGTGCAGCAGCGATGCCTGATCCTCGTAGATGGACGCGAGGCTGGCTTCGACTCGCTGCAGGCGGGGCTTGAGGATGAGCTCCATGATGCGCTGCTGCTCGTCGCGGAAGAGCGACTGGATGGAGTAGTTCGTCGCTCCGAAGTAGCGGTCGAAGCCGCGAATCACGTCGGGGAAATCGGCGCGGATGACGGCGGCGCGTGCTGACCGGGCGAATTCCTCGTACAGGCCTTCTTCTTCGGGCTTGTGACTCTTGACCGCGGCGGAGATGTTCTGGTCGCCGAAGTGGACCACGGCGAAGACCACGGTTTCCTGTTTGTCGGTGATCTTTGACTGGATGTGGGCCTTGCCGATGGCGAGACGGCCCCGGCCGGAATTTTCGACTCCGTATTCAAGGCGGCGCACCGTGAAGCAGAAGAGGTCGGTCTGGTCGGGATAGCTGGTGAAGACCGAACTGATGGCGTAATGCGCTCCGACCTGCTCGAGGTCCACCTGCATGCCCTTGACATAGGTGTCGTATACTCCGGCTCCGTTCCCGAGCTCGGGGAGATTGCTCGGCGCCGTCTCCAGCCGGGCTTCAAACTCGGCCTCGAGGTTGGCGGCGTCCTGGCCCAAGAGGGTTCGCGCGAGTTGAAGGACGCGGGAGGCGTAGGCGATGATCTGTACCGTTTCGATGCCGGAGATCTCGTCGAAGAACCATCCGCAACTGGTGTACATGAGCTGGGCGTGGCGTTCGAGCTCCATCAACTGGAGGGCCGCGACCCGCTCATCAGGATTCAGATCGTGCGAAGCATGGATAGCCAGGAATGCATCGACGCTTTCCGGGCTGCGATCGAGCACTACCGAGATATAGGCGTTGCGGGCCGCGTCCAGGTCTTTGAAAAGACCGGCGGAGCGTTTGCTTACCAGCGGAGCTACGGTATCCCGGAGCCAGTCGAGCGACTCGCGCAGGGGCCGTCTCCACTGCTGATTCCATCCCTGCCTGCCGCCATTGCAACCGCAGTCAGAACGCCATCGCTCGACGCCGTGCGCGCAGCTCCACGAGGTGTCCTCGAAGATCTCTGCCTCGTAAGCGGGCGGAAATTTCTCCAGGAACTCACCGTAGTTGGTGAGCTTGACCTGGCCTTCGTTTTCAAGCCATTTGAGAGCCCAGGCGAGAGCCATCTCGCCGTAGCGGTGATGATGGCCATAGCTTTCGCCGTCGGTCGCCACATGCACGAGCTGCGTGTGGTCGCTCTTCTCTGAGAAGCCGCCAAGGAGCCGGCGGGCAAAGGTCTCGCCGTCATTGAGCAGGCCTTCAAATGCGATGGCCCGCGAGCGCGGTCCGTCGTAGAAGAAGGCGGCGATGGAGCGGCCTTCCTTGAGCTTCACGAGGTAGGGCTGGGTTGTATCCACATCGGC
>CAWAYO010000009.1:0-108792 GCA_963786085.1 uncultured Acidobacteriaceae bacterium
GGGCTCAGGGCTCAGGGCTCAGGAGTTGGACGAGCGCTGCTATTCGGCGTGGCGGATGGCTTCGTTCAGGAGCTGGGTCGCGTTTTCCATGACCGGCTTGCCGTGACCGACGACGATCTTCTTCGGCTGGAGCGAGGCCAGTTTGCGGGCGCTCTCGATGGCGGTGGGCTTGTGCCAGGTGGCAAAGTTCGCGAGCGGGAAAATCAGAGGGCCATCGCCTGAGATGCGCAAACCGCCGACGGCAGTCAGCGCGTCGCCGGCGATGACCGTGCCGGAGCGCGTATCGAGAAATGCGATATGGCCGGGCGTGTGTCCGGGCGTGTCGATCACCTGAAGCGATCCGTAGATTTCGCCGTCAGTGAGAAGGACAGACGGAACGGTTTCGACTTTGGAAAAGCTTCCCCTGACCTTCACCGCAGGCTCATCGGGTTCGGTACGAAAGTCGCGGGTGAGCAGGCGCGATTCCCTGCGGGCGACAGCGACTTCCACACCGACAAGCCGGAGCGCGAGCGTATCCAGCGATCCCACGTGATCCATGTGCGCATGGGTGAGGAGAATGCGGCGCAGCGGACGGTTCAGGGAATGCGCTGCATGAATGATCCTGTTCGCGGAGCCGGGGATCATGGTGTCGATCAGTGTCAGCCCGTCGTCTTCCCGGACCAGAAAGCAGTTGACCAATCCAAGGCGGGTAAGCTGAATAATCTCCGGGGTGATTTCAGTCTGTTTCATGCAACATGCGTTCTCTGGGTGGTCATTGCCAGTTCATCAGGGCTGCGGCGCCGCTTCGAGTATAGGCGTTTCTTCCTCGATTACGAGCTCATCGACAGAAATGCCCATCAGCTGGCCGATTTCTTTGAATTTTGCTACCCATTCATCGGCGCGCGCCGACTCGGCATCGGGCTCGGGTTTGGGCTGCGAGTTCGAGGCCTTCGCTCCATTGACTGTGGTTCTGGCTTTGATGGCCGGGTACAGCCTCAGATAGATGTCGTACCAGAGGTTCTGCGCCTGCCACAGGTTGAGATCAAAGGGAAGCTCGGAGATGGTTCGCGCTACGAACAACGCATTCTCGAGAAGCGGGGTCTGCTGTTCGCCGGTTGACACTACTTCTTCCTGCAGCTGCACCATGGCCTGCTTCATCTGCTGGTCGGCGATGTAACTGAGTTGCGGCTTGTCGAACTCCACGTGATCGGTATCGGCGAGTCCGAGATAGACACGCATCTGAATGGCATCGATGGGATTGCTGTCGAGCGCCCGCCGCATGCCGGCGTTGATGGCGAAGGTGGCGGCGAGGGTGAGCGCGGCGGGACGCTGCAGACCGGTCTTTCCGAGGAAGTGCAGCAGCGATGCCTGATCCTCGTAGATGGACGCGAGGCTGGCTTCGACTCGCTGCAGGCGGGGCTTGAGGATGAGCTCCATGATGCGCTGCTGCTCGTCGCGGAAGAGCGACTGGATGGAGTAGTTCGTCGCTCCGAAGTAGCGGTCGAAGCCGCGAATCACGTCGGGGAAATCGGCGCGGATGACGGCGGCGCGTGCTGACCGGGCGAATTCCTCGTACAGGCCTTCTTCTTCGGGCTTGTGACTCTTGACCGCGGCGGAGATGTTCTGGTCGCCGAAGTGGACCACGGCGAAGACCACGGTTTCCTGTTTGTCGGTGATCTTTGACTGGATGTGGGCCTTGCCGATGGCGAGACGGCCCCGGCCGGAATTTTCGACTCCGTATTCAAGGCGGCGCACCGTGAAGCAGAAGAGGTCGGTCTGGTCGGGATAGCTGGTGAAGACCGAACTGATGGCGTAATGCGCTCCGACCTGCTCGAGGTCCACCTGCATGCCCTTGACATAGGTGTCGTATACTCCGGCTCCGTTCCCGAGCTCGGGGAGATTGCTCGGCGCCGTCTCCAGCCGGGCTTCAAACTCGGCCTCGAGGTTGGCGGCGTCCTGGCCCAAGAGGGTTCGCGCGAGTTGAAGGACGCGGGAGGCGTAGGCGATGATCTGTACCGTTTCGATGCCGGAGATCTCGTCGAAGAACCATCCGCAACTGGTGTACATGAGCTGGGCGTGGCGTTCGAGCTCCATCAACTGGAGGGCCGCGACCCGCTCATCAGGATTCAGATCGTGCGAAGCATGGATAGCCAGGAATGCATCGACGCTTTCCGGGCTGCGATCGAGCACTACCGAGATATAGGCGTTGCGGGCCGCGTCCAGGTCTTTGAAAAGACCGGCGGAGCGTTTGCTTACCAGCGGAGCTACGGTATCCCGGAGCCAGTCGAGCGACTCGCGCAGGGGCCGTCTCCACTGCTGATTCCATCCCTGCCTGCCGCCATTGCAACCGCAGTCAGAACGCCATCGCTCGACGCCGTGCGCGCAGCTCCACGAGGTGTCCTCGAAGATCTCTGCCTCGTAAGCGGGCGGAAATTTCTCCAGGAACTCACCGTAGTTGGTGAGCTTGACCTGGCCTTCGTTTTCAAGCCATTTGAGAGCCCAGGCGAGAGCCATCTCGCCGTAGCGGTGATGATGGCCATAGCTTTCGCCGTCGGTCGCCACATGCACGAGCTGTGTGTGGTCGCTCTTCTCTGAGAAGCCGCCAAGGAGCCGGCGGGCAAAGGTCTCGCCGTCATTGAGCAGGCCTTCAAATGCGATGGCCCGCGAGCGCGGTCCGTCGTAGAAGAAGGCGGCGATGGAGCGGCCTTCCTTGAGCTTCACGAGGTAGGGCTGGGTTGTATCCACTTCGGCTGAGGGGGTTTGCTTCCAGGGGGTCTCGGCGGGTGGGTCGGCGGCAGGCGGGGTGGCCGGGGCTGATGTTCCGTCGGGCGCGGGAGCGGTGGACTGCGCGGGGTCAGGCGGGGCCTGGGTTGCGGCGTCCTTTGCCGCCTGTTTGGCCCGTCCCTTAGCACCTTTGGCGGTTTTGGGCGGGACGGGGAGCTTGCGCACGCGGGCACACTGATGCGGGGCGAGCACGACGAAGCGGATGCCGTGTGCGGCCAGGATGTCGAGGGTTTCGAGATCGACGGCGGTTTCCGACAGCCACATGCCTTCGGGTTTTCGTCCGAAGCGCGATTCAAAGTCGGCGATGCCCCAGACGACCTGGGTGATCTTGTCGCGCGTGGAAGCCAGCGGCATGATGATGTGGTTGTAGACCTGCGCCATTGCCGAGCCATGGCCTGCAAAGCGCCGCTGGCTGTGAGCATCGGCGTCGAGGATCATCTGGTAAACGCGGTGGGCGTTGTCCTTGAGCCAGGAGAGCAGCGTTGGGCCGAAGTTGAAGCTGATGCGTCCGTAATTGTTGAGGATGCGGATGATCTTGTTCTTCCCGTTCACGACGCGGGCGGCGCCGTTGGGCGCATAGCATTCAGCGGTGATGCGCTCATTCCAGTCGTGGTAGGGCGCGGCGGAGGCTTGTATCTCGACTGCTTCAAGCCAGGGGTTTTCCCGCGGGGGCTGGTAAAAGTGGCCGTGTATGCAGACGTAGCGATCGGGGGCAGGCATGGTGCTCCTTACAGGGCTCAGGGGCTCAGGGCTCAGGGCTCAGGGCTCAGGGCTCAGGGCTCAGGGCTCAGGGCTCAGGGCTCAGGGCTCAGGGCTCAGGGCTCAGGGCTCAGGGCTCAGGGCTCAGGGCTCAGGGCTCAGGGCTCAGAATGACGCTAATGCGGCTGGTGGGTTTGATGCAAGGGCTCGAGCTCAGGGAGCAAGGGAACAGGGCTCAGTACGACCGTAATGGGGTCCTTGGGGTCAATGCGATGTATTCCGACGAAAAGGGACACGCTGATAGCTAGAGTTGAGGGACCGAGACATCCAAACATTTCCGAGGGGTGGAAAGAATTGGGCAATTCATTCCGCGATTTGATCGTTTGGCAGCGGGCCATTCAGCTCAGTACTGCGATTTACAGACTGACAGCCGATTTTCCGAAGGAAGAGATTTACGGTCTAACGAGCCAGCTTCGGCGGGCTGGTGTCTCGGTTGCCAGCAATATTGCAGAGGGATATGGACGGGCGTCGCGTCGCGAGTACAAGCAGTTTCTCGCCATGGCGCGCGGCTCGAATCTTGAGGTTCAAACGCAACTGACAATCGCCGCCGAACTCGGCTTCGCAGTCGTATCCAAGCTTCACGCAACGGAAGAGTTATCTCATGAAGTGGGCAAGATGCTCAGAGCAATCATCACCAAGCTCGGCGCCTAGCGGGAATTCCTGTGCCCTGTTCCCTGTGCCTACCCTGTGCCTTGCCTCATTCGTAACGCAGGGCTTCGATGGGGTCGAGGTTGGCGGCTTTCCAGGCCGGGTAGATGCCGAAGACCAGACCGATGGCGCAGGAGACGGTGAATCCTATGATCGCCCACGTCGGGGACATGGTGGCCGGCAGCGCGGCGATGATGATGCGTATGAGCAGGGTCAGGATTGCGCCGACGACAATGCCGATGAGGCCTCCGATGGCGCAGAGCGTGGTCGCTTCCATGGTGAACTGAACGAGGATGTTCTGTTTCGTCGCGCCGATGGCTTTGCGGACACCGATTTCGCGGGTTCGCTCGGTGACCGAGACCAGCATGATGTTCATGACACCGACGCCTCCGACCATGAGGCCGACGCTCGATACCGCGACCATGAAGATGGCGAGGCCGCCGGTGAGCTGGTTCCAGAGGCGGGCGATGGTGTCGGGAGCGAAGATCTCGAAGTTGTCCTTCTGCCAGGCTGCGACTTTGCGGCGGCGGCGGAGCAGCTCGCGGATCTCGTCTTCGACGAGGCTGCGGTTGCGCGGATCGTCATATTTGACGCTGAGCCAGTAGTCCTTCTCTTCAGGGTGGAGCTTGAGGAACGTGTGGAGTGGGAAGGCGGCCTTGTTGTCCTCAGGATTGTCGCCGCCGCCGAAGACCTGCTTGCGCTTGTCGAAAACGCCGATCACAGTGAAGAGATCACCCTCGATATTGACCTCTTTGTTGATGGCGCTTTCGTTGCCGAAGAGCTTCTCGGCGGTGTCATGGCCGAGGATGACCACGTTGGCGCGTCGCTGGTCTTCATCCTCGGTGAAGAGGCGGCCTTCAATGAGATTCAGGTCATAGATTTTCTGGACCTCAGTCGTCGTGCCTTCTTCCATCGTGCCCTGGGCCTTCTTGCTGCCGTACTTCACACCGATGACGCCGACCTGGAAGATCTTGTTTACGTGGCGAAGCGAGGCGTCGGCAGCGAGAACGTGAGGCAGGCTGCGCATGGCGATGGCGTCGTCAAGCGTCATGCGCTTGCGGGCCAGCATGGCGGCCGTAGGCCGCACGCCGATGACGGGCATGTGAAAGATCCAGAGGACGTTTGATCCGAGGGAGTTCACCCAGGTCTGGACGTTGTTGTTGAGGCCGCTGATGATCGACGAGATGGTGATGACGGTGGTCACGCCGATGACGATGCCGAGGATGGTGAGTCCGGAGCGCAGCTTGTTGGCGCGCACGGTTTCGAGAGCCATCTTGATGGATTCGCCGGAGTTGCCGAATTTCATTACGGACCTCCTATAGTTCAGAGCGCAAGGCGACGATGGGATCGAGCATCGCGGCCTGGCGGGCCGGGTAAACACCGAAGAAGATGCCGATGCCGGCGGATACAAAAATTGCGACCAGCACCGACCACAAGGCAATGTCGGACGGGAAGCCGATGATGAGCGTGACCAGCTTCGCGACGCCGGCGCCGGCAAGGATGCCGATGACTCCGCCGAGCAGCGACATGGAGCCGGCCTCGATGAGGAACTGCAGCAGAATGTCCTGGTAGCGCGCGCCCAAAGCCTTGCGAACGCCGATCTCGCGGGTGCGCTCGGTGACCGAGACCAGCATGATGTTCATGATGACGATGCCGCCGACGACCAGCGAAATGCAGGCGATGCCGATGACGACGAACAGGAAGGTGGAACTGATGCTCTTCCAGAGGCCGACGAAGGTTTCATTGGTGGAGAGCTCGAAGCTGTCTTCCGCACCCGGAGCGTCGTGGCGGCGCGAGCGGAGGATCACGCGGGCTTCGTCGGAAGCGTGGTCGAGCGCGGGGCCGACTGAGCCGGCTTTCACATAAATGACCACGCTGTCGTTGGTTCCGTAGGTGTGCTGGTAGGAGGTGATGGGAACGGCGACGTAGTTGTCCTGGCTGACGCCGAGGGTTTCACCCTGGCGCTCGCCGACGCCGATGACGGTGTAAGGCTCGCCGTCGACGCGGATTTCCTGGCCGATGGGATCGACGTTGGGAAGCAGCTTATCGACGATGTCGTAGCCGACGATAACGACACGGGTGGCGTACTGGTCGTCGGCGGGAATGAAGCTGCGGCCGAGAACGATGTTGAGGTTGGAGATGGCGGGCATGTTCGCGCTCCAGCCGCGAATGTCGGTGTTGTCGCTGGAGTGGTTGCCCGCACTGACTTTGCCGCTGGTGTTGAGCAGAGCGCCGACCGACTGACAGCTCTTGCAGTTATCGCGGATAGCGTAATAGTCCTCGATTTTGAGGTTCTTGCGCTTCTGGAATTTCTGCCATTGCTCGTAGCTGAAGATAACGGGCGACTGCTTGGAGAGGGTGAAGACGTCGGCGCCGTATCCGTAGACCTTGGTGGCGACGTACTGGTTGACGCCATTGGTGAGGGTGATGACGGCAATGACCGAGGAGACTCCGATGACCACGCCGATGAGGGTGAGGACGGAGCGCAGTTTGTTGGCCCAGAGGGACTGGAGCGCGATTTTGAAGGCTTCTTTGAGTTCCATGGGCGGTCCCCGGGGGCAGGTGTGACAAGTTTATGGCATTTTGCCGCAGCTCAAGCTGCCAAGTTGCCGGTTTGTGACCGGCGGACGCCGTCGCGCACGGATCCGCCTGTGCCCCGTTGGTGAGGAATACGCAGATGGGGGACCGTTAGTTCCAGGGGTCAGGGCTCAGGGATTCAGGGATTCAGGGATTCAGGGCGCAGGAAATTGGACGTCCCGGGTTCCGGGGGAGGATCCGGGGACGTCCAGTTTTCCTTTGGGCTTGCTTTGATCAGGCGGTCTTGCGGGCACGCGAGCCGGTTGCTGAGTGAGCGGGTCCGGCATGGCTGGCTCCGTCGCCATCTACGCTCAGGCCGGAGTCCTTGCCGTTGAAGGAGAATGGCGAATCTACGACGTGCAGCCCATTTTTCTTGATCCATTGGGGTACGGCTTCGCGGCCGCCTTCTTTGCCATTCCCGGTCGAATCGTTGTAGTACTCGTCGACGAGTCCGGGCGTCGGAGGCAGCTTGCCGATTGAGAACTGATCTTTGCCAAGGCTCTCGAGAGCCGCGGAGAACGCCTTCATGTGCGTGATTTCGCGGGTCATGAGGAATTGCAGGGCATCTTTGGATCCCTGGTCATCGGTCAGGTGCATGAGGCGCTCGTAGGTGATTTTGGCGCGTGCTTCGGCGGCGATGTTGCTGCGCAGATCGACGTCCAGTTCGCCGGAGACCTTGAGATAATCCGCGGTCCACGCACTACCCATCGAGTTGTAGAGATTCAGACCGCCGCCGCCGACCACGGCAACCAAGGGATCCTGTTCGGCCTCTTCGAGTGCCTTCTTCATGGGCTGAAGATGCATGCGGATAAGCGCACCGACTACTTCGAGGTGGCTGATCTCTTCGGTGCCGATGTCCATGAGCAGGTCGCGCCGCTCGGGATCGTCGCAGGACCATCCCTGCAGCGTGTATTGCATGGCGGCGGCGAGCTCACCGTTCGCGCCGCCGAACTGCTCGAGCAGCATACGGCCGAAGCGGACGTCGGGTTGGGCTACTTTCACGTCGTACATGAGTTGCTTTACGTGGTGATACATAGGGATTTCCTCGTCGGGACTGCGGGTTAATCGATCTACAGGGAAAACCCGGTGCTCATTCTGTTCAGAGGCAGACAAGGTACCGGGCGAATTGAGGGAAGCGTACCGGATCGTACGAGGCTTTCATTTGGGTAGGATGCCGGGAGCGTTGCCGCCGGGTGGCTGGGGCGGGGTATGAGAGTTGCAGGCCGGTTCTGGCTACAATCGACGAGGAATGTCGACGACGGTAAGATCCTTCGCGAAGATCAACCTTGGCCTGGCCATCGGTCCGGTGCGGACGGACGGGTTTCATTCGCTGACCACGCTCTACCAGACGATCGCGGCGCATGACCTGGTGACGGTCGAGGCGCGTCCGGCTCGGGAGACCTCGATTACGCTGACCAGTAACGACGACCGCGTTCCGGTTGACGAGCGCAATACGGCGTTCAAGGCGGCTCGGTTGGCACTGGAGGCGAAGCGGGGCGGGGCCGAGGTTGGTGTCCATGCCCAGGTTTCCATAAATATAGATAAGCGGCTTCCGGTGCAGGGCGGGCTGGGGGCGGGATCGGCAAATGCGGTGGCGGCGTTGATCGGTCTGGAGCGGGAGCTGGGAGCGGCCGGGGTGGTGCCGCTGTCCGGGCCGGAGCGGTTGAGGATTGCGGCCGAGGTGGGTTCGGATGTGCCGCTATTTCTGGTCGGCGGGACGGTGCTGGGCGTGGGTCGCGGCGAGGAGGTGTATCCCATGCCGGATCTGCCGGTTACGCGGTGCGTGGTGGCGCTTCCCGACGTCGGGGTTTCGACGCCACAAGCCTTTCGCGACTGGGATGCAAAGAAACAGGGATCAGGGATTAGGGAACAGGGATCAGCAGACCAGGATCGTCGCTTCCCACCAGGAATACGCTCGGGATCGGGCACGCTTGCAGGTGATCCGGGGCCCGGAAAAGCATCGTCAGGTGCATTGACCGAAGGTGCGGTGTCCGATAGACTTGATGAGTTGAGTCGGGCTCTCTCTACTGTATTTTGTGAGCCGCACTCCTCCGGTGTCTTCTTCGAAGACCTGGCTGCGATTTCGGGGCCTTCAGCCAACTTTACAGCTGGGGCAAAGAATCCGCTTCTCGCGCTTGTCCGAACCGGGATTGAAAACGACTTCGAAGAAGTTGTCTTTCCTCACAATCCCCTCCTCGGTGAAATCAAGCGCGTACTTGCGGCCTCGGAAGAGCCGGAGCGTGCGGCTCTTTATGCGTCGCTTTCCGGTTCCGGATCGGCCCTGTTTGGGCTTTACGGGACGCAGGAAGCGGCGCGAGCAGCGGTAAGACGACTGGACGGGTTGGGAATCCGGTCAGTGATGACGGAGACCATGCCCCGCGAGAGGTATTGGCGTTCGCTGGTGGTGAAGTGAAGAATCAGGGCACAGGGCACAGGGGAGTGGATTATGCTAGCGCTTTCAAGGTTGTAGCACGAAGAGTGTCGTTATCGGGCGATCGACCAATTGGGTAGGTCGATTCAAAGAGATCAGGCAGGAAACTGGACTGTGCGCTGATCCCTGAGCCCTCGGTTTTGTAGTTACTGGGCGATCGACTAACGGTAGGTCAAGTGCCTTTGGAGCACTTTGTCTAGGTTCGAATCCTAGTCGCCCAGCCAGAAATGAGTTTGAGTGCCGGAGGTAAACCTCTCCGGCGAAACGAAGCCCTGGCAGCAGGCCGCCAGACGACACGAATGCAGGACAACCAGAGCCAACCAGCTTGGGAGAATCTTGTGAAAAACGAAACAGTGATGGAATCGGCAGTCGCGGAGCCAGTGAGCTCCACGACAGGTGCAGAGCAAAACGGTAGCGGGCCCCGCTCTCATGCAGCGGCGGAGACGAAGGCTCCGGCGGAGAAGGCTCCGGCGGAAAAGAAACGGTCGCGGTCGCACAGCGAAGACAAGCGCTTCAAGATATTTTCCGGGTCGGCGAATCGTCCGCTGGCGGCGGAGATCTGCAAGCACATCGGGATCACGCTGGGCGAGACCAAGATGCAGCGTTTCGCCGACGGCGAAGTTTACTTTCAACTGCTCGAAAATGTCCGCGGGACGGATGTGTTCATCGTCCAACCCACGTGCAATCCGGTGGACCAGCACCTGGTGGAGCTGCTGATCATGATCGATGCGCTCAAGCGGGCATCGGCGGGCCGCATCACTGTTGTCGTTCCGTACTACGGGTATGCCCGGCAGGACCGCAAAGACCGGCCGCGCGTGGCCATTTCGTCGAAGCTGATTGCCGATTTGCTGACTACGGCGGGAGCGAACCGGGCGTTGTTTATGGACCTGCACGCGGCGCAGATTCAAGGATTTTTCAATATTCCGGTCGATCATATGTTTGCAAGCCCGGTGATGGTGAGTTACTTCCGGGAGCTGAATCTGCCGAACCTGACCGTGGTTTCACCGGATGCGGGGGGCGTGGAACGCGCGCGCTTCTTTGCGACAAAGATGGGGGCTCCGCTGGCCATTGTGGACAAGCGGAGAACAGATATCAACGTGACCGAAGTGATGCACGTGATCGGCGATGTGCAGGGCCAGACGTGCCTGATCATCGATGACATTGTCGACACAGCAGGCACGCTGGTGAAGACGGTCGATGCGCTGCTGGAAAAGGGCGCGACCAAGGTTTATGCATGCGCTTCGCACGCGGTGCTTTCGGGCCCGGCGATCGAGCGTATCGCCAACTCCCGGCTGGAAGAGCTGGTGGTGAGCGACTCGATCCCGCTGACCGACGCGGCGCAGAAGCTGGCGAAGATCAAAGTGCGTTCGGTGGCGGGGCTTCTGGCCGCGACCATCGAGAGCATTCACATGGAGACGAGCGTGAGCTCGCTTTTCAACTAGGGTTCAGGGCTCAGAGAGCAGGGCTCAGGGATTAGTTAGAAACTGCGGCGTGAGCCGCCATAACCGTCGGACCTGAATAGTTCGGCAAAGGGAGCGGAGAATACAGAGAGGAAATCGGGGATTGGCCGATGCTGGTCCCTGATCTCTGCACTCCGTGCCCGAAGGAAGAGGACAATGATCAGTCAGGAAGTAGTCGCAGCAACGCCCCGCGAGGGCAAGTTCAACAAGAATGCGGCCCGCCGCGTGCGCGTGAAGGGCAAGATTCCCGCCGTCGTTTACGGTGCGGCTGAGCCGGCGGTGGCCATCGAGGTCGATCCCAAGCAGATCCAGAAGATTCTGCATTCGGACTCCGGCCACAACTCGATTTTCGATCTTGAGATTACCGGGTCGACAGCCAAGACCAAGGCTATGATCGTCGACTGGCAGTATGAGCCCATCAAGGGCACGCTGATGCACATCGACCTGAAGCGCATTGCGCTGGATAAAGCGATGCAGCGTCGAGGTTCCGATTCAGCTCACCGGTACGGCGGTAGGCGTGAAGGTCCAGGGCGGAATTCTCGACCTGGTGCTGCGCGAAGTGGAGATTGAGTGCCTGCCGGGCGATATTCCGAGCCACATCGATCTCGATGTGACAGAGATGTCGATTGGAGATGTGCGGCGCGTGTCAGACCTGCCGCACTCGGACAAGCTGAAGTTCCTGACCGACGAGGGCGCAACGGTTGCGCACGTGGTTGCGATCAAGGAAGAGGTCGCGCCGGCCGCTGAAGAGGTGGCTGCGGTTACCGCACCGGCGGAGCCCGAGGTTGTCAAGAAGGGTAAGACGGAGACAGCCGAGGCGCCGGCTGAGAAGGGCGCGAAGAAGTAAGCTTTGGCGACTGCGACAGAATCCGGAAATGATTCGTCGTCGCGCGGTGTGCTGCTGGTGGTCGGGCTGGGGAATCCGGGCATCGAATACCAGTTCACGCCGCACAACGCGGGCTTTCTCGCAGTTGACCGTATCGCCGATCAGAATCGCGTGGCCGTGGCTAACCGTCGCTGCCGCGCGCTGACGGCAAAGATTCAGATCGCGGGACGTGAAGTGATCCTGGCCAAGCCGGAGACTTTCATGAACCTCAGCGGTCTTTCCGTCGCGGCACTGGCGGCCGAGTTTGAAATCGACACGGCTCGCGACCTGCTGGTTTTGTACGACGAACTGGATTTGCCCCTGGGCGTGGTGCGCGTGAGAGAACGCGGTAGCGCGGCAGGGCACAACGGAGCCCGGTCCATTTCAGGAGCATTGCGCTCCGACGAGTGGGCGCGCATCCGGATTGGAGTGGGTTCCAACGGTGAACCCGAAGAGGCATTCCGGCGCGGCAAGGATTATCTGCTGACACCGCTCCGGAAGAAAGATCTGGCGACACTCGACGAGGTTCTGGATCGCGTGGCGCAGGCAGTAGAGGCGGTTGCGGCGAAAGGAATCACGGCCGCGATGAACGAATTCAATCGCCGGGAAAACGGGCGAGAGCAAAACGGCCCGGCGGAGTAACGTGCGGCAGGAAGACGGCCGCAGGAAATAAGTTCTGGTTACGGTGACAAATTCACCGCGACCAAAGAAAAGAGAAGCAGAACATGGATCGTTTCTACGAAGTGATGTTTATCGTCCGTCCCGATGTGGAGGACGCAGACCTGGACAAGCTGATCGCCGGTTTTGAGCAGACGGTCGCAAACGGCGGCGGCACAGTCCGCTCTACCGAGAAGCTTGGGCGGCGCAAGCTTGCCTACACGGTGCGCAAGTTCAACGACGGCAACTATGTGCTGCTCACCATCGACGCCGATGGCAAGCTGGTGCATGAGCTCGAGCGGCGTATGCGCGTCTCCGAGCCGGTGATCAAGTTCATCACCGTGCGCATGGATGAAGAGCAGAAGCGCCTCGACAAGGTCAAGGCACTGCGCGCCACGCGCAAGAAGCTGAGCGCACAGCCGGTGGCTGCGGCTCCGGTGGAGGCCTCGCCTGTCGAAGCTCCGGTGGAAGCTCCCGTGGCGGCTGTTGAGCCGGCAGAGACCGCGTCGGTGAATGCTTAGGATTTCAGTTTCAGAAAACCGAGCCTCCGCGATGAACGGGCGCTCCAATAGATCTTTCGAAGGATAGGAAACACAATGGCTGAAGAAACAACATCTCATCATCGCGCTCCCGAAGGTGGAGCGCCATCCTCATCCGGTCCTCGGACCGGTGGTCCTCGTCCCGGCGGTCCTGGTGGCGGTCCGGGCGGCCGCAAGTTCTTCCGGCGCAAGAAGGTCTGCAAGTTCTGCACGGAAAAGATCGATGCGATTCCTTACCGCGACGTGCGCCTGCTGCAGGGCTTCGTGGCCGAGCGGGGCAAGATTGTGCCGCGGCGCCTGACCGGTGTCTGCACCACGCACCAGCGTCGCCTGACCCGCGCAATCAAGCAGGCCCGCAACATTGCTCTGCTGCCGTTTGCTGCAAGGTTCTAGAAGCAGGGCTCAGGGCTCAGGGCTCAGGGCTCAGGGCTCAGGGCTCAGGGCTCAGGGCTCAGGGCTCAGAAGGGTTATATCAGGGCACGGCTTCGGGCTGTGCAATAGCAAGGCGCAAGAGATCATCGCAGGCGCAGTCCCTGCTGTGCTCCGCGTCCTCAATTGGAGATTCGCATGGAAGTCATTCTGAAAGAAGACATCAACAACCTCGGCCATCGCGGTGACGTGGTGAAGGTGGCCGACGGCTATGGCCGCAATTTTCTGCTGCCGAAGAAGCTGGCCATGGAAGCCACTGCGGCCAATAAGGCGGTCATTGAGCAGATGAAGGCATCGGCAGTGCGCCGCTCGGCGAAGGAGAAGTCCGAAGCAGAGGCTCTGGTGGGCCAGCTCAACAATGTATCGCTCGTCTTCGAGCGCAAGGTGGGCGAGCACGATCAGCTGTTCGGCTCGGTCACATCGGCCGATATTGCTCACGAGCTCGAAGCGAAAGGCTTCAATATCGATCGCCGCAAGGTGCATCTCGAAGAGCCGCTCAAGCAGGTCGGCGAGTTCCACATTCCGGTGAAGCTGCATCGCGAAGTGACGGCGCATGTCGCAGTCACGGTCAAGGGCGACGAGAAGTCGGAGTAACTCAGGGCTCAGGGCTCAGGGCTCAGGGCTCAGGGCTCAGGGCTCAGGGCTCAGGGCTCAGGGCTCAGGGCTCAGGGCTCAGGGCTCAGGGCTCAGGGCTCAGGGCTCAGGGCTCAGGGCTCAGGGCTCAGGGCTCAGGGCTCAGGGCTCAGGGCTCAGGGCTCAGGGCTCAGGGCTCAGGGCTCAGGGCTCAGGGCTCAGAATAAAACTACTACGTCGTGAAGGGCAGGGCTATTGGTCTGCCCTTTTTTATTTGCGCTACTTCAGCGTCTGCAGGCTGGGCTCCAGCCAGGAAAAGAGGAAGTTGCTGATCTCGGGGAACTGTGACGCCAGCAGTCCAATGATCGGCACGCCGAGCACCGATATCAGCTTCTCGTAGAAGCCGATGTCAAGCTTTCCCGGCTCGGTCGAGGTGGTACGGCTGAGGATGGAGTCCTTGTGCATCTGCGAGAAGATGATAACCACCGCAATGACGAAGCCGGCAAAGATCAGGATCAGCATGATCATGATTGAGTGATGGGGCGCCACGGGATAGGCATTGAGCGCCAGCAGCAGGAAAACGTAGCCGAAGGTGAAGGCCAGGATGTGGCTGCGAATATCCATCAGCACATGCTGGATGGCGTAGATGTACACCAAGCCCACAAACTCCTCGGCGTTCGCTTCAAGCGAGTCTGCCTCGGCTGAGGTTTTCAGTACCTCGGTGATCTCGTTTGCAGGGACGTCCAGGCTCGTAGCCAGCGGCTCCTTATGGCGGCTGGCTACGGAGAGAATGTCACGAATCACGCGCGTAGCGCACTTGCACAACGAATCCTGATAATCGGAAAAGGCGGCGATCCGCTCGCTCTGGCTCTCTATGTTGAGCATCCCGTCGTATTTTTGGCAGGCCTCTTCAGCGTCCTGTTTCACCTCGGCCGAACTATACGGGTCTCTCTGGATGCGCAGCATCGATTCGCACGCGCGTGACAGCGGGTTGAAAAGCGCCGCGGGCGACAGATCGATACTGAACCACAGCCGCTGCCACGAAAAGCCGGATACGCGACTGAAGCAGGCGCGGAGATTTGTGCGTTCTAAAGGCCTGAGCAGGCCCCTGTGCAGACAAATCCACATAAGTACGACCCAGGCTATCTCGTGCAGAAGAAAGAGGACGATGCCAAAACTGAAGATGCTGAGACAGATCGAATAAGTCCGTGTTTCGAATGTCTCGAAGCCGCGGGGGAAAAGCAGATAGGTGGAAAGGAAGAGCATCAACAGGGTGAGAACGAAAAGAACCGAGAGCAGCATCGACGAATTTGCGGAGGAATCGTGTGTTCTCTTGCTTCTGAGCTGGTCCCGCTTGGAATACAGCATGCGCCAGGGAGAATAACAGGCCAGGAGCATGTCTTTGACGTTATCGCTGCTGATGAAGTGGAGCAGCTCAGGAGAATTAGCGTCTTTATAACTGGGAATGCGGGGCTTTATAGACGGCGAGAAGATAAGCAGCGAGTGAAGATGACGTGAGACAAGGCAGATGACTGCAACGAATAGAAAGATAAACGGCAGCACCGGACACACCCCGTTGAAAAGATGCTCGCTCCGGTACAGATAGAAAATACGGGTTGCGAAATCACGCGGCTGCAACCATTTGAAAGCGTATTGCCCAAAGGCCGCCAGGCCGATCAGAACATAAGAAAACATCCTTCTCCGGCGGGTCCAGAGCGCCCTCCGGATGAGCCATGCCGCGAACAAGAAGAGGATGACCTGAAGGAACACGAGTCCGCAATTGATCGGATCCCAGAAGAACTTCCACACCGGCAGATCGAGGATCAGGAGCCGCGCGATCCACGAATGGCAGAGAATAATCACCAGTACGATCCACGCACGCCGTTCGCTATTCGTGTTGGGGATAGCGAAGACATATTGCGGGGAGCGGTCAAGTCGGGCGAAGACGCAGAAGATAATGCCGAAAAGTACAAATAACGCGAGCAGGCAGGTCAGTGTAAGTCGCGCCACCACGAGTTGCTGAGCCACAGGTCGATAAATCTTGATCGGGCCAAAGTCAAATCCCACGAAAGACCACTCGTCGAACATGCCGGGCGGAATCGAGCCATCGGCCCGGGTTTCACGGGTGTTGCCCGCCAGAACACGGGGAAGCGATGTAATCTGCGGCCACTGTTCGTTCTCCGGTCCGGAGCGGGGATAATGATCGAGCAGCGCGACCGGCCAGAAACCGCCGCGGCCCACAGAGTTCAGCCAGAGAGGCGGATGGTTGCCGCCGCGAAACGGGTCAGTGTACTCCGGCAACCAGAGATAATCACGGGAGCCATTTCGCGTCGGGGCCATGCCATCCGGTTTGATCTCGAGAGGGACCATCTCGAGCAGGCGGATTGCGTTGTAGACGCCAGGTGTCTCGTGGGAGGAGAAGATTCGATCGGGAAGATCGGTGCCGAAAGGACTGGGATGGTCTCTGCCTTCGCCGGGCACGTGGAGGAAGCGCCCGCTCCACTGCACGTTATCCGGAATGAGGGGATAGGTGTCGGCCATCAGCATTCCGCGGAAGTCGCTCACGTCGGGAGAGCGCTGGAAGAGCAGGTCGGCATTCAGCAGGATCACGCGAACATCGGGCAGGTTGCGGCTGAAATAGCGGGCGACGAAGATCACGTCGAGAACGTTGGTGCCGTTGATCACCGCCACGCGCACATGCTGGCGATCCATGGCGCGTGTGATGGCAGAGAGAACAGATTCTTCGGAAATGGGGTTTTGCGTGTCCGAAAATGACGGAACGCTGTCCTCTTCTTCGTGGCGGTCTTCCAGGCTGAGCTGCAGATCCGTTGAATTCTGAGTTCCAGGGTTCTGTGTCGCAGATTGCCGGCTGAAGATGGAGTTCTTCTCGTAAGCATTGCGAAGCTGCGAAATCTCCCGCGGATAGTGAAAGAGCAAGGAACGGGCGTTTTCGGCCTTCGTCTTGACGGACGCACCGTGCACGGTTGACGACAACAGATTGCCGAAAGGGGTTTCATCCTCCGATACAAACGCGACCTTGTCTGCGGGAATGCGCTCTTCGGTCGACAGGTAATTGAGCAGCATCTGCCGGATGGTCTCGGCGCTCTCATTCATGGAGATGAAGTTCGCATCGTGCAGTCCTGGAAAGTTTCCCGAATCGTGGATGATCTTGCGACTTGTCGAAACGGAAGCGCTGATGACCTGTGCGTGGTCGAAGCAAGCGCTGGGATCGGCATCTTTCGCGCCACACTTCTGCGCCAGTAGAAGACTGTCGAGCGTGGTGAGAGAGGCCGAGAAGGCGGGGCCAAGGATGCGCAGCGTCTTGCCGGGCTGGTCCTCATCTCTCTGTTCCATCTGGCGCCAGCCGCGCATGGCGTTGATGAACTGATCCTGGTGGAGAATACCGCTCGTAGGGGATTCTCCCACCAGGAACAAAACCAGAAACTTATCGCCGACGCTGCTGCTCTGAAATCGATTCCTGCGAAAGATGAGGAAACCCGGAGCGCACTCCCGGTCTGCGTCGAACGCGTGGATGTTCATACGGGCTATTGGATCCTGAGAGGACTGGTACGGAACCGGATCCCAGGGCAGCCACTGGCTGGCGTAGATCCAGCCGGGAGAATTCTCCGACGTGCTGTCCTGCAGCGCCTGCTGAATCACGTCAATATAGCGATCGAAGAGCAGAGCCAGGTGCGTGTGGACTGGATCGGGCACCAGGGCGATCATGGCCTCGGCGGCGGCCTCTTTCCCGGCGCCGGCTGCACTCTCAGGATTCAGCCCGAATTCGCCGAGCTTTTCGTGCATCTCGTGCATGGCGACAGCGCAGACGTCACTTGGACTGAAGAGTTGCTCACTGCCCGGAAGCTGTGGCTGCTTGCTCTGTGAGGAACTCGCTGCAACCTGGGCTGGGCTTGCGACTGGGGGCGCCGGCACCGCACCTGCACTCCTGCTGCCGGATTCCGGCCCCACCGACGGTGTCGGACGCGGTGCCGCAAAAACAGCCAGCAGGACGAGTGCAAATCCCGGCATGAGATAGTTCCGGAGCATGGAACTCTCCTAAAGACAGGGCCGCGGGGGATGGCCACAGATAATAGTGAGAAAAACAGGCGTGCAGTATCGATTTCTATTTCGATGAAGCGACTGCGGCTCGGACTCGATCGGCTCTTGCCCCGGCATCGTAACGGCCGGTAAAGTACGCACCGATGCTAAGGCATTTTCGAAAATTCTGCGCCATTTATTTACATGCCATTTATCGATTTCCGTTGGACGCGTAGACTTTGAGTCGCGGCTTGGCGTCAAACCTTTTCCGAACTTGTTTTTGCTGAAGGCGATTCGCAATCAAGCAGTTACGACCTTCGAGGGATGGCTGCACGGCCGCGGCTTGTGCGAGCCTAAGGTATCCAGAATCGCTCAAACAGCATTCTCTGTTTCCCCGGCCCTGAGCTGTAAAACCGTGTTCTGCCCGCTCGAAGATGCGCATTTGCATTGTTGCCGAACATGCTTCCTACAAATTCGGCGGAGAGGCCGTTCTGCCTCTCCACTATTTCGCAGGGCTGCGCGCGCGCGGCATCGAAGCCTGGCTGGTGGTTCACACACGCACGCGCGGCGAACTTGAAGCGGCGCTTCCTGGTGAACGGGATCGCCTGCGCTTCATTCCCGATGCGTGGTTTCACAAACTGCTGTTTCGGCTGAGCGGCTTTCTACCCCGGCGTATCGGCGAGGCGAGCCTCGGTTTACTGAGTCAACTGACAACGCAATACCTGGCGCGCAAGATCGTGCTGGAGCTGATCGCGCAGGAGAGGGTGGATCTTGTGCATCAACCTATTCCGGTCTCGCCGCGTTTTCCTTCGCTCATGACCGGGCTGAGGGTGCCGGTAGTGATCGGGCCGATGAACGGCGGCATGGAGTATCCGGCGGCGTTCCGGCATGCGGAGTCAGGCTTCAGCAGAGTGGCGATCGGCTTTGGACGCAGGCTTTCGGATTTCTTCAACTCGCTACTGCCGGGCAAGAAACGCGCGGATGTGCTGCTGGTGGCGAATGATCGCACACGGCTGGCGCTTCCCGCGGGTGCGCGAGGGCGGGTGATCGAGCTGGTCGAGAATGGAGTTCATCTGAAGACGTGGTCTTCGGCCACGAAAGAGATTGAGAAGAAATCGGGTCGAGCTCGCTTTGTCTTTATGGGCCGGCTGGTCGACTGGAAGGCACTGGACATCGTGATCGAGGCGCTAAGCCTCGTACCGGACGCTGAGCTTGTGATCATCGGCGACGGACCGATGCGCGCGCCGTGGCGACAGACGGCGGAGAAGCTGGGCGTCGCCGATCGGGTGACGTTTACCGGGTTTCTTCCCCAGGCGGAATGCGCGCCGCATCTCCATGCATCGCAGGCGCTGGTGCTGCCGAGCATTTACGAGTGCGGGGGCGCGGTGGTGCTGGAGGCGATGGCCAGCGGGGTTCCGGTGATTGCGACCAGGTGGGGCGGCCCGGCGGATTATCTCGACAGCTCGTGCGGTTTTCTCATCGAGCCATCGAGCCGTGAGGCGCTTGTGCAGGGCTTTGCGGCGGCGATGACTAAACTGGTGGACGAGCCCGGGTTGCGCGACCGGCTGGGCGCAAGCGGACGGGCGCGCGTGGAGCAGCAGTTCGACTGGGATAAGAAGATTGACCGGATTCTCGAAATTTACAGCGAGTTGTTGCCGGCCGCGAAATGAGTAACGACACTTTGTTGACTGCAACCGCGAGGGAGAGTGCTTTGAGAGAACAGAATCGGTCTACTCTCGACAGGCAGGGTTTCGACAGCCAGGGTCTCAACGGATCGGGTCTCAACTGGCTACGAAGCGATGGCTGGCTCTGGCTGCTGGCGATTGCAGGAACGCTGTTGCGGCTGGCGTTGATTTTTGGAACGCGGCACCATGAGCGCTTTTACGACGAGCTGGATTACGACAACATCGGCGTGTCCATTTCTCATGGGCTGGGTTTCAAGAACAGCACCTATTACACGGCGTATCGCGCTCCCGGCCAGCTTGTCTTTGCCGGGATCATCTACGCGATCTTCGGCCATCATCCGCTGATCGTGGAGATCGCCGAGGCACTGTTGCTTGCGGCGCTGCCGTTCCTATGCGCGCGCGTGGGTCGGGCACTCGGACTGAGCCCGCTGCTGGCCAACCTGGGAGCAACGCTGGCCGCGTTTCATCCGGCGCTGGCCTATGCAAGCACGACGCTTTACCCGACCGCCCTGACAACCGTCGCACTCACCGCCGGCGTGTGGTTCTGCTGGCAGGCGATGCAGCGCAACCGCATAGGCCTCGCGATATTGGCGGGGATCGCGTTGGGGATCGCGGGATCGGCGACAACCACTTTCGCGCCGCTCGCGTTTCTTGCGGCAATGGTGATTGTGTGGAAACGGCGCTTCAAGATTGCCGCCCTGGTGCTGGTAGTCGGCATGGCTCCCGCGCTGGCGTGGATGATCCGCAACGAGATTGTGCTGCACGATTTCGCGATAGCGACCAATGGCGGTTACAATCTGCAGCTTGGCGCGAACGACGAGGCCACGCCGCGGTCAGGGAACTGGGTGGAGTTGACTCCAGACTGGACGAAGGGCGAAGTCTATCTCGATCGCGAAGAAGCCAAAGAGGCGAAGGCATGGATTCATGCGCATCGCGCGCGTTACGCGGAACTGGTAGTGTTGCGGGCAATCGCGGTCTTCGACTCGGCGGGCAAGCCGAAGACTGAAGGCCTGCATTCGGGAAGGGTGGCGCAGATTGCCGCCTGGTCTCTGCTGCCGGTAATGATTTTCGGAGTGATCGGGCTGGTGGTTTACCGGAGGCACGCGCTCACCTGGCTTACTCTCGCTGCACTCGGCCTGGTGATCCTGAGCTCGGCCGCAACCATCGCCAAGCCGCGCTTCCGGTTTCCGTGCGATCCGCTGCTGTGCGTTTTCGCCCTCGGCGGCGTGGCCCGCCTCACAGGGATAAGGCCCAAGCCGTACACTGACTGAACGGGTCCGGTGTACAGGACACCGAGGCTTTATGAGACTATTCCCCCTTGCCGCGCTGGTTGCGGCACTGTCGTTGCACGCACAGACATATACGTTGGGCCCGGATTCACAGCCAAAGGCCGGAGTGCCTCATGGCACAGTAACGAAATACATCCTGCCGCCGGGAAAGTTCTATCCGGGAACTCCGCATGACTATTCGGTGTATGTGCCCGCGCAGTACGATGCCGCGAAGCCAACGCCGTTCATGATTTTTCTCGATGGCAGCGGCTTTCTGAAGAGCAATGTCAACGCGCCGATGGTGTTCGACAACCTGATTGCGGCGCATGAGCTGCCGCCGATGATCGGAATCTTTATCGATCCGGGAGTGCTGCCCGCGATTTCAACGAATGCGCAGAACCGGTACGAGCGGGTCTTTGAATACGATTCGCTGAGCGACCGCTATGCGCGCTTTCTGGTCGAAGAACTGATTCCGGCGGTGAGCGCCAAATACAATCTGTCAAAAAATCCGGACGACCGCGGACTGGCCGGCGTTAGCACCGGCGCGGTGGGCGCATTCATGGCGGCGTGGAACCGGCCCGATCAGTTTCATCGCGTGCTCAGCTTCATCGGCACTTATGTGGCTATGAAGGGGGCGGATTCGCTGCCGGCGATCGTGCGCAAGACGGAGCCGAAGCCGCTGCGGGTTTTTCTGCAGGATGGGACGGCGGACCACATTGTTCCCGGAGAACCTTATGGCACCTTCTACGCGGGAAGCTGGCCGATCAACAACCAGGTGATGTTCGAAGCGCTGGAGTATGCGGGATATGACGCCAAGCTGGTGATGGGCACGGAAGGCCACAACATGCAGCAGGGCGCGGCGATCCTGCCGGACGCGCTTCGCTGGCTGTGGCGCAATTATCCCAAGCCGGTACTCGCACGGTTGCCGGGGGCGATGAATCAGCCGGGATGGGATCCGCGGGGCAAGGTTTATTCGACGATCTCGCCTGAGGAGCCATGGAAGAAATTGAGCGGCAGCTACGACCAGATTGGCGGGATGGCCGTCGACAGCGAAGGCAACGTGTTTTTTTCGGTTCCGGCAGAGAACCGCATCTATAAGTCGGGAGACTACGGGACGGTACTCGTCTTCAAGGGGCAGAGCAACGGAGCAGCGGCGATACGGTTTGGGGCGGACGGGCGGTTGTACGCCGTCCAGAGCGCCACGCGGCGCATTGTTTCCTATGGCCCGGGCGGCGATGAAAAGACGATCGCGGACGACGTAGACGCGGACGACATCGCGGTTACCGTGAGGTCGACGGTTTATTTCACGGATTCGGTCCACAGGACGGTTGGGATGGTCGACGCGGTCGGCCGGGTTCGCACGGTTTACCAGGGCGGGGAGATTGCGATGCCTTCGGGGCTGGCGCTCTCACCGGATCAGGCGATGTTGATCGTCACCGATGAGTTCGGCAGGTTCAGCTGGTCGTTTCAGATTGCGGCGGATGGTTCGCTGATCAACGGTGAGCCATTCTTCCGGCTGGAGATGCCGGAGACCGGCTGGACGAGCGGAGTTCGCGGAGTGACGGAGGATTCGATCGGGCAGGTGTATTTCGCGACACCGCTGGGCGTGCAGGTGTGTGAGGCGAACGGGCGGCTGGCAGAGATCCTGAATCCGCCGGTGCCGGGTGCTGTGTCCGCGGTACTGTTCGGAGGCAAGGACCGGGCGGTGCTCTACGTGACGCAGGGAGGCGGAGTGTATCGGCGGCCTGCCAAGGTGGCGGGCACTGCGGTCGATGCTCCGGTGAAGCCGCCACAGCCTCCGCTGTGAGTTCAGGCAACTTGATTCGTCGAGACCTGGTTCATCAGGGTCCCGATACCGTCGATGCTGATATGGATTTCGTCGCCGCTGCGCAGCGCGAACGAGTCGGGCGGAACGATGCCGGTGCCGGTCAGCAGAAAACATCCGCGGGGAAAGCTCTGGTCGCGGAAGAGATATTCAACGAGCACGGCGGGATCGCGCTTCATTTCGGTCAGCGTTGTTGACGCCGAGTATTCGGCGACTCCGGCACGCAGGATTTCCATGCGGATCTCGGTGGTGACCGGCATGGGATGGGGCTGGATGAGGATGCCGGGACCGAGCGCACAACTGCGGTCGTAGACCTTGGCCTGCGGAAGGTAGAGGGGATTGGCGCCCTCGATGTCGCGCGAGCTCATGTCGTTTCCGATGGTATAGCCGATGATGCGGCCGAGGGGATTCACAAGCAGCGCCAATTCGGGCTCGGGGACGGACCACTTGGCATCGCGGCGAATGCGGACTTCGCTGTCCGGTCCGGCGACTTTGTGGGCGACGGCCTTGAAGAAGAGCTCCGGCCGGTCGGCAGAATAAACACGGTCGTAGAAATCGCCGCCGCCAGCATCTTTTGATTCCTCGATACGCGCGGCACGGCTGCGATAGTAGGTGACTCCGGCGGCCCAGACTTCCTGGTTCTCGA
Source organism: uncultured Acidobacteriaceae bacterium (assembly GCA_963786085.1). Taxonomy (GTDB): domain Bacteria; phylum Acidobacteriota; class Terriglobia; order Terriglobales; family Acidobacteriaceae; genus Silvibacterium. The sequence goes on from CAWAYO010000009.1 coordinate 23,164, forward strand.
TGGGCGCTTCGAACGCTGGAGATTCGGGCAGCTCGACCGGCGCTCTGCTGGAGACGATGGATGATAGATGCAGATAGAGGTCGTCGAGTGAGATGAGAGCGTCGAGCGAGGTTTCCTCGACGGTGTAATAGTTCTCGCTCTCCTCGACCAGTAAGCCGTGTTTGGTTCGGTAAAGAATCATTGCATCTCTTTCGACGGCGGGAGTGGCGTATTTGTCGCAGGTCTTTGATGGTTGGCGGCACGGCCCTTTTCCAGCAGAGACGTGATGGCGTCTACATCGTAGACGCAGCCGCCCCACACACCTCCGCTGGTCTGGACGAGCGCTGCCCACAATCGGGTGTCGGCAGGGAGAGCGGGATGGGGGCGGAGATCGGGGCGCGGCAAGCGCTGAGAGAGGCGACGAGCGCCTTCTTCCGGGCTGAACGACTGGCCATCACTTCCGACAAGGTTGACGGAGCCATGGAGGTTGACGCGGTCGATGATGATCTCGATCTGGTCGCCTTCCTCGATCTTTCCGATTGCGCCTCCGGCAAGGGCTTCGGGAGAGATGTGGCCGATGCAGGCTCCGGTGGAGACGCCGCTGAAGCGCGCGTCAGTGAGCACGGCGACGTGATGGCAGAAAGGAAGCGCCTTGAGTGCCGAGGTGATCTGGTAGATCTCCTCCATGCCGGCTCCGGCGGGTCCGCAGCAGATGAGGACGATGACGTCTCCGGCGGAGATGCGACCTTGTTTGATGGCGAGGATGGCGGCTTCTTCGGTGATGAAAACCCGCGCCGGGCCGAGGTGCCGGTATTGGCCGTCTTCATCGACGAGGCTGGGATCGATGGATGTGCTCTTGATGACCGAGCCTTCGGGCGCGAGATTGCCGACGGGAAAGCAGACGGTCGAAGTGAGGCCGCGCTGGCGGGCGCGGTCGGGCGACATGATGATGTCGTCGGGGTCGATTCCGTCCTGATCGTGCAGGTGTTTTCGAAGCTGCTGGCGGCGCGGGCTCTGCTCCCACCAGTCGAGGCACGCGTCTAATGTTTCGCCGGTGACAGTGGTTACGCTGGTGTCGAGCAGACCGGCGCGGCGCAGGTGCAGCATGACCTCGGGCGTTCCGCCGGCGAGGAAGACCTGGACGGTGGCGAAGTTTTGCGGGCCGTTGGGCAGCGCGTCGACCAGGCGCGGCACCTGGCGGTTCACGTGTGTCCAGTCGGCGACGGTGGGACGCGGCAGACCAGCGGCGTGGGCGATGGCGGGCAGATGGAGCAGCAGATTTGTTGAGCCGCCGATGGCGGCGTGCACGACCATGGCATTCTGGACGGAGGCGGAGGTGAGGATGCCTGACGTGCCGAGGCGAAGCTGACGCAGCCGCAGCATCGCGCGCGCGGAGCGGCGGGCGGCGTCGAGCCAGATCGGTTGTCCGGATGGAGCGAGCGCGGAGTGAGGGAGGGCGAGGCCGAGAGCTTCGGCGATGACCTGCGAGGTGGCGGCGGTTCCCATGAACTGGCAGCCTCCACCGGGTGAGGCGCAGGTCCGGCAGCCGACTTCGGCGGCGTATTCGAGGGTGATCTGCTTCTGCACGAATCGTGCGCCGATAGTTTGGGCTTTGGCGGCGTCCTCGCCAGATTCGGGCAGCAGAGTGACTCCGCCGGGCACGAGGACGGTGGGCAGGTCACCTGCGGACGCGAGCGCCATCATCATCGCGGGCAGACCCTTGTCGCAGGTAGCGATTCCCAACACGCCGGAACGCGTGGGCAGCGAGCGCATGAGACGGCGGAGGACGACGGCCGCATCGTTGCGGAAAGGGAGCGAGTCCATCATGCCCAGCGTGCCCTGCGTCCGGCCATCACAGGGGTCGGTGCACGCTCCGGCGAAGGGGACGGCGTTCAGATCTTTTAGCTCGCGCGCAGCTTCGGCGACGAGCAGGCCGACTTCCCAGTGACCGGTGTGAAATCCCAAAGCAATGGGACTGCCGTCTTCGGCGCGAAGACCGCCATGGGTGCTGAGGATGAGGATCTCGGGGCCGGAGAGACGCGTCGGGTCCCAGCCCATGCCGGCATTCTGGCTCAATCCGAAAAGATTGCCGGAGGGCTGCGTGAGCAGCATCTCCGGCGTGAGGGGCAGAAAGCCCGACGGCCCGGGTGCGTGCGTGGGCACCGGACCGATGTCGAGTCCGGCGGTCTCAAGTACAGATGTCAGTGAGATGTCGTGAATGGGAGAGCCCCTGTATGCGAAAAGTATAGCCAACTTCGCAGGTGCGAGGCTCGGGTGAGCGGCCTGCCCGGATGGGCAGGCGTCACCGATGCATATTGCGACTATTTCACGCGACTACTCTATGCGGTAGATGCGGAAGGTCTTGCCGGCGGCGGAGATGGGCTGATACTGCGCCAGCCATCCGTACTGGTCGGGATACTTGCGGACCAGGGTCTCGCTGATGGCGACCCAGCCTGTCACCTGCTGACCGGGCTCAAGCTTCTTCCATCCCGGCAGGTCGTAGGAGTTCAGGTCAGCACTGCCGCTGTAGGCGACCCATACCTGAGAGGCGTTGAGGGCGTGCAGCTCATCGCGCAGGCGGAAGAGATCCTGTCCCCAGTCGTAGTCGCTATCGATGGCGATGTAGCCGCCACGGGCGGCGACGGGCTCAATGAAGTAGGTGAGGAAATCAGGAGCGACGCGCAGGCAGGAGACAAGCTGCCAGCCGAGCAGCAGGGCTACGGCTATCGTGGCGACTTTGTGCGAGCGATGGAGGCTCCTATATAAGGTGTGGCCGGTAAGGGCGGCCAGCATGGCGAAGAACGGATAGACGACCAGCACGTGGCGCACGCCGAGGTTGATGTGCGACATGGTGGCGACGAGGATGGGAAAGACGATTCCGGCGAGCGGGACGAGCGCGAAGCCGTCATGCAGTCTCATCAAGCGCCGGATGGCGAGGATGAATCCCGGAATGACCAGGAGCATGAAGGGGATCGGGGTCTTCAACAGCAGCATGAGCAGGAAGAAGTACCAGCGACCGCCGTAGTAGACCTCGCCGAAGAGGTAGCCCGACGGAGGGGACTGCTTCATGCGCTGGGCCTCCCGCAGGCCCTGGAAATATTGATAAGCAGGCAGGTGGTTGATGACGACGGCAACGGCGCCGCGCGCACGACTGAGCTTCGATAGTGCGTGCTCGATTGTGTGCTGTGATTTGATGTCGGCGGTTGCGAGTGAGCCGACGGAGAAGTGATATCCGGCCCAGATACTAATAATGGCTGCGACAGCAAATGCGGCCCAGGCGGGGATGCGCGGGAGGCGCTTCTTCCTCCAGAGCATGTAAACGAGGAAGGCGGAGCCGCAGAGCGCGAGATAAGGAAAGGCAGAGAGCTTGGAGATGCAGGCGAGTCCGAAGCCAAGGCCGGCAAGGGCGCAGCGCACGGGCTTTGGGTCCTGGAATGCGAGCCATATCATGTCGATCGCAAACAAAAAGGTTGCGACAAACGCCATGTCGGTAGTGGCCAGCGATGCGTGGGCGAGCACCGACGGGCAGGTGGAGAAGAGGAAGACAGCAACGGCTGCCGGCCATGGTCCGAGCCAGCGGCGGGTGATGCGCCAGGTGAGAAAGGCGGCGATGAGGAAATAGGGAAGGATGCCGAAACGCGCGGCGGTCAGGACTTTGTGCAGGTGCGCATTGCCGTGTGCGTCGAGGATCAGGTTGCCTTCATCCCAAGGATTGCGGTTGCCGAACGAGCGGATGCCGAGCAGGTAGGGCCCGACGGCGGTGGAAACGCGCGGCAACGGGGGATCGATCGGGTCGAGGGTGTAGACGCCGCGGGAAAGCCACTCCATGCCGGTGCCGATGTGCGCCGATTCGTCCCAGGTCTGGCTCAGCTTGGCGTAGCTCCAGAAGATGAGGAGGGTCGCGACGAGGACAGACGCGAGGGCGAGAATCGCGGGCAGGCGCGAATTCAGCGCGCGGGACGGAGTGTCCCTGGCGGAGAGACGAGTGGTGGGTGGTGGCATCGTGGCGACGTGCATCGGTTTCTGGTTCCTTGGTGAATCTGGCCCGGCGACTACTTTGCGGGTTCCTTGTATTCGATCAGCGTGCGCCGGTTGCCACGCCTCTGATCGAGTGAGTATGTAATTTGTCCAACGCAGATGGGGATTTGCTGGAGATGAGAATGAATGCCATACAGCAGCAGCCCGGGGAGATGCTGCGATTTCCAGCGCGACTTCCACGCTGAGCGGACCGACATCACGAGCAGCAGTGCGAGCCAGATCAGGAACGGTATCACGCTGAACGCCAGAAGGCTGACGATCAGGGCGACGGCGAAACTGCTCATCCAGAAGCCGCCGCGGATGAGGTTGCGCTTGCGCTCGGCATCCCAGAATTTGTCGTCGCTCGCGCGAAAGCGTGCGGAGATTTCGGCAAAGGCGTGACCGGCGCGGGCGGCATGCTTCCAATATTGGCCGAAGCGCGTGATCTGCAGATCGTGCCCGGTCATGGGGTGGTCGATGTGGAGGATGCGGCATCCGCGGGCGCGCATGCGGCGGCAGAGCTCGGGCTCTTCGCCGGCGATCAGTTCGGCGTCGTAGCCTCCGGCTTCTTCGAGGGCGCTGCGGCGCATGAGGACGTCGCCTCCGCAGAACTCGGCGATGCCGGGCGTGTAGACCCAGTCGAGATCGAGGATGCGGTTGTAGATGGATGCTTCGGGGTGTATCTCGCGGCGATGGCCCCAGACGGCGACGATAGAGGGGTCCTCGAGCATGGGAGCAAGCGCGGCGTTAGCGAAATCCGGATGCAGGATGGTATCGCCATCGAGAAAGAGAATGAACTCGCCATTTGCCGCGCGCCATCCGGCGTTGCGCCCGAGTGCTGCGGTGGTTCGCTGCGCGTTGAGGACGATCACCTGCGCGCCATAGGTAGCGGCGAGATCGGGGCTGCCGTCTTTCGAGTTGGAATCGACGTAGATGAGCTCCGCATTCTTCAGGCCGGGCGCGTGGCGGACGGATTCAAGACAGCGCGCCAGGCGCTGGCCTTCGTTGCGTCCGATGACGACGACTGAGATTAACGGCAAGCTCACGCGCGCACCTCAAGCAACTCGTCGTGCGAGGAAAATTCGGGAGTGGGCTGCTTGTCCTTGCGGGGCAGGATGCGGGCCGGGATGCCGACGGCGATATGGTTCGAGGGGACATCGGTCAAGACGACGGCGTTGGCTCCGATGGCGACGTCGTCGCCGATGTGGATGGGACCGAGGATCTTGGCGCCCGCGCCAACGTCGACGCGATCGCCCAGCACCGGTGCTCCGCGCATTCCGGTGTGGCGCAGGCCGACGGTGACGCCATTGCGAATCACGCAATCGTCGCCGAAGACCGCGTCTCCGCTGATCACGATGCCGCCGAAATGATCGATGCGGAAGCGGCGGCCGAGGGTAGCTTCACAGGGCAGCTCGATGCCCGTGAGGATCTCTGAGACGGGCTTGAGCAGTTTGTAGAGAAAGGAGAATGGCAGCCGCATCCAGCGCCGGCGGATGGTGTAGCGCCAGCGTCCGAAGCGGTAGGCAACCATGACCCAGAGACCCTGACGGGACCACTGGCGGTCATAGGTACGCCAATCCTCGCGGAGATTCTCAAACACGACCAGCTCCTAACGGAAGGCGAATCGCACGCATGGTGAAACGCGTATTCGCTGCATCGACACTTCTGGGGGCCCGGGTGCAACGCCGATCTGGGGAAATATGTCAGGCGCCGACTTCACCGCGCTTAGCCTTCTCGACAATGCCGTATTTCTGCAGCTTGTATAGGAAGGCTTTGTAGTCAATCTTCAACTGCGCCGCTGCCTGACGCCGGTTCCAGCGGGTTGCGCCGAGAGCATCAAGAAGGAGCTTGGTTTCCGCCTGGCGCGAACTCTGCTCCAAGTGGTCCATGGTTACGACATTGCTGTTATTGCCGTTGCCGTTACTGCTCCCGTTCACGCGGTTCGTTTCATGGGATCTTTCGGCCTGCGGTTTCTCAGACTGGTGACCGCAGGTTGAACTCAGCTGCACGATCTCGCGAGCAAGCACGTCGGCATCCTGATACACCAGATAGCGGCGCATCACGTTTTCTACTTCGCGCACGTTGCCCGGCCAGCTGTAGCTGAGCATCGCATCCTGCAGCTCCCTGGTGATAATCGGAGCCGTCATTCCCGGAGGCAGGTGCCTGCGCAGCAAAGTCTCGGCGAGCGGAATGATCTCCTGCGGGCGCTCGCGCAGAGGCGGAATCACAATATTGATCACATTGAGCCGGTAATACAGATCTTCGCGGAAGGTGCCCTCTTCGATGCCCCGGCGCAGATCGCGGTGGGTTGCGGCCATCACCCGGACATCTACCTTGACGATGCGGCGGCTGCCGAGAGGCTGCACTTCACCATCCTGCAGGACCTGGAGAAGCTTGGCCTGAAGGCGGATATCCATGTCGCCGATTTCATCGAGAAGGATGGTGCCGCCCTGAGCGAGCTCGAACTTGCCCGGCTTGTCGATGGTGGCCCCGGTGAATGCGCCCTTTTCATAGCCGAATAATTCGCTCTCGATCAGCTCGGACGGGAGAGCCGCGCAGTTCAGCTTGAGAAATGGTTTGTTCTCACGCGAGGAGTAGGCGCATAGACGACGCGCCATGACTTCTTTTCCGACGCCGGTTTCTCCGTGCAAGAGCACCGGCACATCGGCCATTCCGACGCGGGAGAGGAAGGTCTCCGAATATCGCTGCACGACGGGAGTGGGAAGCTCTCCCGGTGAGCTGCTGTCGATTGGCGTGACGGTCGCGCGCGCCGACTCGATGACGTCGTGAATCGTGTAGTAGGAGTTCGGATGTTCGAGCGGGGTTTTGAGTATATGCAGGCCGCGGATTGAGGTGCGGAACTCACTGTGCAGGTCGTAGAGCTCGTTGACCGCCAGAATCAGTGGGAGGTGTGGCCGCGAGGAACAGATCTCGAGGACGGCGTCCAGATCCTGCTGACGGCGCATACCTACATTCGAGACCACCGCGGCGACGACCAGGGCGGGATTGCGCAGATGCAGGAGCGCTTCGGGCAAGGTCCGGACCGGAAGCACACTGAGCGCATCCGCTTTGAGGCTTTGGATGAGCGCGTCATGAGCCTGTGGATTTTCGCCAATCAGGAGAACAAGGCCGGACATTAGTACCCCACGCAGAGTTCGGGATGTCGAGGAAACAAAAAATCAATCGACGTTAGTTACGGCTGTCGTGACACGACAACTCAACTTGGTAAGCGGATCATAGCGTCTGCAAAGTGGCAGAGCAAAACCACTTTTGTGTGAATTACCAATTTGAATTACCTGCTGACGGTACATAGGTGGTAGAGGTAACGCGCTCTGAAGTTACCGCTGGGAGCGCGTGAATGGCTTCTAGCGCTTCCCGTTCTTTTCCACTCTTCCGATTGTTTCGGATTTCTAGAAACTTATTCGGCTTAGAGAAGGGCCTGTCTTTCCTTTTCAGATCAACAAAATATTGACTAAATGGCCCGCTCTCGCTTTGGCAGGCCGATTGCACCTTCGCAGGTCAAGTAGTTGCTGTGGCATGGCCCATGAGTAACCACAGATCTTCAGAAACGCGAAGGGTAAGAAGACAGTGAGTCTCAGTCGAGAAATTTATCCAAACCTTAAGTTGCGAATCTACACCAGCGGGATTCGACAGAACCGCCTGGCGCGCATGCTGGGCATCGATGAAGCCCATCTCAGCAGAATCATTAACGGATTTCGCCAGCCCAGCGGAGACATCCGCGAGCAGATCGCGACCATTCTGCAGAGCGATCCCGAGTGGCTCTTCTACCGGATGCAGATCAACGACGAGAATCTGTCGGCTGAGCTGAAGACCCCGGCCAAAGTTTGAACACTTTCAATTTGCTGATTTGTTTCTGCCTGCACCCGGCATAACCATTCTTCCCCCCTTTATGGAGCTTCGACACCAGCCGTTTGAGGTTGATATGGGCGAAGCCTACGACCGACGAGACACGATGGAAAGTTCGATCACAACCCAGCCTAGGTGGTTCGCGATTCAAACGCGGTACCGCCACGAGCAACGCGTCGCGAGTGATCTCACCGCGAAGGGGCTCGAGAACTACTTACCGCTGCTGAGCGAAGTTCACGACTGGAAGGACCGTAAGAAGGCCGTCGAGGTCCCGGCGTTCGGAGGCTACCTCTTTGTCCGCTTTGAGGCGACGCAGCGCAATCGAGTGCGCGTGCTCGAGACGACCGGGGTAGTGCGGCTGCTCGGTCACCAGGGCGAGGTCGAGGCGGTTCCGGACGGCGAGATCGAATCGCTGCGGCGGTCGCTCAAGAGCGGCGCGCCGTGCACCCGCCATCCATACCTGGCAAACGGGACGCTGCTGCGCATCGAGCGCGGACCTCTTTCGGGTCTGGAAGGGCGCCTGGTGCGGACAGCCAATGCGCTGCGGCTGGTGGTGTGTGTGGCCTCGGTAGGCCAGGCCATCGCCGTTGAAGTCGCCCGCGAAGATGTCGCGCCGATCGATGCGAGGGAAACCGCATTCGGCGATCGCTATCTGCAACACGAGTCAGGCGCGTGCGAGCTGATCGAAATGCCCACGCATGCCGCTCAACAGGAGATCGAGGCGCTTGCAGGGGTCTCGAACAAGTTGTTTCACGTGTAACGCAGTTTGTTTCGAGCACCAAAGGCTCTGGTTTTCAGAAGACCCGCAGGCTCCCCCAGGTTTCACGGTTTTTGACCGATTTTGCAGTGCTGAGGTTTCAGATTTATGCCTTGCTTAAGCCCCGATTCTGTCGCTGTTCTTGGTGTGCCGTTCAACAACGTCACCATGGACGAGGCTGTGAAGATCATCGAGCAGAAGATTGACGGCGGTGGCTGCCACCAGGTGGCGACGGCCAACGTCGATTTCCTGATGCATGCCATTCGCGACGAGGAACTGCGGAATATTCTTTGCTCCTGCTCGCTGGTGGTTCCTGACGGCATGCCCATCCTCTGGTCGGCGCGGCTGATGGGAACTCCTCTCAAGGAGCGCGTCTGCGGCATCGACCTGGTTCCTCGCCTTGCAGAACTTTCGGCCCGACGCGGCTACAGCATTTATTTCCTGGGAGCGAGCGAAAAGAGCTCGCAACGCGCGGCGGAAATCCTCGAGGAGCGTTATCCCGGACTGCGCATTGCCGGCCGCTATTCTCCGCCCGTTCGACCGCTCGAAAAGATGAACCACGAGGAGATTCTGGAGCGCATTGAGCTCGCCCGTCCGGACATTCTTCTGGTTGCCTTCGGCAATCCCAAGCAGGAGAAATGGCTTTCCATGCACCGTGATCGTCTCAAAGTGCCGGTGTCGATCGGCATTGGCGGCTCGCTGGACATGATCGCCGGCAAGCTGAACCGCGCACCACGCTGGATGCAGAAGACGGGCATGGAGTGGTTCTACCGCGCTGCCCAGGAGCCGCGGCGGCTGGTGGGCCGCTACATCAGCGATGCTCTCACGCTGGGACGCTACCTGCCGCAGCAGATGGCGGCGACCGCTTCACAGCCGAGAACGTCAGGACCGTCGAGAGTCATTCCGACACTGGTCGGCAACACGGTGGTGATCTCGATCAAGGGCAACCTGACCGGGCGCCTGCTGACCGAATTTGAGACACACGCCCGCAATGCCAGTGAGTCCGGGATGCACGTTGTGCTGGAGCATGGCGCAGAGCGGCTACTTCGGGCCGAACACGCTGGGCTCGCTGGTGCAGCTCATGACCTCGATGCAGAGGCTCAACCTGCAGCTGTGGCTTGCCGAGATGCGTCCGCATCTTATCCGGCTGCTGCGCAGCTCCAGACTGAACAGCTACTTCAAGACAACTTCGAGCGTGAACGATGCTCTGTACAGGATCGCGAAGAGCGAACGCGGGTTCCAGACCCCGGCAGTCTCCAACCTGCGCTGGCAAACTGCCTCTCCAGTGCAGATGCGCGTGGAAGTGATGCAGAGCATCTGCCAGACGGTGGCAGTCGGCAGCCAGAGCATGCATGTCGGCTTCGGCTCCGGCTTCGCGCCGTGCATCGCGATATGGCTTCAAGGTCTCCGTTTAGCGAGACCAGCGACACAAAAGCGGGATTGCTTCCCCGCAGACGCTGACTCACAATTTGCACGGTCAATCTTTTAGGACCGGCAATGATTCGTCGCCGAAAGAAAGGCGCATTTTACTTATGACACACCTCCTCTATGTCTCTCTTGGCCTGGTGCTTGTGGCAGTCACTCTTCCGCTTGTCCTGGAGCTGACCCTGGTGACCGCGGCCTCCTGGCTGCCGGCACGCAGCCGGCGCGAAGAGAAGTCCAGCGAGGAGTATCCACTGGCGATCGTGATTCCCGCACACAACGAAGAGATTCTGATCTCGCGGTGCGTCACCAGTGTGCTCGAATCTGCCGGACACAGCTCGCGCACGCAGGTTGTCGTGGTCGCGCACAACTGCACCGACGGCACGGCGGAAGCAGCGCGGCGGGCCGGAGCCGAAGTGCTTGTCTTTAACGATCCCGACGCACGCGGCAAAGGCTTTGCGTTGAGCCACGGCTTTGAGCATGCGCTCAATGGAGAGGCCCAGGCGGTCATGGTAATCGACGCGGACTCGGTTGTTTCAAAGAACCTGGTCTCGGAGGTAAAGGCGCTGCTGGCCAACGGAGCGCAGGCGGTGCAGTGCCGGTACGAGATGGAGAGCTCGACCGAGAAGATTAGCGGCCGCCTGGCGGCTGTGGCATTCCGGGCCTTCAACGTGGTCCGCCCGCGCGGGCGCGAGCGGCTTGGCCTTTCGGCAGGCATCTTTGGCAACGGCTTTGCGCTCACTCGCAGTCTGCTGAGCGAAGTACCTTACGGAGCATTCTCTGTGGTTGAGGATCTGGAGTACCACCTCCATCTGGTTCTTGCCCGCAAGCGGGTGCAGTACCTTGAGGCTGCACGGGTTTTGGCCTCTCTCCCGGCCTCGAAGCAGGGGGAAAATGTGCAGCGCTCGCGCTGGGAAGGTGGACGATTCCATGCTGCGCGGACCTGGACCTGGCCTCTGCTGAAGCAGGTTCTGCGCGGGAAGCTGCGCATGGCCGAGCCACTGCTCGACGTTGCCGGCCTGCCCATGGCCTACGGAGTTTTCGCCCTATTGCTGGCCCTCTGCATACCGGTGACGGGGGTTCGCGTATACGCTCTGGCTTCGCTGCTGGTGGTCGCGCTTCATGTACTGGCTGCGGCGGCCAGCGGACCGGATTTTATGAAGACACTTGGCTTTCTGGCGATGGCGCCAATTTACATCGTCTGGAAGCTTCGCCTACTGCCCTCTGTCCTTCGTGGATCGGCGGGAAATGCGGCCTGGGTTCGCACGAATCGGGACTCCAACTTTAGGAGTATTTCCTAATTTTCAGGCTAATTGCATGATTAGGAACACTGGCACCGGCCTGAGGAAACTCTATCCGTTCCTGGGCTCGATTGTTCACGAAAGGTCTGCCATCATGAGATTCGCACTTCGGTCAACTCGGACAACCTGTATCGGACTGGTCATGAGTCTGGGTGCGCTGTCATTGCTTGCTCAACAGGGAACAACGGCAGCGCCGGCACCCGCGTCCGCCTCCGCTTCCTCTCCCGATCAGCCCGCCACGCCACAGCTGAAGCAGAGCCCAGAAAAGAAGCTGCAGAGCTTCGAGCCTGCGGTGGATGAAGAGTATCAGCTTGGTGCAGGTGACGAGATAAGCCTTGATTTTCCCGGACGGCCGGAGCTTTCGCGGAAATATATTATCGGCCCTGACGGACGCATCACGCTGCCCATCGCCGGTCCGATGATGGTTGCCAACCTTACTCGCGCAGGCGCGGCCAAAGCGATCATCGACGCTCTCTCATCGGATTACACAAACCTGACCGTCACGGTAAACATCGATAAGTACGGCTCGAACCGCGTTACGGTGCTCGGCAACGTGCAGCACCCGGGCGTCTTCTACTTCGACAACACGCCAACCCTGCTCGACGCGGTTTCGCGCGGAGGTCTGCAGTCCACTCCATCCAACAAGGACGGCCTGCCCGATCGCGTGATGATTTACCGCGGCAACGATCAGGTACTTGAAGTCGATCTGCGCACGCTGCTGAGAAGCGGCAGCGCCATGGCTGATATCCGCCTGCGGCGCAACGACATTGTCTTTATCCCTTCGCAGGCCGATCAGTTCGTTACCGTGCTCGGCGAGGTCAGGAATCCCGGGGCGATCGCGCTTACCCCGGAATCGACGCTGCCCTCCGTGCTGGCCCAGGCCGGCGGCCTTGGCGATATGGCGGGAACGTCGCCCAATATCCAGATCATCGAGAAGACGGCCAACACCTCCCGGGTGGTTCCCTGGAAGCAGTTGATGACTCCTACCGGCGTAGCCGAGGTCAGGCTGCAGCCGGGCGATGTCATCGTCGTTCCGAGGAGCGGTTTCAACAAGGTGGCTTATTTCATGCAAAAGATCAGCCCGATAACAAGTTTGCTGACGCTGGGTACCCTGGCCGGTCTTCCCTAGGCCGTTGCTCAATCAGTAAGTTTGCTCGCCGCCGGATGCGGCGAGAATCAGAATTTTCGATTTACTTGCAGTACGGGACCCCAAGGACGCGAATTCATGTACATCACCCCACGGCATCTCGAACCACAGGCAGCTCCGCCGCCTCCGCCAGCACCTCGTCCGTCGGCACCGGCAAGTGCAATACGGATCAATGTGCTCAGGAGCCTGAAGATCCATGCGATCACGGCGAGCCTGATTGCCCTCGTGACCTGTGGTCTGGGCCTGGCCGTCCTGCTGCGCCATCGTCCGACATACTCGGCGACCAGCATCATTTATGTTTCGCCCAACTTTCCCAAGACGCTCACGGACGATCGCGAGCAGCAGTACCAGTACGAAACCTACATTCAGGAAGAGATCCACTCGGTCACGCGGTATGACGTAATCGCGGACGCGATCAAGAAGCTGCCGCCGGGCACATGGCGATTCCCGGGCGAAAGCGAGGAGTCTGCCGTGAACCGCCTCCAGGGATCACTGGAGATAGAGCGCATCGCCAGCACTTACCAGGTGGGCATCACGTTGCAGGGCGGGCGTCCCGCCCGTCTCGCCGAGATCGTAAATGCGGTGACCAACACCTATATCGAGAAGGCGAAGGATGAGGAGTTCTACGGACGCGATGAACGCCTGGATACCCTGCGCCAGGAGCGCGCACGTATTCAGTCTGAGCTTGATTCGCTACTCTCGGAGCAGGCCACCATCGCCAAGTCGCTCGGCGTAGCCATCGTGAACGGCGAGGGATCCGATCCGTTTGACAGCCAGCTCGACAAGATGCGTGGCGATCTTAGCACGGCACATTCACAGCGTATCCAGGCGGAGGCGCAGCTCAGCTCGCTCGAGAACGGCGATCCGTCAGCTCCCAACTCCGCGTTGAGTGCGGCTGCCGACGAAATCGTTGCCGGCGATCCCCAACTCACCGCTCTTAAGTCATCGCTCGGCCAGAAGCGCAGCGAATTGCTTGGAACACTCGCTGGCCTGACTCCCAACAATCCGCTGCGAAAGCAAACTGAAGAGCAGCTGGCCGACACCGAAGCTGCGCTGCAGAAGATGCAGACCAGCCTGCGCGCGAAAGCTGCGGCGCGTCTCCAAGAGAAGCTTCACGCAGAGGTGAATCGCGCAGCCACCGTGGAGTCCAGGCTGCTGCACGATCTGCAACAGCAGACGACTGCCGCCACGACCGCTACTCCGAAGTTCCAACGCTCCGATGAGATCAAGGCCGACGTCGAACGCCTGCAGACGCGCTACAACGCGATCGACGAACGTATCGGCAATCTCGAGCTCGAGAGCAGTTCACCGGGATCAGTACATCTTTTCCAGCCGGCACGAGCACCGCTTGGCCCCGCACCCAGCAAGACCCACAAGTATCTGCTGATGCTGTTTCCCATCTCCATTCTGATGGGAATTGCGGCGGCAGTACTGTTCGACCTGCTGGATCCGCATCTCTACACCGGGGCAGACGTCGAAGCCGTGATGGGCTTCTCTCCGATCGGTGTGCTCCTTGACGACCGCGAAGTAACGCAGCTTGTCTACGACGAATGCGCACTACGTCTCGCCGCGGGTATCGATCACGCCGCCCACTCCGCTGGGGTGAGAACATTCGTAGTCACAGGAGTAACGGCCGGCGCAGGCACCACGACCATTGTGGGCCACATTGGCAGCACGCTCGCCAAGCTGGGCCGCAAGACGCTGACCATAGATTCTTCCGGAAATACCAATCCGGTCGCTTATGCCACGGTCAACCTGTCGGACACATCGCGAGCCTCTGAGACCAATGGCGAGCAGGCTGCCCAGCGTGGGCCTGGCACGGAAATCCAGTCAACCGTGGTCACCCAGCCACTGAATTCGAAGGTGACTCCGCTGGCGACCAGCTTCATGGCCAAGGCATTTCAGGAACTCACCAACGAATACGACATCGTATTGATTGATGCGGCTCCGATCCTCACCTCTGCCGAAACCGAGTACCTCGCCCGGTTTGCCGATGTCACCATCCTGGTCGGCGAGTCGGCCAAGACCAAGAAAGCGGAGTTGAAGCGTTCGGCCCGTCTGCTCGAAAGGCTCAACGTGGGCGGTGTCGCCGTCATCATCAATAAGGTCGGTCTGCTGCGCGCCGAGAAGAGTCTGAAGCAGGACCTGACCGAGTTTGAAACACGCGTCAACAAGATGAACCTGCGGTGGCAGCCGAAATATCAGCGCGCGGATGTTTCTCCGTTTGTCCCCTTTGTTTCTGCCGAAGATGTCGTCGAGGCTGAAGAGGTTCCGGCCGCCCGAGAAGCGTAAACGCAAGCTCAAATCGTATCCCGGTCATGCATGCCAAGGAACAACGAAATCCCGGAAGGCGGCAACCATCCCGTGTCGAACGCGGCGAGGACGCACGCGCAATCTCCGCACGCGGCTGAAAAGCCAGCCGGAAATCTTTCGCAAGCGATAACCGCAATCTGGCAGCAGGTCCTCGGCCTGCCGCGCGTTGGCATCGACGACAACTTCTTCGAGAGCGGCGGCACATCTCTGCTGGCCACGGTACTCGTTTCGCGGATCAACGAGATGCTGCGCCGGGAGAATCAGGACGAACTGTCGATCGCCTCGATCTTCGAACATCCCACACTGCGCGCCATGACCTCGCTGGTTGTCGGCAAGATCAGCTCCACGCCGGAGACCAGCACTCCCTCGCGAGCGATCGTTACAGCGAAGGCATCTGCCGGTTCAATTCCCTCATCGGCAGTCGCGATCGTCGGCATGACCGGCCGTTTTCCCGGAGCCAACAGCGTCGAAGAGTTCTGGGCGAATCTCGCCGACGGTGTAGAGTCGATCACCTTCTTCGATCGCGAGCAGCTCGACAGCTTTGAGCGCGAGACTGCCAGCCGCTCCGACAACTACGTCGCCGCGCGACCCATCCTCAATGACGCGGACAAATTCGATGCTGCCTTTTTCGGGATCTATCCGAAAGAAGCTGCACACATGGATCCACAGCACCGCGTCTTCCTCGAATGCGCATGGGAGGTGCTGGAGCGCGCCGGCTACGATCCCGCGCACACAACCCAATCGGTAGGCGTCTTCGCCGGCTGCAGCATGAACACCTACTTCATGCGCAACCTCGCCACCGGCCGCGAATTTCTCGAGGATTTCACCGGCTCCTACCAGGTCGGCAACTACGTGACCATGCTGGGCAACGATAAGGACTTCCTGCCCACGCGCGTCTCCTACAAGCTCAACCTGCGCGGACCCAGCATGACGGTGCAGACCGCGTGCTCGACATCGCTGGTCGCAATCTGTCAGGCGGCTCAGAGCCTGCTGACCGGCGGCTGCGACATGGCCCTGGCGGGAGCCGTCTCCATCACCTTCCCGCAGCATCGCGGATATGTTCCGCAGGAAGGCGGTCTCGCCTCGCTGGACGGACGTTGCCGCCCTTTCGACCGCGCTGCCAGCGGAACCGTCTTCGGGTCGGGCTCGGCTGTTGTGTTGCTCAAGCGCCTGGAAGATGCTGTCGCAGACGGCGATCAGGTGCTGGCTGTTATACGCGGCTTTGCGATCAACAACGACGGCTCGGTCAAGGTCGGTTACACCGCGCCCAGTGTCGACGGCCAGGCGCAGGTGATCCAGCGCGCGCAGAAGATGGCCGGCGTCTCGGCCGAATCGATCACCTATCTAGAAGCTCATGGCACGGGCACGCCGCTCGGCGATCCGATTGAAGTTGCTGGATTGAACAAGGCTTTTCGGGCATCGACCTCTGAGACGGGTTTCTGCTCGCTGGGGACCGCCAAGGCGAATGTCGGACATCTTGACGTAGCTGCCGGAGGCGTCGGACTGATCAAGACCGTCCTCCAGATCCAGAATCGGGCGATTCCCGCGCTGCTTCATTTCGAGGAGCCGAACCCGCATCTTGAGCTGGCCAATAGTCCATTCTACTTCAGCCGCAAGCTCGAACCGTGGGAAGCAAATGGCACTCCACTGCGGGCCGGAGTGAGCGCGTTCGGGGTTGGCGGCACCAATGCGCATCTGGTGGTCGAAGAGCCGCCGCAGCTTCCGGCCTCGGATGCGGGGCGCGAGCAGCAGCTTCTGGTCTGGTCGGCGAAGACGCCCGCGGCGCTAAACAACCTCACACAATCGCTTGCCAGCCACTTTTCGAAGAACGTGGATCTGAACTTTGCGGATGCGGCGTGGACGCTGCAGACCGGGCGCAGCCGTCATCATCTGCGGCGCGCGCTGGTTGGCGCGTCGACGCGGGAGGCAGCTGACGCTCTCAATGCCGGCGAAGGCGCAGTGATTAAGCAGGACAAGCCCTTCGAGAACCCTTCGGTTGTCTTCTGCTTTCCCGGTCAGGGCGTGCAGTCGATCGGCATGGGGCGCCGGCTCTATGACTCAGAGCCGGTGTTCCGCGACGCGCTCGATCGCTGCAGCGAGTTGCTCGAAGCTGCACTCGGCGTGCGGCTGGTCGATGTGATCTATCCCACTGAGCCCGGGCCCGAAGCGCAGACGCTGCTGAACCAGACGCTCCTGAATCAGACACTCTATGCGCAGCCGGCCATCTTCGCCTTTGAATACGCGCTTGCCCAGTTGTGGATGTCGTGGGGGATCCGGCCGGTCGCCATGGTCGGGCACAGCGTTGGCGAGTACGTTGCCGCGTGCGTGGCTGGAGTCTTCTCGCTCGAAGATGCGCTGCGGCTCATCGGCGCCCGCTGCCGCCTCATGCAGGATCTGCCTCGCGGCTCCATGCTGGCCATACGTAAAGACGAAGCCACGGTCGCGCAGCTGATTGCAGATCGGCCGGATCTCGACCTCGCCGCTGTCAACAGTCCGCAGCTTTGCGTTGTCTCAGGTCCCGATGCAGCTATCGACAGCTTCATCCAGAAGCTCGATGCCGAGAAGGTTGTGAGCCGCCGCCTGGCGACTTCGCACGCCTTCCACAGCCGTATGGTGGAACCCGCGCTGACGCCGTTTGCCGAGGTCGTGCGAACCGTTGAGTTTGCCGAGCCTTCTATTCCCTACGTCTCGACGCTGACCGGAAAATGGATCACGCTGGGCGAAGTCTCGAAACCGGAATACTGGACCAATCAGCTTCGCCGCACGGTGCGCTTTGCCGATGCGGTTCGCGAGATTCTCAAGACACCTGAACGCATCATGCTTGAGGTGGGACCGGCGGAGACGCTGGTGCCTCTGATTCGCCAAATCGCCGGACCAGGTGCGGGATCGGGAGCGGCAGCACCTGCCGCGCTTTCGTCGCTCGGATCGGCTCGCGATAACAGGCCCGACGACAAGGCTGTGCTCAACGCGCTTGGCTCCCTGTGGGCGGCCGGCGCCAATCCCGATTGGAATGCATTTCACGCCGGCTATCGCCGCAAACGAGTTCTGCTGCCTACGTATCCTTTTGAGCGCCACAGACACTGGGTGGACGCGCCAGCTTCGAAATCCGCGCAGCCACAGTTGGCTGCGGCCACACCACCGTTACCCTCGTTCGATCAAATTCAGGCATCTGTGCCACCTGCTGAGGTTCTAATCATGGCTACACCTGCTTCTGCCGCCCCAAACGACACCATGCTGACTGAGCTCAAGGCTCTGATTACCGATCTCTCCGGCACTGAACTGAGCGACGCTGAGCCTGACGCCTCATTCCTCGAACTCGGCTTTGACTCGCTCTTCCTCACCCAGCTCACGCAGGGGATTCAGAGCAAATTCCGGGTCAAGCTGACGTTTCGGCAGATCATGGAGAGCTACCCCACGCTTGGGTCGCTGGCCGGGCACCTGGACTCAACCGTCGCTCCCGAACTTCGCGCTGCTCCCGTGGCGACACCGGTCCCGGTGCAGGCTGCGGCGTCTCCGGTTCAAGCTGCACCCGTTCAGATTGCACCTCCTGCGCCAATTTCCGTTCCGGCACCGGTCGCGTTTGCAGCAGCTCCGGCGGGATCCTATGAAGCGCTTTTTGCCGGTCAGCTGCAGGCGCTTACCAGCCTGTTCCAGCAACAGATGGCGTTTCTGCAGGGCCACGCGCCGGTCGCAGCGGTTTCTGTTCCTGTAACAGTTACAAATACTCCAATTCCTACACAATCGGTAACTGTTGTAGATACAAAAACGGTTCCGCAGGCGCCAACTACTGCGCAGCCTGCGCCTGTTGTCGCCGCGAGCACCGCTGAGGCAAGCGAGCCGAAGCCTGCTAAGCCGGCCTTCACGCCGTTCAAGCCGCTGCAGCGCGGCGAAACCGGCGGGTTGAATCCGGCGCAGGACACTTATCTCAAGGGCCTGATCCAGAGCTACACGACCCGCACTCCCGGATCGAAGAAATTTACCCAGGAGCATCGCGGCGTTTTTGCCGACGGACGCGTGGTCTCCGGTTTCAATGCGCAGACCAAGGAACTGGTCTATCCGCTGGTCGTCAATAAGGCGTCGGGCGCCTATCTCTGGGACAACGATGGCAACCGCTACATTGACATTCTCAACGGCTACGGCGCGATCCTCTACGGCCATTCGCCGGACTTCATTGTTGAAGCGGTACGCAACCAGCTCGATCTTGGCTTTGCCATTGGGCCGCAGACGGAGCTGTCCGGCATCTGCGCCGAGCTGGTCAGCGAGTTGACCGGGATGCAGCGCGTAACCTTCTGCAACACCGGTTCTGAAGCGGTGATGGGCGCGATGCGCCTGGCGCGCACGGTGACGGGTCGCAACCTGGTTGTGCTCTTTACCGGCGACTACCACGGCAGCTTCGACGAAGTACTGGTGAAAGCCGTCGGAAAGCAACGGTCGATGCCAGTGGCTCCGGGCATTCCTCGCGAGAGCGTGGCGAATATTCTGGTGCTTGACTACGGCACGCCGGAGAGCCTGGAGATTATTCGCCAGCGCGCCGACGAGATTGCCGCAGTGCTGATTGAGCCTGTTCAGAGCCGTCACCCCGAGCTGCGGCCTGTGGAATTTCTGCGCGAGGTGCGCAAGATCACCGAACAGAGCGGCTCGTGCCTGATCTTTGATGAGGTGGTGACCGGCTTCCGTACGCACTCCGGAGGCATGCAGTCCCTCTACGGGATTCGCGCCGATCTTGCTACCTACGGAAAGGTGGTTGCCGGCGGCTTGCCAGTTGGCGTGCTGGCGGGCAGCCCGGCATATATGGACGCACTTGACGGTGGAGCGTGGCAGTATGGCGACGACTCCTTCCCGCAGGTCGGTGTCACCTTCTACGCGGGAACCTTCATGCGCCATCCGCTGGCGCTGGCGGCGGTTCGCGCCAGTCTTGAGCACATCAAAGAGTCGGGAGCATCGCTGCAGACCGATCTTGCGAAGAAGACCAGCTCTCTGGTTGCGGATCTGAACTCGATGTTCCGCGACTTCTCGTATCACACGACGATTGAGACCTTCTCCTCGTGGTTCTACATGAGCGCGCCTACGGAGCCGAAGCTAGCGAGGCTGCTCTACTACCACCTGCGCGAGAAGGGCATTCACATTCAGGAAGGCTTCCCGTGCTTCCTGACCACGGCGCACACCGATGCCGATCTTGAGTTTGTCCGCGAGGCATTCCGCTCCAGCCTGCGCCAGATGCAGGCCGGTCACGCGATTGGGCATGGAGAGGCTCCGTTGCCTGCTGTCGATGTTGTCGCTGCTCAGGAAAGGACGGAGGCGACCGCGAGCGTGCCCGCTGCTGCGCCCACGCCTGTCGAGCGCGATATCCATATCACCGAGCCGCAGCGCGAAATTCTCTTTGGCACGCAGCTCGGCGACGAGGCGAATTGCTCCTTCAATGAAGGCACCTCGCTGCGCCTCAAGGGCGAATTGAATGAAGCGGCGTTGGTCCGCAGCCTGGAGCAGCTTGTTGCCCGGCATGAAGCGCTGCGCGCTGTCGTGCGGGAAGACGGGGAGACAGTGCATATCGCGGCAGAAATTCCGCTGCCGCTGGAGCGAGAAGACCTGAGTGCGCTTACGCCCGAAGCGCGCGATGCAAGTCTCAAGGAGTTTATTGCCGAGCGGGCGTCCACGCCCTTCGACCTGCAGCACGGGCCGCTGTTCCGCATGCGGCTGGTTTGTCTGACGCCCGCCGAGCACGTGCTGGTCTTCAGCGCCCATCACATCATCTTTGACGGATGGTCGACCAATGTCCTCTATTCCGAACTTGGCGAGCTATACAACGCCGCCGTCTCGGGCAAGGCCGCGTCGCTGCCCGCGCCTCTCAGCTTCAGCCAGTATGCGGCGGACGAGAACGCGCGTCACGAGTCGGAAGAGAACAGCGAGGTCGAGGCGTACTGGCTGAACGAGTTCAAGACCACGCCTTCGGTGCTTCAGTTGCCGACAGACCGGCCACGTCCCGCGATGCGCGGTAACGATGGCGCGACCAAGCGCTTCGTCTTTCCGCAGGAGTTTTTGAAGGCGGTGAAAAAGGCGGGCGCGAAGCAGGGGAGCACACTGTTCGCCACACTGTTGGGCGGCTTCTCTCAACTGATTCATCGGCTCTCGCAGCAGGACGATGTCGTCATTGGCATACCGATGGCGGGGCAGTCGCTGCTCGAGAATGGCGGCACGCTTGTCGGACACTGCGTCAACTTCCTTCCTATCCGCAGCCGTTTCGATGCGGCCCAGTCGCTGGCTGATTCCTTCAAGCAAGCGCGCAAGAAGCTGCTCGACGCACAGGATCACCAGAATTACACCTATGGAACGCTGCTGCGTAAATTGAAGATCCAGCGCGACTCCTCGCGTCTGCCTCTGGTTGAGGTGCAATTCAACGTGGAGACGGTGGGCGCCGGTCTGAAGTTCGACGGGCTCGACGTCGACCTTGCGGGTAACCCGAAGACCCATGTCAACATGGACCTTTTCTTCAACTTCATCGATCGCGGCAACGAGTTGTGGCTGGACTGCGACTACAACACCGGACTCTTCGACGAAGCAACCATCGAGCGCTGGTGCGGTCATCTGCAGGCGATCCTGCAGGCATTTGTCGATGACGCTGCACAGGCCTCCGGCCAGGTATCGGTGCTTACAGCCGCTCAAAAACAGCAGCTGCTTATCGACTGGAACAAGACCGCAACCGACTATCCACGGACGAGTTCCATCCATCGCATTTTCGAGGATCAGGCCCGGCGTACGCCTGATGCCATCGCACTGACTGCGGGCGACCAGTCGCTGACTTACTCCGAACTGAACGAGAAGGCAAACCAGCTCGCACGCTTCCTGGACAGCGGCGGAATCAAGCCGGGTGCGCGGGTTGCGCTGTGCCTCGATCGCTCGCTGGAAGTCATCGCCGGCCTGCTGGCGATTCTGAAGGTTGGTGCCGCGTATGTGCCGGTGGACGCCAGCTACCCGGCGTCGCGCCTCACCTTCCTGATTGAAGACTCGCAGGCGCAGGCACTGCTGACCGACCGCGCCATCGCCGCCAAGCTGCCGGAGCTGGCCACCAATGTTATTTCTCTCGACGCCGACTGGCCGACTATTGCGCTCGAATCGGGTGCTAATCTCGGGCACAACGGCGGATCCGAAGAACTGGCCTACGTGATGTACACCTCCGGCTCGACCGGCAATCCCAAGGGTGTGCTGGTGCCGCATCGGGCCGTCACGCGGCTGGTCAAAAACAACTCCTTCGCCAGCTTCTCTTCCGACGAGGTGTTCCTGCAACTGGCTCCGCTGTCGTTCGACGCTGCCACCTTCGAGATCTGGGGCGCGCTGCTGAACGGCGGCCGCCTGGTTCTTGCTCCCGCCGGCCGCGTGACACCGGAAGACATCGGCGGGCTGATTCGCCGGCACGACATTACGACGCTGTGGCTTACCGCGGCGCTCTTCCATCTGATTGCAACCACGCACCTTGAGAGCCTGAGGCCACTGCGCCAGCTTCTTGCCGGAGGCGATGTTCTGTCCGTTACGCACGTGCGCCGGGTGCTCGAAGAGCTGCCCCACCTGCGGCTGATCAACGGCTACGGGCCGACAGAGAACACGACCTTCACCTGCTGCCACACCATCACCCTCGACAGCCTGATCTCGGGAACCGTGCCGATAGGACGGCCGATCTCAAACACCCGCATCTACATCGTCGACGCGGCGATGCAGCCGGTGCCCGTGGGAGTGACCGGCGAGCTCTTTGCCGCCGGAGACGGCGTTTCGCTCGGCTACATGAATGCTCCCGAGCTGACCGCGGAGAAGTTCCTAAGCCACACCTTCGCGCCCGGTCTTACCGAGCGGCTCTACCGCACCGGCGATCTGGCCCGCTACCGCACCGATGGCACAGTCGAATTTCTGGGTCGCGCGGATACCCAGGTCAAGGTTCGCGGTTACCGCATCGAGCTTGCGGAAATCGAATACGCGCTGGAGCGCTCTCCACTAGTAAAGGCAGCCGTTGCCTGTGTGCGTACTGACTGGGTGACAGAAAATGACGCGCCCGGAGACAAAAGGCTCGCGGCATACGTCATACCCGAAAGGACGGGGGACTCTGCTGGCTTGATCACGGAGCTTCGCGCTTATCTGAAGACCCAGCTGCCCGAATATATGCAGCCGGCAGCGATCATGGCGGTTGAGAGCTTTCCACGGACGGTGAATGGGAAGGTAGACCGCCGCGCTCTGCCTGCGCCCCAGCCGGAGCAGCTGATGCGCGAACGCGCGATTGTCTATCCGCGCAATCCGGTGGAAGAAAAGCTTGCAAAGATATGGAGCGATGTTCTAAATCTTAAGGAAGTTAGCGTAGAAGATAGTATCTTCGAGCTAGGCGGCGATTCGTTGATGATCTTCCGCATCAACACGATCGCCAACCAGGCGGGTATCAAAATATCTGCCCGGGATATCTTTCAATATAAGACGATCGCGGCGATCTGCGCGCAGGTTCAGGAGAACCATGACGACAAGGCCGCCGAACTGATCGGAGCAACGATCCAGCCAGTTCCCCGCTCGCTGCATCGCAGACCGCGTACGGTGTTGCAATAACACGAATGATCAATTGCAACTAAGTCGGTGTGACCGCAGCATATTTACTGGCCTTCTATGGTTCGTTCTGATTCTGTTAGTACAGTGCAAAACGCGAACTCTGACGATCCGTCCGTGGCCGAGGGTGCCGTGGGGGCGGATTCGTCGCCCCTGGACGGGGTTTACGTCTTCCCGGCCGGGCTGGAACAGAGCCGCTACTGGCTACTGGACCAACTCGCGGGCGCCTCGACCGCCTCGAATATGGCAGTCGCCTTCCGCCTTGAGGGTCCAGTGCGGGACGACGTCGCTGAGGAATGCGTGCGCGCGCTGGTGCTGCGCCATGAGGCGCTGCGCACTACGTTCCGCATGGTCGACGGCGGTCTCTCGCAGATTATCTCCGAGGAGCCCGCTTACAGCTTTACCGTTTCCGACCTGCGCAACCTCGAGGTTGCCGAACGGGCGGAACGCGCCGAAGAACTGATCCACGATCACAGCCGAATCCAGCTTGATCTGGCCAGCGGACCGGCATTTTTCGTACACCTGATTCACGTAAACGATCGGGATCATTTCCTGGCTTTCACGGTGCACCACATTGCCTGTGACGGCTGGTCGAACGGAATTCTCATTCGCGACTTTGCCGATCTCTATGCGGCTGCGACTGAAGGGCGCGAGCCTTCGCTGCCGGAACTTCCGTTTCAGTTCGCCGATTTCACGGTGTGGCAGCAGGAATGGCTGGAGAGCAAGGCCGCGCAGGCAGCGCTGGGCTTCTGGAAGGAGCATATCCAGCGGGAGATGCCGGCGGTCGCGTTGCCGACCGATTCTCCGCGTACGTCGCAGAAGAGCGCTCCGGGCGATATCGAGGGCCGGCTATTGTCGCCGGAGCTCACCGCGCGACTTAAGAACTATTGCCGGCGGCACGACGCCACGATGCACCAGGTGCTGCTGGCGGCCTTCGAAGCACTCATCTCGCGGTACACCGGCCAGAGCGAGTTCCTGCTCGGCTCAACGATCGCCAACCGTACGCAGCCGGGGATGGAAAACGTGGTCGGCCGCTTTGCGCATCCTCAGGTCATTCTGGGGGATGTGCGCGGCAATCCTACGTATCGCGAGCTTCTCGGCCGGGTTATCGACTGGAGCGCAAAATCCTATGCGCACCAGGATCTGCCCTTCTCGCGGCTGACCGAGGAGTTTCAGATCGACCAGGCGGGCGCAACCTCGCAGTTCCTGCAGGTCTATTTCGTTTATCAGAAGGCTTTCATGCAGCCGCAGGCTGCGGGTGAACTGCGCATCGTTCCGCGGCCGTCGGTGAGTGGCGGGGTTAATTTCGACATGCTGGTCAGCATTGTCGAACGCAACGAAGGCCCCCGCCTGCAGATCGAGTACAACACGATCCTGTTCGAGCGCCAACGCGTGCTTCGGCTGCTCGATCAATACACCCGCATCCTCGAAGCGGTGATGGAGGACGACACGCTGCGGGTCTCCGAGCTGCCAATGCTCTCCCATGAGGAGCAGACGGCTTTGAGCAGCGCAGGCCGGAGTCACGCGGCTAGCGCCGAGGCTTCCGGGAGCAGCGAAGCGGAATTTACCTCGCTCGTTGAAGGCTTCGATCGCCACGCTGCCGCGCTCGGCAACGCGCCTGCCATCATTCTGAGTGAATCGCAAATCAGCTGGAAGGGGCTCCGCAATCGCAGCCTCAGCTTCGCTCAGTCAATGAAACGACGGGGTCTGCTTGCGGGCCAGACAGTAGCACTGCGCCTGCAGCCGGACGCCGATTCCGCTGCTGCCGTTATCGCCGCTTTGCGCATAGGCGCCGTGGTTCTGCCTGTGCCCGTCAGCGTCAGTTCCGCGGAGTGGCAGGAGATCCGGGGCCAGCTGAAACCCGCTCTATGTCTGGCCGGACGCGGCTTCGCAGAAAAATTCTCTTCGGTAACCGCGTACGAGCAGCTGGAAGCCGATGTTGTAGGTGACCGGCCTGTCGGCGATCCACCTGCAGCGAACGACACAGCGTGGCTGGGAGCCAGAATAAGTAACGATAACAGATACGTATTTAAGACTGTCTCCCATGCCGCTACCCTCAGAAGCCTGCACGGTGCTGCCCACGCGCTCGGAATCGAGGCGGGCGATTGCGTCTTCGTCTCGCCGGCAAGCGAGGTTTCGCCGCTCGGCGCAACTGATGCATGGGCCGACCTGCTTCTGCCGCTGCTTTCCGGTGCAACCATCGTCTATCCCGGCAACGGCAGGTCAGAACAGCTCAACCTCATCTTCGACCGGGAGCAGGTCTCCTTCGCATTCGGCTCTCCGTCCGAATGGTCTCATCTTCTGGACACCTGGCCGGGCGATCGCAGGGTCAATCTCGTATCTCGCGGATCCCGACTGTCTCCGGTCGTCGCCACCAAGTTGGCAAAGTCCCGCAGCCGCGCCTGGTCGTTGCTTTTGTCGGCCAATACCGCAGGTCCCGCCGGAGTGGCGCGCCTCGACGCTTCACAGCAGCCGCGGCAGTGGCCGACAGCACCATTGCCAGGGGATACTTTGCGGATTCTCGATGAGTCCGGCAGTCCGGCTCCCTTTGCAGTTCCCGGCGAACTCGTTGTTCATCGTGGTTCCGATCAGCTCGGTACAGGGTATGCGGCGAGCTACTCTCCGGATCGCGGATTCGAAGTGCTCGATCAGCTCGATCGCACGGTCAGCCTTCACGGACACCGCCTTCGTTTGTGCGAGCTGGAAGACCTGCTTCTTAACGAACCGTCGGTGGCAGATGCCGGGGTCGCGATTCGGCCCGACGTAAACGGCACACCTGTGCTGGTTGCCTACGTTGCGGGACGAAATGGAGAACATCCGTCGATCGCGGCGATCCGGACAGACGTCAAGTCTGTCGCTCCACAGCATCTTGCCTCAGCCGAGATCGTTCCCGTGGTCTCCATTCCGCGGCGGCTCGATGGTTCCGTAGACGTTGAGGTTCTTCCCCTCCCGGGCTCTTCGCCGCAGGCTACGGTCGAGGATAGCGAATTTGTTCCGCCGCGCGACGAGCTTGAGACTACCCTGGTTTCGATCTGGGAATCGGTGCTGGGTGTTCACGGCATCGGCATCCGCACGAACTTCTTCACTCTTGGCGGCTATTCGCTGATGATCGTGCGGCTGTTTGCGAATATCAACCGCTCTCTTTCGCTATCGCTGCCAATTACCACCATCTTCAATGCCCCCACGATTGAGCAGCTGGCGGATATCATTCGCGGCCGTACGCTTTACTCGCCGCTGGTGCCGGTACAGCCCAAAGGCTCGAAGCCGCCCTTCTTTCTCATCCACTCGTACCTGCTGTACGGAGGCCTGCCGTCGGTACTGGGCGAAGACCGGCCCTTCTATGGCCTGCGCGAGCTTAATGAGTCGATGGAAATGGAAGAGCGTGTCGCTCTCTATGCGAAGGAGATCCGCTCGGCACAGCCTCACGGCCCGTACCACATCGGTGGATGGTGCGCGGCCGGCCCGCTCGCGGTCGAGACGGCGCGGCAGATCATCGAATCGGGCGAGGAAGTGGCGATGGTGGTGCTGTTTGACTCCTGGCGTCCCGGATACGCTGCGGAACTGGCGGTCCAGCAGAAGCATATGCCGGAGATGACGCTGCGAGCCCGCCTGGACAGGAAACTCCGGTTCCATCGCGGTAAGCTCCAACCGCTGACGCCGCGTGGACGAGCAAGATACGCATGGAACGCGATCAAGCAGAAGGTGTCGTCCACACGCGGCAAGATATTTCTGAAGCACTGGGCATTTGCGCAGCGGCTGTTTCAGTCTCTCGGGCTGCCGCTCCCGCATTTCATGCACAACGTGAGCCTGCAAACCTTCGAATCGATCCGTACTTACAGCGGCAAGCCTTTTCCCGGACGCATTACGCTCATCCGTGCCACTGACGCCATCTACATTCCAGGAGCCGAACCAGCCTGCGGGTGGGGCGCACTGGCTTCAGGGGGTGTCGACGTTCAGTGGGCTCCGGGGAACCATGAGACCATGTTTATCGAGCCGAATCTGAGCGTGGTAGGCGATATTCTTCGCAGCAGCCTGGAGAAGCCTCAGCCTGCCAACGCCTGATTCTCATCGTCATGGCTAATCTTCCCGTTGCGGACCAAAATCCCGCCTGCCGCCCCGGAGTTAACGAAGTCCACATCTGGAGGCTTGAGCCGGAGCCCCTCGTAGATCTCTCGCGTTATTCCGACCTGCTCAGCAGCGACGAGCAGCAACGAGCAACACGCTTCCGCTTCCCGCATCTCACCCGCAACTTCATCGTCGATCACGGCAGGATGAGGCTGATACTCGGCGCTTATACCGGCGTTGCGCCTCGCGATCTTGTATTCACCTTCAATGAGTTCGGCAAACCGGAGCTGGCGGATGACTCTGCTTCCCTGCGCTTCAATCTTTCCCACACAAACGGGCTGAGTCTGCTCGCGCTCTGTCTTGATTCTCCGGTTGGCATCGATGTCGAAGCTGTGCGGCCCATGAATGATTGGCGTGACATCGCGCAGTCGCATTTCTCGCAAAGCGAAATTTTGGCACTAGAGAGAACGGCAGAGTTCGATCGACTGAACGCCTTCTTCCGATGCTGGACGCGCAAGGAGGCTTTCCTCAAGGCTCATGGACGTGGGCTCTCGATACCTCTCGACTCGTTCGCGGTGAGCCTCGACCGGGGAACAACACCTTCACTTCTTGAATGCCAATGGGATCCGGAGGAGACGAGGCGCTGGTCATTCGTGTCTCTCGACCTCGGGCCGCAATTTGCCGGAGCTCTCGCTGTCAGGGGAAAAGACTGGAGCGTTCGCCACTTCGACTGGATCGCGGACCGATCACTCATCTCGCCATAACTTAGGGCGATTCGTTCGAAAGAATGGCGACGCCGTCGGGAGGAAGGAAGATTTTTTCTTCGACCGCCTGCACTCCATCCGGCGATGCAAGCACCACGGGCAGGTGCCCGGGATTGGGGAGCTCGACCGCCTGATCCCCGAGGTTGCAAAGGACTCTCACGGCGCCGTGTTCTCCCTTCCGATCTATGGTGAGCCAGCGGTCGTCTTCGTCGAAGGCAACGGTGATGTTATGGAGCTCGCCGTCGTTGAGCGACGGCGAGTTGCGGCGAAGATGGATGAGCTTTCGATACCACTCGAGCATCTCGGCGTGGCGGCCCTCGCCGATTTCCTCCCAGTTGAGCTTTGAGCGCCGGAAGGTCGCGGGGTTTTCGGGATCGGGAATGGACGCGGGGTCCCAGCCGAACGCAGCGAATTCACGGCGGCGGCCTTCGGAAACAGACTTCGCCATTTTGGGATCGTCGTGATCGGCGAAATACTGGAAGGGCGTCGAAGCAGCGAATTCTTCCCCCTGAAAGAGCATCGGGAGAAAGGGCGCGGTGAAAATGAGGGCGGCAGCGACTTTTGCGCGCTGCATGCCGACAATGTGTTCGACACGGTCACCGATGGCGCGGTTGCCGACCTGGTCGTGGTTCTGGATGTAGCCGAGGAAGCGGTGGGCTGAAAGCCCCTCAACCGGACGCCCGTGGTGGCGCCTGCGATAGTGGGAGTATGCACCGTCGTAGACGTAGACGCGGGTGAGAGATTTGGCCAGCTGCTCGAGGGTGCCGAAGTCCTGGTAGTAGCCTTTGCCCGGCTCGCTGTGAAGGACGGTGAAGAGGGCGTGGTGAAAGTCGTCGCTCCACTGCGCGTCGAGGCCATAGCCATGAGCCTCACGCGGAGTGACGACACGGGGATCGTTCAGGTCGCTTTCGGCGATGAGAACAAGTGAGCGGCCGAGATCGGCGGAGAGCGCTTCGGTTTCAGTCGAAAGTTGCTCGAGGAAGTGGATGGCGGAGCGGTCGACGATCTCGGTTATCGCATCAAGGCGCAGACCATCGATGTGGTAATCGCGCATCCACATCAGAGCGTTGTCGCAGAAGAAGCGGCGCACCTGATCGCTGCCCGGGCCCTCGAAGTTAACGGCGTCGCCCCACGGCGTGCGGTGCTTGGTGGTGACGTAGGGACCGAACTTGCCGGTGTAATTGCCGACGGGTCCAAAATGGTTGTAGACCACGTCGAGCAGCACTGCGAGACCGCGCTGATGGGCGGCGTCGACGAAGCGCTTGAGCCCGTCCGGACCTCCGTAGGCATGGCTCACGGCAAAAAGCGCAACGCCATCGTAGCCCCACCCGTGCTCGCCGGGGAATTCAGCAACCGGCATAAGCTCGACGTGGGTGATGCCCAGTTCGACGAGATAGTCGAGGCGAGCAATTGCGGCGTCGAAGGTGCCATCGGGAGTGAATGTCCCGACGTGGAGCTCGTAGATGATGGCCGAGGGGAGCGGCGGAGGCTGGAAACCCGCATCGTTCCAGGAGAAGGCTGTCTGATTGTAGATGCGCGAGGGGCCGTGGACTCCCTCGGGTTGCCAGAGGCTGCGCGGATCAGGATACGGAGTCGGATCGCGGTCGAGAACGAATGCGTAGTCGCTGCCCGGTCTGGCTTCGTCGACGGAGGCCTTCCACCATCCACGGGGATCCGGCCCCGTCATCGGATAGGCTGCAGCGCCGACTTTCACGGAAACCTTCTTCACTCCTGGCGCCCAGAGGGTGAACTCATGCATTGGTGTCGGTCTCCCGGGTGAGTAGCGCGACGGGGAAATGGCGGAGCAGGTTTTCGACTTCGATGCTGCCGCCCTTTAGACTTTCACGCGTCAAACGATTCATCCAACGGCCTTCGGGCAGGGTGAGGCGGGTCCTTCTCCAGGCGTCGTCGAGCCTGATGATCAGTCGAGGAACAACGGCGATGACCGAATCGCCGCGCATGCATGCGATGACGTGGTCGGCCTTCGAACCTTCGGCGTTCAACGGAAGGTAGCCGGCGTCAGCTCCGAACCATTCCGGATGCTCGCGGCGAAGACAAAGAGCGTGATGGATGATCCAAATCTTGGGAAGACCCTCGTCGGCGCGACGCATGATCCGGGCGGCAATGGCGTCGCCGGAGAGCTGTTGTAACTCTTCGAGGAGCTGGCGGCGCAAGGTGTAATCGACGGGGCGGCGGTTATCGGGATCGACCAGGCTGAGATCCCAGAGCTCGCCTCCCTGGTAGAGATCGGGGACACCGGGCGCGACGCACTTGAGCAGAGTCTGAGCGAGCGAGTTGACCCGGCCGGCTTCGGCGATGCGGGCAACGAACTCTTCAAGCTTCTGGATGAAGGGCTCATGCGCGAGCGTTTTTTCAATGAAGCTGTTCAGGGCGTCTTCGAATTCCTTGTTGTTGGCCACCCATGAAGTATGCTGCTTGGCTTCGCGCACCGCCTTGAGCATGTAAGCCTGAGCCCTCTCGAGCGGGAGCGGCCATGCGCCGATCAGCGTCTGATAGTAGAAATACTCGGTGTTGCGATCGGGATATTCGACGCCCGATGCGGACTTGATGCGGAATTCAGTGTTGATGCGGAACCAGCGTTGGATCGCGGAGCGGAAGCGTCCGGGCAGTTCAGAGAGGACGGCTAGACGGGCGCGTACGTCATCGCTTCGCTTGGTGTCGTGCGTAGAGAGAGTGGTCATCGTCAGCGGGCGCGTAGCCTGCATTTTTTCGCAGTAAGAATGAAAGTCGGGGACGGAGATTCCGTCGCGACCGGGATCGCTGCCGACTTCGTTCAGGCCGATGAGGCGGTTGAAACAGTAGAAGGCGGTGTCTTCGACGCCCTTGGCCATCACAGGCCCGGTGAATTGCTGGAAGAGAAGAAGAAACTCGGTTTCTCTCCTTCCGCTGACTACCATGGTGAGCACATCGCGGAGAAAGTCGAAGAGGCCACCGTCGATATCCTGGCGATGCTGCTTCGCGCATTCGGCGGCTTCGGCGATAAAGGCTCGGTCTTCTTCAGTGATCTCGTTGCGGGCCGGAACGACGTAGGTGCGGTAGATGCGGAAGCAGGCGGCCATCTCGCGAATAGCGCGGCGTATTTCCGCGCGCGTGTAGTCGCGCTGATTACGATTGGCCTCGCAGATCTCAACGAACAGGGATGCCAGGCGGTTGACGTCGCTGCCAAGCCCCTCCTGCGTGACGGCAATCTTCTTGTCGTGGGCGACAGCCCCGAAATCGCCGGGCTCTGCTGTGAAGTCGGTATAAATGCTACGCAACTCCGCAACGCCTTCGCGGTGAACAAGCACTCCGTTGACGGTGTTGAGAAAGTCGTAGCCGCTGGTGCCTTCAATGGGCCAGTCTTCGCGGAGGAATTCTCCCGGCTCGAGAATCTTTTCGCCGACAATCCATGCGTCAGGCGCGCGATCGCGCAGACGACGGAAGTATTCCAACGGATCGCGGAGGCCGTCAGGATGGTCGACGCGGACTCCGTCAAGCACACCGCGGCGCAGCCAATCGAGAATCAGCGCGTGGGTTTCTTCGAATACATGCTCGCGCTCGACACGCAAACCGATGAGCGTGTTGACGTCGAAGAATCGGCGATACCCGAGTTGCTGATCGGCTGCTTTCCAATAGGAGAGGCGATAGTTCTGCTGGTCGAGGAAGTCGTCAAGAGCGTTGAGATTCGCATTGAGTTCAGTTATCGACTGGTCGATCATTTCGGCAACTTTTGGTTCTTCAACACACAGGCGCTCAAGCAGCCCGAGGAGCACAAGCTTGTCACGATCACGCGCAAGGATGGTTCTGCGATCGACATATTCGGGAGATGGCAGGCGAGCGAAGGAGGCGGCGAGAAAATTCAAGGTATCCGATTTTGCGTAATCAGCTGCGCGATGGAGGATAAGGGGAAGCGAGACAGGCGCGACGGGAAATGTCTGGCCGGCAGCCTCGACCTGAAATCGGATACCGTTGCGAGAGACCTTGATATTTCCATCCTGCAGGACGCGCCCGTATTGGTCGGCGAGGACAGGCACCAAAACCTTGTCCCGCAACCGCTCTTCCTGCGGACGCCAGTCGATGTCGAAATAGGAGGCATAGCGGCTCAGAGGGCCGTTCTCCAGCACGTCCCACCAGTAGCGATTCTCCTTGCCCAGCGACATGTGGTTGGGCACGATGTCGAGGACCTGGCCCAGGCCGAGCTCCGCGAGCCGGGCGCCAAAACGCTCGTGCGCTGCCGCACCGCCGAGTTCCTCGTTCACGCGCTGCGGGTCGACAACATCATAGCCGTGCATGCTGCCGGGCGCGGCCTGCAGGTACGGCGAGCAGTAGACGTGCGAGATACCGAGTTCGCTGAGGTATCCGGCGATGGCCGCGGCATCGTCGAAGGTAAACCCCTTGTGAAGCTGCAGCCGATATGTAGCATTAGGAATCCGTCGAGTCATCGTGCAAACCCAGGGTGAAACAGATCCGCGCCAGCGGGACATGCAAAAAAGGACAGTAGCCTCTTAGAGGGCAGCGGCCGGAATGAGGTTGCACATTCGGCTCGCATAGGAGATGCCGGCCGCTCTATTTCCCGATGCAGAAGGTAGAGAAGATGCGGTTTAGGATATCGTCGGCGGTGGTTTCGCCGGTGAGGCTGTCCAGTTGCCGCAGCGACGCGTAGAGATCAAGGAGCAGCATCTCGTGCGGGATTCTGGCGCCAACGGCCGCCTTCGCGGCACCGAGTGACGCGAGGGCTGCGGTGACCGCTTCGTGATGGCGGAGATTTGTGAGCATGCCGCTTTCCGCTTCGGAGGCCGGGCTTCGAAGCATGTCGAGCAAGGTACTGCGAAGCTCGGCGATCCCCTGTCCGGTGAGGGCCGAAGTGAAGACGGTGGGCAGTCCGTCTGCCGGATTCACTTCTTCTGCAACGCTCATCGGGGCAGAGTCCTCAGAGTTGAGATCGCTCTTATTGCGGGCGATGAGGGCGCGTCGTCCGGCGAGGGATTGGATCAGGCCTGCCTCGTCCTCGCGCATCGGAATTCCTGCTTCAAGGACGACCAGTACCAGGTCGGCGTCGGCGAGCGCTTCGCGGGATTTTTGGATACCGATCGATTCGGCCTCTTCGGTGGCCTCGCGGAGGCCGGCGGTGTCGACGAGCTCGACCGGAATGCCTCCCAGGGAGACACGCTCGGTGACGAGATCCCGCGTGGTTCCGGGCGTGGA
Source organism: uncultured Acidobacteriaceae bacterium (assembly GCA_963786085.1). GTDB lineage: Bacteria > Acidobacteriota > Terriglobia > Terriglobales > Acidobacteriaceae > Silvibacterium. The sequence goes on from CAWAYO010000009.1 coordinate 56,575, forward strand.
CGTGACGATGGCGCGCTCGCGTTCGACAAGGCGATTGAAGAGCGATGATTTGCCCACGTTGGGCCGTCCGACGATAGCGAGCGTGAGTCCGGAATGCACGATGCGTCCATGCTCGAAGGAGCGGGCGAGTTTTTCGAGATCGACGGCAATTGTATCTATACGAGTTACGATTTCGACATCCGGAGTCACTTCGACATCATCTTCGGCGAAGTCGATGCCGGCTTCGAGCAGAGAGATCAGCTCGACGAGCGTCTGCTTGGCCGGCTGGATGCGGCGGGAGAGCGCGCCACCCATCTGCTCGGCGGCGATGCGCGCCTGATAGAGAGTCTGCGATTCGATCAGGTCGCGCACGGCCTCGGCCTGGGTGAGGTCGATACGGCCGGACAGAAACGCGCGTTCGGTGAATTCGCCAGGCCGCGCGAGGCGCGCACCGCGCTGCAGGGCGAGGCGCATCAGCAATTCAAGGATGACCGGCGATCCGTGGGCGGCGATTTCGACGAGATCCTCGCCGGTGTAGGAGTTAGGACGCGCGAACCAGGTTACGATCGCCTCGTCGAGCTTGTGTTGCGTTTCGGGATCGTGGATCTCGGCGAAGAGGGCGCGGGCGTGGGCGAGGGGATTGCGCAACGTGAGAAGCGCATTTGCAATTTCGAGCGCGTGCGGTCCGGAGAGGCGCACGATGCCGATGCCTCCGCGGCCGGGCGGAGTGGAGATGGCCGCGATGGTCTCGTTGGCAACCGATTCCTGCTCGGCGAGTTGAGGATGAGGCTGCATTTCACAGGGCTCAGGGCTCAGGGCTCAGGGCTCAGGGCTCAGGGCTCAGGATGAAGCTAACGGGCCAATGCGTTCGATGCAAGGGCAGAGGGGATAGGGCTCAGAGACAGAGCTCAGTGCGTTCGCAAATATTCTACGAACTTAGCGGCGGCCCCGGCCGCCGCCAGCGAATGGACGGCGGGCCGGAGCAGCGATCTTGCTGGTGTCATAGCCTTTGGGATGCGCCACTACAAAACGGTTAAGGCCCTCACCGGTGGAAGAGGTGGCAAGGTCGTCATACGCGCGGAAAGCAAGATGCAACATGCGGCGTTCGCGGGAACTCATTGGAGCAAAGCTGAAAGGCTGACCGGTGCGCCGGACTTTTTCGGCGGCAGTCTCGGCGGCGAGTTTCAGTTCCCGGGCGCGCATGGCCTTGAAGTTGTTCGCGTCGAAGGAAACCTTGTCGTGCTCTTCGTTTTCGAGCCGAATTATTTTCGCGGCAACGTGCTCGAGAGCGCGCAGCAGTTCACCGCCACGCTGGGTCAGCAGTCCTGCGTCCGGGCCGGCCAGTTCCACATAGATTTCGCGCGCTTCGAGTTGATCGGGATCGGCCGCACCCTCACCTGCGGTAATTCGATACTTGAGGCGGAGCCTTCCGGGAGCGGTGAGGGTTTTAAGAAGGGAAGCGATGCGTTGGGCGGCTGCTGAGTAATCCTCGATGGGCATCGCTTTTTAGTATCTCACTCCCGGTGTAATTCGTCAGCGACAACGACTGAGTGAACAGGCGCCTGGAAATCCAGACGCCAAGTTGTAGTTAGAGCAACTTACTATCTTCGCGCGTTAATCACTTTACCACTGCGCTTGGCTGCGCGTTTGGCGGCGATCTCGCGCATCTCGCGGCCCATCTTGCTGCGGTTGATGACCAGCTGTGTGGCAACGCCGAAGAAGTTACTGCAGGCCCAGTAGAGGGAGAGACCGGAGCCGTAGTTCCACATCATGAACCCGAAGACCGCTGGCATGGTGAAGGCCATCATCTTCTGCTGGGCGGGGTCCATGCCGGGTGAGGGAGTGAAGTACTGCGTGAGGAACATGGACAGGACGACGGAGATGGGCAGAATGTGCCACGGATCGGGAGCCGAGAGATCGGGCAGCCAGAGCCAATGCGCCTGGCGCAGCTCGATGACGTTGCCCAGCATGCGATAGAAGCCGAAGAGCAGCGGCCACTGGATAAGCATGGGCAGGCAGCCGCCAAACATGTTGACCCCCTCGCGCTTCTGCAGGTCCATGATCTCGCGCTGCATCTCCTGCTTGCGCGGATCGGTGGCCTTGTACTTGGCGTACTTGGCCTTGATGACCTCCATCTGCGGCTGGATGCGCTGCATCTTCAGCGACGACTTCATCATCTGGAAACGCGTGGGCAGCATGGCCACGTTGAGGATGATGGTGAGAAGGAGGATGCACCATCCCCAGTTGGGCACGATGTGCTCGTAAAGGAAGCGGAGGATGATGAAGAGAGGCTTGGCAACAACTCCCCACCAGCCGAAGCTGACGACCTTCTCGAGGCTCGCGCCGTTCACGGCGTGCACCGATCCGAGTACGTCGAGCGATTTCGGGCCGACGAAGATGCGCAGGCGGGTAGATCCATCGGTGTCGCCCATGGCAGCCCCGAGAACCGAAGCCTGATCGGTCTGGCCGGAGTCGGGCTTCTTGAGATTGCGCGGCACCGCGATACTGTTGTGCAGGCTTACCAGGGTAGCGCTCGAAGGATCGTCGGGAAGAAAGATGGCGGCAAAATAAAGATCGCCGACGCCGGCCCAGTCGAAGGGCCCGTGAAGAGTTTCGCCACCGACGACCTTCTTATATGCAATCTGATCGTCTTTGCCGTTCTGCGAGGTGTCAACCGTGCCTCCCGCATACTGCGGCAAGGTGCTTTGATCGCCGAAGCCTGACGGCCACGCGAGCAGAGCGGTCACAGGCGCTCCATTCTGGGTCACGGAGACTTCGGCACGGACGACATAGGTCGAATCGAAATGAAAGGTCTTATGAACGACAAGGCCGCCGGCGGAATAATCAAAGCTGATCGATCCGGGGGCCTCGACGGTTCCTGTGGCTGAGGACACATAAAGTGCACTGTCCAGCCGGGTGCGCAAACCCTGATCGTAGGCGTAAAGCGAGAGCGGGTAGCCGAATTTGGGTGCGGTTGCGTGGTTCACAAGGTCGAGCGGCTGGCCGTCATCGTCCTTGTACTTTTTGAGGATCCACGACTTTACCTGTGCGCCTTGATTGGTGAAGGTAATGCGGTAGAGCTCATTTTCGACGACGATCGTGCTTTCGGCCGAGGCGGCTACCGTGTTCGCCGAAGCGGGTACAGCTTCAGCGGGCGCAGAAGGTGTGCTTGCGGTATTCGACGGCTCGCTGGGCGAAGGGGTCGACGTCGCGGCGGCGGTCTGCGAGTGTGCAGGCGGAGTCGCCGGCTGGTTCTTCGTTTTGAAGTATTGCAGGCCGACAAACAGCACTAGAAAAACGGCTGAAAAGATCAGTATCGTGCGCGAGTCCTGACCGCCACCGCCGCCGCCTTGTTGATTCGGATTTCTTATCTCTGCCAAAACTACGTTCCTATCGATTGCGTTGTTGTTCTATTCCTGGCTGGGTGGAGTGCGGCTCTTTTCATGGTAACTGGCGCTGCGCGAGCGGATGGTGGTTGCACGAGTGGGTTGCGTCTGCGTGCCGCAAGGAGTTCGCGGGTACCGGATCGAAGCCCCCGCGATGAAGAGGGTGACAGCGCAGCAGCCGGCGGAGCGCCATCCATGTGCCGCGCATGAAGCCATATTCACTGATGGCGATGGCGGCGTATTCCGAGCATGTGGGCTGAAAACGGCACGCCCCGGTGACTCCCGGCATAGCGTGAAGAACCGGCGAGAGCGCCCACTTGTAGGCGCCGAGCAAGACTGAGATGGTGCGGCCGCGCAGGCTCACTGCCGTTCACCTTCGTTCTTCTCACTGGCCTTCTTCCCACCGGATTTCGGCCCGAGCTGAGAAGTCACTGCGGAGAAGATACGCGCCACTTCGCTCTGAAGTTTTGCGAATTCCATATCGAGGACGGATTTGCGTGGATGCAGAACGACATCGACGGTCTGCGGCAGGCAACTGATATTGAGACGCACGGCCTCGCGCATGCGGCGCTTGATGCGATTGCGCTCGACGGCCTTGCCGAGCACACGACCGGCGGTGAGGCCAACGCGCGGACCCGGTGGCGCGGTATCGCCCGCTGATCTTATCCGGAAGAAATAACTCATCGACGGCGAAAAATGTTTGCGGCTCTCCCGGTACACACGCTGATAGTCTGCGTGCTTGCGCAGCCGAGCGGTGCGAAGATCGATCGACCCTACGGGCATATTCTCATTGTCCACGAAATCGGCGGCGACTGTCCGCCTGAGCCTGCACTGGCACTCCGCACGCGGTGTGCGCGCAGGTGACGGCGTGGCAGCAGAGTTCGCCTCGCTGCCGTCACACCACGCAGGGATCAGCATGGAAAACAAACTCGTCGATGCGAAGATCAATAAGGAGGGAATGGCCTAGTCGCGGTAGCCGGCGCTGACGGAGACGCGCTTGCGGCCCTTGGCGCGGCGGCGCGAGAGCACGGCGGCTCCGCTCTTGGTCTTCATGCGGGTGCGAAAGCCGTGAACCTTCGAGCGGTGACGGCGGTTGGGTTGAAATGTGCGCTTCGGCATGGAACTGCGCTCCTAAACTTTTTCTAAGGAAGATGCTGTCCGGCAGACACACTTAAGAAAAATGCCACATCCGGACAAAGACTAAGTATATCGTATCAACTCCTCTGCGGCAAAAAGGTGCATGACGACAGCAATTTCACAATGTCTGGTGCAACCTGATTACTTTCGAGAAAAATGACGCAAAACCACATCGTCGCGGCCAGCTGATTGTGCTAGTATCGGCATCGATTAGAGAGAATTTCCTGACGCCTCGCGGGCGTCAGTCGATCGACCGAAGCAGCGGAGCCACATCGATCCGATGCACCTCCCGGCCAGCGAGAAATGCCCCAGCGCTTCCCTTCCTCGGGCCAAGCGTAATTTGGGCATTTCACTTTTGCCCGGCTTCGACTTTGCCCGCGAGCGATCAAGCAAGGAATCGCGATGTCTTTTGTCACCACCCCCGCCGCCGTGCTCAACCCATGGGTGCGGATTCTGGGCGCATTAGAGAAGAAGGTCAACCGCCAGTCTTTCGACACCTGGTTAAAGCCGACACGCTTCAGCCACGCGAAGGACCGCATGCTCTTTGTGCGCATCCCAACGCCGGAGTTTCAGCACATTGCGGAGCGGTACACCGACCTGATCCAGGAGGCGATCGACACGCTTAAGCTTGAATTCGACGATGTGACGTTTATTACTCCCGAGGAAGATCCGACGCTGCCACGGGTTCGCGAGGATGGCGGATTCGCGCCCGCTTCAACGCATGCTCCAAACGCGCCAGCCAACCACCAGCGCACTTCGGGCTCGCGTCCTGCCCCACCGGCTCCGCAGCAGGCCCGATTCGACTGGTCGACTGCAGCGCAACTCAATCCGCGGTACACCTTCGATGCGTTTGTTATCGGCTCCGGCAATCAGTTTGCGCGAGCCGCGGCGGAAGCCGTGGCCGAGCGGCCCTCCAAGGCCTACAATCCGCTCTTTCTCTACGGCGGCGTAGGCATGGGCAAGACGCACCTGATGCACGCCATCGGGCACGAAGTGAAATTGCGCCAACCTTCGGCTTCGATCAGCTACATCTCGGCTGAGAAGTTCACCAACGAGATGATCAATTCGGTGCGCTACGACAAGATGACCGGATTTCGCGACAAGTTCAGAACAGTGGATCTGCTGCTGATCGACGACATCCAGTTTCTCTCGCAGAAGGAGCGGACCCAGGAAGAGTTCTTCCACACGTTTAACGCGCTGCACGAAAACATGAAGCAGATCGTCATCGCCTCGGATCGGCCGCCAAAGGAATTGCCGGAAATTGAAGATCGTCTGCGCTCGCGCTTTGAGTGGGGCCTGATCGCCGACATTCAGCCGCCGGACCTGGAGACGAAGGTTGCGATTCTCCAGAAGAAAGCGGAGAACGAGCACGTCACGATTCCGACGGATGTGGCGCTGTTCATCGCGTCGAATGTCCGGACGAATGTGCGCGAACTGGAAGGCGCACTCACGCGGCTGTTCGCGTGGTCGAGCCTGAACGGCGTCGAGATCACGCTGCCCACTGCCCAACAATGCCTGAAGCAATTTATTGACACCCAGGTGCGCAAGATCACCATCGAGGCCATTCAGCGGGCAGTGGCAGAACAGTTCGGCATGCGCATTGCGGAGCTCAAGCAGAAAAACAACTCGCGCGCAGTGGTGGTGCCGAGGCAGATCGCCATGTATCTGGCCAAGCAGATGACCGAGGCGTCGCTGCCGGAAATCGGGCGGCAATTCGGCGGCAAGCACCACACGACGGTGATGCATTCAATCGGCAAGATCGACGAGCAACGCCGCACAGACAAGAATCTGAACAGCACGATCAACAAGCTGCAGGAAACTCTGAACGGCTAACGGCGGGAGTAAACTGTTGCCATGTCGCGTGACGCTGCTGAACTCCTGAATGAGGCAATGGAACTGCCTGCGGAAGCTCGCGCTGCGTTGGCGGATTCTCTCCTCGACAGTCTTGACAGCGAAGTAGATCCCGATGCGGAGCAGTCGTGGCGTGAGGAAATCGAACTGCGTCTTGCTTCCCTGAACGACGGTTCAGTCCGGTTGCTGCCGTGGAGCGAAGTTCAGGCCCGTCTAAGCTCCCGCGTTCAATCTTGAGCCTTCCTGCTTATTTTCATCCAGCAGCCGCGGACGAAGCAGAGGCGGCTCTTACCTGGTATGCGGAGAGGAGCCCTCGCGCCGCAGGCCGTTTTGTCGTTTCGCTGTCTGAAACGATTGAAGGCATCAGCAATTCGCGACAGCGTTTTCCGCCATTTCATGCCGGCACTAAGCGAGCCTTAGTTCGGCGGTTTCCCTTTCTTGTTATTTTCCGCGAGCGTTCTGGCCAGATCGAGGTCATTGCTGTCGCTCACGGGAAGAGACGTCCGGGCTACTGGCGCAAGCGACTCAACGAGTGAAGCTCCTGAAATAAGCCAACCTCATAGCCCCGGCAAGCCCGCGGCCTGATAAATCTGGGACATCAGCTCCAGGTCGCGCAGCCCTTCTTCGCCTGGAGTTTTGGGAGTTTTGTTGTTCCAGATGCACTCGGCGAAGTGATCGGCCTGGCGGGTGAATTCCATGGGATCGCGAATCGGTGAGACCTCGTCGATTTTCTGGTCGCGACCGATCTGCCCGGTCAGGTGCATGCCGTCGTAGTTGAAAGCGGGTGCCATCTCGATCTGTCCTTTGGCGCCGTGCACGCGGAAGAAACCCATCATGTTCCCGCCGTAGGTGGTGTTACAGGCGGCGACGATGCCGGAGGGAAACTTCATGGTCCAGGAGACGTTCTCCTCTACGGTATCGAAGCGGCCGTCGTGATCAATCACGGATGAGAAGGCCTTGATTTCATGCGGTTCTTCGCCGGTGAGGTAACGCGAGGCGTTCAGACAATAGACGCCCACGTCCATCAGCGGACCGCCGCCGGCCATCTTGCGGTCGAGTCGCCACTCTCCGGCTGCAATGTTGAAGCCGAATGCGCTCTCGATGGCCTGCACCTGGCCGAGTTGGCCGCTGCGAATCATCTCTATCGCTTTCAAATGTTCCGGATCGAACTGGCAACGATAGGCGATCATCAGCTTTTTGTTCGCCGCTTTGCACGCGTCGATCATCGATTTAGCGTCGGCAACGCTGGTGGCCATGGGCTTCTCGCAGAGCACATGCTTTCCGGCCCTGGCGGCGCGAATCGTGTACTCGGCGTGCATGCTGTTGGGCAGAGCGATGTAGACGGCATCGATCTGCTGGTTGTCACGGATCGCGTCCATGTTCTCGTAGCTGTAGATTGCGCTGGATGGCACACCGTAGATGGCCGCCTGCTTTTCCGCCTTGTCGCGGTGGCCACTTACCAGGGCAACGATCTTGCCGGTCTGCGACATTTTCATGCCTGGCATGAAGTGATCCATGGAGATGCGGCCAAGAGCGATTACGCACCAGCCAATCGGCTTCCTGGTCTGCGCCTCGAGCAAATCAGCAACGGGCAGAACGGAAGAGAGAGCGGTCATACCTGCGAGACGGCTGAAGCCGCGGCGAGAGAGATTCATTGAGAGTGCCTCTGGACCGTGCGATTGTTTGCGGTCCAAACAGTATGCTCCGGAGGCGGCCCGGCGGACAAGCATGCATATTGTTTGGGCTGAGCGTGATCTTCGAGCGACGCGGCGGAATTCGGCAGACGATTCACCGGCCGTTCACGATATTCTGGGCGGCAATGATTGGGACCCGCTATGCAGGATGGCTTATTGCTGCCGCTGTACTGCTCGTCGCTGTATTTCTCTTGGCGTCTCCAGCGGCGCGCGCCTTTCCGCGTCACCACATTGACACCGGCTTTCTCAATCGCACTGTGACCGTCAACGGAGTTAACTACAGGTACCAGGTATATCTGCCGGAAGAATGGAATGAGCACACGCTGTGGCCCGTCATCCTGTTTCTACATGGCTCGGGTGAGCGAGGCGTTGAGGGAATGGATGAGACACAGATCGGGCTACCGCAGGCGATTCGCCTGCATCCGGACAGATGGCCCTTCGTCGTGGTGATGCCCCAGGTGCCCTTCAGCCACCACCACTGGACCGATCCCGACATGATGCAGATGGCGCTGGCGGCACTCGACCAGGACACGAAGGAGTTTCACGGCGACCGCGACCGCACTTATCTCACCGGTCTCTCGCTCGGCGGGTACGGTGTCTATGAGATTGCGCGCGACAGTCCGCACCGCTTCGCGGCGATTGTTCCGGTGAGCGGAGGTGTTTTCTGGTCTTACAAGCCCGACCGCTGGCGCGAGAGCGCGACGCTGCCCGGCGAGTATGCGCGAGCGATCGGGCGCACACCGGTGTGGATCTTTCACGGGGCGGACGATAAGGTGGTCAGCGCGAAGCAGGCCGACCTCATGTACGAGGCGCTCAGGGCGGAGGGCGGCAATGTGCGCTACTGGGAGTATGCCGGCTGGCGACATAACGCGTGGGATAAGGCGTACGCTAATCCTGAACTGCCGAGGTGGCTGCTGGCACACCGGCTGAGCACGGATGCAAAGCTGCTGCCGGCTGCCGAAGAGGTTATCGTGCCGCTGCATCCTGTTCCGGCGAAGGTCAACCCGGAGATTTACGAAGATTATGTCGGCGACTACGAGGACGCGGGAACGATCGTCGAGACCGTGTTCCGGCAAGGTGACCGCCTCTTCGCCAAGAATCGGGTCGGCGACACGATCGAGCTGCTTCCTGAGAGCGCAACGACCTTCTTCTATCCCACGGGCAGCCCCACTCGGCTGACCTTCGAGAAGGATGCCGATGGCGAGGTAAAGGGAATTCACTATCACGACGACCGCCACGAAGAGTTCTGGGAGAAGAAGCGGTGATTGCGTGACGGTTGTCCATTTGCGGACAAGTCACGCCTGAATTGGACACTGTGTTTCCTGACGGCCCGGTCGATCCATCGGATTCGAGAGCAGTTGTGCAGCGACGTTTTCGGCCCACGGCGTGCTCTGTTAATAGCTGAAGTTTTGGGGAACTCCAATGACACAGCCTCCGTATCGTCCCTCAGAGGGTCATCCCATGCGGCGCTTTGCAGTCTTCGCAACCGTCCTGCTGGTGGTAGTCATCGCCGGCTCCCAGCCGTGGAAAGCTAACTCGTCGAAGCAGTCCTGGTGTGTCTGCCTCCCATCCCGGGCGGGCTTGATGCTGAAGTCCTTTACCAACAAGGCGACGACCAGTACGGCTGCGATCACGAGGACCGCAGCAACGTCCAGGGCATCGTCTACCAGCACCGCGTCGCCATCGAAGACAGCTCTCTGAGCGAACGGCATCACTGTCCGTTCGCGAACAGCTCGTGTCATCGCTGGACACCCGGGCTATTGTTAAAGGGTGTTAAACGCCTGATTCGTAGGTCGTTATCTCCTCGGACGTTTGGCTCGCCGCGTGCATTTGCTAATGGGTGAAGTTGCGAGGAACTCCCATGACACAGCCGCCCAACCGTCCTTCAGAGGGTCACCCCATGCGCAGATTCGCAATCTTTGCGGCCGTGCTGCTCATCGTCGTCGGCATCGGCTCCCAGCCGTGGCATGGCGGGACTCACAGCCTGCGCGGCTTCTTCAATAGTTTTCGCCCACATGCCAGATCCGCAGACCAGCGCGACGGCAAAGCGATTGCCAACGCGGATGGGTGGGGTATCCGCGATTGCTCGGGTGAAGACAAGAATCACACCAACTGGGGCTGGGGAAGCCACCAGGAGCATGCCTGCGAGGTTCGTTCGATTACCATCGCCAAGCCTGGAAGCCTCAACGTCTCCAGCATGAATGGCGGCATTCATGTGGTGGGCGAAGACCGGCAGGACGTGCACATCGAAGCGCGCGTTGAGGCCTGGGCGAACAGTTCCTCGGAGGCGGCGGATATTCTGCGCGAGATTCAAATTGAAACTGCCGGCGGCACGATCCACGACAAGGGCCCGAATTTTCACTGGGGACATCAGGGCTACGGCATCAACTACGTCATCCATGCGCCGCGGCTGATCTTCGCCGAGCTGAAAACCATGAACGGTGGCATTAGCCTCGAGCATCTTAACGGTGACCTGAAGTTCGACACTACCAACGGCGGAGTTGACCTCGTCGACCTGGCAGGCAACGTTCGCGGGAGCACAGTGAACGGCGGCTTGGATATTTCGCTCTCCGGTAATCACTGGGTCGGCAAGGGACTTGACGCCGAGACTACCAACGGCGGAATCACTCTCAATATCCCGGAGAACTATTCGGCACATCTGGAGACGGGGACGGTCAACGGCGGCATCGAGGTCAACTTCCCGGTGACTGTTCAGGGCGAGATCAAGCACCACCTCGCCACCGATCTCGGTGGCGGCGGACCTACCATTCACGCTGAAACCACCAATGGCGGCGTAACTCTCAGCCACAGTTCCGCGGCAGGGGACGGTGGCAACAGCAGCTCGGACGACAGCAACGGCGAAGCGTAGGACTAGCTAGACGTCGAGGCGGTTGGACGCGGCGACGCGGCCATACCACAAGCCCGAGTCCTTGATGGTGCGCTTCTGATCGCGGTAATCGACGTAGATCAGCCCATAGCGTTCTGTCTGACCATTTGCCCATTCGAAATTGTCAAGCAGGCTCCAGGCATGGAAGGAGCGAACTTTAGCGCCATCGGCGATGGCTCGCGCAAGTTCGGCCAGCTCCTGGCGGAAGAATTCGATTCGCCGCGCATCGGGCACTCGACCGTTTTCTTTGTCGTAGGGAGCATCGAGATAGCCGGAGCCGCTCTCGGTGATCTCAATACTTGGGCTGTTGTACTCACGTGAGATTTGCATTACCAGGTCGTACATGCCCCGCGGCCAGACTTCCAGTCCGGATTCGGTGAGCGGGCCCTCGGTCGGCATGACGGCGCGGAAGCGCGTGTACGGGTCGCGTCCAGTGGATGGGTCAGCTTCGATTTCTGTGCCGCTGAAACCTCCCCCTGCAAATGCCTGCGTGTGGCTTGCGTCGGAAACGATGCGGCGCGTGTAGTAGTGAAATCCCACCCAGTCGAGCGGCGCGTGCATCAGCTTTTCGTCGCCTGGCTTGACGCCCATCTGCTCATATGGCGGCTCGCCCACCAACGCTTTCGGGTAGCGGCCCTTCATTGCAGCCTCGAGAAAGAACACGTTGTTCATGGCGTGATACCGCGCCGCGGCGGCGCGGTCGGCATCGGAATCAGTCGCCGGATATGCAGGACACATGCCGTAAGCGCTGCCGACGGTGGCTCTCGAGGATGCCGCCTTGATCGAACGAAGGGCCTCGGCCTGGGCAAGAGTCACGGTGTGGGCCGCTTTGAGAAAGTCGCCGAAGTTCGAGCGGCAAGGTGGAAAGGCTCCCACGCCGTAACCCATGTAGGTGAACGACCAGGGCATGTTGAAGGGAGCCCAGACGGTGATGCGATCACCGAGATGTTTGGCCAGAATGCCGGCATAGTCGGCGTAGTAGCCGGCCAGGTCGCGATTGGGCCAGCCGCCGCGGTCTTCCAGAGCCTGGGGAAGGTCCCAGTGATAGATCGTGCAGAAGGGACGCAGGCCGTTCTCGAGCATGACATCCACGAACCGGCTGTAATGGTCGATGCCCTTCATGTTCGGAGCGCCGGTTCCTGAGGGCTGAATGCGCGGCCATGAGATCGAGAACCGATAGGTCTTCTGGTTGAGGCGTTTAGCCAGCGCCATGTCCTGTGGGTAGAGATGGTACTGGTCGCACGCGACATCGCCGGTCGTTCCGCCCTTCACCTTGCCGGGTGTATGCGTGAACCTGTCCCAGGTGGACTCGCCCTTGCCGTCCTCCTTCCATGCGCCTTCGACCTGGTAGGCGGCGGTGGCAGTTCCCCACAGGAAGCCTTCAGGAAAACGGGCCGCACTGATCTGCGACTCCGGGACTGCACCGGGCACCTGTTGAGTGGAGGGGCCTTCCGCCGCGGCAAATCTCCGTGCACCAAGTAGAGCTCCGGTCGCTGCACCAATGGATGTGCGAACAAAATTACGGCGGTCCATTTTTCTCTCCCCTCGCCCTGGAAGGCGAAGCTATCACCGTGGAATAAGCTGGTCAAACGTTTTAGCTCTCGGAGTATCCGTTTCCAGATCTCCACATTGAGTGGATACGTTGTGGAAGTTCTGGATAAGCCGTCATCTGTGGAAGTTGGGTGTTCTTGGCACCCGCGATTGGACTGCGCCGGACCGCGCTTTCCACTCCGTGCAGGGTGGTATCCACACGGGCCGGCAATCGCGCTGTGAAGAATGAGGAGAACGGCTCCCGTTTTCGGAGGTTTTGATCCGATCTTCCTTGCTTTTGCGATTCTGGGGGACAGGTTTTCTAAAACGTGGGTGCCGGTCTCGAGCGCTCCAGTAGCGGTTTCCCCTCAACTTTCCACTTTTCCAGCGCGAACGACTACTGCTACGGGGTAGATATCTATTTAAATCTGCTTTTCGTAGTAGTTGCCTCGTCCTGCATCTGGCAGTTTGAACGGGGAACCGAGTTTCCGGGCTTTCCCTGATAAAAGTCCTGTTTTCCAGAGAGCACAACCATCACTTTTATTACTAGAATGTAGCCATCGAAAAGAGTGTCTGGCGGCCGCACCGAAGTTTTACAGGCGGCTGGTGTACAGTGGGCACAATCGTATTTGGGGGTGGGCATGGCAAGCATCAGCGTTGAGCACGAGAAGTCCGGAGCGGGCACAGCTTCACCCTCGAGTCAGGGATCCGTCATGGAAATCAGCATCAGCCGTCAAGACCTGCTACGTGAGCTCACTGCGACGCAGGGAGTTGTGGAACGCAAGACCACGATTCCCATCCTGTCGAACTTCCTCATCGAGGCTGAAGGGGATAAGGTCGTCATCACCGCGACCGACCTCGATCAGAGCATCAAGACATCGTGCGCAGCGAAGGTGAAGAAGGGCGGTTCCTGCACCATTCCGGCCCGCAAGCTTTACGACTACATCAAACTGCTGCCCGATGGAGACATCTCCATCAAGCTGATGGACAACCACTGGATTCAGATCCGCTGCGGCCGTTCGAACACCAAAATGGTGGGCATGGCGCGCGCGAACTTCCCGCAGGTGCCGGAGTTTCCGCAGACCAGCGTGACCAGCATCGCCGCGGCGTCGCTGCAGAACTGCATCGCGAAGACGATCTTTGCCATCTCGAACGAGGAGTCGCGCTACACGCTGAACGGCGCATTGCTGATCCTCAAGGCGGAGTCTCTGGCCATGGTTGCCACCGACGGCCATCGTCTCTCGCATATCGAGAAGAGTGGAGAGACGCTGTCGAATGTCAGCGGCGAGCGGAAGACCCTGATTCCGCGCAAGGCGCTGGCAGAATTGCAGTCGCTGCTTGCAAACACGGATTCTGAGACTATCGAATTCGCCGATGACGACAACACACTCTTCTTCCGCATCGGCCATCGCGTGCTGACCAGCCGCAAGCTCACCGGGCAGTTTCCCAACTACGAGGCGGTCATGCCGCGCGACAACAACAAGTTCGTGGTTGTGCGCAGCGAGGATCTCATGGGCTCGATCCAGCGCGTCGCCCAATTCGCTGATGAGCGCTCTGGCGCTGTGAAGCTTCGGCTGGAACAGAACGAGATGAAGATCTCCTCGTCGTCGACGGACTCGGGAGAATCGGAAGACACCATCGAGACGCCGTACAACTTCGATCCCCTAGTTGTCGGGTTCAACTCGTCGTACCTGATCGACTTCCTGAAGGCGATCGGCAACTCCGGCGAAGTGCGGCTTGAGTTCAAGGACGCGCAGTCGGCCGGCCAGGTGCGTCCTGAAGATGCCGACGAGGAGTACAAGTACCGCTACATCATCATGCCCATGCGCATCTGAGGACTGCCCGCCCAGGCAATGTATGCTTGGTCTTAGTCATCGGTCAAAACTGTGCTTAATTCAGCGAGGATGCTGAATTGTTGAGTCCCAAACCAGTGATACGCGTGACTCGGAAGTGTTCTGTTTAAGTACATGAGGAACCACTAAGTTTCCCATTCAAAAAAAAATAACTGGTCTGAGGATGCTCCCAGTTTTTGCATCGTAGTATGATCATCCGAGTCAAATTTAAAGGTGCAAAATGCCAACTCATCTTGAACAATTGATTGTGGCTGCTAGAGGCAAAGCCGTTACACCCGCAGAGCGCGAAGTACAACGACGGAGCTTTGCATACGGCAACACACACATAGAGAATCCCCGCATCACTCGCGAGACAGTAGATCAGCAGGCGGAAGCCCTGAAAGCGAAGGCCGGTCAGCGTTGAGTGCTGATGATACTCGACACAGCCATGCCCTTGAAGTCGAGCTAATCACTGACCCCGATCAGCTTGCTGAACGAGAGGCCTTAAACGGACTCAAACAATTCGACGCTGTGATGGAGATGGTTGAGTATCATCTCCATCCAGAAAAGCCCTTCAGATTTCGTCCTTCATATCTTCTCACTTTGCAACGCATCGCTCTCGACGGCATATCGCGCTACGCGGGCAACTTCCGTCCAGCCGGAATAGCGATCAAAGGCAGCAAGCATCAGCCGGTGGGAGCACATCAAGTCCCAGAAGAAGTAGAGGACCTCTGTGATTACGTTAACAACCACTGGGAAACAGCAACAGCGATTCATCTCGCGGCATACGTGTTGTGGAAGTTGAATTGGATTCACCCTTTCACTGATGGGAATGGCCGCACTTCGAGAGCCGCATCGTACTTAGTTCTTTGTCTAAAAACCGGTTATCCGCTACCGGGCCACGTAACGATTCCAGAACTCATCGCAGAAAACAAAACGCCGTACTACGATGCCCTCGAAGCTGCCGATGAAAAGTGGCGCAGCCAAGTCATAGATCTCGGGCAAATGGAAGAGTTGCTATCGACGTTGCTTGCGCGTCAGTTGATGGGCATATTTGCAGCGGCAACGGGAAAAACAGCTGGTACAGCAACTGAATCGCCGGGGACCCGTGCCGCGCCGGCGCCCACAACCGGCTCCGCCTAAAAGCAGCCCTTTGTAGCAGCCTTCGCGTCGTTAGCCCACTTCGGACGGTTCATTCCTTAACAGTGTTGCAACTGATCGTCAGGTCTGTTGTCCTCGAACCGGTATCAGCGCAAACCCGCCGTTTGCTAGTCTTAAAGAAGCATTCCCTAACGATAAGAATCGGACGGCCCCTCCCCCCAAGTGAAGATCCTGCATGTTATTCAATCGCTGTCGCCCTCTACCGGAGGCCCGCCGGAAGCCTTGCGTCATTTGACCAGAGCGTACAGTGAGGCGGGCGTCGAGGTGGAGATCGCCACTCAGGACGATCCGTCCGCGGCGTACCTGGGGAACTTCTCGGTGCCGGTGCATGCTACAGGCTCCAGGAAGAGCACTTATGCCTATTCCAGCGAGCTGATGGACTGGCTGAAGCAGAACGTGGGGCGGTTCGATGGCGTGGTCATCAATGGCATCTGGACATTTCACGGTCTGGCCGCAGCGATCGCTGCTCGCAGGCGAGTGCCCTACGTGGTTTTCACCCACGGCATGCTCGATCCCTGGTTTAAACGTACGTATCCGGCCAAGCACGTGAAGAAGTATGTCTACTGGCCGGCGCAATACTGGGTGCTGCACAACGCGGAAAGGGTGATGTTTACCAGCACCCTCGAACGCGATCTAGCCCCGCAAAGTTTCTGGCCGAATGACTGGAAGAGCTTCGTCGTGCCTTACGGAACAGGCGAGCCGCCGACAAACGTCGAGACGCAGGTCGAGGCATGGTACGGCAGGGTTCCTGAACTTCGTGGACGCCGCTACCTGCTCTTTCTCTCCCGTATTCACGAGAAGAAGGGCTGCGACCTGCTGATTGAGGCGTTCGCGCGCGTGGCGAGGAAGTATCCGGAAGTCGATCTGGTCATCGCCGGTCCGGACCAGGTTGGCTTGCAGGCGAAGCTGCAGAAACAGGCCGAGGAGCTAGGGATTGCGAGTCGTGTCCATTGGCCGGGTCTGCTTACGGGCGACGCCAAGTGGGGTGCGGTACGCAACTGCGAAGCCTTCATCCTTCCCTCGCACCAGGAGAACTTCGGGGTGGTGGTGGCTGAGTCGCTGGCGTGCGGCCGTCCGGTGCTGATCTCGAACCAGGTGAATATCTGGCCGGAGATCGAGCAGGAGGGTGTTGGACTGGTTGCACCGGACACACTTGCAGGGACCGAGGACCTGATTTCGCGCTGGCTCGCTCTTCCCGAAGCCGACCGCAACACGATGATTTCCCGCACCAGCGAGGTCTTTCGCCGGCGATACTCCATGCGGAGCTGTGCAGAGGCCATCAAGGGCCTCTTCGAGTCTTTCACTCGCAAATAGATGAGCCCGGAGTGGAGAACTCCGGGCTCGGCAAGGACCAGAAATTCGCCGTTATTTCCGGCCGGTTATTTCTGGCTTGGATGCGGCTTCTCGTTGCTCGGGTGCGCATTTTCGTGCTGCTGCGGAGCAGGATGGGCAGCGGTGCCCGGGCGCGATTCCGGCGCGGGTTTCGCTGCCGGTTCCGGCCGCCGCTCTGACTGAGCGGGCCGGGACTCGGGTCGCGACTCCGGTTGCGGCCTGGCTGCCTCGTGAGTGGGAGCAGGTTTGCTCTCTGTACGGGGCTCTGTCCGGGGCTGCGTTTCGGGTTTTGCCTGCACGGTAGCGGGACGAGATTCAGGCCGTGCCTCTGGTGCGGGTCGTGGAGTTGTTGCCGGGCGAGCAGCTTCGCGGGTTGGCGCTGGTTTCGCGGCTGGCTGCGGTTTTGGAGCGGGACGAGTCTCAGCCGTATGCGGTGCCGGGGCAGGATGCTCGGCGGGGCGAGCCTCGTTCGCCGGCCGGGTTGTCGCGGGTCGCGCCTCATGCGCCGGTCGGGATTCAGGGGTTGGCCTTGTTGCAGGCTTTGACTCCGGACGGGACTCGGCGGCTGGTCGATTCGTCGTTGATCGTGTCTCGGGGTGTGCCGCGGGGTGTGTCTCGGTCGTTGGCCGGGGGGTTGCGGGTTTGGATTCGGGCCTGGACTCGGGGCGGTTCGTGGGGTGGGTTTCGTTCGCCGGGCGTGCATTCGGGGCGGGGTGTCCATTCACGGGACGCGTTTCGTTCACGTTCACCGGCCTCGCACCGCTTGCCGGGACCGCATGCTTGAAGTCAGCAGTCGCCCTTACGGGGCGAGCGGTCGCCGCGTAGGCAGGGTGGCCGTGGTTTTCAGAGGCAAAGTTGGCCCTTTCCTGACGGGCGAATGTTCGCTGCTGCTCCTGATCTGGTCGTGGGCCGAAGCGTCTCGCGTGGGCTGCGGCTTCCTGCGCGGCAGTGGGGCGGGCCATGATGCCACCGTGTCCGCCGTTATAGCTGACGCGGTTGACGTTCACATTGCGGATGTACGTATTGTCGACGTAGGTGTTATGAATTACCGTCCGGTTCACGTGCATGACAGCTGTGTTGTAGCTGAAGTAGCCGCCATTCCAGCGCCCTCCGTAGAAGCCACTCCCGTTGTATCCGTAGCCATAGTCAACACCGCCGTAGAAGCCGACCTGCGGACCCCAGTAACCGGTGTTCCAGACGTAGCCGCCGTTACCCCATCCCCAGTAGCCGGGGGTCCAGAGCAGGCCGACGGCGGGGGCCATGACCCAGGTTCCGGGAACCCAGTAGTAGCCGCCGGAAGTGGGGTCCCAGGCCCAGTAGCCGGGCGTCCACATGTAATTGGCGCCCGGGCAGATGGGTTGCTCGTAGACGGGCAACTCCGGCGGGGCGACGTTAATGGCTATTCCGACCGATACCTGCGAAAAGGACACGCAGGACAACATACAGAGCAGCGCTATCACCACCAGGAGACCGCGCTGCCGAAAGCAGGAGATCCGGCGCAGAGCTTGCATATATCCACCTTTGGCCGTCGGACTTTCTGCCTGCGAGCGGATTGGCGAGGCGACGAGGGCGACTGGCTCTTTCGTTTTCGATGGGAGGCGATGCCTCGCATCGGGCCGAGCCGGCTCTTCTGTGCGCTCGTGCCTGGATATATCGGAGGAAGACGCGCGGATTCTGGTTGCCTTCGGGAGTCGACCCAGTGGTAACCCCTCTCCCCCGGCGTTTTCGACAAAGATTTGATTCGAGGGAACTTACAGTCTGGTGATCCGGTAAAGATTTGAAAAGACAAGCTTTACTTATATACGTCTGATTCTAAGGTGTTTACACTGCGTTTGCGGCGCCAGATCCTGAAAGGGCTCGCCCTTCCAAATGAAAAGACCCGGCTGCCATTGCCGGGCCATCGCGCTCTATTTCTATTACCGCTCTCATTTCTATTATGGGGGATTGACAAGAAAACCCGGCCAACCTTCTGAAGATGGAAGACTCCTGGAATGAATAAGTTACCACGGAGAACATGGCGTCGTGCCCTTGACTGCCGGCATGGTACTTTCCTTCCGCCGCGGGTGCGTGCGACCCGTCTGGCCACTGTTCCTTTTCGGACGCCAGGAATCGCCAGTGGACAGGTGCGGGGCGATATCTTCCGGAGAAATAGCTGAAAGATAGAGGGTTAGCGGATGACGGATTTGGGCAGATACGTGCCGTCAATCCCTTGGAAAACTGTGCCGGGTTGCTCCTGTCGTTGGGCCTTGAGGAGAAAGCAATGGCGATGACGCTGATACAGGATATGCGCTACGCGCTGCGACAGTTGAGGAAGAATCCAGGGCTGACGCAGGTGGTCGTGCTTTCGCTGGCCATCGGAATCGGGGCGAACACGGCGCTTTTCAGCGTAACCAGCACGCTGCTGCTCAAGCCTCTGCCATATCCTCATCCGGACCGGCTGGCGATCCTGTGGCTGCGCTCGCCGGGTATCGGGATGCGAAAGAGGAGCTGGATTACGGCGGGGAGAATTACAACATCCTGGCGCGATTGAAGCCGAGCGTGACGATGCAGGAGGCGCAGGCAGATATCAGCATCATTGCCGCGCGGTTGCGCGAGGAGAAGCACCGCGACCGCAGCTTCACGATCAGCGTGGTTCCGCTGACCGAGCAAGTGGTGGGCAATGTGCGCACGGCGGTGCTAATTCTGCTGGGCGCGGTGGCGCTGGTGCTGCTGATCGCCTGCACCAATGTGGCCAACCTGCTGCTGGCGCGGGCGACGGGGCGGCAGAAGGAAATCGCCATGCGCACTGCATTGGGCGCGGGACGAGGGCGGCTGGTGATGCAGATGTTGACGGAGAGCGTTCTGCTGAGCCTGCTGGGCGGCGCGGCGGGACTTATGGTTTCAGCGTTGAGCCTCGAGGTGGTGCGGCAGATCCATCCGGGAAATATTCCGCGGCTGGACGAACTGGGGATGGATTTCCGGGTGCTCGCGTTCACCTTCGGGATTTCGATTCTCACCGGAATTGTGTTTGGTTTGGCGCCGGCGATCAGGGCTTCACGCGTGGATCTGAATACGGCCTTGAAGGCCGGCGGAAGAAGCTCGTCGAGCGGGGTCTGCGGGTGAGGCGCGACAAACTGCGCGGCGCGCTAGTGATTGCCGAGCTGGCGATTTCGCTCACGCTGCTGGCCGGCGCAGGGTTGCTGATCCGCAGCTTTGTGCGCCTGGTAAACGTTCCGCCGGGCTTCAATCCGCAGGGCGTGATTTCGATGGAGGTGGCGGCCTACGGCCCGAAGTACAAGGACCACGCGCTAAGGCTTCAGTTCTACGACGAGCTTGGAAGCAAGGTGCGGAGCCTGCCCGGTGTGACAGGCTATGGCGCGGTTTCGGTGCTTCCGATGACGCCGTCGATTGGATGGGGCGGTATGCAGATCGAAGAATACGTGCCGCCGAAGGATGCGCCTGAGCTGCAGGTAGATAAGCGGTCGGCGACACCGGATTATTTCCGAACGATGGAGATACCGTTGATGGCGGGCCGGTTTTTCACGGCAGCAGATACGGACAAATCGCAGCCCGTCGTGCTGATCGATCAGAAGATGGCGCAACGCTTCTGGCCGGCGGGAGATGCGGTCGGCAAGCGCATTCGGCAAGGAGACAAAGAGCCGTGGCTGACGATTGTGGGCGTCGTGGGAGTGGTAAAGCAGTACGGACTGGATATTGATACAAGAATGGTTACGTATTTTCCTCATGCGACGTGGCAAAACGGCCAGATGTTTGTGACCGCGCGTACCACCGGCGACCCGGGGTCACTCGCGAACTCCATTGTCGAACAGGTGCATGCTCTCGATGGCGACGTGCCGGTGTTTGACATTGCCACGATGCAGCAACGGGTTCATGATTCGGTCGCGCGGCAGCGGTTTGCGATGATGATGCTCGGTGCGTTCGCCGCGTTTGCGATGATTCTGGCGGCGATCGGCATTTATGGGGTGATGTCGTTCCTGGTGACGCAGGGAACGAGTGACATTGCGATCCGCATGGCGCTGGGCGCGCAGCGGGGAACGATCCTGTCGCTGGTGATGCAGCAGGGGATGGGGCTGGCGCTGATCGGCATCGGCGCGGGCGTTGTAGGCGCACTGAGCCTCACGCGCCTGATGAGCGGGCTGCTGTTCGGGGTGAGCGCAACCGATCCCGTGACCTTTGCCGGCGTGGCGGCTTTGCTGACGCTGGTGACGCTGGCAGCGTGCTATTTCCCGGCGCGGCGGGCGATGCGCGTGGATCCGATGGTGGCGTTGCGCTACGAGTAGCGATCAAAGCTGAACCGGCACCCAGACTTCCACTTCGCCTTCACCGGTCTTGTGCTTGAAGCTTTCACTGTAACGCTCAAGCAGGCTGGGGATTCCCGGCCGAGGCGATTTGATAGCGTTGGGAAACTTGGGCTGCCAATCACGCCAGATGGCGTCTATCGTCTCCTTCAATCCGGAGACATGGCCGGAGTGAGCAAAGACCGCGTAGGTGAGAGCGGGAATGCTGATGATGTCGAGGTTGGGCGGCAGCCCGGCGGAGGGTGAGATCTCGACTGCAGCCATGTAATCGAAGGCTTCG
Organism: uncultured Acidobacteriaceae bacterium; assembly: GCA_963786085.1. Classification (GTDB taxonomy): domain Bacteria; phylum Acidobacteriota; class Terriglobia; order Terriglobales; family Acidobacteriaceae; genus Silvibacterium. Next base: position 77,942 of record CAWAYO010000009.1, read on the forward strand.
ACGTTGGTGAAGTTGGAAATCACTCCCCAGGTGACTTTGCCTGCCTGTCCGCGGACTTTGCCGATGTGCGGGGCAAATCGCTGCCAGATGTTGGCGATGTTGCTCATGGTGTCGGGGGTGAAACGCTGGGTCAGTCCTGCAATAAGGAAGCTGTCGCGCTTTTCGTAGCGTGGCTCGGCGAGGCTGGTCATCTTTGGGGGAGTTGCTCTCCTGCGGGAGATGTGTCAAGTCATGCTATCGGCGGTCCTGCTGCTTTGCAAATGGGCTGTCCTGTTCCTGATACTGACGAATAGACTTGTTCAAAAGAAGAACAGGAGTTTGCCTTGAGGAGACTTGCCTTGATGCTCGCGGCGCTGTCGCTGCCTTTCGTTGGAGTGGTGTGTGCACAGGATGCGGCCAAGCCGGAAGCGAAGACGATTAACGGCTACACGCCTATGTGGTGGAAGGAGGCAGTGGTCTACCAGGTATATCCGCGGTCGTTCAAGGATTCGAATGGAGACGGGATCGGCGACCTGCCGGGAATTACGTCGAAGCTGGATTATCTGCAGCAGCTGGGCGTGGATGTGATCTGGCTGAGCCCGCATTATGACTCGCCGAATGCCGATAACGGGTACGACATTCGCGACTACCGAAAGGTGATGAAGGAGTTCGGCACCATGGCCGACTTCGACGCGCTGCTGGCGGGGATCAAGCAGCGGCACATGAAGCTGATCATCGACCTGGTGGTGAATCACACCTCGGACGAGCACCGCTGGTTTGTGGAGTCGAAGAAGTCAAAGGATAATCCGTATCGCGATTACTACTTCTGGCGCGACGGCAAGGGATCGGGCGGGACGGAGCCGCCGAATAACTACCCGTCGTTCTTTTCGGGGTCGGCGTGGCAGTATGACGCCGTGACGGAGCAGTACTATCTGCACTACTTTGCGGTGAAGCAACCGGATTTGAATTGGGACAATCCCAAGGTTCGGGCCGAGGTCTACGACCTGATGAAGTTCTGGCTGGACAAGGGCGTGGATGGCTTCCGGATGGATGTGATTCCGCTGATCTCAAAGCCGGCGGGACTGCCGGATCTGACACCGGAGCAGCTGAAGAATGTGCCCGCGGCATACGCGAACGGACCGCACATGCATGAGTATCTGCAGGAGATGAACCGTAACGTGATGTCGCACTATGACGTGATGACGGTGGGCGAGGCGCTGGGGATTTCGCTCGAGCAGACTCCGCTGATGGTGGGCGACGACCGGCACGAGCTGAACATGATCTTCAACTTTGATGCAGTGCGTGTGAACCGCGACGGCCGTTTGTGGAAGAGCTGGACGCTGCCGCAGCTCAAGGCGATCTATGCGAAGCATGCGACGGAGCTCGATGCGCATAGCTGGGACACGGTGTTTCTGTCGAACCATGACAATCCGCGGCTGGTGTCGAGCTTCGGGGACGATTCTCCTGAGTATCGGGTGGCGTCGGCGAAGCTGCTGGAGACCATGCTGCTGACACTGCGGGGGACGACGTTTATCTACCAGGGCGACGAGCTGGGGATGACGAATTATCCCTTCAAGGGCATCGGGGACTACAACGATATCGAGGCCAAGAACGGCTACAAGGCCGACGTGCTGACGGGGAAGGTGAGCGAGGCGGATTATCTGGCCAACCTGCGGCACATGAGCCGCGACAATGCGCGGACTCCGATGCAGTGGGATGGGTCGGCGAATGGCGGGTTTACGACGGGGAAGCCGTGGCTGGCGGTGAATCCCAACTACACGGAGATCAATGCGGCGGAAGAGGTGCAGGATCCGCACTCGGTGTATCTCTACACGCGGGGAATGATCGCGCTGCGGCACAAGACGCCGGCGCTGGTGTACGGGACGTATGAGGATCTGGACCCGGTAAATCCGTCGATCTTTGCCTACACGCGGACGCTGGGGGCGGACCGGTATCTCGTCGTGCTGAATTTTTCGGACAAGGCGATCGAGTACCAGATTCCGGGCGAACTCAAGCCGACAGATCTGTTGATGACCAACCTGGGCAGCACGGAGGCGGGCACGTCGACGCTGCACCTGAAGGGGTGGGAAGCGCGGGTCTATCGGTATTGAAGAAGCGCGAGCGGTATTGAGAAAGCACCAGATCGGCTGCCAAGTGGGCATGGCGAGAGGCACCCCGCTGCTCGAAAATGGACAGTGGGGAGTTGGAAACGGGCAAATCACGATGCCCGCAAGCCTGTGAGTTCCTGGTTAGCTGCACATTCTAAGCAATTTACTTACCGAGACAGGCTGGAACACCGCTTGCAGGCTGCTTCGAGAGGAGTCCGCCCATGAATTCCTTCCTGCAGGACCTTCGCTACGCGCTAAGGCAACTGCACAATTCGCCGGGATTCGGCGGGACAGTGATCGCAACGCTGGCGCTGAGCATCGGCATTACGGCGGCGATTTTCAGCGTGCTCTACGCGATGCTGATCCGGCCGCTGCCTTACCGCGACGCCGAGAGCATCGTCGCCATTCAGCCGAGGTCGCCGCAGGGATACACCCAGCCGGCCTCCTACCCCGAATATCTCGACTGGCGGCGGATGAACCACTCGCTGGCGGCGCTGGCGGGGTACAGCGCGTTCAGCACCCTGAACTTTGAAGGACCGCAGGGACCGGTCGCGCTGCACGCGACCGAAGGCACGGACAACTTCTTCGATGTATTCGGTGTGGCGCCGATTCTCGGCCGGACGTTTGCGCCGGGTGAGGACCAGGAAGGGAAAAACGATGTCCTGGTGCTGAGCTACGAGGTGTGGCAGCAGTATTTTGGCGGTCGGCGGAATGTGATCGGCGAGAAGGTGAAGCTGGAAGGGCGTCCGCACACGATTATCGGGGTAATGCCGGCGGGCTTTCGCTTTCCCATCAGCCGGATTGACGCGATATACCGACCGCTGCACGCGGCGAAGCCATTGCGGGAGACGCGCGGCAATCACTGGCTGCCAGGGGTGGGAAGGCTGAAGCCGGGTGTAACGGTGAAGCAAGCGCAGGCGGACATGAGCAAGGTGCTCAGCGACCTTGGCCGGACGTATACATTTTCGCAGGGACGCACGATGCAGTTGGTCGACATCGGCACGTACGTGCTGGGCAAGACTACCAGTTCGCTGCGGCTACTGCTGGGCGCGGTGCTGGCGCTGCTGGCAATCGGCTGCGTGAATGTGGCTGGACTGCTGCTCGCGCGGGGCGTGAAGCGCGAGCGCGAGATGGCGTTGCGCGCGGCGGTGGGAGCGAACCGCTCGCGGATTATCCGGCAGATTCTGACTGAGGGGCTGGTCTATGCGGTCTTCGGGGCAGTGGGCGGAGTGGTGCTGGCATTCGGGCTGCTGCGCGTGATCCGCCTGTTGCTGATTTCGGCGCTGGCGCGCGGAGCAGAGGTGGAACTGAATGCGCCGGTGTTGCTGGCGGCGCTATTCGTAACTGTAGTGGTGACGCTTCTTGCCGCTCTCGCGCCGGCGCTGCGGCTGTCCGGAGCGGACCCGAACAAGGCGCTGCGCTCGGGTGGGAGCACAGGCGTCACGCGCGGGCAGCACAGGCTGCGGGCGGTGTTTGTCGTAACGCAGGTGGCGCTGGCGTTGTCGCTGCTGGTGGTGTCGGGACTGCTGCTGCACATGCTGGCCGGGTTGCGCGACAGAGATCTGGGATTTTCGCCGGACCGGATTTTGACGGCTGAGGTGGATTTGTCTCCCGGCCGGTATGACGGCCGCGACGTGATGGCGAATTTCTACCAGCCGCTGATTGAGAAGATTCAGGCGATTCCGGGCGTGCAGGCAGCGGGGATGATTCAACTGCTGCCGATACAGAGCTACGGATGGAATTCGGATATTCACGTGACGGGAACGCCGACGCCGCCGGCGAATGTGGAGCAGCTGGCGGAGTTCCGTATGGTATCGCCGGGATATTATCCGGTATTTCAGGACAAGCTGGTGCGCGGGCGGCTGCTCGATCCCAGCCTCGATACGCCGACGTCGCATCCGGTGATTGTGGTCAACGAGGCGTTTGTGAAGAAGTTCATTCCTGAAGGGCGTGACCCGATTGGAATGCAACTCGATGGGCACGATCACGAGACGATCGTGGGAGTGGTGAAGAATATCCGGCAAAACATTTACGACGCGCCGCTGGCGGAGATGGACTATCCGTCGTCGCAGGTGAAGCTGGCCGACAGCATGAATTTTCTGGGCAGCATGCAGATGGTGATCCGCACCAGCGGCGATCCGGTGTACATCATTCCCAGCCTGCGGCGCGCCTTTCACGATGTCGATCCGACGTTGCCCTTCCGCACGCCGGAGACCATGAACACGGTGATCGCCGATACGCTGATCTTCGAGCGGCTTGAGAACTGGCTCTTCGGAACTTTTGCGGCGCTGGCCGTGCTGCTGGCGATTGTCGGCCTGTACGGGCTCATCAGCCATGAGGTCGAGCTGTCGACGCGGGAGATCGGCGTGCGCATGGCGCTGGGCGCGCCGCGCGTGCGCATCCTTGGCGATATCTATCGGCGCGTCGCGTGGATGCTGGGCGGAGGCGTGGCGATCGGACTGCTGCTGACGGCAGCGGCGCGGAAGTATATCGGCTCGGTGGTTGCGCTCGATCTCAACAAGGATGCGGGGCGGATTCTGCTGCTGACGGCAGCACTGGTGGGCGCGGGGCTGGTGGCGGCGCTGCTTCCGGCGCGAAGAGCGTCATCGATTGAGCCGATGGAGGCTTTGCGCGAGGAGTAGGTTCCCTTTTATTTGGCCGCTGCGTGGAAATTTATGGGTAGCTGGTCGGGCTCGAGCCAGAGGACCTGGTGTTCGAAGACGCGTCCGAAGTGACGGGCGACGGCGTTGATGGCGTTTTCTATTGAAGGCGAAGTTGAGCCGTTGGCTTCGAGTTCGAGGCTGGTGACGGTGCGGTCGGTGATGCCGCAGGGCACGACGAGGTCGAAGTCGCGCAGATCAGTGGTGACGTTGAGCGCGAAGCCATGCGAGGTGATTCCGCGCGAGATGTGCACGCCGATGGCGGCGATCTTCTTTTCAGGGACCGTCCCGCCGGGGATGGTCCAGACGCCGGTGCGGCCGGCAATGCGCTGCGCGGGGACGGCGAAGTCTCCCAGGGCGCGGATCAGCGATTCTTCGAGCAGGCGAACGTAGTCGACGGCGCCGACGCGCTTTCCGTTCACGGTGAAGCTGCGCAGGTCGAGAATGGGGTAGCCGACCAATTGCCCGGGGCCGTGGTAGGTGACGTCTCCGCCGCGATTGATCTCGTGGATCTCGACGCCGCGATAGGCGAGGAATTCATCGCTGGCGAGGATATTGGCGCGCGAGGAATTGCGTCCCAGGGTGAGGACGGGTGGGTGCTCGAGCAGGACGAGGGTGTTGCCGATGCGGTTTTCGTGCCGGGCTTCGACGAGCTGCTTCTGGAGGTCGAGTCCGGTGGCGTAGTCGACGCGCCCGAGATGTATGAGGTTGAGGATCATCTCACAGCAGTGCGCGAAACTGTTCGAGGGTAAGCCCGGCATCGCGTACGATGGCAAACATTGTGAAAGCATTGACTGGATTGTGGCGAGGAATCGTTACGGTTCTCCGCCCATCCGACATTACAATGTGCGCGCTTTGCCGGATGACTTCGAAGCCAGCCCGTTCAAGGGCCCTCACTGCGAGAAGATGATTTATCCCGGGTAACTTCCCCATCAGGAAGCCTTAACTTCCACATAGCGAGTCTGTTTGCGCCGGTTGAGTTCATCCACAGCCGCCAGATAATCCGATATCGCCAACTTGATATTTTCAAGTGCTTCTTCTTCAGTTGCTCCTTGCGACCAGCAGCCAGGCAGTTCCGGACAGCCCACGGCGAATCCTTCTTCAGAAGGTATAAGTTCGACTTTGTATTTCATGATTCCTCCAGAAGCTCCCGTCTTCCTTAGGTACGGCGGCACTCTTGATAATTCGGGCGTATGTAGCTATGAATGATAGCCCACGTCCGAGAAGCCGGATGTGGGGCACCCGGCTCCATGGCGATATTGCCTAGACGTTGATGGCCATGCCTTCCACGCTGCTGAAGCCGTCGAGCATGGCTTCGGAGAGGGTCGGGTGGGCGTGGACGGTCCACATGAGGTCTTCGACCGTTCCTTCGAGCTCCATGGCGGTGACGGCTTCGGCGATGAGTTCCGTTGCCTGGGGGCCGATGATGTGCACGCCGAGGATCTCTCCGTACTTGGCGTCGGCGACGACCTTCACGAAGCCATCGTGCGAGTCGACGATGGTGGCCTTGGAGTTGCCGACGAAGGGGAACTTGCCGACCTTGACGGTGTGGCCGAGTTCCTTGGCACGGGCTTCGGTGAGACCGACGCTGCCGATCTGCGGCTCGGTGTAGGTGCAGCCGGGGATGCGATCGCGCTTGATAGGCCGGGCGTACTTGCCAGCGATTTTTGCGGTGGCGACCAGGCCAGCCATCGAGCCGGAGTGGGCGAGCTGGGGCATGCCGGCGACGATGTCTCCAATGGCGTAGACGCCGGGCTCGTCGGTCTGCATGTACTCGTTGACCTTGATGAAGCCGCGCTCGGGAGCGATCTTTGTCTTTTCGAGGCCGAGGCCTTCGGTGCGCGGGCCGCGGCCCACGGCGACAAGAACCTTCTCGGCTTCCTTGGTGGCCTGCTTGCCGTCGGAGCCGGTGTAGGTGACCTTCACTCCGTCCTTGGTTTCTTCGACCTTTTCGACCTTGGCGCCTGTCGCGCTTTCGATACCGCGTTTGCGGAAGGAGCGGGCCAGCTCCTTGCTGATGTCTTCGTCTTCAACGGGGACGAGACGCGGCAGGTATTCGAGGATGGAGATTTCCGATCCGAAGCTGCGGAAGATGGAGCCGAACTCGACGCCGACGGCGCCCGCTCCGATGATGAGCAGTGATTTGGGGATGCGGTCGAGCGAGAGGATTTCGATGTTGGTCAGGACCTTGTCGCTGACCTTCACTCCGGGAAGGAGGCGGGCGTCGGAGCCGGTGGCTAGGATGATGTTCTTTGCCTTGACGATGCTCGCCTTGCCCTTGTCTTTGTCCGGTGTGACTTCGACGGAGTGGACGCCGTCTTTGGCCGGACCGGTGAGCTTTCCGAAGCCGGGGACGACGGTCACCTTGTTCTTGCGCATCAGGAACTCGAGTCCCTTGACGTGCTTGGCGACGATGCCGTTCTTGCGCTCGATGATGGCCTTCCAGTTGACGGTCGCTTCACCGAGTCCGTCGAGGCCGTACTCCTTGGCGTGCTTGAAGTGGTCGTAGATCTCGGCGTTGAAGAGCAGTGCCTTGGTGGGGATACAGCCCACGAGCAGGCAGGTGCCGCCGAGGCGGCTGTCCTTTTCGATGAGGGCAACCTTGAGGCCGTACTGGCCGGCGCGGATGGCTGCGGTGTATCCGGCGGGTCCTCCGCCGATGACGGCTACGTCGTAGATGGTCTCTGCCAAGGGAAAGCTCCGTTCAGGTTTGCGATGGCGTGAGGGATCGGGCCCGGACGATCCGGGTTCGACCCAAACACTCTATTGTACGCAAGGGTTCGAGTATGCAAGATGCGGAAGGGAAGGGAAGGGAAAGATTCGAGGCTAGTGGCCCCGCTCGGTTTGCGCGATACTGGTAGACATGAACGCGGTTCCCATCCCGGCACGGATCTCCGTAGGAGAATACCTGGCGACGAGCTACCGCCCGGACTGCGACTACGTGGATGGCGAGGTGCTGGAGAGACATTTGGGCGAGTTCGATCATTCCTTCCTGCAGGGACTCTTGTTTCGGCTGTTTTACGATAACCGCGAGAAGTGGGCGGTTCGGGTTTCGCCTGAACAGCGCATCCAGCTTTCGCCGAGCAGGTTTCGGGTTCCGGATGTCTGCGTGATGCGCCGGGACACTCCGAAGGAGCAGGTGGTCACGCATCCGCCGCTGATATGTATCGAGATTCTTTCCCCTGAGGATTCGTTGAGCCGCATGCGCCAGCGTGTGGACGACTATCTGAATTTTGGCACGGAGCACGTGTGGATCATTGAGCCGGAGTTGCGCAAGGGTTATCTCTGCTCGAAGACCGGTATGCAGGAGCCAGACGGCGGAGTTCTCTCTATTCCGGGTACTGAGATTCGCGTGGTACTGAGCGAACTGTTCGCGGAGCTGGACAGGGCTTAACCCAATACCCTCGCCGCTTCCTTTGCAAAATAAGTCACGATAAATCCGGCTCCTGCGCGGCGGATGGAGATAAGCGACTCCATCATGGCGCGCTCGCGGTCGAGCCAGCCATTGGCGAACGCGGCCTGCAGCATGGAGTATTCTCCGGAAACCTGGTAGGCGCCGATGGGTGCGTCGAAGCGCTCGCGGGCTGCGCGGATGACATCGAGATAGGGCATGGCGGGTTTCATCAGGATCATGTCTGCGCCTTCGCCGAGGTCGAGATCGATCTCGCGCATGGCTTCGCGCAGGTTGGCTCCGTCCATCTGGTAGCTGCGGCGGTCGCCGAACTGCGGGGCGGAATCGGCGGCTTCGCGGAAGGGCCCATAGAAAGCCGAGGCGAATTTCGAAGCGTAGGAGAGGATGGGGGTCTGGTCGAAGCCCTCGTCGTCGAGGTGGTCGCGGATGGCGGCGACACGGCCGTCCATCATGTCGCTGGGGGCGACAATATCGGCTCCTGCCCTGGCGAGCGATACTGCCGTCTTCGAGAGCAGCGACAAACTGGAGTCGTTCTCGATCTCGTACCTTTCGCCATCCTTCTTTACGATTCCGCAGTGGCCGTGCGAAGTGTATTCACAGAGGCAGACATCGGCGATGAGGACCAGCTTCTTCGCGGCGGCGGATTGCTTGAGAGTGCGCAGACCACGCTGGACGATGCCGTTGTCGTCCCATGCACCGCTGGCCTGTTCGTCTTTGGATTCGGGAAGGCCAAAGACCAGCAGGCCTCCAATGCCGAGCGAGGCGGCTGCTTCGGCTTCCTTGAGTGCTTCATCGACAGACAGATTGAAGACGCCGGGCATAGAGCTGATCTCTTTGCGGACGCCTTCGCCGGGGCAGAGAAAGAGCGGATAGATGAGCGCGCCGGGCTCGAGGTGGGTTTCGCGGACCAGGTTGCGCATGGACTCGGTGCGGCGGAGACGCCGCAACCGGGTAACGGGATATTCCATGCGTTTATTTTACTGGCTCAAAGTGTGGCCATCTGGTCGTACTCCTGTGCCGAGGGCGACGGCAGGAGCACCCAAAGTGTGTAGATGGCCAGCGCGGTTCCGGTGATGGGCTTGATGAGCGTCAGAAATCCGGCGACGATGGCCAGAATACGTGCCCAGGATGTTCGGCGCTGGAGCGCTATGCCGGTGGCGAAACATAGAATCGCCCGCCCGAAAATCACGACCGTGATGAGCGGCGCGAACCATGGGAGGCTGGTGAAGGGAAATTCGCCGAAGGGGCCGTGATGCATATGCCCGAAGTAGCCGCCGAACCAGCCGGCGAAGAAGGACATGGCCAGCAGCCATCCCAGGATGGTCCAGACACCATAGGCGATCCAGAGGATCGACAGTGACTGGATATGACGGTGAACGCGAGTGTAGAACCAGGGGGTGGGCGCCACTACAGGAGCGACTTGCGGAACTGCTCTGCCGCACTTGAGGCAGAACTGCTGACTGGGATCGACGGGTTGTCCACATCCACTACAGAACATTTGTTGGTCCCTCCTTTGCTGCGAAAGACCTGCAGTAAGTTACGCAGCGCTGCCCTCACTTGTTCCGGAGCCGCCCTGCTCCCGTTAGGATGAGCTTATGACACTGGCGCGGCCGATTCCGAATGTAGTCAGCGATTTTAGCCCTTCCGCGCTCGAATGGGGCCGCTTTCTTGATCTGCTGGTCGGTTATGCGCAATCTGCCACCGGAAAGCAGTGGCTGTTGGGGTTAGCGCCGTCGACGGACCTGGACTGGATTCAACGCGAGCATGCGCTGGCCGGAGAGATGCGCAAGCTGCTTGCCGCCGGAGTACGGCCGTCGCTGGGGTCGCTTTTCGATCCCTCGGAGGCGCTGGCGAAGTCGCGCATTGAGGGTGCGGCGCTCGAGGCTGAGGAGATCCGCAAGGTGGTCGCGCTGGGTGAGGATATTTCAGCCTGGTCGGGGTTGATGAGCGCGCCGCCGGGTGATTTAGCCGACGCGCTGCCGCGGCTGCGGGAGCTTTCTGGAGAGCTGCTCACCCTGCCCCTGAAGCCGCTGATCGAGTCGCTGCGTTCGCGAATTCTTCCCGATGGGTCGCTGGCCGACGATGCTTCTCCGGAGTTGCGGCGGATTCGCCGGGAGATGGAGCGTCAACAAAGAGCAATAGAGGAGAGCCTGCGGTCGGCCTTGCGGCGCTTCTCCGAGGGCGGGAGCACGCAGGACGACCTGATCACGATTCGCGGCGAGCGCTTTGTGATTCCAGTGAAGGCGGAGTGGAAGCGGCGCGTGCAGGGAGTGGTGCACGGCGCAAGCTCGAGCGGGCAGACGGTGTACGTCGAGCCGCTGGAGACAATCGAGCTGAACAATGATCTTGTGCGGCTGCTCGAAGACGAGCAGGCGGAGATTCATCGCATCTTTGCGGCGATGACGCGGCAGATCGCGCAGTATGCTCCGGTGATTCTCAAAGGCGCGGAGGTGCTTGCCGAAGTCGACACGCTGCAGACGCGGGCGCGCTTTGCGCTGGAATTCGATTGCGTCGAGCCTCGATTTGCGGAGACCGAAAATCCCGAGCTGATACTGAAGGACGCGCGGCATCCGCTGCTGGAGAAACGGTTACGAGAAACTGGCGGCAGCGTAGTTCCGACGAGCCTGGCGCTGACCTCGGATGCACGGCAGCTGATCATCAGCGGGCCGAACACTGGCGGCAAAACAGTTGCGCTGAAGACGGTGGGACTGCTGGCGATCATGGCGCAGAGCGGGGTTTCCGTTCCGGCGGAAGAGGCGGTGCTGCCGGTATTCGACGCCATGCTGGCGGATATCGGCGATGCGCAGTCGATCGAGCAGAACCTGTCGACGTTTTCGGCGCATATCGTCAATCTGAATCGCATTGCAGCGGCCGCTGATGCGTCCTCTCTGGTCCTGCTCGACGAGCTGGGATCGGCGACCGATCCGGAAGAAGGTGCTGCGCTGGCCGTGGCGATTGCCGAGCATTTTGTGCGGGCGCGGGCATGGTCGATCATCTCGACGCACCATACTTCGCTGAAGGTGTATGCCGCGAACACGCCCGGAGTGATCAATGCCGCTGTCGGCTTTGACGAGCAGACGCTGGCTCCGACGTACGAGGTGCGGCAGGGCGTTCCGGGCGCTTCGGCGGGCATCAACATCGCGGCACGGCTGGGCCTCGATCGCAGCATGATCGACGCGGCGCGTTTGCGGTTGAGCACGCAGACCCAGGATATCGGGCGCTTTCTCGACAGCTTGCATGAGCAGCTTCGCGCAGCGACGACGGAGCGGACGCGTCTCGCGCAGCTGGAGAGCGAAGTGAAGCGAGAACGCGTGCGCCTCGAAGCCGAGGGCATGAAGGAGCAGCGCGCGAAGGTTCGCGAGATGGAACAGAAGCTGGAGTCGCTGCTCAAGGATTTCGAGTACCAGGCGCGAGAGACGGTACGCGCCATCGATGACAGAGCCGCGCAGCAGAAGTTATCCAAGGAGGCAGAACGCAGGATTTCGCGGCTGCGGCGGGAGTTTGCGGAGGGGTTCAATGCCTCAGTCGTCGCGCATCACACGGGGGCGGACAAGGGAGATTCGCACGCTCAGCCACACGTTGTTCGCCATGTTGCGACCGGAGACATGGTCAAGCTGAAGACGCTGGGCAAGACGGCGCGCGTGGAGCGGCAGATCGACGACAAGACCTTCGAGGTCGCGGTCGGGCCCATGAAGATGCGCGTGGCGCGTGATGAGATTGCCGAGGTGGTGCGGACGGCGGCGGCAGAGACTCCGCTGCAGGCAGCGCGGAGTCGGCGCGGCGTGTCAGTCTCAATGGCCCAACCGGACGACAGCGTGGGCTGGGAGATCAACGTGATCGGGCGCACAGCGGATGAGGCTCAGGGTGAGGTGGAGAAGTTTCTCGATCGCGCGTTTCTCGCCGGATTGCCGCAGGTGCGGATCATTCACGGCACGGGGATGGGCGTGCTGCGGCGGACGCTGCGCGAATATCTGCGGCGGCATCCGCAGGTGGCCAATGTGACCGAGCCGGGGCAGAACGAGGGTGGCGCAGGCGCGACGGTGGTCGAGTTCAAGCAGTAACAGGAATCAGGGCTCAGTAGCAGTATTACGAATGCTGCGAAGACTCACCTCTAAAATAATTTCATGCCCACGCGATCCGCCAAGAAGTCAGCCGCGAAAAAGGCTTCCCCGAAACAATCACCGCAGGTGGTTCCGTACTTCAGCAAACAGGCGATGGATTTTCTGCGCCAGCTCAAGCGCAACAACCGGCGAGAGTGGTTTGAGGCGCGCCGCGAGATTTACGAGCGCGAACTGAAGGCGCCGATGCTGGCGCTGATCGAGAAGATTACCGAAGATATGCCGGAGTATGCTCCGGCGCATGTGCGACCGGCGCAGAAGTCGATGCTGCGCATCTATCGCGACACGCGCTTTTCGGCGGACAAGACACCTTATAAAACGCATCTCGCCGCGTGGTGGTCGCGCAGTGGAGCGGAAAAGACCTCGGGCAGTGGGTACTACTTTCACGTCAGCCCGACAGAGTTGGTGATTGCGGCTGGAGTTTTCATGCCGCCCAAAGAGCAGCTGCTGGCAATACGGCAACATCTGCTTGCGCATCACGAGCAATTCAAAAAGCTGATCGAGGCGAAGAAGGTGCGCGCAAAGATGACGCTGCACGATTCGGCAGCGCTCAGCCGGCCTCCCAAGGGATTTCCGGCCGAGCATCCTGCGATTGACTGGATCAAGGGGCGGCAATGGGGAGTAATCGCCACCCTGCCTGCGGACCCGGCGCTTCAGCCCAGACTGGCAGAGACGATCGGCGGGTATTTTCGGCTGGCGCATCCGCTGGTAGATTTCCTCAACGAACCTTTGCTGAAAGGGCTCGAAAAGCGGAAAAAGCCGCTCTTTGGTCTTTACTAGTCTTCTGAGGCGCGCCTATATTCGGGCCATACACGCGACGATTGCGATGACTGCGGCAGCCGCTCTGGATAAGGGTTTTCCCGAGACCCGGGGTTCGGGTGGACCGTCGAAATGCTGAAAATATCCATAAAAACAGGAAAAACCCTAAGAAAACCATTAAAAACCTGTGGAAAGCCGGCTTTTGCTGTTGACAAAGGCCGCGAAAAGCCGCAAGGTTAACGGCGGTGGGTCTCCCGGACCCGCATGAATAAAGGGCTTTTCAGCAGTATCGGAGAGGCCGTGATGCAGACGGGAGAACCGGCAGCAGTCAACCGGAGGCGCGCGGCAGCCGCATCCGCCGACTGAAAAAGAAATCAGGAGGAATACACATGGCAACAGCACTCACCAAAACAGCTCTTGTGCGGCTCATGGCCGAGAAGCTTGAGTTGACCAACAAGCAGGCCGCGGCATTTCTGGACCTGCTCGCAGAAACCGCCGTCAAGGAAACCAAGAAGAACGGCGTATTCATCATTCCCGGCCTCGGCCGCCTGGTGAAGGCAGAGCGGAAGGCACGGATGGGCCGCAATCCCCAGACCGGCGAGCAGATCAAGATCAAGGCGAAGACCGTGGTGAAGTTCCGCGTGGCCAAGGCCGCGAAGGACTCGATCGCACCGCCGAAGAAGTAAACCAGATTCTCGGCAGCCGCCGCCATACATAAGAACAGCGGCTAACTCTAATAGGGAGAGGGAGACGGCTTGAGGCTCGTCTCCCCTTTTTCTTTGGGCTGTCGTTTGGGCGGCGTCAGAGATCAGGTTGCTGTCAGGTAGTCTGGGGTGTCAAGTAGCTTGGGGCCGCTTGACCGCGAAAGCGCGGACCACCAGCGAGAGTCCGAAGCAGATGATGACGGCCTGGGTGAGCAACAGGGCGTTGTAGCGCCAGGCGAGCACAACGAAGCAGAGCGTCATACTCACCGGGTAGGTCTCGGCAAGGATAGCCTCGAGCCATCGCGGCTGCGCCGGGGATGCCGGGACGCGAGGAACTGGACTGGGAAAGAGCCGCGGCACGCGTGCCTTGTAAGCCAGATAAGGCTCTCCTTGCTGCGCAATGAGATAGGCTTCTTCTCCGAGGATGAGACGCAGCATCTGCAGGAAAATTGCGGCGACGAAGAAAACGGCTCCTGACGGCGGCATGAGAATTGATATCGCCGGAGCGAAGACAAAGCTGCCGAGGTAGAGTGGGTTCCGCACATGCCGGTAGGGTCCGGCAGCGACGACACTGTTTGCGTGCATGGCGCCGGAGGTTACGATTCCTGCGCCGAGATAGGCTGTCCCCCATACGCGAAACGCTGCACCTACAGCGGCAAACAGAATCGCCAGTAATGTAACTACCAAAGTTGCGTATTGCAGCGACAGTACATGTGTGCTCGCCAGTAACCCGCAGAGCTCCAGCCATGTGGATGTGGCGCGCCCGGCAAATGGTCCGTAATGGATCCAGGGAGCCCAGAAACCGAGCAGGTAAATGAAGAAGCCAATAGTCAGGCGATAGCGAAACTCAAAGCGGGTTGCCTTCACTCCTTCATGCTCTCATTCTTGTAAACGACGCCGGATTTCATGACGAAGGTTACGTGCTGCAGAATGCGCACGTCTTTAAGCGGATCTCCCGAGACGGCAATGATATCGGCCCACTTGCCGGCTTCGAGCGAACCGGTCTTGTCGGTCCATCCCATCAGATCGGCGGCGTTGAGTGTTCCGGTCTGTAACGCGGCGAGAGGACTCATGCCGAATTGGTTCACGTAGACATCCAGCTCGTGGGCGTTCAATCCGTGCGGGTACACAGCCGCGTCGGTGCCGAGCGCAATCTTGACGCCTGCCGCAATAGCTTTCTTGGCGTTGGCTTTTTCGACCAAGCTTACATCCTTCATCTTCTGTGCGTAGAAGGGCGGCAGGTGGCCGTTCTGCTGCATCCAGTCGACAAGGTACGCGGTGGGAACGAAGTAGGTGCCGTGCTGTTTCATGGCGGCGATGTCCTCGTCGTTCATGTAAGAGCCGTGCTCGATGGAGTCAACGCCGGCTTCGGTTGCCCACAGGATTCCCTGCGAGCCGTGGGCGTGAGCGGCGACCTTGCGGCCCAGGCGGTGCGCGTCGGCGACGATGGCTTTCATCTCTTCGAGGGTGTATTGGGCTGCCTGGGGGTCGTCTCCCCTGGAGAGCACGCCGCCGGTGGCGCAGATCTTGATCAGGTCGGCCCCGTACTTGATGGTCTCGCGGACTTTATGCTGTACGGCTTCAACGCCGTCGGCAACTCCGTCGGCAGTCTGGTGGTAAGAGAACGGCAGCAGGTTGTCGTCGCAGTGTCCGCCGGTGATGCCGAGCGGCGGCCCGCTGACCTGCATGTGGGGACCTTCGACGAGGCCGGCGCTGATGGCGTCGCGGAGATCGACATCGGCGTAGCCTGCGGCTCCGACGTTGCGGACGGTGGTGAAGCCGGCTTCGAGAGTGACCTTGGCGTTGCGCGCTCCGATGAGTGCGCTCATGGCGACGCTGGTCGAGAGCTCATGGTAGGGATCGAAGTTGTTGTCGTCGGTGAGATGCGTGTGCACGTCGATGAGTCCGGGCAGGACGGTGAGAGAGCGCAGATCAATCTCAGTGTCTCCCAGTTGCTTTGGTGTCGACGAAGTCGGCGCAATCGAGGTGATGCGATCCCCGGTGACGACGATGGTCTGGTCCGCCGGCTCGTTGCCGGTGTGAACATCGACGATGTGTCCGGTGCGAATTAGTGTTCGGGATGGGGCTGCGGATGGCGTGGCGTTTTGCGCCGCAGCCGGTAGCACGGCAATAAGTAACAGTGATAGTGACGTAATGAGAGTGCGGTGAGAGACGTGCATCGTTGGCCTCGTTCAGGATCGTTGGATTCCAGCTAATGGGGAAGAGTAAATTGCGGCAAGTGTAGCAGTTCTGCGTCAGCGTAATGGCGGGGACTCAAGGGCGGCGCGAAGGCGTCCGCGCGCAGCCTGGAGCCGCTGCTCTGCTTCGCCTTTGTCGAGATTCAGTTTGTGCATGACGACCGCGGTCTTCACCGATCCCGCACGTTCGAGCAGGGCGGCGGCATCGGAATGGCTCAGTCCGGTAATGGTGGCGATGATGCGCGCGGCGCGGTCACGCAGCTTTACGTTGGTCGGCTGCACGTTGACCATCAGGTTTCCGTAGACGTAACCGAGGCGAACCATCGCTCCTGTCGAGAGCATGTTGAGGACGAGCTTGGTCGCGGTGCCGGCCTTCATGCGCGTGGATCCGGTTACTACTTCAGGTCCGGTGGCGGGTGTGACGGCCAGTTCGGCGGCCTGGGCAACTGCGGATTCCGGTACGCAACTGAGGCCGATGGTGAGAGCACCCAGTTCGCGTGCGTAGCGGATGCCGCCGAGGACGTAGGGTGTGCGTCCGCTGGCGGCGATTCCGACGAGAACATCTTTGGCAGAGAAGCCATGCTGTTCGAGATCGCGGCGGCCCTGCGATTCGTCGTCCTCGGCACGCTCGACGGATCGGCGCAGAGCAACGTCTCCGCCGGCGATCAGGCCCTGCACCATCTCGGGCGGCGTGCTGTAGGTTGGGGGACACTCGGATGCATCGAGGACGCCGAGGCGGCCGGAGGTACCTGCTCCCAGGTAAAAGAGGCGGCCGCCATGTTCGAGGAGTGTCGCGATGGCTTCAATGGCCTCGGCGATACGGTGCAGCTCCCCCTCGACGGCAGCGACAGCTTCGGCGTCCGCCTGATGCATCGCCCGGGCGAACTCGAGCGGTGTAAGACTGTCGAGGTTCCCGGTGGCCGCGTTGCTGGCTTCGGTGGGTAGGCTGGAGAGATCGTCCATGAGGATTCGTGAGGCGAAATACCTGGCCCGGTCAGTCGCCCAGCCTCTCCATCAGGGCGTCGAAGTCTTCGAGCTTGGAGTATTCGATGATGACGCGGCCACGGCCGTTCTTGTCCTCGATCTTGACTTTGAGGCCGAGAGCGCGCTGCAGGAGGTCCCGAGCCTCGCGGACATTAGGATCGAGCGGCTCATTCACCTTTTCTTCGCTATAATTCTTTTCCGGATGTAGAATGCCCTGGACGTAGCTCTCTGTCTGCCGGACAGACATCGAGAGCGCGGTGACTTTCTGGGCGGCCTTGAGGATCGTGTCCGGGTTTTCGAGAGCCAGGAGCGCGCGGGCGTGACCAAAGGTCAGCTCTCCGGCTTCCACCTTACCCTGTACTTCAACAGGCAAACGGAGGAGGCGCAGAAAATTGGCTACCGAAGCGCGGTCTTTGCCGGTGCGCTGGGCCATCTGCTCCTGCGTAAGCTTGAATTCCCGGCTCAGGCGGTCAAAGGCGCGGGCCTGCTCCATGGGGTTGAGGTCGGTGCGCTGGAGATTTTCGACGATGGTCATCTCCATCGCCTGCTCGTCGGAGACATGGCGAAGGATGGCGGGGATGGTTTCCTTGGCGGCCATCTGCGACGCCAGCCAGCGGCGTTCGCCGGCGATGAGCTGGAAGCGCCCGTTGGGCAGCGGCCGGACGAGGACGGGCTGTACGACTCCTGTGGCTTTGATCGAGGCCGCGAGTTCGGCGAGGAGGGATTCGTCGAAGCGCGTACGTGTCTGGTAGGGATTGCGATCGATCTCGGAGACGGGAATCTCGCGGGGTGTTCCGTCGGCTTGACGGGGCGGAGTCGTTTCGACGCTGGCCTTGACGCTCGGCAGCAAAGACTCGAGTCCCTTGCCCAATGCTTTCCGTCTTGGAAGCTCTACGGTGTTCATGTTTCGAATCCTTTGGGTGTTAAATCCTGGTTTGCGTCTTTGGGGGGAATCGGATCGGTTATGCGTACGGCCAGAAGCGCACGGTGGGTTTGCTGTGAACGGCGGCAGCAGCTTTCCTCTCCCGGGCGCGGGGGCTTTCGATCTCGTTCCGGCTTAATAATTCTGCTGCAAGGTCGCGATAGCTCTCCGCACCACGGGAACGGGGATCGTAAAGCTGCACCGGTTTGCCGTAACTGGGGGCTTCGGCGAGCCGCACGTTTCTGGGGATGACTGTGGTGAGCAGCTTTTCTTTGAAGAAATCACGCAGGTTCTCGCGGACCTGCTGCGCGAGATTGGTGCGGTCGTCATACATGGTCAGGAGCACGCCTTCGATCTCCAGCGTGGGATTGAAGGCGCCGCGGACTCTTTCCAGGGTGTGGATCAGCTCGCTGATTCCTTCCAGGGCAAAATATTCGGCCTGCATGGGGACCAGGAGGCGGTCGGCAGCGACCAGGGCGTTCAGGGTAAGCAGATCGAGGGCAGGCGGACAGTCGAGGATGATGTAGTCGTACTTGTCGCGCTCGGGCTCGAGGGCTTCGCGGAGCTTGTAGGCGCGGCGCTCGTGCTGGATCAGCTCGACATTGGCTCCGATGAGGTTTTTGCTCGAGGGGACGATCGAGAGTGTGTCGATTTCAGTGGGCAGAATTGCCTCGGCGAGGGTGTTTTCGCCGATCAGGATGTTATAGGTCGACTTGCGCTCTTCATCCCGGGAAAACCCATAGCCGCCGGTGGAATTTGCCTGGGGGTCACAGTCGATCAGGAGAGTCTTCAGGCCTTCGAGAGCGAAGGCTGCTGACAGGTTGATTGCGGTGGTCGATTTCCCGACTCCGCCCTTCTGATTGACGACCGCTAGCACCCTGCCCATGAAGAAAAAGACTATCGGGCTGCACGCCTCAGGCGCAACGGAGATCGGCTGTGCAGAACGAGTCCGTATCTGTGGAAGACTTTTGTGCAACCGCGCAGAAGTTAGGTATAACCCAAAGGATCAAATAGGGATACGCACGTGTGCGAATTGTTAGAGAGATGTTGCTGGTTTTGAGGCGGGAGTGGAAATCTTTGTGTTCCACGTGGAACAGATCAGCAGGTGTGAACGAGTGCCTGCAAACAAATTATTAGCAGTACTTATTAGGATGTTCCACGTGAAACATCCTGCTTTTGACCGAGCAGCAGCCAGCCGTCTTCGAGGCCGTGAATTGGCAGGCGCTGCCTCCAAGCGATTTCCAGCAATTGCCGTAAGAGCCGCTCCGTCTTCGATGTAGCAAACACTGTAAGCCAGCCGCCGGGAGCGATCCTTTCTGCGGCGGCCCGACAGGCCTCGTACATCTTGTCTACAGCGCGCAGTGTCACCACATCGAAAACACGACTACGCGGCATGTTCTCGATCCGGCCGTCGTAAACTTCCAAGGGTAAAGACAATACGCGAACTGCTTCCCGGAGGAAAGCGGCCTTCTTTCCTTGAGATTCGCCCAGAGTTACGCGAATTTCTGGTCGCGCGATCGCGATAGGTATTCCGGGCAGTCCGGCACCGGAGCCGAAATCCAGGAGCGTCGCTGCCGGGGGAAGCGACTGCGCACACTGAATACATTCAACAAGATGCCGGTGAATGATCTCCGAAGGTTCCCTGACGGCCGTCAGGTTGAGCCGGGAGTTCCAGCGAAGGAGCAGATGAAGGTAGGCGAGCAGGCTGATCGCTGGCTTCTGCGGACAGGGGCTCTCAGCCCGGCAGCCGTGATTGCCGAGTCGATGTCCCGGGCAGTTATTTGGCTACCGATTCCCGGATCTCGCGAGGGTGCCATTTGGCTGCAGCGTCCACAAATGCGGTGAAAAGCGCCCGGGAAGCCGGGCTCGAGTCGAAGGTTCTCTCGGGGTGCCACTGCACGCCGATCACGAACTGGTCGCCGGTTCCCTCGACCGCCTCGATCACGTTGTCCTCGACACTCCGGGCAACGACGGACTAATCCGTCGCCGGGCTGATCGAGCGCCTGATGATGGCTGCTGTTAACGGCCAGTTCTGTCTGTCCCGGTGATCTTTGCAATACGCGAGCCGCGGGCGACAGATACCTGGTGCGCCTCCCGGACGTGCCGTCCGGGCTTGTGATCGACCGGGGTCTTCAGATCCTGGATCAAGGTGCCTCCGCGCCAGACATTCCAGGATTGAGTTCCGTAGCAGATACCCAGGAGCGGTTTGTGAAGATTGGCCGCATCCTGCATCAGGAGCTCGTCCACTGCTTCTCTCGCAGGATCCGCCGGAGCACATTCCGGTATCCGGGTGTGGCCGTACTTCTCCGGGTTCACATCGGCGCCGCTGCCAGGGAGAAGCACACCTTCGCAGGAGCTGGCCAGATTCGCAACTTCTGCTGGAGAAGCCGCGACCGGAATCTTCACCGCTTCGCCGCCCACCGCCTCAACAGCCTCGGCGTATTGGGGCCAGGAGCGCTGGTTATATTCAAGGTCGTTCGATGTCGGCTCCGGTATGGCGATTCTTGGCCTCTTCACTTGAGGTCCTCCTCCGCAGCAGCCACCGTGATTGCTTCAAGTTCGGGCTTCTCAGGTTGCTGGAGATAAGAATGACGGTAATACAGGCGGCAAATTTCGTCGCTTATCCGCGCGGTCAGTTCCCCGATCTGCTTCATCCCGTATCCGGTGGTCTCGATGGGCTCGCCGACGGCGAGGGTAACCGGAACTGGGTGAAACTCGAGGGAATGCATCGGGCAGAAGCTCATAGGTGCCGATGACAGCCATAGGAACGATCGGCAATCCTGCCCGGATCGCCATAAAGGCCGGCCCGTTCATGAAGTTTTCCAGGTGACCGGTCGCGGAGCGGCCGCCCTCGGGAAAGATGAACAGCGGCATACCGGCGCGCAACGTCTTCACGGCTCCGCCAAGGCTGGAGATGGAGGCGCGCGGGTTGGTTACGTTAACCGGCACCTGTCCTGATCGCTGGAGATGCCAGCCGACGAAAGGGAGCTTGAAGAGGTCATGGCGGGCCACAATCCGGAACTGAAAACGGAGCGCCGAAAAGATGACGGGCGTATCCATATAAGACAGGTGGTTCGCAACATATACTGCGACGCACCCGTCGAGCCGGTCGGCACCGAGGAGGGTCACGCGCGCACCGCTGATACGAGCTATAGTTCGGCCCCATGCCCGGGCAATAGCGTGCTGGGTCTTGCCGTCCTTGTCCCACAAGGATGCGATCAACGACAGGCTGCCAAACAGTCCGGTACAGAGAAAGAAGAGCGGGGCGCGGAAACAAAAGCTAACGAGCCTTTCGGTCCAAGGCAAAGGGTCAGGACGGGGTCCCAGCGTGCGACTGGTCACCCTGCCGCCTCCACTAGAAGCGACCGCGCCGCACCCACCAGGTAGACCGATCCGGTGACTACGACCAGGCCGTCCGCCGGAGTGGAGGCCGAGGCTTGTTCAAGGGCGTCCTGCACGCTCTCAGCAGTGCGCACTGTAACCCCGGTTGGTTTCGCTGCCTCGGTCATCTGCGCCAGCGTCGCCCGGCGCGGAGAGTCGACTTCCGTCAAAATCACGGATTCGAAAAGCGGGAACAGGATCTGTGCTATCTCGGCGACAGGCTTGTCGGCAAGGCAGCCGAAGACGGCAGTCAGGCGGCGAGGCTCGGGGTCCAGATGCGACAAGGCGGACCGGAGAGCCCAGGCGCCCGCAGGGTTGTGAGCCACGTCGAGGAGCACATCCGCACGTTTGGGGGCACGGCCGGGCGCTGAGATCCGCTCCAGCCTTCCCGGCCATCGCGTCCGGCGAATTCCTTCGGCAATTTGCGTTGGTGATATATTGTAACTGTTATTGTTACGTAATTCAACGGCGGCGGCAATCGCCAGAGCGATATTTCTTTGCTGATGCGCGCCCATCAGAGGCGAGTTCACTTCGATCTGTTGGCCAAGTACGGCCAGCGAGTAGCCACTTCCCTTTTCCGCCTCATCACGCGTCGGAACATATGCGGCCGCGTTCACGCCGCGTACGTTCAGCTCGGTCGCGACTTCACCGATTGTCTGGTTGGCTTCAGGATGCTGCGGCAGCGTGACCAGGACGCCTTTGCGGCGTAGAATCCCGGCCTTTTCACGGGCGATAGCGGAGATCGTTGTACCCAACCACTCGGTGTGGTCGAGCGAGATGTCGGTGATGATGGAGATGAGCGGCTCGACGATATTGGTCGCATCCAGGCGGCCGCCCATGCCCACCTCGAGGATGGCGATGTCCACCTGCTGCTCGGCGAAGGCCAGGAAGGCAAGGGCGGTCATCGTCTCAAAAAAGCTTGGGTGTGCGCGCAGGGCTCCGGCGCCTACAAGACGGCGCGCACAATCGTCGACGCGGAAGTAGTAGCTCGCGAAATCGTCGTCGGAGATTTCTAAGCCTCCGATGCGTACCCGTTCATTCACTCGCGAGAGGTGCGGCGATGTGTAGAGCCCGGTGCGATAGCCCGCGGTCGTGAGGATCGATGCCAGCGTGGCCGAGGTCGAGCCCTTGCCGTTTGTGCCGGCCACAAGTACAGAAGGAAACTTGAGCTGCGGATTGCCCAGCGCTTCGGCCAGCACTCGCATCTCGCTCAGCTCGAACTTGCGTCTCGGCTGTCCGGGTGCTGTGTGCAGCTCACCGGCAAGCGAAAACAAGCCATCAATGGCCGAGGCGTAAGACATAGATCAATTTTAGAGGATGCTTGAGAATTGAATGGGATGCGCGGGCGCCCGGGGCCTTTACTGCACGTGCCCCGGCGTTTCTACTGCATCTGCATGAAGTCGAGGGCGCGGCTCAGATAGCTCTTCAGATCCTTACGATCGACGACTGCGTCGAGGAAGCCGTGCTCCAGGAGAAACTCCGACCGCTGGAAGCCTTCCGGCAGCTTCTGGCGGATGGTCTGCTCGATCACCCGGGGGCCGGCGAAACCGATCAACGCGTTGGGTTCGGCGATGTTGAGGTCGCCCAGCATGGCAAAGCTGGCGGTGACGCCACCGGTGGTCGGATCGGTGAGCACGGAGATGAACGGCACCCTGGCGTCATCAAGGCGAGCCAGGGCAGCCGAAATTTTGGCCAGCTGCATCAGGCTCACGATGCCTTCCATCATGCGCGCACCGCCTGAGGCGGCCACGATGATCAGCGGCTGCCGGGTGTCGTGCGCGCGATCGACAGCCCGGGCGATGGTTTCGCCCACAACCGCGCCCATGCTGCCGCCGATGAAGCTGTACTCCATCACGCTCAGCACCACACGACGTGTCCCAAGGAGGCCGAGCGCATTGATGATGGCATCGTTCAGACCGGTCTCGGCCTGCGCCTTGGAGAGCCGGCTGCGATACGGTCTCAGGTCGGTAAAGTCCAGCGGGTCAGTGGATTTGAGGTTCAGGTCGACGAGTTCGTAGCCCGGTTCAAGCAGCATATCGATGCGGGCCCGCGCGCCGATGCGAAAGTGGTGGCCGCATTTGGGACAGACCATGAGGTTCGCTTCAAGGTCGGCGCGGAAGATCACCGCCTCGCAAGCATCACACTTGATCCAGAGTCCTTCGGTGCGCACCGTTTTTGCTCCGGTGTCCTCAATCTTATTGTCTTCCCGCCGAAACCACGACATCTGTTAAGCCTGCCTTCCGTGCTGCTCTGTTGTGCTAATACTCGATCCCACGCTGGGCGAGAATTCCCTTCTGGTACGCGTGCTTTACCTCGCGCATCTCGGTCACGGTGTCGGCAATCTCCACCAGAGAAGGATGTGCATTTCGACCGGTGAGAATAACGTGCACCATCTCGGGGCGCGCGATGAGGGTCTCGACAACCTTGGCCGGATCGAGCATTCCATAACTGATGGCGTAGTTGATCTCGTCGAGCACCACCATGTCCCATTCGCCGGAGAGGATCGCCTGGCGCGCTTCCTCCCAGGCTTCCTCGACCAGCCGTATGTCTTCGGGATCGGTTTCCGCTCCCCCTACCTTCACGAAGCCGCGGCCCATCTGTTTCATGACAAAGTTGCCGTCGAAGGCCTGTACAGCGTCGAGCTCGCCATAGTGCCACGAGCCTTTCAGGAACTGCAGCATGAGCACGCGCATGCCGTTACCGACCGCGCGCAGGGCGGTGCCCATGGCGGCGGTGCTCTTGCCCTTGCCTGGTCCGGTGTTGATCAGGATCAGCCCTCGCCGCGACTCTGTCGAATCCACTTCTCTTCTCCGCCGAACCTAAATCCGCTGTTGCTGGACGGCCAGTTCTCAGTGCCCCGTGTGGTACGGGTGCCCAGCAA
This sequence comes from uncultured Acidobacteriaceae bacterium, assembly GCA_963786085.1. GTDB lineage: Bacteria > Acidobacteriota > Terriglobia > Terriglobales > Acidobacteriaceae > Silvibacterium. The sequence continues at coordinate 102,048 of CAWAYO010000009.1, forward strand.
GGATTGTAAATGCCCGGTAGACCTGCTCGCTCAGGACCACCCGGGCCAGTTCGTGCGGAAGGGTCATGGGGCCAAGGGACTAGGAGAAGAGCCGCCTGCGCGCGCTCCTCGTCCGACCAGCCATCGGCGGGGCCGATGGCAAAGACAATTCGCTGACGGCCTTCGTCGCGTTGGCGGCCGAGCCAGCTGGCCAGTTCTTCGGATGAGAATTTCTTACCGCGCGAGTCGAGGAGGACGAGTGCGGACGCGGTGCGCGAGCGCTGTTTCTGCAGTGATTCGAAGAAGGCCTGACTTGTCCGAAAGACTGCGGTCTCAGCCGGAGCGTAAGCGGAGGTGCGACTGACATACTCCGCAACCAGCGCGTCGAAGTGCTCGCTGCGCGCCCGGCCGGAGATCGAGGCGATGGTGAGCTTCATCTGAGACAGCCTAATACAGGCTGCCCGAAGGAGCGGCTACCCGGAACTTTGCGTCCGGGCAGCCGGCTTGTTGCTATTTGGTGATTTTGGTGATCGCCGTGGAGTGATTGTCCCCCGGGTGGGAATCAGGAGCTGAGCTGGTGACGGTGGCAGTGTTAGTTATGGTGGAACCTGCAGCACCGGTGGCTTTGACGGTGATTGTGATGTTGTAGACCGCGACGTTGAGGAGGCTGGTTACATCGAGAGAGTTCAGCGTGCAGGTGACGGTGTTGCCAGAGTAGGAGCACATTGATCCCTGTGTTGTGTACCCGCAACCCTTAACTCCGCAGTAGAAAAGCTGTGCCTTGACTGCGGAGAAGGTGACTCCAGCGGGCAGCGGGTCGGTGACAACCACGTTGCTGGCGGAGTTCTTGCCGAAGTTCGCAGCGGAGATGTTATACGCGAACGAACTGTTATGGCTCGCCGAGAGAGGAGCCAGCTTGACCACAGCCAGGTCGACGGCCGGCGCGGCGACGACCTGATAAGAGACCGAGACCGGGATGCCGACGTTCCCGGCGGCATCCTTCACCTGGACGGTGAAGGTTTTGACTCCGGTGCTGGAGGTGTCGAGCGGGGTGCTGATAACCCCGGTGTTCAGGGTCCCCGGCGGGAAGGTCTGAGTACCGCAGCTGACCACTCCGGAGAGGGAATCGGTGCAACTGTACTTGGCGGTGACATTCGGCTGGTTGAGGTAATAGGAATCGGCAATTCCATAGTTAGTGGAAGGCGGCGGGGAGAGCAGCGGTCCAGTGGCAACGAGCGGCGGCTGTGTATCCACGTTGACGGGCACGGTATAGAAGGAGGTAGACCAGCTTCCGGTCATGTCCTGCGTGAATTTGAGCTCTTCGGTGCTGGCGCAGTCGCGGGCGAAGTAGTGGATGAGGTACATCCCGTCGCCGCCGGTGATCGGAATACTCTGCTGGAGCGGAGCGAAGACGGTCGCCACCGGGTTGGTTGGATTGCTGGATGTCGGGCAGGCGATAGTGTTGGTCAGTGTCGTGTCGCCGGGTACCGGGTTTCCAGGCATCGGTGGATTAGCCGCTGGCGAAATGCCATAGGTGATGCTGGCAATCGGCGCGGGGAGGAAATTGGCCGCTCCCGGTGGTGGAGACTGAACCCCCGCGAAAGTGGGCGGCTGGCTGGAGAAGGTAACGCTCGCCGTATCGGAGTTGATCCATCCGCCGGGCTGCAGGCCGGAGACGGTCACTGTGGTCAGATCTTCGGGAACGGGGGCAACAGTGGCGAAGCTGGAGTTCGGATGCGTACCGTGGCTGGTGCTGGTGTAGGCGCCCGGTCCGCTGAAGGCGACGAGCAGATTCTGCGGGCAGAGGGTGCTGGCGAAATCGGTGGTCTGGTCGAATTTGCACTGTCCACCTGTCCAGCCTTCGCTGGCCATCAGGAAACCGACGCCCTGATGGAAAGTCGGGCCGTTGGCGTTGACGATGTCGGGAAGCGTGAAGCTTGGACCGTCAAAGACCTCTTGGAAGACTTCGTTCTGTTGATTCGAGACGGGGCACTGAGCGCCACTCTGGCTCGGATTCGTTCCGACGTTGCACTCGAGCGTGTAGAGCGTGCAGGCCGGCGCGCCGCTCGGCAGAAGCTCGCCGGTATGCGCCAGGCAACTCGACGTTGCAAAGGAGGTTCCGGGAACCCAGACTGGAATCCATGTGGAGGGATCGAGGGGTTGCTGGTCGGTGACGTTGGGGATGGACTGATTGGTGATTGTTAGCCCTCCGGCGCTCTCCGCCTGCGAGAGGTCATACACAAAATTGATCTGCTGGTTGCTGGTGCTGTCGAAGGGGAAGCTCTGGATCAGCTGCTGGGGCGTGGGGCTGGTGGATGAGATGGGGTTGCCGGTGATCACCTGCGGACTGGTGACACCGGTCTGCGTGCAGTTGGTGTTGAGGTAAAGCGTAGAGTTCGACAGCAAGCCGCCGGTGTCGACTAGGTCAATCTTCGCCTGGTTGGTGCCAGGCTGAAGGTAACTGCTGACGTCGATGGGGGGAAGTCCGCCGAGGGCAGTGTAGTTGTCAGGATCCATCCCCGTCAGGAGCCCTTCTCCTCCCAGCTCCTCGAGATAGGGAGTGAAGCAGCTGTAATAGCCGTCATACAAGACTCCACCCTGGCAAAGGTTTACCGGGCCGGTGGTAGAGTCGCCGGCGGTCACCGTCAAATTGATGTAGTTGTCGGTGATGACATTGCCCGTGTTGTCAGCCGTCGAGGAAATTGAGGCCTGAATGGGAGAGGCGCTGCAGCTCAGCTGTACGGTCAGGCTATTGAAGATGGCCTGGTTGGGAGGATTTCCCGTCGTGGTAAGCGAGGGGCGTACGTATGTAGGACCGAAGAGCTTGACGGAATTTGTATTGTTCTGGCCCAACAGGGCTGGGGCGGCAACAGCAGCACATGCGATCAAGGCCGCACTGCGCAGAAAGGATACTCGAAACATTGACGCAATCTCCTAATGCGGTTTCCCGGCATAACTGAAAACGGTCGATCACGCCTCGAAGGACACTTCACGGCCATTGTGAAAGACCGGGGGGAACCAGCAGACTCCTTAAGAGGTCGCGCCCTAGTAGCGTTTCCGCGGGGAAAGGGTTTGAACTAGACGGAAACTATAGGATTCTCCGCTTACAGCGCAACAGTGTCAACGCGAAAATGGGAAATGGCCGATTATCACCCATCGCGCACCAAAAAAAAGCCGCATGCCAAAGACATGCGGCGCGCAATTCGTGATCAGTTCCGCACTAACGGCGGAGACTCTTGACGGCGTCGGCCACGATAGGAGGCGTGACCGCGTGCACAAACTTTTTGAAGGCCGATTCCTTCGTTCCATTTTCCTCTCCGGGCAGTGGCTGGAAGAGCGTGGAATGGGACGCGTTTTGTTCTTCCTCGGGCCGGCCGTTCGAATAGTAGTAGGTCGCAATCGACTTACGCGTGCGATCGGGCGGACAGGAGAGTGGTGTGGGATGGCCGTGGAACGAGGTAGAAGTAGTGCTGAAGATTGCGCAGCGGTTAAAGAGAGGCAGGATCTTCTGCTCGGCATGCGTCATCTCCTTGTCCCATAGTTCGAAGTGGCCGCCGTACTCTTCTTTCCAATCTTTGTTGAGGTAGACAAGGACGTTAATGCGGCGTTCGAGATTCAGTTTGGCGTGGTGGTTGAAGTCCGCATGCACGCCCAGCTTGCCGCCGGGTTTGATCTGGTGGAGTCCTCCGCCGACGTAGTAGGGGTCAGGTATGACGCCTTTGATGCCGGTGAGCACTTCAAGGAACTGGATCATGGGCCGGCTGTTGAGAAAGAAAAGAGCTTCGCGCGGGCCGGTGGGCAGGCGCTCTACGCTATCGAAGGCGAGCTTCTTCTCGTTGGGGTTGTCAAACTGCTGCCACTTCAATTCCTTTGGCTCAGGAAAGTCGCGCAAGGCGGCTTCGGCAGCCTCGACGGGCAGGAAATCGTCGAAGTAGATATGCGGAAATGGCTTGCCGTCCCTGTACTTCTCGGCATTTTCTTTCGCCAGCCGCTCCAGCTTGGAGGCAAATTCTTCGCTGAGCAGTTCCTTCATGGCTTTTCCTTATGGTTGGGCGCGAGCAGATCGCGCAGTTTGAGGATGTATGAGAACTCACCTCAAGTGTAGGTAGGAGCTATACGACGAGCAATAACACTTAAGTTCTCGTGTAGTAACCGATCCGGAGCAACTTCCTGCGACTACCAGTGAATGTGCGCAAACGGGGACCCGAATCCTAATGTAGAGCGCAGCGCCAGGGCCGCGGCCAGGCAGACAAAGAAGGCGAGTGAAAGCCACGCGTCCTGGGCAAAAAGGCTTATGCCTTCGCGATAGGCGCTGTAGGCGGTCACAAAGTAAACCGGCAGATCGGCCACGGCGACGGCGAGCACCGCTCCCGCCATTCCCAGGAAGTGAAATCCGATGGGCAGCGCCGCGTAGAGCGAGACGCAGTAGACGAGGTAGCCAATGGCATTGTAGTGAGCCTTCTGCAGTGACAGGATGGCGGGATTCGTCGTGCTGTAGAGCATGGTGTGCCATAGGCCGAGCGTCAGAATGCCGATCATCCAGGCGGCGTCATGGTAGCGCTTGTCGTAGACGGCGCGAATGAAGAAGTCGCCGGTGCAGATGACGATGATCAGCATCAGGCCGCCCACGGCGAGAACCGGCATGCGGTACTTGATGATGATGTCCTGATATTCCTTGCGGGGACGACTGGAAAACTTGGCGATAAAGGGAAAGCCGACCCGTCCGCAGAACTGCAGGATGACCTGGCGGGGAACGTCGGAGATCGCAAAGGCAATCCCGTAGATGCCCAGCATCTGGAAGGAGATCAGCTTGGCGAGAATCAGCCGGTCCGACTGACCAGCGAGGAAAGTAAGCGCAGTGCCAATAAGAATCCAGCGCCCGAACCTGATAAGGGCACGGAGTGATTCTCCGTCCCATGTAAACCTGGGACGTATTTCGGGCAGCATCCAGTAGCTGATGATCGTGCGCACGACTTCGGATATCAACTTGCCGGCGATGAGTGCCATCAGAGATGGCTGGAAATACGCCCAGGCGAGCGTGATCGCAAATTGGAGGAACTGTTGAAGCAGTTCCAGCATGGAAATCCTGCCGACTCCCATGTGGCGGGAGAGAGTGAGCAGGCTGGGTGAGGTAAATGACGCGATGGCAGCACTCAGGCCGATCGCTGGGAGCACCCAGAGGAGCCGGGGCTCGTGGTAGAAATGCGCGAGCGGCCACGCCAGCGGCACGGTAATCAGGAAAAGTCCGGCGCCGCGAACTACCTGGACCGTCCACGCTGTGTTCAGAAAGACCGGTTCGTCGCCACGCGGATCCTGGATGATGCTGTCCTGCAGCCCGATGTGCGAGAAGAGATACAGCCCGGTGATGATGGTAGTCACCAGGGTGAGCACCCCGAAGAGCTCGGGCGCAAACATGTGGCTCAGCACAATATTGCTGACGAGTCGAAGCGCTAGCGCCACGCCGTAAGAAATCGTTACAAAGTACGTGCCTCGGACTGCCGTAGATTCAAGCGAGCGGAATTTCGAAGTCTCGTCGAGCTCTTCGCCTGGCCCTGGGGACAGCTCCGTATTCATCGTCATAGGCAGCGAGGGGTTGCCGTATGGCTACATTGGTACATCGAAGTCATCTTTTCCTGTGACCCTTCGGCGTTAAGAAGTCAAAGCTGAGCGACCGAGGGAGGTTTGTCGAGCCCGCCCGAAAGGGCTTTGCAGTACTTTAGAGTTCCAACTGCTACGTTAAATGCTATTATGCCCCGGAATTCTGTAAACCCTACCTTTGTGTCATACGGAATTACGCGGGCGCGCGTTATCGTAATCGGAAGGAGGATGGCATGCAGACCGCACCCATTACCGATGCTCGACCGGTAGCTTCGATCTTCGAAGCCGGAAATCCGGGTTTTCGGGAGAATTTCGACGAGAAGCCTTTCGAGTTCTCGCACTGCTTCACGGCGGATCATCCCCTCTTTCAAATTTCCCGGCTGCGCCAGCTGATTGAAAATCCGGTTACACGGCCGGGAGTCTACTTCGATGCCGGAGACATCGGCATCGGGCAGCGCTGGGATTCCGTTCCCGAGCGCAAGCAGACGCTTGAGGAAACATTTGACCGCGTCGACAACGCAGGCGCGTGGATATTGATGAAGCGCGTGCAGCACGACCCCGACTACAACGATCTGCTGGTGCAGTGTCTCGACGAAGTACAGCGTTTAAGCGGGCGCCAGATCGATCAGGACAAGAAGAGCCAGGAGGCGATCATCTTTCTCACCTCGCCGCATCGCGTGACTTCGTACCACATCGATCGCGAGTGCAATTTCTTGATGCAGGTGCGTGGCGACAAGGAGATCAGCGTCTTTGACCGTAACGACCGCGATGTGTTGCCCGAAGCGGAACTGGAAACTTTCTGGTCGAAGGACAACAATGCCGGCGTCTATAAACCTCAGTATCAGGATCGCGCGCACGTCTTCGTGATGCGGCCCGGCACCGGAGTGCACATCCCGGTGAATTCTCCACACTGGCTCAAGAACGGCAACAATGTGTCGATCTCTCTGAGCATCAGCTATCAATACAAGGACTGGCGGCGCAAGTATGTCTTCCAGGCCAACTACTATCTGCGCAAGATAGGTATGAACCCTACGCCTCCGGGTAAGTCGGCATTTCTCGACAACGCTAAGAGGCTGGTAGTTCAGGTAGGATTGAACAGCAAAAAATTGTTGCAGCCTTCGAAGTCTGCTCACTAGACGCTTCCAGTAGTTGTTAAGCCGCAACAAGG
>CAWAYO010000010.1:0-72167 GCA_963786085.1 uncultured Acidobacteriaceae bacterium
CAGCTTTCGTCTTCTCGACGAAATATGACCCGCCGCATTTGCCATTCAGTCTTGGGCGCCGAAATGAGGCCATCGACACGCGCTTCTTCGACTTCCATCATGACCTTGCGCCAGCGGTGATCGCACGGATTCTCGACGGCTCTGTCACATGGCAGGCCGAGCGAAAAGGACAATGGGCAGCGGTGCTGCACTTCAACCTGCCGCAAGAGGCGAGCCTGCCCCAATCCTTGTATTCGCTCCCTGAGTTCGTGGGTACGGGCCAACTATAATCCGGCATGTGCAGCGTTTTTTTTGGCTTTCGTCATCCCTTTTAATATCAATCGCCTTTTTTGGTGGGAGTGCAGTTGCCCAGACCTATCCTCCTGACCCGCCCGCAGGCGCGGAGGCCCAAGGACGGCTGCTGCTCATCTTGCCTTTTGAGAACCACACGTCACAGCCAAATCTTGACTGGATCGGCGAAGGCGCCGCCAACATACTGAATCGCCGCCTGGATTCGGCCGGCTTTCTAACTATCGGGCGCGGCGATCGCCTTTATGCTCTCGATCGGCTCGGACTGCCGCAGTCCTTTCAACCCTCGCATGCTACGACTATCCGAATTGCGCAGACGCTGGACGCGGACTCGGTCATTCTGGGCTTTTACACCCTTTCCGGGGACCAATTGACCGCATCGGCCCAGATTCTGAACATCAAAGCCCTAACGCTCAGCCCGCCGATCCGGCAGGAGGGCGACCTCAAAAACCTGCTCGACATCCTGAACAGCCTCGCCTGGCGCGTGGTCCGCCAGATCGACCCCGGCTACTCGGTGGCCGAGCAGACCTTTCTCGCCGCCGATGGCCCCCTTCGAGTCGAAGCCTTTGAGAACTATATCCGCGGCATCATCGCCGAAGCCCCTTCCGAACGCATTGTCCATCTGAAGGAATCTCTGCGGCTTGATCCGAGCTTCACCCCGGCGTGGTTCGGCCTAGGGATGGCGTACTTCACCAATCAGGAATATGACTCGGCCGCCGCGACCTTTGGCCGCCTTTCGAAGGAGGATCCGAAGGCCCTCGAGGCAGACTTCTACCGCGGACTGGCCTTCTTTTACACAGCGAACTACATGAAAGCCGAGGATGCCTTCGCCTTCGTGAGCCTTCGCCTTCCGTTGCCCGAGGTGGTCAACAACCAGGCTGTTGCAGCCAGCCGGCGTGGACGGGACAGTGTTCCCCTTTTCCAGCAAGCCGTGACCGCTGACCCCAAGGATCCTGACTACCGCTTCAACCTTGCCGTGAGCCTCCGGCGTCGCAACGATATCCAGGGCGCCATCCGCGAGATCGACCAGGAGCTTAAGCTGCGTCCACAAGACACCGAAGCACAAGCTTTCGCGAACGCGGTCAAGAATCCCGCCGCGGTCAAGGTGAATCCCGACCGGGGCAAGGCGGTTCCCGATGACACGCTTCCCCTGGAGCGCATCAAGCGCTCGTATAACGAAAGCGGGTTTCGCCAGGCGGCTTTTGAGATGGAACAGGTGGAAGCCATGCGCCTGGCCTCCCTGCCCCCGGACGCACGAGCTTCCGCGCTCGTAAAACAGGGCGATCAGTTCATGAACAGCGGCCTCACTCTGGAGGCCGAGCGGCAATTCCAAGCGGCTCTACAGGCGAATCCGTCCTCTGCACTGGCCCACGCCGGCCTCGCCCAGGTTCGGGAGCATAGCGGCGATTCCAACGCAGCTCGCCAGGAGGCCCAGAAATCTTTGGCGCTGGCACCCAATGTACCGGCACACCTTGTGCTCGCCCGACTCGACCTGGAGACAAATGAGCTTGGCACTGCAGCCATTGAAGTTAGTCAGGCTCTGAAGCTGGAGCCTGCAAATGCGAGTGCGCGTGGTATGAAGCAGGCGCTAGAATCGCGGGGACAGCAGGTTCCATGAGGCGGCGTTCCGTGCAATTCGTGGTTGCGCTGGCGGTCCTGGTCGCGTTTGCCGCGATGCCCGCACGCCCGGAAGGTTCCGGCAGCAAGCCACAGGTGGTCGTCCTTCAATTGGACGACACAATTCAACCCATCAGCGAAGAATACCTGGCGCGCGGCCTAGCGCTTGCTTCCGTCGATCATGCGGCCGCTGTTCTTGTTGAGCTGAACACGCCGGGAGGTCTGCTCGACTCGACACGCTCGATGGTCGCGAAGATTCTCGCCTCGCCTGTACCGGTCATCGTGTATGTGGCGCCGTCAGGAAGCCGCGCAGGCTCGGCCGGCTTTTTCCTGCTCGAGGCGGCCGACATCGCCGCCATGGCTCCCGGAACCAACGCCGGCGCGGCGCATCCCGTTGTCGAAGGCGCGCAGATCGACGCAGTGATGAAGCAGAAGCTCGAAAACGACACCACAGCGTTCCTCCGCTCCTACGTCTCGCGCCGCGGAAGGGACACGACAGCAGCACAGGATGCCGTGCTTAACTCGAAGTCCTACACTGAGCAAGAAGCCCAACAGCTTCACCTTATCGACCTTATCGCACCAAACGACCGCGAGCTTCTCGACTCGCTTGATGGACGCACTATCAAGCGATTCGACGGCAGCACGGTTACGCTGCACACGCGCGACGCCGATTTGCTCCCGCTTGAACCGACTGTGCGCGAGGAGATCCTCGACCGGCTGATGAATCCGAACCTCGCTGTGCTCATTCTGGTCATCGGCGGCCTGTTGATTTATCTCGAGTTCAATTCACCCGGAACCATCATTCCCGGCGCGCTGGGAACCCTGCTCGTATTGACGGCGTTCTTCGCGCTGAACATGTTGCCCGTCCGTTACACGGCGGTCATGCTGCTCATCGCTGCGTTCACGTTGCTGCTGCTGGAAGCGAAGTTCCCCAGCCATGGCGTGCTGGCCGGCACCGGCATCCTCGCGCTCGTTTTCGGCACGCTTACCCTCGTGGATGGCCCGATTCCCGAAATGCGCGTGAACATCTCGACGGCAATCGCCTGTGGACTGGCCTTCGGACTGATTACCGTATTTCTGGTTCGCATTGCTCTGCGCGCGCGACGGAATAAAGCGGTCACCGGCCCTCAGGCGCTCGTCGGCAACGTCGGGATCGCCCAGCAACCGCTCATGCCGCGCGGACAGATCCTTGTTCACGGAGAACTATGGCAAGCCGAGTCATCCGGGCCGGCCGCCGCCGGAGAGCAGGTCCGCGTGCGCTCTGTCGACGGTCTCACGTTATTAGTGGACCGGATTCCCGAAACGGCGCGCACCTCGGATTAACCGCGATCCCTCTGCGCGGCCTGCGATACAATCGCTGGCGGGTGAAGTCTCATGATCGGAATTCCCGGGCTGATCGTAATCGCAGTTGTTGTCCTCTACATCTTCAATTCCATCAAGATTCTTCGCGAATATGAGCGCGGTGTCATCTTCCGGCTGGGCCGCGTGCTGCTCCCGCCTAAAGGTCCGGGGATCATCCTGGTCTTTCGGCCTCTCGACCAGATCGTACGCATCTCGCTCCGGCAGGAAGTACTTGAAGTTCCGCCACAGGACGTCATTACCCGCGACAACGTCACCATCAAGGTGAACGCGGTCATCACCCTGCGTGTGCTCGACCCGGCGAAGGCAGTCATTGAAGTTGCAAACTATGTCTACCAGACTTCCCAGTTCGCTCAGACCACCCTGCGCTCAGTTTTGGGCGAGGTCGAGTTGGATGGCCTGCTTTCGCACCGAGATGCCCTCAACCAGCGCATCCAGACAATCATCGACCAGCGAACCGAGCCATGGGGAGTCAAGGTCGTGAGCGTCGAGGTCAAGCAGGTAGATCTTCCCGAGTCGATGCTTCGCGCCATGGCCAAGCAGGCCGAAGCGGAGCGCGAGAAACGCTCCAAAATCATTAACGCCGAGGGCGAATTTGCCGCGGCGCAGCGCCTGGTAGATGCAGGGAACATGCTGGCCACTCAGCCGCTAACTCTGCAACTGCGCTACCTGCAGACACTTACTGACATCGGGACGGAAAAAAACACCACCGTAGTCTTCCCCCTGCCGGTCGAGCTGATAGCGCTGCTTGGCAAGTTTGTCCCAACGGCGAACGCGCCTGTCCTTTCCGCGCCGCCTCAGCCGCCACAAGAACCAAGCTAGCGGGTTAGACGAGATATGAGGTCGATTCAGGAAACAGAAGAAGAAGAGCACACCGGCACAGAAATCACCCTCGGCATGAAGTCGTTGCTGGGCGTTTTCTTCGGCCTCGTCCTGATTTGCGGAATCTTCTTCGGACTTGGATACTCGCTCGGGCGGGGCAGTTCCCGGCCCACGCCAGGCTTAGCCGAATCGGCGGTTAAGCCGGCTCCGAAGGTCGCGCCGCAGCCCGCCGTAGGGTCATCTGCCAGTGAGGACGACTCGGCCAACCCCGCTACGTACACTCCCGGTCCTGATGCACGAGAGCCGGAAAGTACTGGGCTTGCTGCTGCTCCGCCTTCGCGCAAACCTTCGGCGAGCGTGATGAATCCGGTTGCGGCACAGCCCGCCACTGACACGTCGGCCGCCGCTCCGAAGGCGGTGCCTGCGGTTGCATCGGTGCCGACGCCCGGGCTATCCGCCGCGGCCAAGCCCCCATCCGGTCCGCCTGCAATGGTTCAAATCGCCGCCATCTCGCGCCAGGAAGACGCGGATGTCCTGGTCGCTGCCCTCAAAAAGCACGGGTATAGCGCAGTCGTGCGCAACGATTCCAAGGACAATCTCCTGCACGTCCAGATCGGTCCGTTTGCCACTCGTGACGAAGCCCGCGCTATGCGCGCCAAGCTGATGGCCGATGGCTACAATGCGATCCTCAAGTAATTGACCGTGCCCACATCCATTCCGGCAGACCAGATTCCACGGCGCTCCGAACGGCAGCCATCAAGTCTTCTCGGGTTGCAAAATCTTTCGGATTAAGCGGGGCGTGAAATGTCACGTGAGCTGTACCCGGGTAAATACGCAGGCTTCCCTTCTTCATCATCGACTCGGTCCCCCAGATGGAAACCGGAACCACGGGTGCTCCTGTCTCGGTGGCGAGATAGAACGGCCCTTTCTTGAACGGGAGCAGCCGCCCGTCGCGTGAGCGCGTTCCCTCTACGAACGAGGTGATATTCAGGCCTGACGACAGGACACGAGCCGCGGATGTTACGCTGTCTTTCGCGCTCTCTACCCGGCCATCGCGATCGACGGGGATGAAGTCGCCCAGCCTCATCGCGTAGCCAATTACTGGAATCTTCATCAGCGATCGCTTGACGAAAACCGACGTCCTGCCCGGCAGGAGCGGCAGCAGGACCGGAGGGTCCAGGTTCGAGATGTGGTTGGAGAGAAAGATGTAATGCTTCGCCGGATCGAGTGGCAGCCGCCGCACGGCCTCGATGCGAATCCCGGCCGCGCGCAGACCGGTGTGCATGATCCACATCGCCCATCGGTAAACCATGCTGATGTCGCCGGAAACCAGCGTCCATGGGATACCAATGACCGCGGCCGGAATACCCAGCACGGTGTAGACGAACAGCAAAGTCAGAGCGGGCAGCATCGCTTTCAGCCCCTCGAAATTGCAGTCAATTCGCGGAGGCGCCGCGGCAACTTTTCGTAAATGCCGTCAAAGCCGCCATTAGAAAGAATGGCAACCACATCTTTGGGACGCAATTCCGGAGCAATCGCTTCGACGATTGTGTGTGCATCCGTCAGCAGCACGGCCTGACGTCCCGCGGCTTTTAGCGCGCCGACCACCGCCTCCGGATGCAGCCGCTCAGGCTCCGGGATGCTCTCCAGTTTGAATACTCCGGCGAGCACTATGCGGTCGGCAAGCGACAGGCTGTCGACTAGCTCACGCTCAAAGACGTTGCGGCGCAGTGTGTTTGAGCGCGGCTCGAGCACCGCCCACAGCCGACGGCCGGGATATGCCTCCCGCAATGCCTTCAGCGTCTCTCTAATCGCCGTCGGATGATGGGCAAAATCGTCGATGATTGTAACGTCATCGACCACCGCGCGAACTTCCAAACGCCGCTTGACGCTGCGAAAGCTCGCCAGCGCCTCGACGATGGCTTCTGCAGGAATTCCCTGCCCAGCCGCCAACGCAGCCGCTGCCGTCGCATTGAGTGCGTTGTGCGCTCCGGCCAGTCGCATCGAAAACTCTGCCCATAGCTTCCCCCCGCAGGCCACACCCCACTGCGTCTTCGATCCTTGATGTTCGAGTCGTTCGATGCGCCAATACGATTCTGGTTTGAATCCGTAGCGTTCCACGTTGCAGAATGCACGGCTCACGCATTCGTTCACATTAAGAGCGCCATCGAAGGCAACGATCCTTCCCCGTCTCGGGACGAGGTTGACCAACCGTTTAAAGGCTGTTTTCACTGCCTCGAGGTCCCGATAGATGTCCGCGTGATCGAACTCCACGTGTGTCAGTATCAGGGCATCAGGAAAGTAATGCATGAATTTCGGTCCCTTGTCGAAGAAGGCTGTATCGTACTCATCCCCCTCGAGGATGAAGGGCTGTCCCTCTGACAACTGAAAGCTGGTCCCGAAGTTTTCCGCAACCCCGCCGATTAAGAACGACGGCCGCAGGAGGGGATCTTTCCTGCCGGCGACCTCGTAGATCCACGCCAGCATGCTCGTCGTGGTTGTCTTGCCGTGTGTTCCCGCAACCACGAGCGATTCTCGTCCTGGCAGGAACTCTTCATGGATCACCTGCGCGAGCGATGTAAAGGGAATCTTCTCATCGAGCACGTATTCAAGCTCGACATTGCCACGCGACATCGCATTGCCGACGATCACAAGGTCGGGACGCGGATCGAGATTCTTCCCAGAAAATGGCTCCGCAATGGGGATGTTCAGACTGCGCAGCAAGTCCGACATGGGTGGATATGCGGCCTGGTCTGAACCTGTAACCCGATGCCCCTTCAATTGCAAAAGGCCCGCGAGCGACGCCATGGCTGTACCGCAGATTCCAATGAGGTGAATATGTTTTTTTTCTCGCATCTCTTTTCAGACCAGCACCGCCGGCTCCAGATACCGAAGAACCGGGTCATCCTCCAGAATCAATTCCGCCTCAATCCCCAGAGGCAGCGTGACATTACCACGCGACACATGTCCGGAGCGCAGGCCAGTCGCAATCGGCCCCTCGAACCAATCGAAGACGCGAAGGATCACTTCGTCCAGCAATTCCGGGCTAGCGCCCGGTGAGGCGCACTCCAGCATCTCGCCAAAAATCAAGCCGGTGACACCATCGAACTTTCCCGCCAGCAGCATCTGCCTCAGCATTCGGTCGATCTGGTAAGGCTTGGCGGCTACGTCTTCGATGAAGAGCAGCTTGCCTTCGGTCTGAGCCGCGAAGCGCGTGCCGAGAGCGAACGTCAGGATGCTCAGGCATCCTCCGTAGACCACGCCTTGCGCACGGCCGGGTTTGAGAATGCGCAGACCTTCGTCCGCCCCCGCAGCCGCCGATCCACCGCTCAGCGCGGCTTCAAAACTGGCCTCGTGCACTCCGCCCTCTCGGTAAAAGTCTGCCGCCACCATGGGCCCATGAAATCCCACCAGTCCAACCTGATCAAGCAGCCACGTCTGCATCGTGATCAGATCGCTGTAAGCAAAAAACGGCTTCGGATTGTCGCGAATCAAATCCAGATCCAGGTCCTCGAGCAGATAATTTGATCCGTAACCGCCGCGGGTACAAAACACGGCTCGTACGGCCGGATCGGCGAAGGCGCGGTGCAGATCGTCAAGCCGTCCGGCAACCGTTCCGGAAAAGAACGGGGGTTCCTTGCCCAGGGCATTGGCACCGACAGCCGGATCGAAACCGCGTCTGCGCAACGCTGCCAGACCGAGTTCAATGCGTTCCGGCTTTGCATTACTGGCAGGCGCAACAACCGACACCCGCACGCCGGGAGATACCGCGTATGGCTTGAGCAGACTCTTCACCACGCCTCGCCGATACAGATCAGTTCGGCCGGGCCGGTCAGCGTCATCTCTGAACCGTCGCCTGCCCAGTCAACCCGCTGCTCGCCGCCAGGCGCACGCACCAGAAGGTGAGCATTGCCCCCGCGCCGCGCGATTGTCGCTGCAGCCGTCGCGCAGGTTCCCGTTCCGGATGATGTCGTCGGACCTACCCCGCGCTCGAAGATTCGTATTTCAATCCTGCTCGCATCTACAACATTTACAAATTCGACGTTTGTGTCACCGGGGAAATCAACGTGAGCGAAAATCTCTTGTCCAAGATCTTGCCATGCCCGGCCGTATGGTTCGAACATTCCATTTTCAACAAAGATCACGAAATGAGGATTGCCGGTCGAGACTTCGACTCCTCTAACCGCCGTTCCGTCGCGCAGTACGATCTGCTTGTCGCGCACCACGGGAATGCCCATCCCCGCGGCGAACTCAAACTTAGGTCTCTCAGCGCGCATCAGGCCGGAAGTACGCACGCCCGCATCTGTCTCCAGGACGACGCTTTCTCCAACTAGCACCTGCTTCTGATGCGCGATCCATGCGGCGACGCAACGCGTGCCGTTACCTGAAATCTCGGCGATGGAACCGTCGGCGTTCACCAACCGGATGCGTCCCGAACGATCTCCCGTCCATTCCAGGAACTCGACCCCATCCGCTCCGACGCCCGTGTTGCGCGCGCAGAGACGAACCGCTAGCTCCGGGTCGCACTTGTCCTCGACTATCAGGAAATCGTTACCGCAGGCGTGGGCTTTTGCGAAACGCTTCATTCTTTTCCAGGAAAGATCATTTTGGGGTGATGCTACCACCCGCCGAGTGCCGGCCAGAACTGTAAATGCGCACGCAGGGTTGACCAGTCGAGCACACGATATTGATCAGTGTCAGGCCCTCCGGCTTCGCAGCTACAGC
Source organism: uncultured Acidobacteriaceae bacterium (assembly GCA_963786085.1). GTDB lineage: Bacteria > Acidobacteriota > Terriglobia > Terriglobales > Acidobacteriaceae > Silvibacterium. Next base: position 8,812 of record CAWAYO010000010.1, read on the forward strand.
CTTCGCAACTGCGTCGCCGTCCGTTGTAATCACAAAATCCGCAGTCTTGGCGGGATCTTTGAGCGCCGGCTGCCACTGGTAGTAATCAGTCTCATTGATGGTGTGCTTGAGGGCAATACCCGCCCGCTGAAAGGCGCCGACGTGGTCCGACGTGTAGGCCAGAATGGTTGCGTTTTGCGGTAGCAACTGCAAGGCATGGGCGTAGGCCACCTCAAAGGGAATGCGGGTTCGGGAATTTGCAATGGCTTCGTCCAGCACCAGAGGCCTAGCTCGCAACAGCACCGCATCATTGGCAACGATAAGCAGAGCCACCGCCGCCGGTATCCAGCGAGCTACTGTCGGCCGATAACCTGCCGTCCAGTCGGATACGCATGCCACTAGAAAACCGAGCGATAGTGCGAATACCGGCAGCATTTCCATGCCATAGCGCGTGTTGTACCAGGAATGCGGCCACCAGAGAGGGATGAAGATCGGAACCGAGCCATAGGCGACGGAGTAAGCATAAAAAGGCAGCGGAAACCAGAGTAGGAGCGCCGTAAGTCCATCGCGGGCTCGCCAGCGGACGGAAGCGGCCACACTTCCCACGAGCGACAATATCAGCAGTAGATTGGCAAAGCGGAGCGTCGTCGCGCCAAGTTCCGCAGCCTTCAGGAAATAGATAGCAGCCACCGGCATGCTGTGCCAGCCGGGATAATGCGGAGCGCCTGGAGTTGCCGTCCTTAGTTCGATCGCCTTCGCGGAATATGGTCCGCGCATGAAGTCGAGTGGATCGCCGAACTGTCGCGCGCAGTAGGCCATCCAGATGACCGGCGCAATCGCCAGCATCACGGTAAAGAGAACGAAGGCGCCGCCGGCAGGGGAATTCCATCGCTTGCTGCGGACAGCCTTCGAGAAAGCGACTAGACATGCGAGACACGCGAAGATCCAGCCGTCGTAGCGGGTATAGACTGCCGCTACCAGGACAATGCCAGCGGCCAAAAGCAGCTTTGCAGCGCCTTGGACCTCCTCTGCCTGGAGTGCCCGGCCATATTCGACGATCAGCAGGACTGCCCAGATCATTTCCGACAGAAACAGCGGTTCGTTCATCGCCGTTGTCTGCATGTAAAGCAAACCGGGATTCAATGCGAAGAACAGCACGGCAACCAGAGCACTGCCAGGCTGGACCCAGAGGCGTGCAAGGCGATAGATTCCGGCAGTTCCAAGAACGAAAGCGCCCATCGAGGGAAACGCTCCCGCTAGTCCCGACTGCCACCACTCCATGCGCGCCACGAAAGGAACAAGTAGCAGATGGGGCAGTGGGAGCCAGACCGAACCGAGCTGTGTCAGTCCTGGATTGAGCGAGTCAATGATGCGCCGCGCAATATGGAGATGCGCGACTGCGTCCCCATAGAGCAGCATGATGCCGCGTGAATAGCTGAATGAAAGCGCGAAGAGCGAAGCCAGCAGGGCACTCCACGCCACAATGAACGTTTCCCCACGCAGCTTGAGTTTCTGCGTTTCGGCGTCAGTCAAGGTGCGAGAGTTCGCGGAAGAGCGCAAAGCGTTCGTCAATCTCCAATGGATCGAGCTGTTGCAGGCGTTCGGTGCCGAAGCGCTCTACTGCGAACGATCCCATAACACCGCCATAAAACATCGCTTTCTTGAAGACCGCCGGGGTCAGTTCATTCTGGGAAGCGAGATAGCCGAAGAAGCCGCCTGCGAAGGAGTCACCCGCTCCTGTAGGATCGACGACTTCGGCGAGAGGAAGGGCAGGGGCACGGAAAGGTAGGAATGTCCGGCGGCCGTCGCCTTCAAACGAGCGATGGCTGAAGAACGCCGTCGCTCCGAATTCGCCGTGCTTCACGATCAGGCTCTTTGGCCCCATGGCAAGAATTTTTTCCGCCGCCTGAACCAGGTTCGCGTCCTTCGCCAGCAGTTTTGCTTCGCCGTCGTTGATCAGCAATCCGTCCAGGCCATGGAGAACGCGCTCCAGGTTTCCGCGATGATCGTTTATCCAGTAATTCATCGTGTCACCGCAGACCAGCTTTGCCTTAGGCATCTTGCTGCGTACATCGGCCTGCAATACCGGATCGATGTTGGCCAGAAAGAGATACTCGCTGTCCTGGTATTCGGCTGGAATCTTCGGCGTGAAACTTTGAAAGACGTTGAGCTCGGTATTCAGCGTCTGCGCTTCATTCAGGTTTCTCAGGTAAGACCCGCTCCAGAAGAAACTCTTGCCGCTCGTGTGCTCGATGCCACGCGTATCGATACCGCGCCCGGTCAGGATGGCTTCGTGCTCCCGGGTAAAGTCTTCTCCGACGACTGCAATCACGCGCACATCAGTAAAGTAGCTGGCAGCGAGCGCAAAATGAGTGGCCGCTCCGCCGACGCAGCGTTCTGCGCGCCCAGAGGGTGTCTCAATGGTGTCGAACGCAACACTGCCTACAACTAAAATCGCCATCCGCTATCCTTTCGCGGTTACGTTCAGATATTTGCCGATCAGCAGATCCAGCCGCTCTCGGGTGGCCACAGGGATTGCATCAGGGCTGGTGAGAATCGCGTACTTGAGAGCGGACGCGCAGGCGCAGCTTCTTTCCTTGGGCATCGCTGCCACTGCGGCCTTGACCACTTTGCAGGCGTTGGCGGCATTCTGATGCAAGACCGCGACAATCTGCTCGACGGTCACGTGATCGTGTCCGTCGTGCCAGCAGTCGTAATCAGTCACCATGGCCACGGTCGCGTAGCAGATCTCAGCTTCACGAGCCAACTTGGCTTCCTGGAGGTTGGTCATACCGATCACGTCGGCACCCCAGCTGCGATATAGATTCGACTCTGCTCGCGTGGAAAACTGCGGGCCCTCCATGCACACGTAGATTCCGCCGGATTTGGCGACCAGGCTTTCTGACTCACAGGCTCCAACCAGGGTGCGAGCCACAATTCCGCAAACAGGATCGCCGAATGCCACGTGGCCCACGATGCCCTCGCCAAAGAATGTTGAAACGCGCTTCGTCGTCCGGTCGATGAACTGGTCAGGGATGACGAAGTCGGTGGGCTTATGCTCTTCCTTGAGCGATCCAACTGCAGAGACGGAGAGTATCCGCTCCACTCCGAGCTTCTTGAATGCGTAAATGTTGGCGCGAAAGTTGAGTTCCGACGGGAGAAGCCTGTGACCACGGCCGTGCCGCGCCAGGAAAGCGACCTTGCGTCCCTCAAGTTCACCCAGGACAAGAGCATCGCTTGACTCGCCGAAAGGTGTCTCCACGTGCATTTCGCGCACAGAGGTGAGTCCGGGCATGGCATACAAGCCGCTACCCCCGATTATTCCAATTTCCGCCTGTTGCAATCCGTTCTCCGACTGAAGCTTCGCTAATGAGTGAGAAGATGCAGAATCCTCAGTATAAACGGGCTGCGCCGTGCGGAATCGCCGCGCGCATCAGTCCGCACCCGGCGAAGAAGTTCACCATGCTACCGATCAGAGCGTGGCTGGGCCGTGCTACAGCAATGGCCTGGTTCTGATCATTACCCTGCTGCGCACCCATCATCAGGAATTCAAGCTTGCGGGCCAGCGTCAGATCGAAGCTCTCGCTCACGAAGACGGACTTGCCACTTGTCGAGATGAGCACCGGGCCTTCGTTTGTCTTGAAAACCTGCTCGCTTTCGTCCGACTCAGCCTGTGCGTCCCGCTTCACGCCGGAGTACTGTTTTCCCAGCTCATCGGCATACATCCTGGCGAAGGCTGCGGCTGCTTCCGCAGACTTCCACTGCGAGAGGTAGAGCAGGGAGATGGAGGCGGTTGAGTCCTTGTTCGGCGCATTCTTTTTCTGAACCGCGTAGTAGACGCCGCCAGCCCATGCCTGGGTCAGAGCGGCGGCGGTCTGTGGTCCGCCAAACAGCTCAGCCAGGATGCGCACATCGAGCTGGCCCATTACGCCAATATCATAGGGAGAGTATTCCGCATCAAGCAGGGGATGCACATCCGGCATCTTCAGCAGCGGAACCTTGACTCGCGCCTCGTAAGCGCGGGGATTCATGATCTCAAAGCTGGTTGCCGGGGGACGATCAAGCACACCGCCGAAAGCTCCACCCGGACCTTTGTCCTGCAGCAGATCCACTTCAAACTTCAGGCCTTCACGATAGGGAAACAGCAACGCCTCCTGCAGGAGCAGCGGTGCTCTCTCCAATACAGGAGAATCGGCATCCACGCTCTGCTCATCGGCTTTGGACTTTACCAGATCTGGCTGGGTCATCACGCTTTGGCCCATTGGCTTGAGGCTATAGTCAACGAGCACGGCCATCGCCTGACCCTCGAGCACCGCTTCCCGCGCCGTATCCTGCTCGTCAGTTTCGATGTGCTGGTTATCCTCGGCCACGTTGTGAGACAGGTCATCGTTGCTCTGGTCTTCCCATTTATCCAGATTCACGCGCTGATCTTGCAGGGCGTGAGTCAGTTCGTGGGCCAGAACAGGCTTTTGCGTATCCGGCTCGATCCAGTCGAGCAGGTTCACGGTCTTCGTCTTGCTGTCGTAGTAACCCGCGATCTGTTCCTTCAGCAGGCTCACAAGAAAGGGCTGGAGATGAAAATCCTGATCGATAAGGCCGAATTTCTTCAGCACGATCTCCGAGCGCTCCATGCGCTTCGCGTCCTTGTCGTCCTTCATCTTGTCGACCAGATATTTCTCGACAGCATCGCGAGAGGTCAGCCGTCGTTTCACCTTGCTTTTGATGGCCAGCTTTGAGTCGTCGGAAGCAAATTGCATGATGGTGTCGACAGAAGCGAAGAGTTCTTTCGCCTGCGCCTGGGTCATGCGAATTTCGGGCTTTGGCGCGTCCTCAGCATGTTGCGGAGGCGTCTGCTGGCCTCGCAGAGATACGGCCGCTAGTGTGACGGCCAATATGCCGGTCGCGCGCATTGTTCCAATCAATCCCATTCCTGTCCCTTCAAGCTTTGCTCTTACTGCGAGGCTATAATTTTCTTAGAACCTTTCCAATGAGCGCCGTTCCCCAATTCGCCGCCGCGCCGCCAAGTCCAGCCGCTGCAACACCCTTGGCTGCCTATCTTGTCGCCGGCAAGCCCGACCTCCAGTTGATGCCCTATCTGGGTGTTCTCACTCCCGGATCTTTCTCCGACTACAACGTCGAACTGGTGGCTTTGACCAAATCGGCGGGGATCTACGATCTCGGATACATGGGCTTTCTGCGCGTTAGCGGAAACGACCGGGTCCGCTGGCTCAACGGCATGGTAACGAATACGGTCCAATCGCTCGAAGAAGGCCACTCCAATTACAGTTTCCTGCTTAATGCCCAGGGAAAAATCCTTGGCGATGTAACGATTTACCACTTTTCCGACCACCTGCTCCTGGAAACCGATCGCAGTCAGATTGCCCGGCTTGCCGCTCACCTCGACCACTTCATCATTATGGACGACGCGGAACTGCATGAGTTAGACGCATCCATCACCGTCCTTGGCATCGCAGGTCCCCAATCGAGGGAGATTCTCGGCAAGCTGGGCCTCACATTGCCTGCGGAGAACGCCTTCGCTCAGTCCCAGATCGAGGAGGCCGCTGTGACCGTCGTCCATGCTTACAGCCCCGTGGTTCCGCGGTTTGAACTCTCGGTACCTGTCCGATCGCTACCGACAGTATGGTCGGCCCTCGCTGATGCGGGCGCTTTTCCGTGCGGGGTCAACTCGATCGAGGCCCTCCGCGTCCTTTCTGCGATTCCGCTCTATGGCGTGGACATTCAGGAACGCCATCTTGCTCAGGAAACCGCGCAGACACGGGCGCTCAATTTCGACAAGGGCTGCTATCTCGGCCAGGAGATTGTCGAGCGCATCCGCTCCCGGGCCACAATTCACCGCACGCTGCGCCAGTTCTCGCTGACCGGGACTGCTCCTGCAGTCGAACCGGGGCAGACTGTCCCGTTGAATGCGGAGGGGACGCAGAGAAATCCGGTCGGAGAGCTCACTAGCATTGCTCACTATCAGCTGCCCGGTTTCACCGGGACGCTTGCTCTCGGTTTTCTCCGCACCGAGGTGCTGGAGCGCAAAGCAGTTATTTCATACAGCGATGGCACCGCAGCAGCGCTGGACGCACCGCCGACCATCTAAGACACGAAGGAATCTCTTATGGCAGAAGAAAAGCCCTCTTTTACCGTCTCCGATCGCCGCAAGTTCACACTTGAAGGCGAGCTGCGCGACGAAGCTGCACCATCCCCGGAAACCGGTCAGGCCGCAACTCCCGACACGCCGTTCACGCCGGCGGCCGGTCCCGCCGAGCCGGCACCCGGGCCGCGGCTCGTCACTCCACCCACCACACCAGCAACGGAAACTGCCGCGCTCGACGAGGAAGAGCCACTTCCCGAGCCGACCGCTGAGGAATCCGCCGAGCAACACTCGGCGTACAAGGCGTCTTCGGAGCACCTCGACTCGATGCTGCGCCAGGCAAATCCCGGAATGGGCCCATCGGCTGAGGTCACCATGGAGCACGTCATCCAGTCGATCTACATCTCTGCCATCATGGCCATGGGCGCAGCAACCGAGCCCGGCCAGAAGCCCCGCATCGACATCGTGGGCGCACGCCAGAGCGTCGACATGCTGGGCGTACTGCAGGAGAAGACCAAGGGCAACCTCACAGAAAAGGAACAGCGCCTGTTACAGAATGCGCTCTTCGAGTTGCGCATGATGTTTCTTGAGATCACCAACGCCATCGCGCAGCAGGCGCAGAATCCGCCCAAAGGGAAAAAGTAGCCGCTTGCGGGCAGAGATCGTCATCCTCGGCAGCGGAACCTCAATGGGCGTCCCTACGCTGGGGTGCGAATGTGCGGTGTGCACTTCAGACGATCCGCACAATCAGCGCGGCCGCCCGTCGATTGCCGTCCAGTGGCAAGATCACGCTGCCGAGCAGACGGTCGTTATCGACACCGGCCCGGACTTTCGCAGTCAGGCCTTGCGCGAAAAGATCCGGCACGTGGATGCTGTCTTCTACACGCATGCCCACGCCGACCACATTCTCGGTTTCGATGATTTACGGCCGCTGAGTTTTCGCCATCCGGGCGGCCTCCCGCTCTACGGAGACGAAACCACCGCATCCATGCTTGAGCGCATCTTCGAATACACCTTTTCGCCCCATGCGAAGTACCCTACTCGCGCACGCGTTAACCTGCGCCGCCTCAACGATCGCGAATCCGCGGATGTCGCCGGCGTCCGGTTTCAACGCGTACCTCTGCTGCATGGCGACCTTCCGGTGGGTGGCTTTCGTTTCGGATCGGCTGCCTATCTCACCGACATGAGCAGCATCCCTGAGAGCAGTCTCCCGTTGCTCGAAGACCTCGACGTGCTGATCATCGATGCCCTGCGCAAACAACCGCATCCCAGCCACGCCAATATCGACCAGGCCCTTGCCTGGACTGAACGGGTCGCGCCACGCCGCGCCTTCTTCACACACATGTCCCACGAGCTTGATCACTCCGAGACGGAAAGCGAGCTCCCGCCGCACGTGCGACTGGCATACGACGGGCTGCGGATTCCTTTCGAGATCTAGACCATGCAAGTCATCTCATCTCTCGAATCGATACCCGCAGCCCTGACCCGCACGGTTCTTGCTATCGGCAACTTTGACGGCATGCATCGCGGACATCAAACCATTCTGCAGGAGGTCCGCGAGCGAGCCCGTCTCCTCGACGCCCAGTCCGCGGCGGTGACCTTCGATCCGCACCCGATGCGGGTTCTCCGGCCGGATCAGGCACCCCGGCTCATCACGCCGCTGCCCCAGCGCCTCGATCTGCTGGCGCAGACGGGGATCGACTTTGCTGTGGTGATTCCCTTCACCGAGCGGTTCTCCCACCTTTCGGCACATGAGTTCGCCGACGGCGTTCTTCGCCGGTCATTGCACGCGATCGAGGTGCACGAGGGTGATAACTTCCGCTTCGGTCATGGAGCCCGGGCGGGTACCGCAGAGCTTATACAACTGGGACGGGAGCTCGGGTTTGACGTGGCTGCGCACGCTGCTCTGAGCATTCGCGGAATCACCGTCTCCAGTTCGCAGATACGGCAACGGATCGCCGCGGGAGATGTCTCCTGTGCCCGCGTGCTGCTAGGGCGGACATTTTCGATCCGGTCGACGCCGGCCCGGGGCCGCGGAGTCGGCACACGCATTACCGTGCCCACCATCAATCTCGCGCCGTACAACGAACTGGTGCCGGGCAATGGCGTCTACATCACTCGCATCACGATCGGATCAGGACTGAACAGGGAAACCTTCGACGCGGTCACAAACGCGGGCAACCGGCCTACGTTTGGGGAAGACTCTTACGCCATCGAGTCACATCTGCTCGACTTCCGTCCGCTTGATCTTACTGAGGAGACGCCGATCGAGCTCTGCTTCCTGGTTCGTATCCGGGCGGAGCGGCGCTTCGACTCGCCGGAAGCCTTGAAGGCGCAGATCCTTCGGGACGTAGCTTACGCGAAGCGCTACCTGCGCCTTGCTCACGCGATTTCATGAGGTTGGTACCCCTCCCCCCTCCACCCGAGATCTGTAACTCATAGATTCTGAGGTGCTTCCGGCGTTATTTTTGGGCAAGTCATAGAAAACATGCGACTTGTAGTTACTTCATAGATAACAAAGGACTTCCTCATGCCCGTTGAAAATACAGCATTTAGAGAATCGTCATTGATTCAACGAGGGTTAGCGACGCCCGCAAGAAAAAGCCCGGGTCTACTGGAGACCGGGCTTTCTATTCCTTAATTCTATTTTAAAGGTTTCCGCTTAATTCTCGGCCAGCTAACCGGCGAGAAGCGTTTCCAAGCGATCGGGATCGAAGCCGATCATCACTTCATCGCCTACCACGATTGTCGGAGTCGACCGGCTGTTCAGTTCCATAAGCTCGCGCAGTGCTACCGGATCCGCCTGGACGTCTTTGTATTCGAAAGGCACTTCATGCACCTGCAAAAATAACTTTGCCGCGTAGCAGGGCGGGCATCCTGGCTGGCTATATAACAAGACACGCTTCATATCTATTTAGATTAACAACTATTTACGGAAGATTCATTACCCAGAACAGGGCAGCTCGATTATTGCAGATGGCCTTCCCGCGCCGGTCTTTTATTTCGCCACCGAATTGCGGGAAAACGCCCGCTGGCGGCCAGCGGAGTCCGGTTTCGGACACACCCATCTGATTGCGATACACGGTTTCCTCTTTCACCTCAATCACATGCGGGAGGGCACCGCGTGGCCTCCCACATGCGTAGACGATCTATGGGAGTATGCCGTCGATGATCTTCTACAACCTGCGCCACGCCTTTCGCCAGCTTGTCCGCCTGCCCGGCTTCAGCATCACCGCGATTATTACTCTCGCGCTCGGCATTGGAGCCAACACCGCGATCTTCAGCGTCGTGAACGCCGTGCTGCGGCATCCGGCGGGAGTTGACCATCCCGAGCGTGTGGCGGTGATGAACGTGTACTACAAGCAGCTGGCGCTGGATGTCCCGTTCATCTCCGTTCCCGATTATGCCGATACTGCCTCGCTCAAGAATGTTGTCGAGGCGGCGGCGATGGAGCGGGGGATCGGCTTCAATACTGAGCACGACACGAGGGTTGAGCATGTGACGGGCGCGCAGGTCGGCTGGCAGTGGTTCCAGATCTTCGGAGCAAGGCCGATTCTGGGCCGCACCTTTACCGCAGAGGAAGATCAGCCCAATGCCGGCCCGGTCGCGGTGATCAGCTACGGCCTCTGGCAGCGCGTCTTCGGTGGAAGCCGTGATGTCGTCGGCCAGACGCTGATGCTCGATCAGAAGGCGTATCAGGTGATCGGCGTGATGCGCAGCGACTTCGACTGGCCGCGCCGCAACGATGTGTGGATACCGATCGCGCTCGCACCGAAAGACTTCGCAGCAAACCAGCGTTACAACGAGAACTATCAGACCTTCATTCGTCTCCGTCCCGGGGCGACCATCGGCCAGGTCAACGCTGGACTTGACGGAAAAGTGCGAGAACAGATTCGCACCGAAGGGGCAAACTCTTTCGGAAACAGTGCGGGTTGGTCGTTCTACGCTTCGCAATTAACCCAGTTCGCCGCCGGCCCCCTTCGCAAGCCCCTCTATGTTCTCTTCGGGGTGGTCGCACTCGTGCTGCTTATCGCTTCGGCCAACGTTGCGGGACTCTTCCTTGCGCGCACCGCGGCTCGCACCCGCGAATTCGCGATCCGCACCGCCCTGGGCGCAAACGCGTCCGCTATCGTGGGCCAATTGCTGACCGAAACCATGCTTCTTGCCGAAGCCGCCACGCTCATCGGCATCGCAGCAGGACCGATTTTCGGCCGCATCCTGCTCTGGCTGATACCGCACAGCCTCGCCGAAGGATATGAGGTCCACATGGACCCGGCGGTGCTTGCCTTCACTGCATGCGCCGGGCTGCTGACCTCGCTCATTGCCGGGATCGGGCCGTCGCTTCGCCTGCTGCGCCAGCATGAGTCGCTCGATCTGCACGAGGGCGGACGCAACGCGACGGCGTCGGTTGAGAAACAACGGCTGCGCAGCGCCTTTGTCATCGGAGAAGTCGCGCTTGCCTGCCTGCTGCTCACCGGCACGGGCCTCTTCCTTTTCAGTCTTCGCGCGCTTCAGCAGGTCGATCCGGGATTTAACCCGCACGGCGTCCTCGACGCTTCGGTCTTTTACTCAGGCGATAGTTTCAAGAAGGACGAGGCCCGCCAGGCCACCTTTCTCAACACGGTTATCGACAATCTGTCATTCCAACCCGGTGTGCGCGCGGCGGCTGCGGTGAATCCGCTGCCCTTCGACCCAACGAACGGCGGATCGAGTTCCTTTCAGATCGTCGGGCGGCCGCTGGCCCCGAACGATCCCGGTCCGCACAGCAATATCACCCTGGCATCGCCCGGCTACCTGAAGGTGATGCAGATTCCGCTGATCGCCGGACGCTGGATATCCCCCGACGACCGGAGCAACACCGAACCGGTAGTCGTGATCGACAGCCGGCTGGCCCACAAATTCTGGCCCGATCAGAGTCCTCTGGGACAGCACCTTGCCGGCGGAGGACCCAAGTCCGCCGTGATCATCGGGGTGGTCTCCACCATCCGTAACAGCTCTCTTGAGCAGGACACCAGCGACGGCATGCGTTACTACCCCTTTGCGCAAGGCAAAGATGTCCGCGCTGACTTTCTCGTCCGCACCGACGGCGATCCCAGCGCTCTGGCTTCGACCATGCAGCGGGCCGTGACGGCAGCCGACAGCACACAGACGGTTACTGACATCCTGCCGCTTGAATCGCTCATTTCCGGCTCGCTGGCCGGACGGCGTCTGATCGTCGATATGCTTGCCGCCTTCGCCGGTCTTGCCTTGTTGCTGGCCGTGGTTGGTATTTACGGACTGATCAGCTATGTCACCAGCCAGCGAACGGTTGAGGTTGGCCTGCGCATGGCTGTGGGTGCCCTGCGCACCGATGTGGTGTTTCTCGTTCTCAGGAGCGCGCTGGCATGGGTGGTCACCGGCCTCGCCATTGGAGCCGTCCTGTCGATTGTCGCTGACCGATTGCTGCGCCAGTCCTTCGCGTCCTTCGGCTCGGGAGTCGTCGAGTCACTCGCCCTCTCGGTTCTTTCTCTGCTGGTGGTGGGAGTGCTTGCCGCATTTCTGCCTGCGCTGCGCGCCGCGTCTATCCAGCCGATTAAGGCTTTGCGGAATGAGTAAGGCTGTGGCGCTTCAATAAGGAAAGACGGTCAAATAAGGAAACCCGCTGAGCGCATTGCCGCTCATGTACACTCATCGGCGAAGTTGTGACTCCCAGCCGGAGAGATCGATCCAATGACCCGTATGCGTCTTGCCGCAATAACTCTGCTCGTTGTGCCAGCTTTGGCTTTCGCCGCCAGTGGGCGTGCGGCTTCGGGTGGCATAGATTCGGGTCCTGGGGCTCGCACACCCACCGATCCCACCAGCGTCGTCTCCGCGAAGCAAGCGGGCGTTGGCCCGGTTGACATAAAGGATCTGCTTGGCACCCTGCGTCTCGCCGGCGCTGCCTGGTCGCCCGACGGCAAGCAGATTGTCTATACCGGCAATGCCTCCGGGCGGTTCAACGTCTGGCTCATGCATGCCGATGGCTCGGGCGCTCATCAACTCGCCCAGTCGGACGACGCTCAGTTTGGCCCGATCTGGGTCAAGGACGGCAGCGGAATTATTTTCGAGCAGGATCACGGCGGGAATGAGATGTATGACCTTTACTTCGTTGCCGCATCGGGAGGCGCGCCGGAAAATCTCACCAATACCGTGCAGACCAACGAAACCAATCCGCACTTTTCTCCCGACGGCAAGCTGATCGCTTTTCAGACCAAGGAGAAGAAAGAGCCGTCGACGAATCTCGCCATCATGGATTGGTCCACCCGCAAGGTTCGCCAGCTGACACATGAGCAGAATCCCAAACTGAGCTGGAGAATGGTTTCGTGGAGCCCGGACCAGCGTTTTCTGTATGCCGACCGCGGCGATCTGCACGAAGACTCCAGCGTCTACCAGGTGAACGTTGAAACCGGCGAGTCGGTCGAGCTGACTCCGCACCAGGGCAGAGTGCTGATTTCGGCGTCCGACATATCTCCCGATGGCAGGACGCTCCTGATCGGCTCAAACGAAAAGGGCGGATTTGATAACGTCGCGTTGCTCGACATCGGCTCGCGCAAGAAGACGTGGATCACCAATACGCAATGGGAGGCGTCTCCGGGGAGCTTTGCTCCCGGCGGCGGCCGTCTCACGTATTCGCTGAACGCCGATGGGCGCACCTCGATTCAGTTTGTGGACGCGAAGACTCTGAAGCCGATATCCACCAAGATTCCTGAAGGACTGAACTTCGAAGTCGGCAACCCTTCGCCGTTCTCCTCGGCAGGAAATTTTCTCTTCTCCCATCAGGACTCGACGCACGCGCCTAACCTCTACGTTCTCGCCGGTAGCGGCGCAGCGCCGGAGCAGATTACGCACGTTGAAAGCGCTTCGCTTCGCGCGGCCGTTCTGCCGCAATCGCAGATCGTCCACTACCGCAGCTTCGACGGCAAGATCATTTCCGCGTTTCTGTCCATGCCATTCAATCTGAAGCGCGACGGAACCAACCCCCTGATCGTGCTGCCGCACGGAGGACCTACGGGTCAAACCGTCGACAGCTTTTCGCCGCGCATCATCGCGCTGGTCTCGCGGGGCTATATCGTGATCGCGCCGAACGTGCGCGGATCGACGGGCTACGGAGCTGACTTCGAGCGTGCCAATTATCAGGACCTGGGCGGTGGAGATCTGCAGGATGAGGTCTACGCGGTCAAATTCATGAAGGAGACCGGTTACGTAGACGCGAAGAAGATCGGCATCACCGGAGGCTCGTACGGCGGCTTCATGACGCTCATGGCAATCGGCAAGGCACCCGATGTCTGGGCGGCTGCCGTTGAGGAATACGGCATCATCGACTGGTACACCATGCTGAAACATTCCGATCCCTATCTTCAGGAATACGAGAAGTCGCTGCTTGGTGATCCGGAAAAGGATCGCGACAAGTATGAGGCCGCCTCGCCCATCAAGTACCTGCGCAACGAGCGGGCTCCTTTGCTGGTGTTGCAGGGGGAAAACGACATTCGCGTGCCTCGCGAGGAAGCTGCTCAGGTGGTCGATATTCTCAAGAAGGAAGGCAGGACAGTTGACGTTGTCTACTATCCGCAGGAGGGCCACGGCTTCATCAAGCGCGAGGACCAGATCGACGAAATTACGCGCATGATCGATTGGTTCGACAAATACCTGAAGGCTCCGGCCGCTTAGCGAAAACCGGCGTAGTCATTAGGTCCGCGAACCTGCCGCGCGGCTGAACCGCTCCGACATGTGGCGGACCTTCTCGACCAGTTCCGGTGGCTCGGTGACCTCGAAGTCCACGCCGAACATGCCGAGGTACCCGGCCAGCATCTCGATCGTGTAGGCGCCGATATGCACCCGGCACCGCTTCTCATCGACCGCCTCCAAGGTGCCGAGCGTGTGGGGAACGAATTCTGCCATGCGTTCGATTGGCGCGTGGAGAATCACGGTCGTCCTACAGGGATACTGCTCATACGAGATACCGCGCGTGACGTAAGCGGCAATGTCCTCCGCCGGCAGTTTTCGGGTGACGAAGCGCAGGCCAGAAAGCGCAGGCTTATCGATGCGATCTACACGGAACGTGCGCCAGTCTTTGCGGGCGGCGTCCCACGCCACCAGATACCAGCGCCGGCCAAAGCTCACCAGCCGATGCGGCTCGACCTGCCGGTCGCTGGGCTCGCCTTTCTTTCCGTGATACCTGAAGCGCAGACCGTCGTTGTCGCGGCATGCGCCGGCCATCAACGAAAGCGTAGCCGCGTCGACCGTAGGCCCGGAGTTTGCCACCGGCACGATAAACGAGTGCAGAGCCTTGATCCGCCGTTGCAGTCGTGAGGGGAGCACCTGTTCCAGCTTCGCGAGTGCCCGCACCGACGATTCCTCGATGCCGGTCACTCCGCCGCTGGCTGCGGTGCGCAGCCCGACCGCTACGGCAACCGCCTCTTCGTCGTCCAGCAGCAAGGGAGGAAGTGTCGCGCCTGCGCCAAGCTGGTAGCCACCCGATGTGCCCGATGTCGAGTGCACCGGATAGCCAAGATGCCGCAGCCGGTCAACATCGCGGCGGAGAGTGCGCGAAGTGACCTCCAGCCGGTCGACCAGTTCAGCGCCGGACCAGTAGCGTCGCGCCTGGAAGAGCGAAAGGAGCCGGAGCAATCGCGCCGAGGTCTCGAGCATGCATCCAGTCTGCCACATCTTGCGGACTGGAGCTGTCCGCAAACTGTGCCATCATTCTCTGGTAGCAGTCCAAAGATAAAGCCGCCCGCGCTGCCCCGCTGTCGGAGAAAAGAGGAGCCCGTGATGAACCTCACCACGCCGCAACCCAAGGGCAGCACCAGCATCGGCGACACCTACCTCGAACTCGTGGCAGCGTGCCTCTCCGGCAGCGGAGCGACGGCCCACTGGGCGTGCGGCTTGCCTCTATCCTTTGTGCAGGAGATGGCGTGTCGTGCGCTCACTCAGCACGACCGGACCACGCGGTCCGAACTGCCGGTTGGGCCAGCTTCAGACCTCGACAACAGCTATAAGGCTGCGACCAAATAGGGGGCACAGGGTCGCACCTCTTGACCATGGGATCGAGGCACGGTGGCAAGTTCTGGCTTAACGTCCATCGCGCAGACGGGACGCCAAGCGGTCCGGCAGTCCTGCCTGCACGATTGAGGATTGGGCCAGGCGGACATCATAAGGAACGCGGCAGAACGTCACCGTCATCTGTGCGTCGTCATAAATCGCAAACGCTGCCCGCCAGTCTCCGTCGCGTGGCTGGCCCACCGATCCCGGATTGACCAGGTAGCGAATCTGGTCGCGCAGCTTCAGCTCGAACTCCTCCGGCTCAGTGTGCGAGTGATAGCGGGGAGTCAGCCGGAACCATTCGTGCCCATTCGTCGCAAATCCGCCCTGCAGGTGGGTGTGGCCAAAGAAGTTGATGCGTGTCTCGGCCTCATGCAGCGGAGCCCATGCGTCGCGCAGGGTCATCACGTACTCATCTTCATCGAGCAGCGATCCGTGGACGCAGCTCACCTGCGGACCGTCAGGCATGATTGGTCCGGCGGGAATGTGTTTCAGCCAGTCGGTATGTTCGGATGAGAGCACGTTCCGCGTCCAGCGAGCTGCGCGCCCTGCAATCGGATTGAAATCCTCCAAACCCGTGAGCCCGCTGCAGGCGCGATCGTGGTTGCCGCGCACAAACACGTGGCCCAGTTCCCGCGCCCGATCGATGACCTCGTTGGGATTGGCTCCATAGCCGACGACATCGCCCAGATTCCAGACCACATCGTGCTCCGGAGCCACAGACAGCGCGGCATCCAGAGCCTGCAGGTTGGAGTGGATATCGGAAAGGATGAGAGCTCGCATGGATAAACAGCCAAATCAGCCCGTAAACAGGCCACCTATCAATCTAGTCCTACTCTGCATGGATGCAAAGAGCGGACTGCGTGTCAATTCAGGACATCCACGCGCGCCCAATGTCCCGGCGAGCACTCCCACAACGGCAGCGCGGGCGTATCAACCGCCCTGTCCAGCACCGCCAGGGGCCTCGCGATATCGGTCTCCATAGTGGGCACCGCTCCCAGCAGGGCCTTCGTGTAGGCATGCACGGGATCGCGAAAGATTGCCTCACGGGATGCCTCTTCGAGCAACAGTCCATGCCGCATAACTGCCACACGATCAGCCACCTGGGACACCACCGCAAGATCGTGCGAGATAAACAGCATCGCCAGCCCAAACCTCTGCCGCAGACGGGCCAGCAATTCGAGAATCTGTTGCTGAACCGTCACATCGAGGGCCGTCGTAGGCTCGTCGGCAATCAGCAGTCGCGGCCTGTTGGCGATCGCCATGGCGATCAGGATGCGTTGCCGCTGCCCACCCGAAAACTGGTGCGGATAATCTTTGTAACGCCGCGCCGGATCGCTCAGGGCCACGGCCTCCATTGCCGTCAATACCGCCTCGCGCACCTGCCGCCGCGACATCTCCGGATTGTGCACGCGAATCGCTTCGGCGATCTGCTGCCCAACCGGCATGACCGGGTTCAGGGCGGTCATCGGTTCCTGAAAAACCATCGCGATATCGCGCCCGCGCAGCTTCCGCATGGCCTCGGAGCCAAGCGTCAGCAGGTTCACGCCATCGAATCGGATCGCCCCTTCGACTCGCGCTGCTGCATCCACCAGCCGCAATACCGCCAGCGCGGTCACCGACTTGCCGGAGCCCGACTCGCCTACCAGCCCCAGCACCTGTCCCGGCTGCACGCGCAGGCTCAGGTCCCGAACTGCCTCGGTTGCACCAAAACGGATGGTTAAACGATCAATTTCAAGGAGAGCAGCCACGGGCTCATGCTACCGGAGAGTCGCGCCGAAATCACTCCAACATACCGATAACCGGATGGTGGGCCCGGAGGGATTCGAACCCCCAACCAAGGGATTATGAGTCCCCTGCTCTAACCATTGAGCTACAGGCCCTTCAACAACTTACGGCGAATTCCCCGCTTGATGTGGGGAATTTGTGGGGACTACTTACCTCGCCGGTGCTGCCAGAGCCAGTCGATTCAAGGCTTCCAAACGATCGAACGCCCGCTCAACTGCTTCGGGTGTCGGATGGACATATCGTTGACTCACCGTCACGCTCGAGTGCCCTGCTAGCTTCATGATTGTAAATGCATCAGCGCCGGCCTCGCCGAGGCGAGTGAGGCAAGTGTGCCTGGCCGAGTGAATGACAAACTCCTTCGGAAACGCCTGTTTCCTGACGAGCTTCTTGCCGATAGGAACAAGCGGTCGGCAGACTCGAGTGTGAATGTGTGCCAGGCTCGTCGCAAGGATCGGCTTCTCAGGCGAATCGCCCGGGAATAACCACTCCGATGGGTTGGCACGCAGCAGCGGCGCGACGGCTGCAGACACGCGGCCGGTCATTGGCACGTTACGCTTTGCATTCTTGGACTTGCCCTCGCGGACATGCACCCAGCCATAACGCGCGCCACCCGCGGGTTCGATGTGGACGTCGTCCTTGCGCAGATTCAGCGCCTCGCCGACGCGCAAGCCGGTGTCGAGCAGCAGGACCGCGACTGTCTTCAGCGGCTCGGGTGCTGCTTGCAGGTAACGCTGCTCTTCCTGGTGACTGAGAATGAAGTCGCGCTGGCGCTCGCCTGACAGCAGCCGGATCTTGGGAACAGACTTAATCACCTTCCATTCCTTCGCCACGTTCAAAAGGCGCCTGAGTGTCGCGAGCTCGCGGTTCACGCTGGTCGCAGAGACTGAGCGGCGGCGCCAAACTATGTACCGTTCAACGATCGCCTCATCAATGCGGTCCAGGCGCATCTCGCGCAGCGGCTCATAGCGAAGCACCTGTTTGAGTTTCTTTGCGTAGAAGTCCACTGTCTGCGGCTTGGACGCGTGACGGGTCGAGATAAAGTCCGCAAAGGATTGGGCGAACTCGCGGAGCGCCGGCGCTGGTCCGCGGTCTTCGATGCCGACCTCACCCTTCTCGATCTGCGTCTTGAACGCGTCCTCGATCTTCTGGGCCTCGCGACGGTTCGATAGGCCGGTGCTCTTACGGAATCGCCTGCCGTCCTTCATGAACTCCATCCACCATGTGTCGCCACGCTTGTACAGGCTCATGACAGTTCCCTTCCTAGTTCTCGATGGGCCCAGGCCGCATCGATTTTGAGTTCGCCACCTAACCCCTTGCTGGCATTGTTCGCTATCCAGGCCCATCGATTGTGCTTCCTCTTGTCAGCTGATGGCAGCTCCGTCCAAGCCTTTTCTGCTTCTCTGAGAGCTCGCACTTTTGACCTTCGTCGATTGGTAAGGACGTAATTCTTACAGCGCTCTGAACAGAACTTGCCACTCCCGCGATCGCGCTCGAAACCCTTCTTGCACTTGTCGTTTGCACATATAATCCACTGCCTAACGAAGAAATTTCGGTCTATGTGCACAGATAACCCGATTGCTTCCAGGGGAGACTGGACAGAGGCTCCAACGATTGGAGTTCCGTTCTCGTCCCACCTGAAATGAGCGAGCAATCGCGGCGCGATGCCTGTGCCCATCAGGTATTGATTGAGCATCCATGGGTCTAAATCCGCTGGCGCGCCGGTGCTTCGCATGAACGATAACCATGGGTCGCGAAAGACCTTTTTCTTAAAGGGATTGCGCCTGAGCAAGACGCCGGATTCAGCCAAATCGGCCACTGTGTGCGCATAGCTCTCATCAATTCGGTGCGCCGAGATATCTTGCCGATCTCTGAAGTACCCATGTGCAGCCCTTACTGCCTTTCGAAATGCTTCCTTCTCAAGCCCCATCAGCCACCCAATGATTTTTCTATCCGCATTCAGCGCTGCACCGAGCTCGTCGCTTACGTGCTGCGCCTGCCACTCATACCGAACATGATCAGGCGCGTAGCCCGCGGCTGTAAGCCACTGTGCAATGTGATCACGATTCTTCACGTCAAGGCTCAGCAAATCGCTGCGGAGCCGTCCCCAATCGCGCCGTTTAAGCCTTCTCTCGACGTCGGCCGCTTCCTCGCGATGCGTTTCCGTATTTCCGCGGAAGCCGTAGAGGCCGGCCGGTCGAATCCTTCCGTCGATCAAACCCAAGACCACCGGCTTTGAGGGGATGTCGACTTCTACTGTGACGTTCGGGATGAATAAGCCCTCGGGTTGTGTACGCTCTTTGTCCACTTTTTAAGCGTACAGAAGTATGCCATGATTGGTCAAGTTAATTCAGTCGCAGTCAGGAGGGTGTCAGCAAATGGAAGCCGCAGCCAGAAAGACCCAATCGAACACGGGTGACGATCTTCAGCTTCTCGACATTCCAAGCTTTTGCGAAAAGCGGGAAATGTCAGCGAGTGGTCAGCGCGCCGGTGGATTCGGCTCGGAAAGTTGCAGAGCGTGAAGGTCTTCGGTAGGCGCCTGATCCCAATCAGCGAATTACGAAAAGCGCTGGACGGCGGCCTGCAGTAGAACCACCCACAATTCGAGTTTTACGCGCGGAGCCGCCCGGCGCAAACGGGGCGGCGAGGCAGGGATTAGTGTCTGAAAAACTGACGAACGATGGCAACTACGGAAAGGCGACCGGTGAGAGTGCAGCTCCCAATCGTCGCTTCATTGAGCGGCACGCTGGCTTCCAAGGGCGTCGCGCACGCCAGCGTGCAAAGGACGCGCTGGGAGCTGCTTGGGGACCAAACCAGAAGGCCCTACGCGAGCCTACGCAGGAGTCCCGCTGAGCCATGGGCCGCATACGCACCATCAAGCCGGAGTTTACCCAGGACGAGGAACTGTCTGCATTGCCGGCGGAGCCTCATCTTCTGGCAGCCGGGCTACTTTGCTATGCGGATGACTATGGGTACTTCAACGCGAACCCGGGGCTCGTGAAAGCGGCGGTATTTCCTCTTCGCGAGACCTCCAGAAAAATTCCGGAGATGCTCTGGGACCTAGTCGGGATCGGTTATCTGAGGCTCGGGACTGCAACAGACGGCAAGCGATTTGGTCACATCGTGAACTTTTCTAAGCATCAGCGAGTAAGCCATCCGACCGACAGCAAAATCAGTTGTTTACAGATCACTTGGGACGATTCCGGAAATATTCTGGAGGATTCTGGAAGTCTCACGAAACATTCCGCCCTGAACAGGGAACAGGGAACAGGGAACAGGGAAAGGGAACAGGACTTATGCGCTGCGCTGGTTCCCATCGCACCGCTCGATGTCGTGATCACGGTTCCCCTGAACGATGGTTCAGACTACCCAGTGACAAAACCGGACGTCGACGAATGGACAAGGCTTTATCCAGCTGTCGATGTACTTCAGGAGCTGCGGAACTACAAGGGTTGGGCGTCGGCGAACCCCAAAAAAAGGAAGACCAGACGCGGAATCAAAAGCTCGATCAATAGCTGGTTAGTGACCGCGCAGGACAAACAACGACCGGCGAAACAGTCTCAGCCATCGTTCGCGAACACGGACTATCGAACTTCATACGGCCTCCCCGAGGGGGAGAATGTGGGGCTTTTGTGACGACAGTGATGAGCGAATCGAAAACCGCGACCTGCCCGAAACACGGCGATTTTGAATCCACGCTGTTGCGCATCCACAAAGTGTTGGGAGAGAGCTGGAGCAGATGCGAGAAATGCGATGCCGAACGCGAGCAGCAGATCCGGACTCAGGAGCACGAGCGCGAACGAAAACGCGCGGGCGAGGCACGACAGCAAAGGCTCGCGGCCGCCGAAATCCCACCTCGCTTCCAGGGCAAAACATTCGACGATTATCGGGCAGCATCTCCGGCGCAAGAACGCATCCTGAACATCGCGCGCGATTACGCGGCGAATTTCGAGACCGCTCATAAAGCTGGTCGTTGCCTGCTCTTCAGCGGCAAAGTCGGCGCTGGCAAAACGCACCTCGCATGCGCGATTTTACAGGCGATCATTGAGGCACCTCTTACACCAGTCGAAGGCTGGGAGGGGCGCCGCTGGTATCCGGTTCGGTACAGCAGTGCATCGGAGCTCATCCGGACCATTCGTGAAACCTGGCATTCGAACACCTCGGAAGCCGCAGCAATTGCCAAATTTGTTGCGCCCGACCTGCTGGTCATCGACGAGGTTGGGCTTCAATTCGGGAGCGAAGCCGAACGGAACCAGTTAACGGAGATTCTTGATAAACGGTACCAGCGAATTCTGCCGACCATCATCGTCTCGAATGTCGCGAAAGAAGCCCTGCCAAAATACCTCGGCGAACGCGCCGTCGATCGACTGCGTGAGAACGGCGGCCTTGTCGCCGTTTTCGATTGGGAGAGTCATCGCGGGGAGCGCGCGGGAACAGAAGTAAACATACACGGCAAATAAGGAAAGGAACTAACGATGGCTTTCTATGCACAAAATCGCCAGGCGAGTGCCGGCAGCATTGCGAAAACAACACTGTTCACGAATGGCCCAGCCGCCGCTCTCAATTGGCTGAGGGCCTACGTCTCCACCGATGCGGGGCCCGACCCGTACAAAGACTGTTTTGTGGCCGTCACCTTCATCTGGACCGACGGCGGGCAAATCAAGACTTTCAGCACTCCGACCGTGAGCTTGCATCTGGCCCAGAACCAGCCGTTCAGCATGATGTACCCGATTTTCGTTGATGCGAACGCAGCTATCTCCTACGCGGTCGCGGTGAGTGGAACGACCGGCGCCTACACCATCGCCTTGGACGGCGGATCGAGTTCGAACTAAGGAGATAAACCATGCCCAACGATGACGGCGCATTAAGGATAGGCACGGAAGTAGACATCTCGGCGCTGCGCGAAGCTCAAGCGGCTGTCAACGCGGCGACGCGCAACATGGCCGAAGCCCAGCAGCAATTCGGACGGGCCGCCGAGCAAGGAAGCGAGCAGGCCGCAGCAGCCCTAAAGCTCTACCAAACAGAGGTGGAATCAGCCAACGCGGCACTCGCCGAACTTGCTGGCGTTGAAGAGGCCGAAACCGCTGTCCTGAAGAGCAACATCAGCGCGCGCATGGCCGCCAGCGCGGAGCTCAGGGTTCTAGAAGGAAACCTGATGGGTTCGACGCGCGCCGCTGGCGCGTTCCTCACGACACTCCCGGGCATCGGCGCGGCAATGCAGGTTGCCTTTCCGATATTCGGCGCCGTGGCCCTTGCGGAGATTCTAGTTCGCATCGGCACTGAAGCCGACAAGCTGATCGAGGATGCAGCCTCATTTCGTGAACAGTGGGAGAACGCTTTCAAAGTCGTCGCTCAGCAGGGAGAGGAGCAGGTCCGGATCTGGGAACAGACTACCCGTCTCATGCATGAAGCCGGAATGCGCTCGAACCCACTCGGCACTCTGAAGGTGGATGCGATCGACGCGCAGAACGCCATCAACGGAATCGATTCTGCGATCAAGAAGATTCAGGACCGCATCGATACCCTGCGCTCCAATCAAGCCAAGGCGGCTTCTGAGGATTGGGCGCTTCCAGTTGAGCAGCGGTCTGGATCTTACGGACCTGAAATTCTGGCCGCCCAAGAGCGACTGAACACCCTGACCGCCCAGCGGAAGGAACTCGTCGAGCAACTGGCCAAGGCGACGGCCGATCTGGGAGCTAAGCAAACCGAGGTCGACAAAAAGAACGAAGCGAGCGCCCGGGAGGCGTATGCGCAACGGCTGGCGTTCGAAAAAGAGACCGGCACACTGATCGACAGCGAAGCCCGTAAAGAGCTCGAAGCCTATACGAAGCTCGCCGAATTAAAGAGCCGAGGCGGTGCCGGCGCGGGCCGGCTCGAGGTCGATCCACAGGATGCGAAGACACTCGACGATTACGTCGAAAAGCAGTCGGGGCTCTGGAAGGCTCAGAACGACGCCTACGACATTCAGGAAAAGATCAACGTCCAGATGCACGAAGCCCAGATCCGTTACCAGGAGGCGGTCGGCGCGATCACGCCTCTTGAGGCAAGCTATGCGATGGCCGCAGAACATGCTCGCCAATACAGCGAGCAGCTCGCCGACCTGAACGCACTTCTCGCGGAGCAAAAGAAGTCCGGAAACGACGTCGGGGCGGCGCAAACACAAAATCAAATCGCTGGTCTCGGCGGACAAAGGCAGGTCCAGGCGATTCAGGATCAGACGCAGGCCGCGCAGCTCGCCGCACAGCCATGGGTTTCCGCGGCTAACGAGATCAGCAATGCATGGTTTGGAGCCTTCAATCGCATGGTGGTCGGCGGCCGCGACGCCTGGCACAACATGCAGAAGGCTGAGGAGCAGTTGGTAATGTCCGGCATTCAGCACGCAGAGCAATGGGTTGCGAAGTGGCTCGAGGCTGAAACTCGCCAGCTGGTTGCACATCTCGTTACAAACGAGGGAAGGGTCGCTTCCGACGCCTCTGCCGCCGCGCAGTCGGCAACGATCAGCGCCACGGAGTCGTTGAAAGAAGCGACACATGCAGCGGGTGTGGCCGCAGCCAATACGTGGGCGGCTGTTTCCAGCATTCCAATCATTGGCCCTGAACTTGCGCCGCCCGCGGCGGCCGCAGCCTATTCTGGCGTGCTCGCGCTCGCCGCCTTCGATCAGGGAACGTCGTTTGTCCCCCGGGATGGCATAGCGATGATCCACCAAGGAGAAACCATCCTCCCGCCGCCCGAGGCGGAGGTGCTTCGAGACGCTCTCTCGGGTGGTCGTGGAAGTCAATCTGGCCAGCCAGGCGGCCTGCAGCTTCATTACTCGCCGACCTTCACGTCGCACGGGACACCCTCCGACGCGCGGAAGACGGTTAAGGACCTCGGTCGCATGCTTCGCAACATGAACTTGACGACTTAAAAGGAGAAAGAAATGGCAACGAAGATTTTGAGCAACATCCTCACGATACGTGACGAACACGACGCGCTGACCCAGAAGATGAGCGTGCTCGAAACCAAGCAGGCGGACCTTCAGCGACAGCTTGCGGACACGGTAAAAGCCATTGAGGTAGCGAACGCGAAGTACGCCTCAGAAACCCACGCATTCGCGGCCGGAAACACGAAAGCAGACCCAGGAGGGGCGCTTGCTCAAAGAGATTTTCTTGAGCACCGGCGCCATGGCACAAGTCAATTGCTCGCCAGCGTAACTGCAGAACTCGAGCCGATGGTGATGCAGCGCTCAGGCTTGTCGGAGAGGATGCAGCGCCAAGCGGAAGCGGACAAGCTCGAGGAACTTATCGCCGATCAGACGAACAAACAGCGGGCGTTCGAAGACGCACAGAAGAAATTCAATGAGGCTCAAGCCGCTGCATCTGCAGCGAACGCAGCCGTCGGCGGTTTTCGTCGCAAGCTCATGCATGAAGCGGATGCGCGCAAACGCGGCCAGCTGTAGTTCAAAGCACAAAATTCAGCAGCAAAGGAGAAACACACCATGCGAAACGATCCCTTCGGCGACGATACCAGAGACATTGAGCCCCTCCACATCCCCTTCGAAGTCTCAAAGGCCGCCAGGACCGTCGGTGCTGTTGGCGGCGTCCAGCTAGCCAAATGCCGAACCTTCTTCGACATGTTTGATGTCGCTGCGCCGCCTGAACTGCTCGATCCCGGCGCGGGTCTTTACGAGCGGCCGGCAATGAAGGCCCTCGATAACTTCGGCTTATACGACGAGCCCGCGATAGGCACTTTCCGGAAGGCGGCCGCGTCGTATAAGCCAGGCGACCGCGTCATGCTCGACGAACACCTGGTTACGATCTCAACTTTTGAATCGATCGGAAACGGCTTTTACAGGCTGAAGGGCAGCTTCGATGATCCGAAGTTCTCTGGGCTCGGTGGGGATCCTCAGATCTATTCCGGCATCGTTACGTCCGACCAGCTGAAGCCAGCAGATGCGGAGCCCGGATCCAAGGGTGTTGGCAGTGATGGAGATTTTCAAAAGACAAGTCCCAGCGGAAAATCCCGCTTTTATCGCGGCGACAGCATTCCCCTCGGGGGCGGGAAAAGGCCAAAATCATAGATTTTGAGCGCGTCGGGCGTAATTATCACCTCGATCTACTCTTCAACGGTCAGCAAGTCGCGGTGGTCGTCTAAGCATTCCAGTTTGTGACGGCGGACTCCTTCAGGCCTGGCAAGACCTGTTTTCGCTGCCGTGCAAAGAGGATTCAGCGAACCTGCTGGTCCTTCCCGGGAAGCGTTCGCGCGGAACATCTTCCCGGGTAAACATTCAGTTTGTCCGCATCTGCCGGCCTCACTCCCCGGATAGGTTGCGGGCGACACGACGGGCGGTCCGCAGGGGGTCGCCCGTTTCTTTTTGGAAAAACTTCCGACCTCGGGGAACCGCGAACCCCCGGGGAATCGCGCGGAATCCGGAGGGCGCAAGCTCTCCGGAATTTTTTCCTAGCGAAATTTCTCCTTGAAAGAGGAACCACCCACATGAACGTCTTGAAAAAGACGGCGCTTTTGTGCGCCTTTCTCCTGTCATTGCCGGCGGTCGCTCAGGTTGTCGCTTCGGGCTCCAGGGTCCAGGATGGGACCGGATCCGGAAATCTGCTCGCGTCCGGTACGTGGAACTTCGGGGCTACGCCCCTCACTGTGACCAGCGGGGGATTCTCAGGAACCGTGACGCCGACCACGGCGACGGTCACCGTAAAGAATGCTTCGTCGGTTACGATCCTCACCGTTCCGAATGTGACCATCAGTGCGACGTTCTCATGGGATACGTTTGTCGTATCCGGCGGATCAACCATCAGCGGAACGGGAAAGCCTACGATTGCCTGCCAGGTCGGTGCCGTCTACGCGCAGACCGATTCCACCCCGGCTAATCTTTTGTGGACCTGCTACAACGTCAACGGGCAGGCCGTCTGGCAGATAACAAATGCTCCTCTGGGCCCGTCGAACGTGGCAAATGCGGTTGCATCGGAAATCATTGTCACGCCGAGCGCGACGCCCTCCTTCGGCAACCTTGCGAACTCGACTACGACAATCCTCACGGCCAATGTCACCAGCTGGACGATCGCGAGCGGGCTGCCTGGGCAAGTCATGTGGCCGACCTTCTGCGAAGATTCGGTTGGCGGCCACACACTGTCTGGAACGCCGGCGAATGTACTCAATTTCCCTGGTCTGAACTCGACGGCGGCCAACTCCTGCACCACTGTTGCGCTCGTGTGGTCAAGCATCAAGATGGCCTGGATTGCGCCTCCATCGGGAACAACGACTTCGTCCGGGGTGCAGTCGGCACTGTCGCCGCTGACCAACTGCAGCTCAGCAGGCTACGTGTACTCTCCGCAGTCGAATACCTGCATTCTGCCGACAGCGAGCGCAGGCGGCTCAAACGGAAACATCCAGGTCAATTCCAGCGGCGCCCTCGGCGCGGCGACCGCCTTCAACATCGGCAGCACACTGCTCGACTCGCACAC
Organism: uncultured Acidobacteriaceae bacterium; assembly: GCA_963786085.1. Lineage (GTDB taxonomy): Bacteria > Acidobacteriota > Terriglobia > Terriglobales > Acidobacteriaceae > Silvibacterium. The sequence continues at coordinate 35,194 of CAWAYO010000010.1, forward strand.
AAACTTTATCCTCACGCCCACCGCGCCTACCACTTATCCTTTCCCAACCGGCTTCAACGACTACACGCTGCTCGGCTATCAGGCGGGTCAGGCTATCGGCACAGGCAGCAGCCTGGTTGCGACAGTGGGCGCCGTGGCCATCGGTTACCAGGCACTTCATAGTGCCGCGACAGTGAACGGTTCGGTGGCTATCGGCAGCCAGGCCGCTTATGGCTATCTGGGCACTGGCACCGGCGGCGAGGATGGAAACAACGTCTGCATCGGCCCAGCATCCTGCTATACCGACACATCGAACTTTGAAACAGTCGCGATCGGAAATAAGGCATGGGCCAACGGAACTGGCGATAACAGCGGCGTCTACATCGGCACCCACAATTGCCTGAATTGCACTGCTAACAACGCCACTACGGTGGTAGGACCTGGCTCAGGTCAGAGTGGGGGGGCGGCGGGCGTTACCTTCACGATGAACAACGATACTCTGCTGGGCGGCGACATCATGGACTGCGGAGTCTCCTGCAGTTCGCTGTCGGGGGGCTACACCTCGCAATACATGATTGCGGTTGGCTTTGGCGCGGCCGGCTATGCATGGAGCGGCAATTACACCGTCGCGATCGGCCCATACGCGCTCGCGTCAGGGACTACAGCGACCCTCTTCTCCGGAACGGACGACTTCGTCGGAGGTCACTCCGTGGCTCCCGTTTTAACGACGGGGAGCTATGACGTAGTCCTCGGGGGCGAGGATGCCGGCGGCAATTATACCGGCCACCTGTTGTCGACCATCCTCGGGGCCACGATCATCGGCAACGGTGCAGCGTACTCCATGACGACCGCCAATTATTCGACGGTTGTGGGCGAAGACGCTGCACAAAAGGCCACGACTAACGAGGTGGATGCTTTCGGGCATGCGGCCTGTCAGAACGCCACCGGGACAAATAATGAATGCCTGGGCTATTTTGCCGGGGAGTTTATATCGACAGGAACCAACAATACGATCATTGGCAATAGCTCTGCTGGCAGCCTCACCACCGGCGGGGGTAACACGATCGTCGGCGCGAGCGCCGGAGCTGGCAATAACTCCAGCAACGACAGCTTCCTGGGACAGAACGCCGGACGCCGAACCACTGGCGATGCGGGAACTAACACCGCAATGGGATATGAGGCCTTCTTCAACGGCGGTGCCGGAACCGAAACCCAAGACTCAGTATTTGGGGCGCTCTCCAACAGCTATGGCACGGTCAACACGGCGCTGGGATATAGCGCGGTTGCCGGCGATTCCTCTCACACGTCAGTCACCCAGGCGGTGCAGCTGGGCTCAGGCACAAACAACACCTCCCATACTCTGCAGTTCAACAGCTTGAACTTCCTCGACGACGCGGGAAATGGGACGTTCAAGACCTTTAGCGTTCAGAGCATTCCAACAATCGCATCCGCCGCGACGATCGCACCCACCAGTGCAATTGTGAAGGTGAGCGGAACAACGCAGATAACGACGATCACGCCGCCAACGGTTGCCCAGAACGGCGGGACGTTCCTCGGTTGTGTCCGCCTAGTTCCCACAGGGGCGTTTACGACCGCCACAGGTGGGAATATCGCGCTCGGATCAACTGCGATTGTGGATAAGGTGCTGGAAGTCTGCTACGACGGCACCAGCTGGTATCCGAGTTACTAATCGACATGCGCAGCGGTCTCCTTTCGGGTGTGGCAAGCACCTTTTTGGCCGCTGCGCAGGGTGGGGCTGAATTATAGGCAGCCCTACCAAATCCCCCAGGTTGCTTTAGCGGGTCATCTTGGGGATCTTAAAAGGCCGACGGGTTTTGAGCGACCACGTCGGCCTCTTTTTTGAATTTGAGGAGTTCTGGATCAATGCCGCCAAACTGCAAGGTCTGCTCCGACCCGCGCCTGGAATCGATCGACTCTGAGATCGTCTCAGGCAAGTCGATTCCAGCCATCGGCCGTGAGTTCGGATTGAAGGAGTCGGGACTCTACCGGCACCGTGAGAAGCACATGACGATCGTTAAATCGATCGAGACATCGCGGCCGGCCGGCCTGATGGCGACCGTGGAGCACCTGCAGGCTCTTGACCAGCAGTTGGCCGAGGTCCAGGCGATCGCGATGCGACGCGCACATACACAGGCTGCAACTGCGGCGCTGAGTCAGCGAATCCGGATTGCGATGGAAATCTCCGCCCTACGTGACGAGATCAAGCCGAAGGAGAAGCGAGTGCGGCACATCCTCGAGTTGGATAATGAGCGCGCGATGCGCGTGGCAAGTTCCTTCATTACGCACCAAAAGTTCCTATCGGGAGAGGTGATCGATGGCAAAGCCACAAAACGGTAATGCGGACGCGCTGGGCTTGGCCCGCATCAGCCTCGCGAGCTACGCATCTCTAATGTTTCCGAACTTCGAAGTCGCCTGGCACCATTCGAGACTGATCGCAAAGCTCGAGGCCGTCGACCGCGGCGAGATCAAGCGGCTGATGATCTTCATGCCGCCGAGGCACGGCAAGAGCCTGCTTTCGTCGCAGATCTTTCCCGCCTGGTACCTCGGTCGGAATCCGAGCAAGTCGATCATCACGGCCACCTACTCACAGGACTTGTCCGATGACTTCGGCCGGAACGTGCGTAATTTTGCAAACGATCCCTACACGCAATCGGTTTTTCCGGAGCTCTCGATCGCCGAGGATTCGAACAGCATGAAGCGCTTCATTACGACGTCTCAAGGCGCGTATTACGCTGTCGGACGCGGATCCGCGATCACCGGTCGCGGCGCTGATTTACTTCTGATTGATGACCCGATTTCAAACGCGGAGGAAGCCAGGTCAGAGACTGTCCGCCATGCGTTGCAGGAGTGGTATCGGAACGTCGCGTACACGCGCTTGCAGCCAGGAGGGGCCCTGGTCCTAATACAGACTCGCTGGCACTTCGATGATCTCGCTGGCTGGCTGTTGAGAGAGCATCCGGAGGAGAACTGGGACGTCCTGAACCTGCCGGCGATCGCAGAAGCAGACGGCGACGGTCGCCGCGAGGGCGACGCGCTCTGGCCGTCGCGTTACTCGCCGGAGGTCCTGACGGCCATTAAGACCGGTGTGGGCGGCGCGACTTGGGCGGCTCTATACCAGCAGCGACCCACGGCTGCGGAAGGTGAGGTCTTCAAACGCGAATGGTGGAAAAGCTACGTCGAGATCCCAAAGTTCAACCGTATCGTCCAATCGTGGGATACCGCCTTCAAAACTGGCGCGGAGAACGATTACAGCGTCTGCACGACTTGGGGTGAGGCTGAGAACGGCTTCTACCTGCTCCATCTGTGGCGAGGACGCTGCGAGTTCCCGGAGCTCAAACGGCGCGTGTCCGCTCTCGCGAATGAATGGCGCCCGAACGTCATCCTCGTCGAAGACAAGGCGTCTGGCCAGTCGCTGATTCAGGAGCTCAGAGAGAGCACGCGTTTTGCCGTGAAACCGATCAGGGTCGACACGGACAAGCTGAGCCGCGCTTATGCCTCGAGTCCTATGGTCGAAGCCGGCAAGGTGTTTTTGCCGGAGTCCGCACCCTGGCTGGCCGACTTCCTCTATGAGATGGCGAGTTTCCCGGTCGGAGTCCACGACGACCAGGCCGACAGCGTAACTCAGGCCCTCAACTACATGCGCGGAAGCACCGGTGTGCTCGGGCTAGTCGAGTTCTATAAGCAGGTCGCCAGCGGCCCAGGAACGCCGTCAGAGCAGGCGAAGGTGATTGCCTTCGCCAAACCACCCGGGAATGCGCCAGCGACCGCGGAGAGCGCGCTGCAATGCCCGGCGTGTGAAAGCACGCTCATCCAGAAGATCCCACGCGGGAAGCGCTGCGGGAATTGCGGCACGCAGTTTGGGATGCCGGCACCAACGATCCATCCAAATCAAGTGAGGGCATAGTGAATCACCACGTTCATTGTTCTGTCTGCGACTACGCCGCGCTGTTCCAGGTTCGGCGATTCAAGAAGATCGGCTGGGAATTTGTGTGCGAGGTGCACTTTGAATGGCTCAACGATAATTGCCGGCGTCCGTTCGAGGTGCGCAGGGTTGTGGATCCATGCGAATGCTCGCGGGCGGCTGGACTGACGATTGAGGATCTCGATCAGATTGTGACGGAGGGGACGGAACCGAAGTTTGAGAATGCGGCATCAAAACTGTTAGCGGTTTGTGTTAACGTGTTGTGAGCTTCAAAGGGGACCTCCGGGGTTTCATTGTTTAGCTACTTACCGATAGGGACAACGAGCGGCCACGCTCGAAGTCCATGGTCTTTCGCATAAACACGGTTGCCGTCTCGATCGGTCTTCCATGCTCGGAAAATGAGCATGTAGCCTTTCGGGACGGTAAGCTTTTCAGCTTCCATGGCCCAACACCTCCTAACTGACGGCTGTTGCCGCCTGCGCTTACGGCGCGAGCGCACCAGAAAGTGTTGAAACCCCGAAGATCATCTTTAGTCTAGGTGATTTGCGGGACGGCCGCCCTGTGGAAAAGAGGGCATTTATCAGCAAAATTGCACACAGATGTGGGCAAAAAGGGGGCGCCGGTTTGCATGGGCGAGTCGCGGTCTCTGGACGATGTACTACGACTCGACTAGTCGTAACAAGTCGTAATATATCAATGGATTACGCGCTTATTTTCCTTGACAGGCTAAAGGGCAGGTGCCATATTTAAACGCGTCGGCCGGTGTTGAAGCACCGAGCCGGCGCTAAACAAATCACCTGTTAGGAGCAGGCAAAATGTCTACCCATCACGTTATCAGTCCCACCCCTACGTCTCAAAACCAACTCCGTTACGACACCCGCCAGGTTGACCTCATGATCAGGGTCGCCAAGCTCTATGGATCCGACGAGCAGAAGCGCGAGCTTAAGCGGCTCGGAGGGCTCGAATATTTCCGTCTCGAAAAGCAAGGCGATCAGTTCATCTGGAACGTTCGGTGAGGGGGCACACACATGACTATTCGTAAATCTACGCGCCCGATTCCGAACTTTCTGCTTCTGCTGTCCCCTGATTTCCAACAGATGATCCGGCAGGTCGATGATTCTGACAACGAGCCGCGGCCAATAGGCTACAGCGTAACCATCCGAGATCTCCTGACGGTGTTTGGGAACTCGCGGGCGATCGCTGCCGAAGCCCGTAAGCTGCAGTTGAAAAATGAGAAGGATCGCGAAGAGTTCGAGGTTCTTCACAAATCCATGTCGCGGCACACACGCGCAACCGTGAAGTGCTTCGTTTTGGCCCTCCTTGAAAGGGCGTTCGCGGCTGGAGGCAGTTGGCGACTTTACAGCCATGCCGTCGTCGACAGCTTCCTGGCCCAGGCCGACACGTTTGTTTGCATAACGCAGATCGCAGTCACGGAGATCGGCTGGGAGGAATACAGGGAGTTCTTTGATAGGTACTTAGGATTCGCGATCTAGCCTGCAATGGAAAGCAAAACGACAGAAAGCCAGCGGCACGATACGGAAGGACGTCGACTGCTTACCGAGACGGAGACTTCCATCTATCTCGGCATCCCAGCCGGCACCCTCCGCCGCTGGCGCTCTGTCGGAATGGAAATCCCGTACATCAAGCTCGGCACCGGAAAGAACTCCACGGTTCGTTACGACCTGCGAGACATCGACCGATACATCGATGAGCGCCGGCGATATCCAAGTGTGACGGAAAGTTTCGGGCGACGGTGAACTATGGATGCGATCCGCCCCGGACCCGCGAGCTAGTCGCTGTGGGGGATTTTGTGGGGAGTACCGGTGAGGCTGGCTTAGTCAGCGTTGGATGCTGAAACGAGAAAACGTCAGTATTTACGCGGCCATCCTAATACAGACCAAACCTGCCATATATGCCTTGAAGGGATTATGAGTCCCCTGCTCTAACCATTGAGCTACAGGCCCTTCAAAGGTTGCGCAGGCGGCTGTTAAAACAGTTCTCGCGATTGAAGGTTACGCGTCGCGCGCGATATTTACGATTGTAAATGGCTCGGCCCACGGCTGGGCTATGACTGGGAAACCGCAAACCGAGAAACATTGCCGTCGGAGCGCCAAGCCCTTACCAGAAACGTGGAGCAGCAGGCTTGGGTGCCGAATGCGATCCGGCCGGTACTCTAGCCTCCGACGGGCTCGCTTGCAACCGCGACCGCCTCGCTTACTATGGCACCAGGTACTATCGCATCGGGCGAAGGATCGCGCTCCGAGAATGTGAAGAAGAAAAGCAGCAGGACAACGCCGGAGCATGCAGCTGAGACCAGCCATATGGACCGCCACTCATGCGCAACGACATTGTTTGCTCCGACGGTCGCATAGTGGTCGACCACTGATCCTGACAGCCACGAGCCCAGGAGCATGCCCGCGCCGTAGGTGATCAGCGTGATCATTCCCTGTGCGGCGGCGCGCAACGCGGTCGGAGCCTTGCGGTCAACGTAGATCTGTCCGGTAACGAAGAAGAAGTCATAACAGATGCCGTGCAGGATAATTCCAGTCCAGAGCATCCACATATTCGCGCCGGCGTTGCCCCAGGCGAACAGAAGGTACCGGATTGTCCATGCCGACATGCCGGCAATCAGCATGTACTTCACGCCCAGCCGTCGAAAGAACCAGGGGATGAGCAGCATGCAGAACAGTTCCGACATCTGGCCGCCGGTCATCTTTCCGGCCGCGTTATGAATCCCGATCTCGTTGAGAAACAGATTTGTGAATGCATAGTAGAACTGCAGCGGCACGCAGATGAGGAAGGATGCGGCCACGAAGATCAGGAAGGATCGATCGCGGAACAAGTCGAAGGCTTCGACCGGAAAGAGGTCAGCGAAGCGAAAGCTCTTCGATGCAGCCAGCGGAGGTGTGTCGGGCAGCGTCAGACAATAGATAGCCATCACGAGCGAGGACCCCGCCGCAACCTGCATGGCAAGGTGCGACGCCTCGAGCCGAAGCCCTCCGACTAACAGGCCGGCTATGATCCAGCCACCGGTCCCCAGGACGCGAATCGGGCCGAATTCCTGCTTCGGATCGCGCATCTGCCGAAATGCCAACGAATTGGTGAGGGAAAGCGTGGGCATGTAGCAGCATGCGTAGAGAAGAACAAGCCAATACAACGGACTGAACGACGCGCGCGTGGATGCAAGCCAGAGGAGCAGGGCGCCCAGAAAGTGAAGAGCGGCAAGCACGTTTTGGGTCGGGAAGAAGCGGTCGGCGATCCATCCGGCGAGAAATGGAGATACGATAGCGCCCACCGCGGTGGTGCCGGCAACCAGGCCGATTTCGGCCCCCGAAAAGCGCAGCGTCTCTCCCAGCCATGTTCCGAGCGTTACGTACCAGGCGCTCCAAATGAAGTATTCGAGAAACATCATCAGGGCAAGGCGCGATTTCATTTGCAGGGTCATGGTGTGAAGTCTCTTCCAGTTCCAACAATCTTTACGGCAGTGCGAACGCAACGTACTTGCCGCCCGAAGGCCATTTAGGATCGCGCCCGCCACCAGCAGCGATCACAACATATTGCTTCCCATCGACCATGTAGGTCACGGGGGTGGCCACGCCTGCAAAGGGTAACAGAGCCTCCCAAAGCAGCTCGCCGGTGCGGCTGTCGTAGGCGTGGAACTTCCGGTCAAAGTCTGTGGCTCCGATGAAGACGATGCCACCTGCTGTGACGATCGGGCCGCCGTAGTTTTCAGAACCCGTGTTCCGCATTCCGGAGGCGGCCAGCTCGGGATATTCGCCGAAGGGAATCTTCCATAGGTACTTGCCGGTGTTCAGATCGATCGCACTCAACGTACCCCAGGGAGGACTGATGGCTGGATAACCGTCAGGATCGAGAAACTTGCGATAGCCAGTAAAGCGATACTTCAGGGAATCGCCCGTCTTCGAATTGCCGTTGCTTTCCGTAACTCCCAGATAGCGCATCAGTGCCGAGAGCTCCTCGCCTTCGAGCTTCGGAAAGCACGGCATGCGCCCTTTGCCCTGATGAATCAATTCCCGAATCTGCTCGCGCGGCATTCGCTTGCCCACTCCCCTGAGGGCCGGAAACGCTGGCGATATTCCTTCCTGGTCATCGCCGTGGCAGATCGCGCAATGATCCGCGTAGCTCTTCGCACCGAGTGGATCAGCCGCATCCGGACTGGGTTCAGCAGCTGCAGTCATCTCCTGCTTGGTGGCAGAAGAGCGACCCGCTGCTTCTGGTCCCTGGTTTGGAGCGGGTTCACTGCTTTTCAGATACTGCACAAGCGCTGACATCGCCTTATCGTCGAGCATTGGGAAAGACGGCATTCTTCCTTTGCCAGAGCGAATTACGCTGGCCAGATTCTCATCGGTGAGCCGCTCACCAACGCCAACCAGCGAAGGAAATGCCGGCGGAGAGCCCTCGCGATGATCGCCATGACAAACCGCACAGAGATTTTGATAAGTGGTCTCCCCGGCGCTACTACCGGGCTTGTTCTCAGTCAGTCCGCCTGTCCATGCCATTTCGTTTGCGTTGACGTAAATCACGCCTGTCTTGATATCAACCGCCGAACCTCCCCACTCCGCGCCTCCATCGAAGCCGGGAAAGACGATGGTCTGCCTATCCACGCTGAGAGGAATAAATTGTCCCGCGCTGCGATAGGTTTTGAATCTCTCGAGCGCGAATCGATGTGCTTCCGGCGTGCGATTCGTCAGCATGTTTTCGGTCAGGATCTGGCGCGCAAATGGCTCCGGCATCTGCGGCTTCGGCTGGGTAGGCGACGTTGCTTCGCCGGGCACGCTGCTGGCGGGATAGGGCTGCTCAACGATCGGAAACAGCGGTTCGCCGCTGGTCCGGTCGAACAGGTAGATGTATCCCTGCTTCGTGGTCTGTGCCACAGCGTCAATATGCCTGCCGTTATGCAGAACTGTGAGCAACGAAGGCGGTGAGGGAAAGTCGCGGTCCCAGATATCGTGATGCACGCCCTGGAAATACCAGATGCGTTTACCGGTCTCGGCGTCCAGGGCAAGCAGAGTATCCGCGAAAAGATCGTTGCCGACGCGGTCTGCACCATAAAAATCAGACACTGCCGAGCCGGTAGGTACATAGACGATGCCGCGCTTCTCATCAATCGTCATTCCTGCCCAATTATTGGCCGCGCCGGATTTGAGCCATGCATCTTTCGGCCAGGTGTCGTAACCAAACTCGCCTGGGTGGGGAATGGTGTGAAAGCTCCAGCGCACCGCGCCTGTCCGGACATCGAAGGCGCGCACATCTCCCGGCGGGGCCGGGTGCGTCTCGGGATTACGGCCGCCCACAATAATCAGATCCTTGTAGACGACGCCGGGTGTGGTCAGCGCTATCGACTGATCTCGGTAGTCTCCACGAAGCTCTTTACGCAGATCGATTCGCCCGCCCTCGCCGAACGTGGCAATCGGCTTCCCTGTCGCAGGGTCGAGGGCGTAGAGAAAGTTCATCACTCCGGCAAAGAGGCGGCTTTCGGAACCGTCTGTCCACCAGCTCAATCCGCGGTCCGGTTGTGTGCCCTTAATACCAGAATCGAAGGTCCAGAGAAGCTTGCCGGTCGCGGCGTCAAGCGCGATCACCCTTTGCGTTGGAGTGAGGGCGTAAAGAACGCCACCGACAATCAGCGGGCTCGTTTGCAGGCCGCCCTGCTCTCCGGTGTCGAAGGTCCATGCAACTTTCAGCCTGCTGACATTGCCACGGTTGATTTGTGTGAGGGAGGAATAGTGATCATTGGCGAGTTGGCCCCCATATACCGGCCAATCCTTCAATTGCAGCTTGGTCTTGGCGCTGTCCTCCGACGACGCTGACGCGTCTACCTCCCTGTCCCCGGCGTGAAATCGCACCACGCCATAGACGGCAAAGGCAATCGCCAAAACCATCCAGCTTTTGAGCAGTCTCTTCTTCATTTCACGTCAAGATTTCACGACAAGGACATTCAGCGCATGATACGGCACGCTACGACGGTAACGACAAGAGGGTCTTGCATGCAGTCGTTGGAACCATAGGTGGGCACGGGGAATGGATTACCGCAGCGGCGTATCGCTTCAGGCGACGAAGTGAGGAGGTGCGAACCGGTCCGAGGCATCGTTCTGGAATTTGCGACAAGGAAGCGAGAAAGTCGCGGAAGGAGGTGCTTCGAAGTGCCTGGCGGACTTGGTGGACCTGGTCGGGATCGAACCGACGACCTCTTCCATGCCATTTCCACGGGCGAATAAATACGGGCAGACAGACAGCGATGCGGAGTGATACAGAAAAGGCAGTGTTCATAGGGGTTTCCCGGACGTTCGCTGCCCTTTTGTGTGACTAAGTAACACCGCCAGACACGGCCCGATACCGACAGGGATGGCAGGGTTATGACACAAGGTATGACACAAAGCAGAAGGGGAGCGAACCGAACGAGGGGTTCGATCCGGAAATGGCCAAAATTTGGACTCAGCGAATATTGCATAAAGTTCGGGCGAAATTGACGCCAGAAGACGCATCGAAGAAACGCTCAGGCTGTCGACAGAGCAGATCGACGGAGCCGAGGGGCAGCACCCCGGGTCGGACGACCCGTCTTATCAGGACTGCCTTCCGTTCTGCATCCCTCCCTTGTGGCTCTGGTGCCCTACAACTTCTGAATAGTCGGTCGCCCTGCCTTCCTGTGCTCTGCTACCATCCGGCCAGCTCCGCCCCGCAATCCCCCAGCTGCCCAGCAGTTCACTGCGCCGCTGCCCGGGTGCTGCGAAGGGGGTAGGGGTAAGCGCCCGCACACGCCCACTAGGTTCATCAGCAAAATCTCGATAATGAATTTTCTGATGTTGGCAAATTTTTTGGCAGTCCAAAATTTTTGAACAGGGTTGTTTCCGTGTCGGCGACGAGTCAGGAGTCGGCGGTCGCGTGATCGTCATCCGTGCCCAGCGCGCAGCTGGACCTGACCTCATCGGGTGGTCTTCCAGGGGCTGATAAGCTCGTGTTGTGGTTTCGTTCGGCCAATATCTTCCACTTTTATCGCCTGGCTGCGGAGTATCCATTCATTTCGCGGAAAAGGATGCAAAGCCAGTTACGCAAACGTGTGATTCACGAGTAATTGCTATATGCAATAGAATCTATCAGAGTTCCTAGAACCACCGCATTTCAGCCCAAGCATAAGTATGTCAAACGGTGCCAGATCAGATGCAGCCGAGCCATTGGCCCCGATCATCAGTGCAGACTTCCTGACCGGGAGTACGGAAATCGGGCTGGACCGAATTCGGACTAGGCTTCTTGACCTCACCAATCGCAGCAAACTCCTCAATTTCAGGCACTCTAACGCCTCGTCCCTGCGATTCGTGGATGTTCCCCTCGACTCGGTGTTCGTGAGGCTGCGGGCCGAAGAGAAGCTTCCTTTTCTGCCAGTGCCTGAGCCAGGAATCCATCTAAAGGACGGACTTACAGCGAAAGACTTTGCCGAGGAATTGGGCTGGAATACATCCTTCGATCTTGGGCAGACTGGAAACGAAGATGCCCAACGCCTCCCGGTTCTGCATTATCAGGAACCGCTCGACACGGTAAGCCGAAAAATCGCGAGTGCCGCCAAGACGGCCGTCGAGGAATCGGGCGCGAATATGCTGTACCTCATATTCGGGTTCCTGGAGTGGTATGAGTCCGACGATTCCACTCAGCCACACCTTGCTCCCCTGGTCGTCCTTCCCGTGACGATTGATCGTGCGGGAGGCAGAGGGAGGGCTGTCGAAACGGTGCTCGAATACTCCGGCGAAGATGTGGAGACGAACCTATCGCTAATCGAGAAAATGCGACGCGACTTTGGGCTTGAGCTTCCGGTCCTGGAGGACGAGGACACGCCGGAGCGCTATTTTAAAAAATTCGACGAAATCCTGGCACTTAAGAAGCGATGGAAATTACGCCGCCATCTCACTCTCTCGCTGCTCAGCTTTGGAAAACTCCTCATGTACCGGGATCTTGACCCGAAAACCTGGCCTGCCGAGAAGAACATTACGAAGCACCCGCTGGTGAAGGAGTTGTTTGAGGGGTCAAAGCACCCCAAAGTGAACCTTGCAGAGGAATTTCCGATTGATGCTCCGGAGCTGAAGAGAGACGTACCCCACCTCATCAGGGACGCCGACAGCTCTCAGCACAGCGCGCTCATTCATGCGCTTCGTGGCCAGAATCTGGTCATCGAGGGGCCTCCAGGCACGGGAAAATCACAGACGATCACAAACCTCATTGCCGCTGAACTTGCACGAGGCAAGACCGTTCTTTTTGTTGCGGAGAAGCTCGCGGCCCTCGAGGTGGTCCGTAAGAGACTCGATGACGTGGGTTTGGGAGTCTTCTGCCTGGAAGTTCATAGCCACAAGACGAAAAAGGGGGCGCTACTCGGTGACCTCGCTCAGCGTTATGCGTTGCATGGAACATTCAAGGAGCCGCGAGACCTTGAACGGCATCTATCGGTAGTTGAACAAAAAAAGCAACTCCTTACTCAGTACGCTTCCCTCATCAATAAGATCGTAGAACCCATTGGTCTTTCGATATTCGAAATCCTATGGGCGCGCGATCGCTGTGGTCAGGACATCTCCGATCATCGCGAACGACTTGGACAACTCATTTTGCCGGGTCTTGTGCTCTTCACCCAAACGCAGTTGACTCAGGCAGAGCAATTCCTATCCGTTTATGCGCAACACCTATCTGCGGTTTTCTCTTCCTGCGACTCGCTCGACAAGCACCCGTGGGCTTGGATACAGGCCCCGCTAGGGTTTGAAGAAGAGGAGCGGCTTTTAGCCGCGATGGACGAGTTTCGCAGGATGGTGCGACTCGCCGAGGAATGCTGCGAACATCTGCAGAGCAATTGTGGGTTCACCCTTCTAAGATCAACGCGTGGTATGGAAGAAGCCGGACAGACGTTGGCCCACCTTCCAGATACATGCGGTGTGCTCGTCGAGACTTTACTAGCTCCCTGCCAAACACCCTCCATGCGGCAGAGGCTTGAGGCATTTGTCAGCGACATCGAAAGCTACCGCCGTTTCTTCGAGAGTCTTTCATTTTTCACAACCAGATCCGAGACGCTCATTGAAGGGGGCACTGAAGGGATACTGTCAGAGGCGGTCGAATGCCGGCGCAAATGGGGATTTGAGGCAGACACTGTCGCGGATGTGCGCCGAATTCACCAGCTTGCCTCAGAAGGCGCAAGATTCATTGGCGAAGCGCATTCCTCATTTCTTTTTCTTTTGGACATGATCGGCTGCGAGGCGTCCGCCGTATTCTCAACATCGACCTATTTACTTGAAACACTCAAGATCGTTGAGAACGCGCCGATTGAACGGCTTCACCTACGCCAGGCTACGTTCGAAGATGAGCGCACCAAACCGCTTCTGCAAACAGCTCGCCAGGAAGCAACCAAGATTCAGGGCGAAGAGTCGAAGCTCAGCCAGGACTTCGATCTTTCCCTCGGCGCGGGAATGCATACACCGACCCACCTTCTCAAATGCGCTGCCATTCTCGAATACGCGTCCCTTTGGGAGCGGCTCGTGGGACGTGAATACAAAGCCGCGGTCAAGACCTACAAGCAGTTGTCCCGTCAGTCTGTAAAGGTCCACCGCGAACAGATGAGCCGATCGCTACGATCCATCGCTCAATATGCACAACTTCGTAGTGAATTCGATAACAACAACTCTTATCGTGAAATGCTGGGGCCCGCATTTTGCGGCGTTCATAGCGCATGGGACGAATTACAGGAACTTCTCCAATGGTACGAGGACGTGTTGGTCGCGTTACCGGACCACCAGACGCCGGCCCAATCATTTCGGAGACTTGCCTTCACTGCGAGAGTCGAGCGGCTGAGTTCCATCAAGCTCAACTTGCCACGGACAGAGGGGCATCGTGCGTTGCTGCGCGACGTCGCGGCCCGCATCACCGACCTTATCCGTGTGCTCCCGACGCAGCGCTCGCTTTTTCAATCCGGATCGTTTGATGAGGTCCAGGCTTGCCTTCACGATCTTACTTGCGACCTCGAAGCAGTCCTTCAGGGCATCGACACTCTGGGAATCAACGAGGAAGTCTCCCTACGGGAGTTCCCAAGAATCCTGTCTGCCGTCCGAGACTGCCGCAAAGCCCAATCTCGTTTCGAGTCTGCCACAGACCTGCACCAACACCTCGGGGACGCATACAGGGGGGCGGAGACGGACGTTGAACCCATTAAGCGGACTGTCACCTTTGCAAGTTCTGTTGCCTTCCACACCCTTCCGAGACAGACGACTGAATGGTTGTTGTGCAAGGAATATGACAGTCGCCTAAGAGAGCTTCGCATTTCGCTTTCAACGGCAGCCGAGTGTGCGGCGAAGCTCCGGGAATCGGCAGAAACCCTGGAGGCGCTCTCGGGTTCATCTGCATGGTCAACACAATCGGCCCGCTCGTGGAGCAGCCTTGTGGCCATCATCGAACGGGCTCAATTGTGGCCCCAGGACCTGGATCAATGGAACCATTTCCTCCGCGTTCAGATTAGGAGCAAGGAAGCCGGCCTCAATCGGCTAACGGCTCTGGCGGAAGATAAGACGTTAGAGCCCAGCGAACTTAGCAAAGGCTTTCACTTCGTCTTCTATAACACGCTCGCAAGAAGCGCATTTACCCAGCATTCCGACCTCGCGCAGGTGACGGGTATTACGCAGGAAGAACTACGAAAGCAGTTCGCCGCCTCAGACAAAGAGGCCATACGGCTTTACAGCGAGCGTGTCGCTTCACTCGCGGATAAGCGCGGCCTGTTCTATGGAAATCAAAGTGGGCCCGTCAAGACCTGGACGGAACTAGCCCTGATCGTTCATGAAACAAACAAGCAAAAGCGTCATATTCCGATTCGGCAATTGATGTCTCGCGCACCAAATGCACTATTGTCACTCAAACCTTGCTTCATGATGGGACCGCTTTCTGTCGCGCAGTACCTTGAGCCTGGCCGGATGAAGTTCGACCTCGTTGTAATGGATGAGGCATCCCAGCTCAAGCCGGAGGATGCCATCGGTGCGCTCGCTAGGGGCGGCCAGGTTGTCATCGTGGGCGACCCGAAGCAACTTCCCCCCACCAACTTCTTTCAACGAGTATCGCTTGATCCCGACGACGACAGCGATGCCGATGAGCGTACCGCCGTGGAGGAAGGCGAAAGCATACTTGACGTTGCCAGCACCCTCTTTCAGCCAGTGCGGCGGCTCAGGTGGCACTATCGGTCACGACATCACAGTCTGATTGCGTTTTCCAATGAAGAGTTTTATCAAAGAGACTTGATCATCTTCCCTTCGGCTTACCACGATGACACTTCTCTCGGCGTCAAACATCACTTCGTTGCAGACGGCATTTTTGAGAACAGTCGCAACCCCCGTGAGGCTGCTGTCGTGGTTGAGGGGGTGATGGAACACATGCGGCAATGCCCACACGAATCCCTTGGCGTCGTAACCCTCAACTTCGAGCAGAGAGAACTTGTCGAAGAGCTGCTGGATCGAAAGCTCAGAGAAGACCCGGCTGCCATTGCTTACCAGGAGAAGATGAAGGGCGGCCAAGAGACCCTCTTTGTCAAGAATCTTGAGAATGTTCAGGGTGACGAACGCGATGTCATCTTCATATCGACGACGTATGGGCCTGATGCGCGCGGGAACCAATACCAGCGGTTTGGCCCGATCAACGGTCCGAGCGGTCACCGCCGGCTCAACGTGCTCTTCACCCGTGCCAAGAAGCGCGTCGTCGTCTTTAGTTCGCTCGATACAGACCGAATCCAGACAACTGCTAATAGCCCGTGGGGCGTCAGAGCGCTGAAGCAATATCTGATCTTTGCCCGCACCGGCATCCTTCAACAAGCGGACGATGGAGGCGACCAATCCACCAATGACTTCGAGCGGTCCGTGGGGACCGTCCTCAAGGAGAACGGCTATGAGGTTGTGCCACAAGTCGGCGTCGCAGGTTTCTTCATTGATCTCGGAGTAAAGCATCCTGCCAAGGCCGGAGCATTTCTCCTCGGCATCGAATGCGATGGCGCAAGCTACCACTCGGGCCGCTCCGCGCGTGATCGGGACCGGCTGCGCCAGGAGATTCTCGAAAACCTCGGCTGGAAGATCCACCGAGTATGGTCTACCGACTGGTTCAAGAACCGAGACAGCGAGATCAAACGACTCTTGCGACACTTACAGGAACTCCTGGAGCTTGATCCGGTGTACCGGAAGCAAAAGGAAATTGCTGACCGCCGACAGTCACTGCGTCAGCGGTTAATCGCATTGCGCGATACGGAAATTGCTTCTGCGTTTCCGGGCGTACCCCTTGAAAAGGGTTTGCTGAGCCCCGGTCTGCTGGATGAGTTAGTACAAAGGCGACCAAAAACACGAGATGATTGGTTTCGGAAAATTTCCCAGGCCTCTCGCATCAGCGTCGACTCCAGGCAAGTAGGCCAGTATCTTGAACGTGTGCTGGAATTGATAGCTGAATGCGACAGCTAGAGCTTATGAAGTCTAGTGTAGCGAACGTTTTACAACGCCGGTTTCTGGCCTCGCTCCTATTAAGCTATTGCTGCGACAGATCTTTGAGTAACGCCTCTAGAGGGATAATCTTAGTCTTCGCGTCGTGCTTATAGGTTTCCGTGACCCGGGTAAGTAACGACCTGATGTGTCGCCTTCACGTCTGAGCATCCGATGTAAAGGCTTTGCTCGGTTTCGGATCACTAATTGAGCGCTTCATCTCAATTGCCCACCGTTCGTTTGAAGCTGTCTCTAGCACCAGGTGGATCTCTGCTCCGACGGGTGTACGGTACCCAATTGCGTCATCAGACTTTATAGCGACTCTAAACTCTAAAGGAGATTCGGAGGCATAACGCTTTCAGCTTCCTATTTAGCACACTCGCAGTGTCGATGAGTAATGGCACCTCGCAAGGGTTTCTGAACTCTTCGAGGCGGCAGCCTTACACTTGGATGACGGGCCAACTGGAATGTAGGGGTTTTGTTTATAGCGCGGACTACTGTGGCACTGACAGGCGTTTGGTCGGTTGAGCCTCCGGAGGGCTCGAAAAAGACCGTGCACGTGCGGTACACACGCGCAGGCAAGAAGGGTCCACCCTAGAACGATGGCAGACTCAGACCCAACACCCGTAGCTGCAACGCAGATTCGTTGCAGCTCTTGCCGCTCCCCAAGCTGGTGTTGCACATTCAGCAACTCCGAAACCTCCGTACTCGCGCTGGACTGGCGGGTATGCCACGAAGCACGAGGGGTAAGCCACAGGAGAACCCTACTCACATCCGTAGATCTCAGAAAAGACGAATTCTGCACGAAAATTCTGCCCATCCCTGAAGGACAGACGGAGGTTGCTTCGAAGCCTGTCCAGAAGGCATTGGAAAGGCAAAACCTAACAACCTGGGAACTCTATTCCGCGTCGATTCGGACGAAACTGGCGTGATGGACAGGCGTTCCTAGCGTTGCACCTTCCCAGCCACGCCGCTCGCTCACTGCAACGCCGACTGGCTGCCTTCCGGCGCTGACTCCCAATCAATGCCAGCCATCATCGCAAGGCCCACCAAGCTCTGCGCTCCGCACGAATGCTGTAGACGAAATTTCTGCACGCGAGCACACTGATTACGTGATCGTCATTTTCTAGAGGTGGACGGTGGGTTTAATTGCAAGAATGGCCCCTTATTGGAGCTGCGATGTATGTGGCGAGGAATGGTTCGCCGACTCGGAGTCCGGACCACGCCAGTGCCCGAAATGCGGCTCCCGGAGGTGGAACGACGGCATGGTGAGAGATGCCGACCTGTATCAAAAGGCGCTTGTCATACGTCACCTAAACCCATACAGAAGGATCCTCTCCGTGCGGCAGAAAGCTGCTCTCATGCGCATAGCTGCTGCCAAGCGTACTGAGACCGCACGAAAAGCTGTTAGACGAGTTCCCACAACCTCCCAGATGCTCACGCCTGCCCACTGATGCTTTAAACTGCTGTATCCTCCCGCCGCACGGCCTGCTCGCCCTCGCGGCGCGTAAGCCCGTGAGAAGGGTACAGGATGTCGCCTGACGCGACCTGACTAACCTCACCAACAAAAATCTCGGTCTTGATTTTTCCATGCAGGCAGGTTTAAAAGTCCAAATTTTGGACTGGAGGGTTGTTCCGGACCAGCGACGACTGGAGGAGTTGATCGTTTGGCGAACCCTTCGGACCGATTATCGTTCCTGTTCCGCCGCCACTGGACCTGTCGGCGTCGAGTCGCACCCCACGCCATTAAAAACAGAACATGTGGATTGCAAGATGTTTCACGCAGATGTTGAGCATAGCGAGACCACCAAGCAAGCCTATACTGTGCATGAGACGAGTTAAATCATGCCGCGACACAAGAGTCCATCTGACCCCGTGCAAGTAGATCTTTTACGTTCCGTCATGGAACAGAAGAAAGCTGCTCTCGATGCAATGAAAGTGGCATATTTTCATCGCGCCCCGTTCGGCGATTCCGTACCCGACGAACAGGCCTTAAAACTTGCGGCTGAGCAATTCATCGATGCTAATTACGCGTATCAAAGGTATTTGTATGGGCGAGTGCGAGTGAAGCTAGCAGCTGCTAATCTACTTCGGTGAAAGCGCGTCTTTATGACTGAAACCGTTGTCGTTATCAGCGATCTTCATCTGGGCCAGGGCGATGATTTCGACATCTTCGCAGGGCCGGGCAAATCCCAGGCGTTTGTAGATTTCATGAAGTTCACGGGCGCGCGGCCAGGTGCCGTCGAGGTCGTTATCAATGGAGACTTCGTAGATTTCTTGCAGTTAAAACCCTGGGACGTAAAGGTGGACCGAGAAAAAGCTGCCAAGAAGATTTCGAGTATCGTCGCCGCGCACAGCGATACGGTATTCCGCGCGCTGGGCGAGTTTCTTGCCTCAGCAGACCACAGGATTACCGTTCTACTGGGAAATCACGACGTCGAACTCGCCTTCCCCGAGGTCTGGGAGCAGGTCGCCAGCGCCATTCTGGATGTCACCGAACGTGCGGCGGCGGATCGTCTCAGTTTCCTTGCTCTCGACAAGACTCGCGTCACCTACGTAAAGGCGGTGGGTGGTGTTCTCGTGCACATCGAACACGGGAACCTAGATGATCCGTATAACGGCATGAACTATACGGCGCTCATCCAGAGCGCAGAACGGGGCACCAACGATTTCGCTTACCCGCCCGGCACGCAGCTCGTATACGACATCATGAACCGGCACAAAGCGGACTTCCGCTTCGTCGATCTACTAAAACCCGAGGTGCCGGCCGTGCCGCTTTTGTTGATGGCACTAAAACCGGGGGCTGTCGTTGACGTTCCGGGAATCGGATTGAAGTCGCTGGCCGCATTGGGAAATGGGTTTATCGGCTGGCTGCGGACGAAGATCACGGGGCCCACGCTCGGTCGCGCGCAAGAAGCGGCTCCGACGGTCGCGGATGAAAACCAGTTGAGCAAAGATATGGCTGCGGCTTACCAGGATGAAATGGGAAACCAGGCTGGCATCACGCAGGCGGACGCCGTTCTAATGCAGCAGTTTTTCGAGAGCAGTGGAGAGGATCACGCAGCCGCGCAGCCTGTTATGGGATCGCGGCTCGAGGGAGCAAGGAGGCGGCTCGCGCAGGCAGCGATCCGCAGTCTGGGGCGACCGATTGATCTGCGCGACCCGACCTATTACAGTGCCGACCACCTCGATCGCAATGACGTCAGATCGGCGCGGAGCCGACTGATCGGAGACGTCAAAATAGTGGTATTCGGTCACACTCATCGTCCGCTCAAGGCGGAATTCGAAGGCGGAGGACTGTATCTCAACTCGGGCGCTTGGGCCAATCAGATCACGCTACCGGGACCAGCCGACGACATCTCCGAGTGGATTTCAAGAATTCGCACGAACAGCGATCAGAACCGAGCAGCATTTCCGACGTACATTGTGATCACGCCGGAGTCTAATGGCGCTACCGCCGCCTTGAATGTATGGGAGAGCGCAGAGAGATCGCTATGGCGGAAACATATTCCAGCCTGAAGGTCACGATCAGCGGCATCGGCGACAGGAAATACCTGAGCCTTCTCGACAGTGGCTTGCCTGGCGTGGGAGGCGGTCGCGGCCACGAGTTCACGTTCGATCCACAGTTGCCGTGCGCCGGAGCGCCGAAGCTCCCGGAATTCCTGAAGGCGCTGGCCACGGGAGCAATTCCTTCAGCCACCTTCATGGAGAAATTTGGAAGGTGTCTGTTCGGCTGCGCGTTCGGCGGCGAGAACAGCTCCTCTTATCAGACGGCGTTGATCCTGGCGCAGGCTATGAAGCTTCGCTTGCGGATTTGCATGAATGTGCTGGCTCCAGATTTGGTCGACGTGCCCTGGGAGTATCTCCACGATGGTAGTGGCTTCGTCATTAAACGCGGTCCAGCGATTATAAGATTGCTTGAAGGAGTTGCTGCGACCCAATCATCGTTCGCGCCAGTTCAGAACCTACTGATTGCCGTAGCGGATCCGACAAAATCGGAAGACTTCGTGCCCTTCGGAGGAGAGGCCCACCTGAACGATCTCACTGGCATTCTGCAGGGTATTGGCGGACTGAAGATTACCTCACTTCTGCATTCCAGCCCGACCGATATTGACGAGGCTTTCCGCGGAAATGCATTCGACGCCTTCTACTTCATCGGCCACGGCATTTATCTGAACGATGGCGGCGGGCAGCTCGTTTGCGAAAACGATGGTGAGCCCGTTTTTCTGGCAGCCGACGACCTGGCCTCGTGGATTCGCGAATCAACTAGCCTTCGGTTTGTTTACCTAAACTCCTGCTCCACGGCTGTCACGTCCGGTGCGAATCCGATCCAAGGCGTCGCACAGCGACTGATGCGGGACGGAAGGGTTTCGGCTGTGGCTGCGATGCAGGCGGATGTGAATCAAAACTCTGCCCAACTCGTCGCGCAGAAGTTTTTCGAGCTTCTGCGCCAAGGCAAAAGCCCCGAAGACGCGATGCTGTTGAGCCGTTCGAGCGCCGGGGATTTGCACACCTTTGGTATTCCGGTACTGTATTCCACCTCCGATGCGCCTGCGCAGTTCGAGAGGAACCGGCTGGCCACTTTCCTCAGCCTGGCGGAGGAGAGCACGTGCGCATTATTGCTGCCGCAATGGGTCATGGGCCTACCGGGAAAAGCCGGAGAAGAAGCCAACCGCAAGGGCTTGGAAGGTGGGCAATATTACTACCGCGGACCGACATTTGCCACCGCGGACGTAAGTTCTGCCTGGAATATCGTTAATCTGGTAGGTTCGGTCCTCGCGCCGGAAAAGATTCAGATCAGGTCCAACGACGACGTGAAGAACGTGACCGCAAGCCACAGATTCGTGTTTGGCAGCCAGTCGAGTGGGATCCTCGCCGGGGTGCTCGAGTTGTTTGAACCAGAATTCAGTTTCGATTATGCCCCGGTGGATTTTCCCGGTTGCTGGGTCATCCGTGATAGGAAAACAGGGACCTGTTATACGATCCGCAAACCGAATGATCTCGATTACAACGACTATCTTGCGACGACAGATTACGGAGTGATCCAGAAGTTTACTGATCCGACATCCAAGCGGGTCTATTTTCTGATTGCGGGTCTCGGCTCACGTGCAACCGAGGGTTGCGGCTGCTTTCTCTGCGACCATTGGTCCGAGCTGCTGCACGAATTCGGAAGCCAGGATTTCGGTATTGTTGTGAAATTTCCGCAGAACCTCGGACCCCAGGAAGGTCAGCGGCAGGCCCGAGAGACGGGAATAAAGTCCTGATCGGAGAGCGCCAAGAGAGGAAGCCGCCCAAGAACTAGCTCAATGGCTAGCTGACTAAATGGCTAGCTGAGAATCCGACGCGACCTGTTCGATCTTATTCAAATCGAAAGGGGCCGGAAACCGCAACACAACTGCAAAGTCCTGAGCACCGTAATCGCGGTCAAGTTTCTCCCAGTGCTCCCGAAAATAAAGGCCGCAGCCTTCGGTCGCTCTTCCGCCGAGACCTGCGATCATAAACACGGGAGCGGGCTCAGCTGAACGGACCCGGGCGATCACTCCATAATCATCGGCAGAGGCATATTGGGTAGCATCCATAACACTCGGATCAGGCAGGGAGAAACGCTGTCCGGCGCAAACAATGCTCCAGCTAGCGGCAAACTCGAACTGAAACAGGCTGGTATGCAACTCCTCTAAGAGGACTTGGGTCGAGTGATTGGAGCGGCTTCCAAACAGGAATGAGACGTCCTTTTTTTGGATTCTCGGACCGGCACCCTCCAGCGTTATGTTGCCGACATCGACCACCTGATCGAGGAGTGCCTGGACATGACTCGCCGCGCGCGCGTCCCGCTCGGCAAACGTACTGCCGCGATAGGTGAAATCCGATGAATCGAGCTTCGCCGGGTCATCGAACGCAGGCAGAACTAGGCGAAAACGCCGACTGTTCTCTGGCGCATGGAGAAAGGCTCGCAACGCGTCCTCAGTCGCTCCCGCTACTGTATTTACAGGTAAAGCCACTCAAATCCTCAATTTTAAGGATTGCAGAGGGCTGGCAGATACGTCAAGCCGACCGGGCCGGTGTGCAGGACCGGAGGGGACACCCTTCGAGCGGGCAAAGAAGGTGACGAAGGGCGAGCGGTGGTCCTCAACGTAATTGGCCCGCAGATACTTACGGTACCTGGTCCAGGAGATGTGGCGACTTTTGACGTGCCAGTCGAGTTCCCGCATCAGATCCTCTTTCGGGATCGAGCCAGAAGTTGCAAGGATCAAGTCAATTCGGCGCGACGCATCGGTTTGTCCGCGGAGCTCGGGCGAGGCCTGATCGGCTGCCTCGAAGCACGGGATCCAGTCTTCCACACGACGGTCCCAATCATAATAAGCGCGAATCTGGGCTGAGATGGGACGTATCATTTTGCGTTCCACATCGAGGTTGTCGAGCAGGTATTCGAGGCGCCTGGGAAACTCGGCGCGGTAGTAGAAGTAGCGGTTCGAGTCCGCCGGCTGCAATCCGGCTGGGAGAGCCGCGGAGAGCAATTCGCCTAGGAACGACTCACTGTTGAACAGCGGGATGCACTCAGCCGCCAGAGCTTCGGTCGCAGCCAGAGACCATTGGCTCGCCCCGTTGTGACAGGCTACGACAATATCGGCTTTCCACAACTCGCGGAGGTACTGAGCGCGATCGAACTGGCCTACTTCGATAAACGGTAGGCGCTGTGGAAGCCTTTTTATATAGTCATATTCGCTCGGGTTCGTGACAATGACTCGGAAATCTTGGCGCTTTTCCCAGAGCGCGGCCAGGTGATCGATAAACGCTCGGAAGCCAGTATATTTCAGGGCACGGAAAGGGTAGATGATGGTTTTCAGAGGATGCCGCGACCGTATTCTCGCAGCGCAAATCTCGGCGACGTCTATTCCGGGATGGAGGGGGGCCAATTTGCGCTCGATCTGGGCGACGGCGGAATCGTTGAACCAGCGGGCTGCTTCTTTGATAATTCTGCTCTTGCCATAAGCCGAGTTGCAGCCCGTGACCTCGGACAGCAGAACACTGGCCAACAGAGTTAAATTGCCTGGAAGATTCCACCGGTTTTTGATTTTGTCGCTCCGATGCCAATCCATCCAGTGGATGTAATTGAAGCTGTGCAGATCGAAGAAATGCACTTTATTGAAGAAATCCAATAATCCCGCAGTCAATTCAGGCTGATTAATGAACAGAACATCGATGTCGATCCGGCGGAGGTCTAGTAGAGTGTCCAATTCCCGCAAATCAAAATGGTGCGCCCCTCCCTGTTGACGCGAAATTGATGTCGTCGGGATTAGCTTCACGTTAGTCTCGTCGAAATCGCGAGCAATTTCGTGCTCCAGTTCTTTCGGTATCAGGAGGTAAAAGAAGTAATCGCTGCGCTTTCGGGCGACGGCCCGGAGCAACTCGTTTTGCAGGCGAATACCAGAATCAGCTGCTGGATTCCGCCAATTCGAAAAATTGAGGACGCTGAGAATTCGCATGATGGACTTTAGCGCGCACAGTCATCATGCCTGAAACATGTTCGCCGGTCATCCTGCAAGGGCACCGGGCAGTGTCCCTGCTAAATGCCGCGTAGCAGTTCTGAGACGGAAACTTCAAAGCTGACTGCTAGCATTTCGAGCACGCGCAGACCGGCCTCGCGTCGCCCGTTCTCCAGTTCAGAGATGTGGACGCGGCCAATGCCGGATATCTCGGCCAGATACCCCTGACTCCACCCGTGGTCATTTCTCAGTTTTCGCAAGCGCCGCCCCAGGCGCACGCAAATGTCGTTTGCCACCTCTCAAGGGTCCGCATAGAATCGTGACCAAATGTTGTGTATGCACAACATTGCTCGCCTCGGGAATCTGCGTTCACATCCACACAGCAGGTGAGGCTGCGGGGACGCCACATTGGGCGAGAGCAGGCGCGATTTCATAACGGGGGAAAAGCGGCATGGCTCGTGAGATTCCCGACCCCATCAAAGCCAATTCGGAAAAGGAATCCGCAGCCGACCTGGCGAATGCTGTGTTGCATCAGGAACTGCCGGAGAAGGACCCCAGCATTCGGCTGGAAGAGCTAGAAAAGCGTCTTAGAGAGACGCCAACCTACAAGACGCTGGACCGTGAGTTGCTTCAATCGCAGATCGACAATTTGAAGAAGCAGATTCGCGCCCGGCGCGGACTGGAGATCGCAGCGCAGCAGCCAAGCCCAGCGAAGAAACACCCTAGGCTTGAGTTGCAAGACCTGGAGGAAAAGCTGAAGAATGGCCGGTTAGCTAATGGCACTCACCTATCACCTTCGATGCGCGAATTGCTGCGTAGGCGCATCGATAAACTGCAGAGCGAAATTCATGCACAGAAGAGAAACCATGGAGCAATAGCTGAGTTGACCGCTCACTTCGGGGTAATTCCTGTCACGGATTCGATGAAACGCGGGTTGGATCGCATCAGGGAAGGATTCTCAAGGGCAAGGAGCCAGCTACTTCAGATGGGCAAAAAGGAGTTGGCGGGGCAGACTATAGGGTTTGAAGCAAGATACACAAAGGCCTATCTCGAGCGTGAGAATTTGCCGCAGGCCATAAAGATTGCGAGGCAGGGGCTAGAAGCGGGGTATCAAGTAATCGTAGCCACCCAGACGACTGAGCAACTAATTAGCCGCACTCGTGAGGGGAATTTCATCACATTCGATGAGCTGTCCAACGAAGTTAATAACCAATTCTCGCAAATCGTTCCCCCACTCACAGACGTTTACCGAACCCTCAGGACTGCTTTTGGTGGTAAGTTGGAAGACTACACTGGCCGCTCGGATTCCCTTTCGGAAAAGCAGGCGAGGGAAAAATTCCTTGTTGCCAAGCTACCCATGTTGTACACAACCTATGCGGTTGGTGGAGGCGCACTCAGCCTGTGCGATACGGACTATCCCGACCGAGCTATCTTTGGCGGTGGCAATCCTCGTGTATCTATCTTCCTCGGGCCTCCGCTCTCAGGGGCGTTATTGAGGCGGGCGGTTGGTCTGATATGGCGACCGCGCGTCAAGTCAGATGCTCATGTTGTATTTCTTGCAACTGACTCCGAAACCGAGGTTAGCTTGATGCAGCAGAGAGTCGGTCCTCTCCTGCGTGTGTTGGGAGCTCATGTCCTGGGAGAAAGAGAATCACTGGCATCTACGTTAAGTGCCTATACGGATGAACAGCGGACAAGGGCCCTAGAGGACGCCTTGGCCTATGCTGAGGGTGATGGGATTAGGGTGTACCCAAACAGCTTTCAAGTTCGTAGCAAATCACGAATTATCGGCATCAATGACTGGAGCCTCATCAAGTTCCCGCCGGCTGAAACGGCAAAGCACAAGGAAATCATTGTCGGTACAGAGGTTACTGATGCTTATCTGCGCACTCATTACCTTGGGGAGTTCTGTGTGCAGGGGCCGGATTCTGCTAAAGCGGAGTCAGGCAACGAGGCGGTGGATGCTGTCAGCCGCGGAGCAAATTCAGAGCAGGGAGAGTTGGAAGGTATCTCAGTCCAAAATTTGGACTCGGCGAATCGGAACACACCTGTGGGAGTGACATCTGCGGCAGCTACCGAAGAGGAGCTTGGTCAAGTTCGCGAGAGTTTGAGGAACGCCGACCAAAAGGCAATGTTCTCCCTAGCCGCTCTGATCGCCATTCTAGCGTTTCTGATCACTCACAATGCCCCTGCCGGTTGGTTCAAAGGCATAGGGCAGTGGTCGCTCGCAGACCTGCTGGGACTTGTGAGTACTCTCGGTCTCGCGGTAGCCGCATCAATGATGCTTGTCATCCTGTATCCAAGCCTTAGATATTCGGATCGCGGTCTACGTTTCCTGGACGCTATTACTAAGCCGGATAGACAGGAAACCTGTGCGGATCGAGCGGCCTCAAGACCCGGTGACTACCGCACCCGCGCTCTACAAGAAGATCTCTGTGAGCTGACAAAAGTGTGTATCGCGAAGTATCGGACTCTGCGCTGGGGCTTCTGGGTGGGGATTGCGGCTGCTTTCCTGTCATTGCTGTTCCTTATCCTGTCAAAGAAACCGCATGTCGCTCCGGCGGTGCGTGCGCGTTACTACTAATTGAAGATGCGATTCCTGTTGCGAGATTGTGAGAGCAGCCAGAATACCGTATTTAAGCTCGCTCCAAAAATCGCAGCCCTTCTCATCGAGCGCCTTGCCCGCTTGCTCCTGCTCTTAGATTGAAAGATGGAACGATGGAACGATGGAACCGCATCGCGCGGGGCAGCCGCATCGCTACTCAGATGCGAGCAGCTCACGGCATTTTGCGAAGTCGCCGCCATCGCTGCCGCCCATGAAAAAGCTCACTTGAGATCTGAAAATGCTCGTCGCGTCGGCTGACAAAGAGGAGCCTGTGTGTTCGAGGTTCTGGATTGCAACAGATTGGAGTTCATCCAGACGGACCAAACTATCCTCCGTTACCGGGCCACCCTTCGTTAAGAAAAGAAACTGTGGATATTCGAGCCGTCGTACTCTGCCCAAAAATTCGTCCGAAGCCCTTGAGTAGCCTTCCGGGTTCGTAAGTCCAAAGACCGGAGCCACGACGCAAAGATGCCGCTCTACCTTTATTCCCATCGAGACCTTTGGAACCTGCGCCAAGCTGGGATCGGGTGGCTGAATCAAGACAACGGGGCGTTTCTTTGCTTTGAGTGCAATGAACTCCTCCTCCGTCTTGAGCGGAGGATAGGAGTAAGGCAAGATCTTACGAAATGCGTCAGGTGGGTTCGTCGCGATGTTGAAATTGCTGGCGATATGGAGTTGTTGATCGAGATTCGCCGGTCGCCAAATCTCCAAGCGTTGGTGCGGGTAATACATAGCCGCCCTGAAGACTTGACCGAAGGCGAAATCCTTTTGGTTGGTGGGAGCGCCCGCAGCTATGAGGGGAGAGAACACCTCGTCAAGGAAGGCCACTGTCTATCCAATCTCCTCGTCTTCCAACCCATTAAGAGCAGCCGAATATACGTCGTCATAGAGGGGGGCAGGGAAGGCAAGAGTCGCCTTTGCTCGCTTGGACTCAACCTGCTGTTGATGGCTTTTCAGCTTCGCCCTCAGCCGCCCTAACGCCCGTGGGTCAGTTCCGCTAGACAAGCGCCGGTATATCTTCGGCGGCTGCTTCGATACATCACCGAAGGATAGAGGCTGCTGACTGACAGCGCCGATCATCGGCTCGGTCTCGAAGTAGACGTAATCCAAAAGGTCCGAGAGAGAGCGGTCCGCCCAGGTATCAATCACACGCTGGATTCGGTAAAACTCGTCGGTGTCCGCGATGATGCGGTTAAGATCTCGCGGCTCCAGGAGTGAAATGCGGTTACCATTCAGTTCATCTTTGTTCCACGGCTGAAGTTCAATGCTGTCTGTGCGTGCTAGATCATCAAGAAGTTCGTCGAACTCCGCCGCCCAGGGACCATAGAGATGGAATCGCCAGTCGAATCCTGTCAGCGTGGCATCATGCTTTCGGAAGTGTTCAATGTCTGCGAGGTAGAGCAACTTCAGAAGTTTCGTTTTGTTGATGCTGCCTACCCGCTCTCTCGCACGCGTGAGTATGGCGAGGGCGAGTTCTCGGGCTTCTGGTTTCATTTCGTTCATCAATATAGCTGATGAATCAGAGCTGAGGGAATTCCGGCACTACTAGGCAATCAAGGCTTTGGGATACTTGACGCTTCAAACTTAAGTGAAGCGCGAAATTGATTAGGGGAAGCACCGAACAACTTCACGGTGTAATCGGAATGTAGCGGCAATTCTGCCTGCACTTCAGTGACTGAAGAGAGTATTACCTATACAGGTCCGGCACGCAGCAATCGCGCTTTTCTCTCCTCGGCCCTGAGTCGCTTTTCAAGTTCAATTTCGTTCCTCTGGCGCTGAAAGACCTTCGTAATCATCGCCTGAAATTCCGGATCATCAAGAGTCAGCCTGTATTGATTGACGCGCCGGAGACAACGTCCGCTTGGCGTTCGGACCACTTGCAAGAGCCGCATCTGTTGAAAGTGTCGTATTGCTTCAGCTATGGTTGCTTGGCTGCCTATACCGGCATAGCGCATAAGCCCTCGATATGAGATTTCTGTGATCCCAGTGTTCCGGTCAGCAAATGTCGCAAACACTGGCAGGATGCTTCTTTCTGCATGAGTGAGGTCGCTCCACAGGCCGCTTCGCACAAGCATGGTGACAACATTCTCATCCACGCCGGAGCGGAATCGTGGAAACCACGCCTCCCTCTTCGCGACGTGAGCACCTTTGGGAAGCGGCGGAACAGGAAATTTGGCGGTAATCCACGAAACTGCTCCACGCCGATCGTAGTCATTGAAGAGCATTACTAGGTCAATGTTTGACCACGTGTGAGGATCGCAGACGAAGCATCGCCCCGTGTTTTTTGCTTTTCTGAAGCCGATGGATGGATTGGCATCTCCGTTGCGATGGTTTGCCGTCCGCCAGCAGTGCGCGCGATAACCGATCACCCGCAGTCCCAACTCTCGCGCTACCGTAACAATGGAAATCTTGGTACGGATGTACTCAAAATCCGGGCATTCGGGCATCGGTCACTGCGACCGCTGAAGAAGGCGAGTGACCTCATCCGGCGAAAAGAGCAACCGGCGGCAGATTCGGACAGGGCGAAGCCTGTCTTTGCGGACCATGGCCCGGATCGTGTGCGGACTCAGGCGGAGCATGTCTGCAACTTCAATCAACGTGAGCAAACGAGGAAAAGTTTCGGCCATCATTCACCCCGCTGCCTCAGCCTAGTCTCAACGGCCTCGGCAGAGACTCGCCACTGTCTGTTGACTTTGCGGGCGTCCAGCTTTCCCGTCCAAACCAGCGAATAAAGATAATCCAATCCAACCCCAAGCTTGCGGGCTGCCTCAATTGCGCTCATTTCCTTTGGTTGTGACTTCATTCATTGCCTCCTTGACAGTCGCAATACTAGTGCTTACAGTACTAGCCGTGCAACGTTATCGTACAAATACCGTTACAGAAGAAGCGAAGCTGCCCGTGCTAGTTTCAGCCTCAGCGAGGGAAAGCGAAGGGGTAGCCACTTTCGGAGTGGAGGACAGGGCGCCACTATACGTCCGCGCCTTTCGCGACGCAGATCTCAGGGCAGCTAGAAAACATCTGGGAGAGCACGCTGCGCAACGCTTCACTGCCGTAATGAGGTTGAAGAAAGCTCTGGAAAATCCGAACGATCCTATAGCAATTCAAGAATCCATTCGTGCACTTGCGGAGGCCAATGAACGTTTGCGATCTGGCCCGGAGAATCCCTTGAGGGCTCCAATCCCCCCTGAAGTTCCTGCAAGTCTGGTAGTGGACTTTGCACACGGCAACTACCCGCCGCGGCTCATCATCGAGCGAATGGAACATCAACTTGGACTGCGACCTGGCCCGAAGGCGAGTAAAGATCCCGGCTGGATGCTCTCATATGTGCTCTCGGCGGAGCTTCGGGAAGTTCATCTTGTGCTCTGGTGGACCAAACAGCGTTTTAAACCCGCCCTGTGGTGTCCAGACATGAAGACCGCTTTCTATGTACGGGTCTTGCTCGGTGTAGTAGCCGGCAAGGGCTTTTGTGTGTGCCCCCATTGCGAAGCGTGGTTTGTTCAGGACCGCCCTGACCAAACTTACTGCTCGGTTGCACATCGGGAAGCCCATCGTGTTGCCCGGTGGCGTGCGCAACAGAAGCAAAAGGCGACACAGGGGTCAAAGAGGAGGAGGAATGGCACTCAAAAAACGCGGTAAGACTTGGCACTGCCATTTCGTTGTCAACGGACAGCGATTCCGGCAGAGCCTTGGGACTACGGACTGGAGAGAGGCGCAAGCCAAAGAGAAGGAACTGATAGCAGCGGCCTCCGAGTCCAAGTTGCACCAGACCTCGACATCTCTGGCCCGTCAGCCGTTTGGACTGGCGGCAGACGATTACGTGACGGCGCGGAAGCTGGAGCTTGCACCGGCAAGCCAAGCGAAAGAGAAACAATTGCTGGTGCAGTTGCGGGCATACTTCAAACAAGAGCCGCTGAAAACGATCACTGCGAAGCGGATCACGGACTACCGTGCATGGCGGGCAAGTCAGACCGTCGAAAAAAGACGGGGCGGAACTTTGCAGGTCATACAGTGCGCTGGTCCGGCAACCCTGAATGCAGAGTTGGGCATCTTGCGGCGCATCCTCAAGCGGGCAAAGCTCTGGGCGCGGGTTGCTGACGATATACGCCCCCTGAAAGAGCCGAGAAGCATCGGGCGGGCATTGACCGAGGATGAGAAGCAGAGGCTGCTCAAAACGGCTTTGATGCGGCCAGAGTGGGAGACGGCTTACCTTGCGGCCATCCTCTGCCTCAACACGACCGCAAGGGGCTGCGAGTTGAAGGGGCTGCAATGGTCGGATGTGGACCTGTTCGCCCGGACCTTGACGATTCGCAAGAGCAAGACGGAAGCGGGGGAGCGGATCGTTCCCTTGACCGGCGTTGCATGCTTTGCCCTGGCAAGGCTACGGGCGCGGGCTGAGTCCTTTGGCCCGGTGGACCCGGCGCACTACGTCTTCGCCGCGTTTGTTCCGAAATTCACTTTTAGCGGGAGAAGAGTAGTGGATTACAACGTCACTGGCTTTGACCCCACAAAGCACGTCAATAGTTGGCGGTCGGCTTGGCGGTCGCTCACGAAGAAAGCAGGGTTGCCGGGATTCCGGTTCCACGACCTCCGGCACTGTGCCATAACGCAGCTTGCGGAGAGCGGGGCGGCAGACTCAACCATCATGTCGATTGCCGGACATGTCAGCCGCAAGATGTTGGAGCGGTACAGCCACGTCCGCATGGAAGCTAAGCGCACAGCGATCGAAGCCCTTGCCAACAGCAGCAAAATGGCGGGTTATGACACAAATCATGACACAAACGCTCTGCCTCTGAACGTTCGCCCTGTCTAAATAATTGTCTTGATTGGTGGACCTGGTCGGGATCGAACCGACGACCTCTTCCATGCCATGGAAGCGCGCTCCCAGCTGCGCCACAGGCCCACATTGGAGGGTTCTTCTTATTGTCTTTTACCGTACAAATTTCGTCAAACGCGGGCCCCAGTCCTGTATCTTTGCAACTAAGAAAGGCAGCGCGGCATCCGGTTTAAAGATATGCCTGCTTCCCCTCGCACGACGCTATACGTGGCATGCATCGCTGTCCTGCTCGCCGCCTGCAAAATCACTTACGCACAGCAGCCAGCGCCGGCTGCAGCGCCTCAGCCAACGATAGCCTCTTCGTCTATCGTGCAGCCGGCATTGACGGAGGTGCAGAGGTCCGTCTCGGCACTGAATATCTCGCGGTGGAAAGCTCCAGGGCAGGTGAAAAGCGCGGCGCAACAGGATACTGGATCGATTCAGCGCGACCTATCCGACACGCTACCGGGACTGCTGAGCAAAGCGGATACCGCCCCCACAACTGTGCCTCCGGCGTTTGTGGTATTTCGAAATATCGACGCTCTCTACGATGTCCTGCTGCGCGTCTCCCAGACTGCATCTCTGGCGGCGCCCCAGGGTGAGTCTGACGCGCTCTTCTCATCACTCAATAAGCTGGAGGCCGCCAGATCGCAGCTTGGTGACGCGATTCTTAACGCCTCCCAGCAACGCGAAGACCAGGTCGTCAAGCTTGAGGCTGCAGTGCGCGCCGCCGCGGCGGCTGCACAGCCTCAGGCGTCTCCACCAAAGACCACGGTGATCGACGATGGAGCCGCCCCACCTGCGCCCGCCAAGAAAAGGAAGAAGCCCGCCGCCAAACCCCCGGCCAGCACGCCTCCCGCCGGTCCAACCGGCTAAACCTCCTGAAATATGCCGTTTTCCGGGAAACAATCCTCCGGTACCCGGTGTCAAAGAAAGATAGAGTGAGCGAGACACTCGGCCGCCGGCGGCAATCTTGTCCCTACCCACTCGCAGGTTGTGCGTTTTGCCTGTTACTGTAATAGGAGTTTTTCCATGCAAGCGGGAACTGCCTTGGGTAATCTGGTAAGCGCAATTGGAATTCGCCAGGAAGAAACCGACCTAATTACACAGTTAAAGGCCGGATCAGAGGAAGCCTTCGCCTGGCTCATCGCCACCTATCATCAGCCGGTCTATAGCCTGATCGCGCGAACGCTGCCGACCTCGGCAGATGCTGCCGATATCACCCAGGAAGTCTTTGTAAAGGTCTATCGCGGAATTTCCAGCTTTCACGGAAATGCCAGCCTTCGTACATGGATTTACCGCATCGCCCTGCACGAGGCCTCTAACCAGCGGCGCTGGTGGTCCCGCCATTGCCGGCAGGAAGTGACCATCGAGATGGAGACCGGCGAATCGAGCGAAGGCCAGCCACTCTGTATCCGCGACACGTTGATCGACGAGCACGAGTCGCCTTTTGAAATGGCGGCCCAGTCCGAGCTTCGATCACGGGTCGAAGCGGAGCTGCGCGAGGTACCGGAACCGTTCCGCACTGTGGTCATTCTTCGCGACATCGAAGGCATGGCCTACGAGGAGATCGCGGAGATTTTGAATGTAAACCTGGGCACTGTGAAATCGCGCCTGATGCGCGGACGGGCCAACCTCAAGGCGCGCCTGGCTCCCTTTGCGGAAGCAGCGCGCAAGAGCCCCCGCGCGGCTCACTGCATGCTTGAACCTTTGCAGCAGGTCGAGGAGGCGCGATGAAGAGCTGCAAATCCATCCGCGCACAATTCTCTGCATACCTCGATGGAGTCATGTCAGGGGTAGCCATGCAACAAGTGGCCAACCATCTGGATCGGTGCTCCGAGTGCTCCGGAGAATTCGCGGCGTGGCGGCAGATGCAGCAGGTTCTGGGCGACCTGGGCCCGGTCAAACCGCCTGCTGATCTTGGTCTGAAGCTGCGTGTCGCACTGTCTCAGGAGCGCAATCGGACTGCGAAGAACAGTCTTGCGCGCTTGCAGGTGCGGTGGGAAAACACGCTTGCGCCGTTCCTGTTACGAGCCTCAGCCGGCTTCGCCAGCGCGGTGTTGCTGATTGGGTCCGCCGCTCTGTTAATCGGAGCTTTTGCCTCCCCTGAGCCGGTAGAGGCGCGCGACGAGCCGTTGAGCGCAGCCACAAGCCCACGCTTCCTCTATTCCATGATCGAGTCCAACGCCCCGCAATCGCCCACCGGAGACATCGAGGTTCAGCGCCCGCGGGGGCGCGAGGTAAGCACCGTCCGGACAACCGATAGCGGCGCCAACTCCGTCGTTGTGGAAGCCTATGTCAACGACCAGGGCCGGGTCTATGACTACCGAATCATCTCCGGGCCGAACGATGCCGTCTCCCGCGCTCAGGTTGAAAACCTGCTGTTGTTCAGCGTCTTCGAGCCAGCGCATATCTTCGGAGAACCGGTTCGCGGCGTGGCTGTCGTATCGTTCTCCGGCATTTCCGTTCAAGGCTGACTGCCCTAGTCACGCCGATTCTTGACTAACCGAAATCCTGCTGCGCTTATACCACTCGCACAACAAAAGGAAGGCCGCCCCGGCGGCATACGGAATGGCAAATTCCGGCGCAACCCACCATCCGATGCGTCCTTCCACTCCATTCGGCGACAGGCGATAAGCATGGATAACGCCGGCGGCCGACAGCGCAGATGCCGCCACCATCCACGCAGCGGCTCCGGCGAACCGCCTTTGCACCATGAGCGCCAGCGCGGCCGACCAGATCATCGATGTCAGTAGCGATCCCTGGCCCAGCGCGATCAGACCACGCATGGCGAGATCGTCGCCCATACGTGGAGCGACCTCCATAAGGCTCGATCCTGCCTTGCGTGCCACTGTATCTGCAATGCCCGTCGCCCATTGCGCCATCGCTGGAACCAGCCCGATGGCTACGGCTACCACCTGACTGCGCGGCACCTCGGCGAAAGCCTGCCCTACCGTCACCAGCCCAAACCACACGATCACCGGACCTGCCACCTCCAGAGGCACAAACCGAAGCACTACGGGCAGAATCCCCGTGGTGCAGAGCAACAATGTCACAAGACCGTTCAGCGCCGAATAGCCTGCGCGAGCACCATTGGCTTTGTGTGAGGCATGACCCAGATAGAGCGTGGTGGGAAACGGACTACCCAGGCAAGCCGCAGCCACCGTGCAA
Organism: uncultured Acidobacteriaceae bacterium; assembly: GCA_963786085.1. GTDB lineage: Bacteria > Acidobacteriota > Terriglobia > Terriglobales > Acidobacteriaceae > Silvibacterium. The sequence continues at coordinate 69,677 of CAWAYO010000010.1, forward strand.
AGTCCGTTCGTCAGGAGAGACGGCATGGTGGCGTAGTCGTCCCCGGCGACCTTGACGCCTTCCAGAATCAACAGTGACCCAAGGGTGTCCAGCGCCGCAAGGGGAAGAATGACGGAGAGATATGGCCACCATGAGTGCTGATTGAGTATCGCGACGACACTGACCGCGTGGGGTAGATAGATTCCCGGACTCGGAACCGCAGGCATGGGAATCGTATAGATGTGCAGCCAGCGCAGAACGGCCACCAACACCGCACCTAGCCCAACCGCGACGAGTCCGGGAGGCAGGCGAAAGGGCAGCCTAAGATGGGATGCGTATAGCGCGAACAGAACGATCATCGGCAGCAGTGCAATCGCAGCCTGCTGAAAGACTCCAAACACGAACCCCAGACAGAGAAATGCAAGCGCCAGCCCTGCCATCGGAGAAAGCAGCGCGGCCAGTGGCGTATTGCGGCGAAACCAATCCGAACAGAAGGCCAAGGCCGTCTGGACCACGCCGCTAAAGAAGCTCGCGAATACGCCGGCCTGCCAGGCCAGCATCCCGTCGTGGGTCCGCGTATAAATCGGGCCCATGATGAAGAACACGTAGGCGAAGATGGTCGGCGTGTTGATGCCGAACGGAATCGCCGTTACATCCGCTCTGCCCGTCCGCAGCGCCAGCCGCCGCGCCTGCCAGGCATAGAAAAGATTTCCCGCCAGAACCGAAATGGCCACGCCGGGCAGAATGCGACTCGCCACAAAGCTCACCGGGAATCCGCATACGGGGGCCAGCCCCACAATCAGTAGAAGATCAGGAAAGCCGCCGAAGAACAGCCCGAAGAAGCCATCCACATCTCCGGCGGTGAACCAGCGCAGTCGCGGGTGGGCATTGGCGGAGACCGTCGCAGCCATCACGCAATCCCGTAGCTAAAGCCAATCTCCCGCAGCCACTTGCGATATGCGATCGCCATGCGGTCCGATCGCAGGTGCAACTCCGCCTGCAGATCCAGCGGGAGTAACTCAGGACGCTGCGACTCGACGACGACCTTGTCCTGTGCCGTGACTTTATCCTGAAACCGAACCATGTCCTCGTCGGAAACTCCGTCTCCGTAGTTCAACGCGATTACCAGCCGCGACTCGCAGTTCTCCGCGTCCAGCGGAGCCACCTGCGCAAGAATGCCAAATTTTCGGTCGCCATTCGTCTTTGCCAGCCCGGCCGTCAGCGGACCTCGCGCCCAGTAGTGATAGGTCACGAGCGCGGGTTTGCGGGTTCCATCCGGATCAGGCTGCCATATCCGGATCTCGCGCGCCTCGGGTCCGTAAGGACTCATCTCGACCTCATAGTCTTCGATTTCGCCATGCTCTGGATCGCCGAGCAGCCCTGCGTGAACGAAACCGAGATGAGCGACGTCGAAAAGGTTCTCAATCACACGCGGTCCCAGCGCGTGGAAATGATATGGACCGGCCAGAATCAGGCGGAATCCCGGATCGTCGCCATACGTAAACTCGGGAAGATCCGACAATGGCTCACCGAGGCACACCCACACCATGCCATAGCGCTCCCGCACGTGATAGGTCTCAACATGCGCCTTGGCCGGAGGCTTTTGTTTGGGATGAGCCGGAATCCGTACACACTGCCCGTGCGCGTCGTACTCCCACGCGTGATACGGGCAGATCAGGCAGTCGCCGCGCACTATTCCGAGCGAGAGCCGCGCTCCGCGATGGATGCACAAATCACGCCAGCAATGAATGCTCTCCGATGAACGCCACAGCACGATATCGCGGCCCATCAGCCGGCGCGGCACGGCCAGCTCCGGCTCGACCTCACGCGACCACGCAACCGCCAGCCACTCGCCAAGAAGCCGCGGATCGTTCATACCATTCTTCGCCGCGTCTGCCAGAGACACCAGTGTTCCTGAAGTCATGGCCCTGAAGACCTCCCAGGCATTGGTTTCGCAAACTCAGCGGATGATGCATTCTACGACAGGGCTGCTGCTGCAACAGCGGCAAACGGAACTTCACTGATGCGGCAAACTCACCGCGTAGAGATACCACGCAGCGTGCGGCAACCATTCCTCGGTCCAGCGCCAGTCGTCATCTGTACCTGTGACTGCATAGCCCTCGTTCCACGCGATGCCGTCCTTGTCGTTGATCGCCGCGGTGATCCCGTTCACGATGCCGCCCGGAGCGCTGGCATATTTGTAGGACTCAAAGAACATGTACGGCGCATTCCCATGTCCGCTGCCCATCAGCAGGCTGGCGTCGAAGGGATTACGCCCGAGAATCCAGTGAAGCTGGTTCCACGCATAGTCCTCGAGTTGGGTCTGGAACTTCGGATCATCCGCGAATAAAGGGTTAGCCATGCGCGCGGCCGCCGCCAGCGACGCAATCCGCGCATCCTCGCCCTGCCACCATGGAGCCGCCTCCGTGTCATGCGGGAAGAAAAACGCCGTGCGTACTGACCCATTGTCCATGCGCACCAGCTGCCGCGCATAGCCGAAAGGATTATTGAC
>CAWAYO010000011.1:0-68806 GCA_963786085.1 uncultured Acidobacteriaceae bacterium
AGCGCAGTGACCGCCCAACCACGTCTTTTACCCGCGCCTGCTGCGCCGGCGTGGCGATGCCCGCATACTCGATCAAACTAATGACGGGAAGACCCGCGTCCGAAGGATGGAAGTACGGCCGGGTTCCGTCGTCTGCGCGCCAGAAGTCCCGATAATTGTCGGCAGTAGTCAAACGCGCCATCAAATGATCCGCACGCCGGTCTGCCGCCTCACGGTACGCCGAGTTCTGCGTCGCGCGGTATAACTCGGTCGCCGCGAGCAGCGCGCAGTAGTCGTCGAGAATGTTCTCTTTCCCATCGTTCAGCAGCTCACGGTTATGCGCCTCAAGAAAAGCGAATGCGTCCTCGGCGGTCTTGCGATATGTGTCTCGGGGAAAATCACCATCCTCCGGCATGGTGCTGGCCAGCGCGAGTGCGGCAATGGCCACGCCGCCGCCCGCCCGGTAACTCGCTTCATAAGCGTGCGTGCCCTCAGCTACTCCAATCCGCTCGGTTGAATCAGACGCGCTCTTCTTGATCTGCGTTTTCCAATTCGGATTGCCGATCACGCGATCCATCGCCAATTTCGCCTTGCCCGGCGCGGTGATCGACTCGAAGAATGAGCCGCCCGGCCGCTTCATGCGAACCAGAAAATCCGCGCCGAAGAGCCCTTCATCCAGCATGCGCCGTTTGTACTCGCTGAAGTTGTCATCCTGCCGCACCTCAAGGACCCGATAGCTTTTCAGCAGCGTCCACACCACCAGCGGCACCTGCTGCGGATTGAAATAGGATGTCGGGTTCTGATGCGACAAATGAATCCCGTAGTCGCCCGTCGCGTCGTACCACCCTCCGTGCACATCGACAAAACCACCGCCGGGCAGCGCCAAGTGCCGGTCCGCCCGGTCGATGTCGCCGCTTGCCCGCTGGCTCTTGAGATAGAAAATCACGTTTGAGAGCGTGTCTCTCTCGAGCAGATCGTTGTTGATCTCGAATTCGCAGGATTCGGCGTGGCCCTTGTTCATCTGGACGGCAAGTACGTAATGGCCCCGCTGCTTCCATGTGGAGAAGTCGACGAGCCAGAATTGACGATCTCCCCAGCGTTCAACCGCGCCAGCCGTCTCCACCGGTCCGGTCAAAAGGGACTTTCCCGTGGCCGCGTCGAGAAGAGAAAAGCTTTTGGGTACCGTAGCGTCTCACGCCGTCCACCACGACGAGTGCCCGCTTTGGCGCAGTCACGTCGTAACCGACGTGGTCTACCACAACACGCACCTGGGCAGCGCACGCTGACGCCACCAGCGCAACGGACGAGAGGGCAACGAGTCTGATGAGCATGGATCGGATTCCAGACGACCTCATTGTTCGGATTATTTGCGATTATGAATCATCGCATATAGCCTGATCTCGGTCGCGATGTGCTGCGCAAATGGGCGCCGGAGGGTTATTGAAAACACGGGCTCTGATACTCGCTCTTGTGGCGTGGTTACTCTTTTCCCCTAACGCCTTTTGCGCCACAAGCAAGCCGGTTATTTGCGCGTATGTCTTCACTCGAGAGACCCCGCTCACACCGGGTCAGGTGGACGGGAGCAAGCTCACCCGGATCAACTACGCATTCGCAAATATCGACCAGGGCCGCATCGTCGAAGGCGCTCCGGCAACAGCCGCAAACCTCGCCGTGCTCACCGCCCTCCGGCACGACAACCCGAACCTTACGGTCCTGATCTCCGTCGGCGGCTGGCTCTGGTCGGGCCGCTTCTCGGACATGGCCCTGACGCCAGCCTCTCGCGCGACGTTCATCGACAGCGTAGCCACGTTCCTGTCGCGCTACGACCTCGACGGTCTGGATATTGACTGGGAGTTTCCCGGGCAGGTAGGCGCTGGCAACACCTTTCGCCCCGAGGACAAGCAGAACTACACCTCACTCGTGAAGGAACTGCGTGCCCGTTTCGACTCCATTGAGAAGAAGACCCACCGGCACCTCTATCTGACCGTCGCCGTCGGCGCAACTACCGACTTTCTCGACCACACCGCAATGGGCGAGGTCCAGAAGTATGTGGACACCGTCAACCTGATGGCCTACGACTACTACGAACCCGGAGACAACCGGGGAACGGGCAATCACGCGCCCCTGTTCACCGATCCGGCCGACCCGAAGTCTCTGTCCGCCGACCGCTCCGTTACAGAGTACGAGAAGGCAGGCGTGCCCGCGGCAAAGCTTGTCCTCGGGGTGCCCTTCTATGGGCACGTCTGGGGCAAGGTGCTTGGGGCCAGTCACGGACTCTTCCAGCCCGGACAGCCCGTGCCGAACGTCTATGCCAACTACGGCAACATCGTCTCAACCATGCTTGGGCAGGGATACACACGCTACTGGGACAATGCTTCTTCAGTGCCTTACCTTTACAACGCCGACAAGCAGATCTTCGTCTCCTATGAGGATCCGCAATCGCTCGCGCTGAAGTGCAAGTACGTGCTCAACCACCACCTTGCGGGAGTGATGTTCTGGGACTATGCGGGCGATCCATCCGGCGCTCTGCTGAATACAATCAATGCCACGCTGCGACCGGCGGGCGAAGGCAAGCGATGAACACTGTATCGAGTTCTGCGGACACCCTTGCTGCTCCCGCGACAGCCGCGGCCTCGGTGCAGCGTGTCGTTTCCATCGACATTTTCCGCGGTCTGACGATGCTAGTCATGATCTTCGTCAACGATCTCGCCGACGTCCACGGCCTGCCCTGGTGGACCTACCATGCCCACGCGCAGCAGGACCTGATGACCTACGTTGACATGGTCTTTCCGTTTTTCCTTTTCATTGTCGGTATGTCCATGCCGCTCGCCATCGAGCGGCGGCTCAAACAGAATCCGTCACAGGCCGCACTCTGGCTGCACATCGCGATGCGTTCCTGCGGCCTCATTGTGCTCGGACTCATCCTCGCCAATGCCGAGAAGGTCGACCTGGCGCGGACGCACATGTCCGGCCCGGCATGGGCGCTTCTCGGGCTCACCGGCGGCATCCTCTTCTGGCTTGTTCCCAGCCGCGACATACGCCATCGGCGGATATATCTCGTGCTGCGCGTCGCAGGTCTTGTGCTGCTGATCGCCGTCTTCGCAATCTTCCGCCGAACCACCAGTGATGGCAGAGCAGGGTGGATCGATGGTTCCTATCCGGAGATTCTTGGCCTGATTGGCTACACCTACTTCTCCGTCGCGCTGCTTTATGTTCCGACGCGGCGCTGGCAATGGGCTCCGCTCGCCTGGTTCGTCGTGCTGACCGCCTTTTGCGCGCGTCTGATTCACTGGCCCTCGCACCTGCCGCTCTACATATGGCCTTTCAGCAACGGAGCCCATCCGGCCATCACCATGGCGGGTATAGCGACTTCTGCGATTCTCCTCGGATCCGACCACAAGCAACTTCTGCGCAATCGAATCCTGCTCGCGCTGGCTTTCGCATTTGCGATGTTCGCCGCCGCCTGGCTGCTCACACCCCTCGGCATTTCGAAGATCCGGGCGACACCCACCTGGCTTCTGGTGTGTTCCGGTGCGGCCGTGCTCTCCTTCCTTTTGCTCTATTGGATCTGCGACATGAAGGCCTGGACGCGATGGGCTGCGATCGTCAAGCCTGCCGGCGAAAACACACTGCTCACATACCTCCTACCTGACCTCTATTACTTCTTGATCACTCTGATCGGCTTCCACTACTTCGACCGTCACTTCCGCACAGGTATGCCCGGCGTTGTCCGTGCCGTCGTCTTCACATTGCTCATCCTCGCGGTCTCGGAACTCCTGACCCGCAGGCGCATACGCCTGCAGCTGTGATGGCTCCCACTCCGTTAGCCCTGCCCGTTGCACGCTCCATTTGAAGGTGGAAGGCCGACGCATGCTATCCTGCGGCTGTTGTGAGATCTCCTGGGCCTAGCCTGCAACTGATCCCTCGCCCTCGCCACCGCCTTTCCGGGAAGGCGCGCGCACGGCAGCCTCGGCACACAGGAAGGGCCATGTAGATATGGCGGCGCGCAGCGAACCAGTACCGACAGCCGGGTCGCAAAACGCAATCGATCATTTCGGCGAATGGTTCTGGGCGTTCCTGAAGACGGAGCTTTCGCCTTATCCCGGGCGAGCGTGGGTGGTCGGCCGCATTACGATTGCGGCGACCATCGTCATGCTCTTGGTGATGACCTTTCGCATCCCCTTTGGATTTCTCGGCGCCATTTTCACGCTCTTTCTGAGTCGTGAAAATCCCACTGCGACGTTACTTTCCGGCGTTCGGACAATCATCGTGTTTTCTATCGCCACCGCTTACGCCCTCGCCGGCATCAGGGGGCTGGTCGACGATCCGCTCACGCACTACCTATGGATCGTCGGCAGTCTCTTCATCGCTTTTTATCTTATTCGGATCATGCCCGATTACGGCACGGCTGTGGGGTTCGGTTTCCTGATCGCAGGTGTGATTCCACTCTGGGATAATGCCGCGATCAGCGTTAACGACCGTGTCACGGGTAGCCTCTGGGCGGGATTTTCGACGTGCATGGGCACAGTCGTCACCATCGCCGTCGAATATGTCTTCAGGCGCTTTCATCCAGCCACGGATCTCACCGAGGGGCTTGTAAACCGCCTCAAGGCGGTCGAAGACGTGCTGACTCATGTTGCCGAAAATCTTCCACTTGACGGGGCGGTGGAGAAAGAAATCTCCCTTTACACAAACGTCGGAAACTCCCGTGTGCGGAGACTCCTGGCGCGTTCCGGATACAGCTCCCATTTCATCGCACAGATGAATGCCGGCATCGCGTTGCTCGGGCGCCTGGTCGATCTCGCCGCCAGCCTACGTTATTTTCGCTCCACCCAACCGACGCCCCTGAACGAGTCCGATCGCAATCGCTGCCTCGACCTCGCCCGCGAAATTGCCGCGTTACGCCGCGATCTTGTCGTCCGCAAGTTGCCGCGCCCTATCGATCACCTTCTGTCGCCCGCACCATCCCACCTTCCGTTCCTCGCGACAATGGAGCGAACTGTAGCCCTCATACCTCAGGCATTCATCGGCGGTGGGACCATCGACGAATTCGTGCCGGACCCCATGAGTGAAGAGATTCCGAAAGCATCTCTGTTTGTTCACGATGCCTTTTCGAATCCGGCTTACCTTCAGTTCGCGCTTCGCGGAATGGCGGCGGCTGTAATCAGCTACTCCGTGTATACGCTCGTCGACTGGCGCGGCCTCAGTACCTGCATCCCCACCTGCATTATCACCGCGCTTTCAACCATCGGTTCATCACGCCAGAAGCAATTTCTCCGCCTCGGGGGAGCGATCGTCGGCGGAATCATCATCGGATTCGGCGCGCAGATGTTCATACTGCCGTACCTCGATCTCACCGGCTTTACGATTCTGTTTGCTCTGGTTACTGGGCTTTCCGCTTGGATTGCCACCTCATCCCCCCGACTCTCCTATCTTGGCGTCCAGCTGGCCCTTGCCTTTTATCTCATCAATCTGCAGGAATTCGCCGTCCAGACATCGCTCTCCATCGCTCGCGATCGCGTCTTCGGGGTCTTGCTCGGTCTCATGTGTATGTGGGTCGTCTTTGACCGCCTGTGGTCACGCGATGCCCTCGAGGAGATGCAGCATCTCTTCGCCCGGAATCTCGAAATGTTTGCTGAACTAGTCGATCAACTGCTTGTCGAAGACCGTAATGAGGCGATTAAGAAATTTCGCCAGCTGAGAGATCAGATCACTGCCGGCTTTCAGGCGATAGTAGCCCAGGCGGACGCTGTTCTTTTCGAATTTGGCCCTACGCGTCAGTACAAGCTTAGACTCCGCGAGGATGTCCGCCGCTGGCAGCCCTCGCTCCGTACATTGCTGCTAGTCGAGACCACATACGCGCAATATCGCTGGCAGCGCCCGATTAAGGACCTCCCGCCGGTCATTGCTGAAGCGCACACCGAGTTTGACAAGGACGTGGCGGACGCGATGCGCGCTCTGGCTAACGAGGTCGCGGGAAAAGCTCCGGAAACTGTGCCGGACATTCATGCCTCGGCCGAAAATCTTCAGCAACAAATCCGGCAGTACTACCAGACCAAAGATCTTCCTGTTTCCATCCAGGGATCCGACGTGATTCGTCTCGTGGGGAGCCTTACATCTATCCTTTTATCGCTCCACGAGGACATACACTCCACCCTCGTAAATGCTCGAGAACCCCTCGATGGCCCGGCTCAATCGCAACAACCCGCCGAGGCCTGATCCTCGCACCCCCGCTTCGTAGTGAATTCCTCCATCCGCTCAGGCGCTTTGCTGCTGCGAGATCAGGTGCTCAATCCGCACAGGCAATTCGCGCACCCGCACGCCGGTGGCGTGGTATACCGCCGCGGTGATCGCCGGGGCAACGCCGGCAAGACCGATCTCACCTACACCCCGGGCACCGAATTCGTTCACGATCTTGTCCGGATAGTCGACGAAAGTCACATCGATCGTGGGAGCATCGGCGTTGGTCGCGACCATATAGTCCGCAAGATTGCTGTTCATCGGAGCACCGTTGCGCGGGTCGTACTTTGTCTCTTCGAGAAGGGCCATACCCACGCCCATCACAACCGCGCCCTCGACCTGGTTGCGAGCGGGACGCGGGTTCATGATTCGACCGGAATCTATGACAGTGACCACGCGACTGACGCGCAGCCGAGCAATCTCCGGTTGCCATGTGATCTCCGTAAACTGCGCTCCAAAGGAGTGCACCGAGTATTTTTCTTGCGATTCCGGTCCGCCGAAGTATTCGCCGGACTTACCGTTGCCTGTAGCGGCACTCACATTCGCCCGCTTCAGCACTTCCGCGTAATCGACACCCGTCTCGGGTGCCTTGTCCTTGAGGTGAACCCTACCATTCGTAAACCCGAGCTCTTCCGCTTTTTTGCCGGCAAAGTGCGCCTGATCGCCGCTGGTAGCCATCATGAGAGCCGACTGCATCGCCCGCTGCGCGGCCTGCGATATCGCCGGGATTACCGAAGACGTCACCAGTGACCCGCCCGAAATCGGGCCCTCGGGCAGCGCGGAGTCGCCAAGCACCACTTCAATTTTGTCGATCGGGATGCCCGTTTTCTCGCTGAGCACCTGCGCAAGGATCGTGTAGGTGCCGGTGCCGATGTCCTGCGTACCGCACGATACACGTGCTGTTCCGTCGTTCTTCAGGTCGACAGTCGCCTCCGCGGCAAAGCGGCCCGCGCCCCATGAGCAGGCGGCCACTCCCCAACCGAGAATCAGCCCATCTTTTTTCATCGAGCCGATCTCCGGCGTCCGCTGCGACCAGCCGAACTTCTCCGCGCCCACCTTGAAGCACTCCACCAGGTGCCGCGAGGAGAAGGGCAGCCCGTTGCTCTCGTCCTTTGCGGGCTCGTTGCGAAGGCGAAGTTCGAGAGGATCCACCTTCAGCTTGATCGCCAACTCGTCCATTGCGGACTCAAGCGCAAACAGCCCGGGCACCGCGCCTGGACCGCGCATCGCCGTCGGCGTACCGACATTCAGCGGCACCATCCCCGAAGTGACCTTGAGGTTTGGTGTGCTGTAGAGGTACGGCGTTGCCTCGCCGCAACCCTCTCCGTATTCATCCAGAATCGAGGTGTGATTCAGGTAGTCCTGTTGCAGCGAGACCAGCTTGCCGTCAGCCGAGGCTCCCAGTCGCATGCGCTGCTGCGTCCGCGGCCGGTGCCCGACACTCTGAAACATCATCTGCCGGCTGATCACCAGTTTCACCGGAGCGTTCAGGTTCCGGGCTGCCGCGGCAGCGAGAAGATACGGCGGCCAGACCCATAGCTTGCCTCCAAAGCCTGATCCCAGAAAGCGCGAAATCACCCGCACATTCTCCGGTTGCACGCCCAGCATCTGGGCCATCACATCCCGGTAGTTGGCAATGGCCTGTGTCGTCGCATAGAAGGTAAATGCTTGGCCGTCCCACAGCGCCACAGTCGCATGCAGTTCAATCGGGTTGTGCGTCTCCGTCGGAGTCGAGTACGTCTCATCCACCTTTACGGCAGCCGTCTTGAAGGCGTCCTCCGGCTTGCCGCGCGAGCTCTCGACCTTAGGCTCGTCCTCGGTTTCCAGGTGCGTCGCAATCACCGGCTTTTCTTCGCTGTACTTCACTTTGACGGCTGAAGCCGCGGCTGACGCCTGCTCAAAGGTTTGCGCAACCACTACTGCGACGAATTGACCGTAATACCGAATGATGTCGTCCTCGAGAGGCGGACGCCTTTCATCCAGATAAGCCGAAAAACCCTCACCAGGAGGAACCCGGTAGAGCGGGCCCGCATTCGCCCGGTGGTAAACGGCGCGAACGCCCGGCATCTTCTCCGCCGCAGCGGTATCCATGCTGACGATCTTGCCGTTTGCAATGGTGCTGCACACCGGCACCGCGTACAGCATCCCGGGAAAATGATGGTCGGAGGAATACTTTGCAACGCCGCTCACCTTGAGCGGGCCATCAATGCGCGGCAACGAGCCGCCGATAGTAGAAGGAACCTTGATCTGATTGGTCGCCATGATATCTCCGCTCGGCGTTATGCCGTCTCCGTCGCCAATGTGAGCGCGTGCGTCAGGCAGCGCTTAGCCAGCTCGACTTTGAATCCGTTCTCGCTCTGCGGGCGCGCATCGCGCAACGCCGCGTTGGAAGCTTCCCGGAAGGCCGCAGGATCTACCCGCTTACCTTCCAGAACCTTTTCCGCCTCGAACGAACGCCACGGCTTCGTGCCGACTCCGCCCAGTGCAATGCGTACCCGCTTGAACCTGCCGTCCGCGACCTCCGCCACAACCGCAGCCGAAGACAATGCGAACTCATAGGAAGCGCGATCGCGCAGTTTCAGATATACCGACTTCGTTCCTGGCCGCGGCGGCGGCAGCGTAACAAATGTGATGAGATCGCCAGGCTCCATCACATTCTCGCGATGCGGCGTGTCGCCGGGCAGAAGAAAGAAGTCGTGAATCGCGACCTCGCGTTCGCCCTTCGCCCCTTGAATATGAATCGTTGCTTCAATCGCGGTGAGAGCAACATTCATGTCTGACGGATTCGTGGCAATACAGTGCGGGCTCGTGCCAAGGATTGCAAGTGTGCGGTTCTCTCCCTCAAGCGCCGAACACCCCGAGCCAGGCTCGCGCTTATTGCAGGCCATGGCTGTATCGCGAAAGTAGACGCATCGCGTCCGCTGCAGCAGATTTCCCCCGGTGGTCGCCATATTGCGCAGTTGCGCTGACGCGCCCGAAAGCAGAGCCTGCGAGAGCACAGCGTAGTCGCTCTGAACGGTTGGATCGTGTGCCAGGTCTGAATTTCGAACAAGCGCTCCGATCTTGAGACCGCCATCGGGCAGCTTCTCAACTTTATCCAACGGCAGACGATTGATATCGACCACCTGCGTCGGCCGTTCGACATTCAGCTTCATCAGGTCGAGCAGCGTCGTCCCGCCGGCGACGAATCGCACCTGGGCGCCCTGCTGGGCGGTCGGCGACTGTGCGGCGGACTGAATCGCCTGCGAAACATCCTGCGCGCGGAAGTACTTGAATGTATCCATAACCAGAGCTCCTGCTGTCTTAGGCCCTTTGTCTTACCTGCTGAATCGCCGCAACGATGTTGGGATATGCTCCGCAGCGACAAATGTTGCCGCTCATCAGCTCCTTCACGTCGGCGTCCGCCGATCCGCACGGCTCTTTCAGAAGCGCGACAGCCGACATGATTTGTCCAGACGTGCAGTAGCCGCACTGATATCCGTCGTGCTCAACGAACGCCGCCTGCATCGGATGAAGATTCCCCGGTTGCCCGATGCCCTCAATCGTCGTGATATCGTCGCCCTCGTGCATGGCCGCAAAGCTCAGGCAGGAATTCACGCGGCGTCCATTCACGTGGACCGTACAGGCTCCGCACTGTCCGTGATCGCAGCCCTTCTTCGTGCCCGTCAGCTGCAGGCTTTCGCGCAGGCAGTCAAGCAGCGTGGTCCGAGGATCGATATTCACGCTCACCTGCGTGCCGTTCACCTTCAGACTGACTGGTACCGCGCCCGCAACCGGGGGGCCTGGCGTGCCAGGGACCGTTTCCACCGGTGCCTGCTGCGCCCCAGCTGCCAGCGGCCGCGTGGTCGCCACCACTCCTGCAACGCCGAGTTGCGAGAGGAACGACCGCCGGCTCACGTTGCCCACCAGCGACTCCTGCTTGTCTGGTTTCTCCTCGTCGCGCATGTTACCTCCTTGCCCTGAAGCAAGTTCGTTAGTTGGTCTGCTCTGAAGCTCTGCTTCTCGAAGGCTACACCAATGTTCGATTGCAATATTATCTGCACCGCTGCCCACGTGTGAGCATTTATCGGGCCGACGTTATCCTGTGGATTGTGAACACCCTCAGGTGACGAGCGAAAGCAGCAGCGTAAGCGCCAGCCCGCACACCGAAATAATGGTTTCACAGATCGACCAGGTCTTGATCGTATCGGTTACGCTCATGTCGAAGTACTCCTTGACCAGCCAGAAGCCACCGTCATTTACATGTGAGAAGAACAGCGAACCGGCGCCCGTCGCAATCGCCAGCAGTTCCGGCCGGGTTCCGGAGGCATGCGCGGCGATCGGAGCCACAATACCCGCAGCCGTGCTCATGGCGACCGTAGAGGAGCCCGTAGCGAGGCGGATCAGTGCCGCCACCAACCACGCCATCAGCAAGAGCGACACGTGGGTATGCAGGGCCAGCGTAACAATCGCCTGCGAAACGCCGCTGTCCTGAAGAATTCGCCCGAACCCTCCGCCCGCCCCTACTAGCAATGTGATCGTGGCAGTGGGCGCAAGGCATTCATGGGTAAATTTAAGGATGGTCTCACGCGTAAAGCCACGCATCCGTCCCAGCGTTATAAAGCTCGCGAGCACGCCGATGAGCAGCGAAATATCGGGATTTCCTACGAGCCGCAGTCCGTCATTGATCCTGCTGTTGGGCGCAGACAGAAAACTCGCGCAGCTACCTAACAGCATCAGGGCTACCGGCAGCAGAATCGTCGCCACTGTGATCCAGAAGCCGGGCAGGCTCGTCTCTTCGCCGTGGTCGACAAACTGCGCCGCCATCGGATTCTCTTCCGCAAGTGAGATATGCCGCGCAATGAACTTCGCATACAGAGGCCCCGCAAGAGCCGCAGTAGGAATGCCGACCAGCAAGGCATAAAAAATCGTGCGGCCAACATCGGCATTGAAGATTGTGACGGCCAGCATCGCCGCCGGATGCGGCGGCATCAGCCCGTGAACAACCGAGAGCCCTGCCACCATCGGTAATCCCACCAGAACCAGCGATGTTTGCGTTCGTCTCGCCACGGAAAACGCGATGGGAATGAGCAACACAAAGCCGACCTCAAAGAAAACCGGCAGGCCTATAAGAAAGCCGATCACCGCCATGGCCCAGTGAACATTCTTCTCGCCAAAAAGATTGATAAGCGTGTAAGCAATTCGGGTCGCGCCGCCCGACTCCGCCATCATTTTGCCCAGCATCGTGCCCAGCCCGACGACAATTGCGATGTGTCCCAGTGTGTTGCCCAGGCCGATCTCGAATGATTTGACAATCGCGGCTGCTGGCATGCCGGCAACCACAGCCAGCGCCAGCGAGGTCAGAAACAGCACAATGAAGGGGTTGAGCTTGACGACTGCGATCAGCAGGATAAGGACGATAACAGCGCTTAGAGCCGCGAGCAGCAGAAAGACACCATGGTGGTCGATCATAGGAGCGAAGGCAGCGATCCCCTTTCCGACGAAACGGCTTGACTTCAGATACAGACGCCAGCGATCAGGATGCGGGAGGCTTATAGGCGACGCAATCGATCTCGACCCGGCAATCAACCACCATGCTCGAAACAACGCACGCCCGCGCCGGAGGATGCTCACCGAAGTAGTGCCGGAATACAGCATTGAACGACTGGAAATCGCGCGGATCGTCGAGCCATACGCCGCACCGCACCACATGCTCCGGGCCATAACCGGCTTCTTCCAGAATCGCCAGCAGGTTGCGAATCGCCTGGTGGGCCTGCGCGACGATGTTTCCTTCGACGACCTCGCCGTTCACCATCGGCACCTGGCCCGACACAAAGAGCCAGCCGTCAGCCTGCACGGCGCGCGCAAAAGGCAGATGCTGTCCGCCGGTGCCCGCTCCCCCTTCCACTCCGTAGCGCTTGATACTCATCCGTGCTCCTCGAGTTGCAGCGAATCAAAAGCTTTATTCGTAATTGCTGCTGATCTTTTTATGAACTTTCCGCCCCGATTCCCTGTGGGAATGCCGTTACGATACGAAAGCACACCGTTGACCCACACACGTTCGATGCCTTCCGCAGGACACACCGGATTATCGAAGGTAGCAGTGTCGCGAATCCTCTTCGGGTCGAAGAGCACCAGGTCTGCAAGATAGCTCTCGCGAACCAGTCCGCGGTCCGCAAACCCGAACCGCGCAGCGGGAAGACCCGTCATTTTGTGAACAGCTTCAGTAAGCGAAAATAGCTTCTCATCCCGGCTGTATCGCCCCAGCACCCTCGGGAATGTGCCCCAGAGTCGCGGATGCGCCCGCGGGTCGTTGGGCAGCCCGTCAGAGCCGATCATCGTCGCCGGATGGCACAAGATCCGTCGCATATCGTCCTCGGAAATGCTGTGGTAAATAGCCCCGGCGGGTTGCAGACGCCGCGCCGTTTCTGTCTGGCCTATCCCCCAATCCTGCGCAATATGCGCCAGCGTCCGCCCTCCCGCCTCCGGATGCGGCTTCGACCAGGTGATCCGGATCTCGACGCGTTCATCCACCTGGCGCAGATCGAGCGTGCTCGAACCGGCAGCATACGGATAGCAGTCCCAACCCACAGGCTGCGAGGCCCGCGCCGCATCGAGTTCCTCTAGTACCTCGGAGCTTCGTCCCCAGTTATCGACGCCCGCACATTTCAGGTGCGAGACCACGATCGGTACACGGCATTCACGGCCAACGGTAAAGGCCTCGTGCAATGCATCGATAATGGCCTCGGTCTCGCTGCGTAGGTGCGTCGTATACAGGCCACCGGCGCGCGCGAGCGGCTCGGCAAGAGCCAGAACCTCATCGATGGTAGCGGCGTTGGCTGAGAGATACGCAAGCCCAGTACTCAACCCCAGCGCACCAACATCGAGAGCCTCGATCAGCTGGCAGCGCATGGCTTCGACTTCGCCCTTGGTCGCGGCTCGATCAAGCCGATCCATGTGGTTATTGCGCAGCGCCGTGTGCCCAACCAGCGCTGCCACGTTCACCGCGGGCCGCGCAGCGTCGACGGCTGCGATATAGGAAGCGAATGTAGGATATCGAAACACGCTTGCGTCCCCGAGCAGATTCATCGGGTCCGGAGGATCACCCATCAATCGCACCGGCGCAGCGCTGATGCCGCAATTGCCCACAATCACGGTCGTAACTCCCTGCGAGAGCTTCGGCAGCATCTCCGGGGTGCGGATCCCATTCGTGTCATCGTGGGTATGTACGTCAATGAAGCCCGGAGCAAGCACATGGCCTGCGCCATCGATTACTTCTTCGGCAGCGTAGTCGAGTCGCGACCCGACCGCACGGATCTGATCACCTACAAGTGCGACGTCGGCAAGCAAAGAATCACCGCCGCTACCATCGACCACAAGCGCATTTCGGATAAGCGTGTCGCAGACAGGCATAGGAACTGCCTCAAAGATATACGCTACGTCACTCCGGCATCCAAGCCCCGAAGACACGGACCGGAAATGATCGCCACAAGATATGCTGGCTTTAGCTATTTTGCACAGAAGGTCACAGTGACGACTGAGAAGCGCGACACACGGATTGCCCCTCATCACAAAGGACTGGGCTTACTGACGAATCCGGTCGAGGCGGCCGACATTGCCGGACTCGGATGGAACCTGCTGCGCGAAGACCTCAGTCTGCCTGTCGCCGTGCTCTATGAGGCTAAGCTCCAGCACAACCTACGCTGGATGCAGCGGTTCATCAACGAATATGGCATGAAGCTAGCGCCCCACGGCAAGACCACCATGGCTCCCCGACTCTTCGAAATGCAGTTGCAGGGCGGCGCCTGGGGCATCACGCTGGCGACCGCGCACCAGACCCGGATTGCTTACGAACACGGCGGCCGGCGTGTCCTCATGGGAAACCAGCTGGTCGGCCGGCAAAACATGAGGATCATCTCGGACTTACTTCGCGACCCTTCGGTCGAATATTTCTGCCTTGTAGACTCGCCCGAAAACGTCGAGCAGCTAGGGACGTTCTTCCGCGCCGCAGGGCAACGATTGCAGGTCTTGATTGAACTGGGAGCCGACGGCGGCCGAACCGGCGTACGCGACGACGCACAGCTCGTGCCACTTCTCGCTGCTCTTGACCAGTGGCGCGGCACACTTTCGCTGAGCGGAGTTGAGTTTTTCGAGGGCGTGTTCGACGACGAACGCCTGATCCGAAGCTTAGCGGAACGCGCCGTCCGCCTGACCGGCGAATTACTGACGCAAGGCCGCTTCGATCGCCAACCCGCTCTGCTGACCGGCGCAGGCTCCGCCTGGTACGACGTGGTGGCCGAAGTCTTCTCCGGCGCCGGCCTCGGAGATCAGGTTGAAATTGTGCTGCGCCCCGGCTGCTATCTCACCCATGATGTCGGCAGCTATCGCCGCGCGCAGGAGAGAATCCTTGCTCACAACCCGATCGCGCAGCGCATGCATTCCGGCCTCGTTCCCGCGCTGCAGGTGTGGGCTTACGTGCAGTCCGTTCCTGAAAAGGAAAGGGCCATCGTCTCGTTAGGCAAGCGGGACGCCGCCTTCGATGCCGGCCTTCCAGGCCCCGCATTGCAACACCGTCCGGGCAGTTCTGCACCGGTCACCGCTCCAGCGCATTGGAGTCTCACCCGCATGATGGATCAGCATGCCTTCCTTCAGATCCACGAGGGCGACGACATCCGCGTGGGCGATATGATCGGCTTTGATATTTCCCATCCCTGCCTGACCTTCGACAAGTGGCAAATCGTACCCATCCTCAGCGCGGATTATCAGGTCATCGATATAGTGCAGACCTACTTCTGAGCGCTGTCAGGCAGCATATGGATCGTGTGCAGCCACTTGGTCACACTATCGGGCCAAGTAGTGACGGGAAGCTCAGTTCGCCGCAGGCCATAACCGTGCCCACCCTGGGCGTAGATGTGCAACTCCGCCGGAACATCCGCATTCTTGAGCTGCATGAAATAAACCGTCGCGTTCTCGATGTGCACCGGGTCATCCTCCGCCTGAACGATGAAACTGGGAGGAGTCTGCGCCGTCACATGAATATCCGGATTCGGCGCAAAGTTTTGCTCGGCAAGCGCGAGATAGCCCGGATACACGATCACGGCAAAATCAGGGCGACAACTCAGCTTGTCAGCCGCATCCACCGGATCATACAGGCGCTGATCGAAATGCGTGCTGATCGCTGCGGCGAGGTGCGCTCCCGCTGAAAAGCCCAGAACTCCGATCCGGTTCGGATCGATGTGCCATTCCGCAGCGTGCTCGCGCACCATGCCGAGTGCGCGCTGCGCATCCTGCAGAGCTGCCGCAGACTTCGGGTACGGTCCGGTGTCGGGCACGCGATATTTCACCAGCACACAGGTGATGCCCTCGCTATTCAGCCAGTCGCACACCTCTGTACCTTCGAGATCAATGGCGAGAATCTTGTACGCGCCTCCCGGAAACACAACAACACCCACGCCCGTGTTCCCCGTCCTGGGCGAATAGACAGTCAGAGTCGGCGTCGAGACGTTTCCGATGCGGATGACACGCTTCCCCGCTACGATGTGATCCTTCGCCGTCGTGGTATCCCCTTCCGGCTTGGGATTCGGCTGCGCGCCCGGCACAGCGCCGGGCCACAACGGAAGTGTGACGTGATCGGCAGTAGGTGGCCATGCAGGCTGCTGCGCAGACATCGCAGTCGGCAGGCAAAGAGCACACACCACGAACAACGCGAATTTGCGCATAGTCAGAATCATAAGATCGGATTGAGTTCGCTCACGAGATGAAACGGACAGCATCAATAGATTAGCTTGAGCGAAAACTGGATCTGGCGCGAGTTTCCCGCCGTCTTGCTGATGATTCCAAATCCAGACCCCTCTATCGTGTTGGCCGGTAGCCCCATGTCCACGATGTTGAACAGGTTGAAGAACTCCGCTCGAAACTGCAGATCGAATAGCTCGATCCCACTCTTGCGTTGCCCGACTGGCGTGTCCTTGATGAACGCGAAGTCATAGTCGTAGAAGGCTGGCCCGCGAAACGAGTTCCGGCCAACCGAGCCGAAGTAGCCGCTGTTGGGGCCTGTGCCTCCGGGCAGATTAATCGGAATCGAAAAGAACGATGCATTGGCCGCCCCTCGGCCAAAATAATCCTCGCGCCGCTTCCGCGCTGTCGAAAGATCCGGTGTACCAATCTGATCCGGACGGTCCACACCATTCGATCCTGCGCCCGTCTGTTGTACACCCGAGTACACGGTGAACGGCGACCCACTGGTGATAGTCGAAATCACCAGCATCTCCCATCCCGCCGTGATCTTTTTTGTCACTCCCTCAAGAAAGTCGACGCTGTCCAGATGCAGGTCCTGAGCCGCGCTGAGCGTGAACGCATTCGTCACGTCGAAGTTTGACGGTCCCTTCTCCAGATGCGTGTTGTATGGGTCCTGCGGAAACGGCACAACCGTGGCCCCGGTACTTCCCGTGCCCCCGCTCACCAGGCTCGTATCGTCGATCGATTTGCTCCACGTGTAGCTAGCCTGCACCCCAGGACCGCCGTGCGGAAAGGTACCTGTCAGAGATGTCTGCAGCGCGTTATAGGTCGAATGCGCCGTGCCAGTAATCACATTCTCTACGCCGAATCCGCCAATCACGTTGCCCGAGCTGTCGAACTGCGTATGAGGCGCGAACTCCGCGCTCGCTCCCGGATAAGCATTCGGAAAGCTTGTGCGCGGCAGATGGGAAGCGGTCGTGCCCACATAGCTGATGTCGGCCGTCAGCTTGCCGAACTCGCTTTCCAGTCCCAGGGTCCACGTATATAGCCACGCGTTCCCGAACGACGGATCGATCGCGCTCAGATTCAACGGGCTTAGCGCTCCGCTCGGCGTCAGCGCCGCCACATCTTTCTGATACCGGTCCACATCCATCACCGTGTTTGCCGCAACTTCCTTCGTCGTGTGGCTCGGAAAGATATTCTCTCCGCTTGGGGTGTACACGCCCGGCAGCTGCGCAGGAGTGATCTGGAACCCATACTGAATTGGCGCACCTTTGGCCGCCGTCAACCGCGGATACACCACAAACGGCGTCGAGCCTGTGAGAAAGTTGTCCTGCCAGATGTTCGGCGGGATCACCATGAGCCCACCGCCCGCATGCGCTTGCAGTTTGTCCGTCACCTTCCATGTAAGCTGCACACGCGGCATAAAGCCATCGAGATTCGTCTTGTATCCAGGCTGCGGATTGATCGCAAACTCCTGATCCGGCCCGTAGTTCAGAAAGCTCGAAGTCCGCCTCGCCCGCTCTGAAATAGGCGTGTAGATCTCCCACCGCAGTCCGTAATCGAGTACCCACCGGTCAGAAATCTTCCACGTATCCTGGGCATACACGGCACCCATGTTGCGATTGATGGCCGCCGGCCCGATATGCGGCCCATTTGAGAAATACGGCGGAGCAATCGCACGCGTGTAAACGAACGGACTACCTGATAAGAAACTCGAAAGCGTATCCGGCAAAGGATCGCCAGCATTAATGTTGTGCATGCCGCTCTGCGAAGGAATATTGGTAAGTGCGTACGCCGTCCCGCCACCGAAATCATACTCGCCATTCGGACTGATCCCAAAAAATGTCGAGTCGCGGTTGAGCCTCACTTCTCCTCCGGCCGCAAGCGTGTGGCTTCCCTTGTTGATGGCAAAGCTCTGCTGCAGCTGAAAGAGATTTCCATAGGCGCTCATCACCGAGCCCCCTGCCGTGTTGAAACCCTCAAACAACGCATCAT
The DNA here is from genome assembly GCA_963786085.1 of uncultured Acidobacteriaceae bacterium. Taxonomy (GTDB): domain Bacteria; phylum Acidobacteriota; class Terriglobia; order Terriglobales; family Acidobacteriaceae; genus Silvibacterium. The sequence continues at coordinate 17,935 of CAWAYO010000011.1, forward strand.
TGAACTTCACCGCAGGATCGGTGTAGTCCTGCGTGGGAAACGAAGGAGTGCTCCTGGTTATGCTGAACTCTGTCTGCATCGAGAGATTCGGCGAAGCCGTGCGCGTAAATGTGAAGGCGACATTGCGCTGCCGATCGATGTAGGTTACGCCGAAAAGCGGATCGATCGTCGTCTGGTCAGGGTTGGTTGTCGGTCCGGTAATGTTGTTGAAATTGAACTGCCCGAAGAACTCGTTCTTGTCCGAAAGCTTATGGTCCAGCCGGATAGAGAACTGATCGGCATCCGTGTCCACCTTCGAATACGTCGCGTAGGTGTGCACCCCATAGGATCCGGTGGGGAAGTTTGGCAGCGGATATCGCGCCAGAATCGCAGCAATCGACGGGTCAACCGGCACGTACAGCACGTCGCCCGGATACGCCGTCGCATCGACACCATTTCTCTCCTCTGCAGTCGGCATCGGGAGCACCTGCGTCGTTCCGAGTACCTGGCGAAAGCCCTGATACTCCCCGAAATAAAAGGTCTTTCCTCGTCCGTCGTAAATGTGCGGAAGCACAACCGGGCCGCCATTGGTGAATCCGAACTCATTTCGCCGGAACGGCGGAATACGCCCCGGAGTCTCCGGAGTCGAGTAGTCAAAATAGTTCCGCGCATCCAGCGCCGAATTGCGCAGAAACTCGAAGAACGAGCCGTGGAATCCGCTGCTCCCCGATCGCGTGATGATGTTGGTAAATCCCGACGCGCCCTGTCCGATCTTCGCGGGCATCCAGCCCGACGACGACTGAATCTCCTGCACTGCATCCACGTTGAAATTCGAGAAAGTGGAGCCTCCCATTTCCGGATCGCTGATGTCGGCGCCATTCATCGCAAACACCGCCTCCACACCGCGCTGCCCGTTGATGGCGAACTGCGCCGTGAAGTTGGTCGCGCCGTTAGCGTCCGTCATCGTACCCGCCGCCATCAGCAACAGTGCGCTGAAGTCCCGCTTGTTGAGCGGAAGCTCATTCACCTTCTGGCTGGTCAGCTTTTCTTCGCCTTCGGTGTCGGACGGCTCTTGGGGCGCCACGCTCAGCGCCAGTCCCTGGTCGGTCATCGTCAGCAAGATCGACTGCGCGCCGGCGGTCACATCGATCGGGTGCGCAAGCTTCATCGCACGCCCGCTGACGTTCACTCGCAGCTGGTATTGCCCGGATGCCAACCCGCGGAATTGGAACTTGCCCAGGCCATCGGTCGTGGCCCGAACCGCACCTGCCGAACCGCTCAGATGTACGATCGCACCAGCCACCGGCGATCCTGCCGCGTTCAGCAGCGATCCTTGAAGGACAGCAGGAGTTTCCTGCGCTCGCACTCCCGGTGCAAACGAGAAAATCACGCAAAGCAGGAGAAGCCAGAGCGGTTGGGAGATCCAGCTAACCGACCGCGGGCCCGATGTAATTCTTGGGGGAATACAGTCCTCTTCGTGGGTAGAGAGTTGGCGTCAGTCTTTCGATCGCTCCGCGCAAAACGCGAAGGTATCACTCAATTAACAGCGTAGTCAAACGTTTTAGCTTAAGACTTGGATGCAATAAGCTGCTCACCTGCGTGAATGGCTTCGGAGTACAGCAGATGAAAATGATGCACACCCCTCTCCTGCTTCACGCTATAGCGTCCCGTGTCGTAGGACTGTGACTTCAGGTTTCGATGGACTACTTCGCAGATGTGCCCGTCCTCAAGTTGAATCTCGTCACTGAATCGCATCGTTTCGTCGATCGCGGTCTCCTGATCGGGTGGAAAATACCATTCGAAGATGGCTACGCAGGTTTCGGGCCCGGTAGGTAGAACGATATTGAGCGAGACATTATCCGGATAGCAGTTGAGCATCCAGTTCGGAAAGATCCAGAAATACTCGGCGCTAAGGTCGCCCTCGGCCTGCTTGTAACGCCTATCCGTGGTTGATTCATTCTCGGGTCCGCGGATTGGACTGAACTGCAGCGAATGATTGGCAAACAGCGTTGTCGTGTAGCTTCCGTAATCGAGTTCCCGGTTCAGCGAGGGATGCACGCTCGGCAGGTGGTATCCCTCAAGATAGTTGTCGATGTAAACCTTCCAGTTGCATTGCATGTGATATTCGCGGCGTCCACGCAGTTGCATCTGTCCGAAGCGGTACTTTCCCGCCTGCTCCGGCAATTTACGCAGCGCATTGAGCAACGGCGGAGCGTCAGGATCGAGATTCACAAAGACCTGACCCTCCCACTCACCCACCTGAATCGGCCGCAACCGAAGCTCTTCGGCGCAGAAGCTCTCCACGCCTTCCATCTCCGGAGCATTCACCAGCCGCCCATCGAGCGAGTAGGTCCATCCGTGATAGCCGCATCGAAAAACCTTGCGCGATCCGCATCCCTCTGCCGCCGGCCCAGCCCGATGCCGGCAGACGTTGTAGAAGCCTCGCAGCGCTCCGTCGGAGCCGCGCACTACCACGAGCGGCTCGCCGAGCAAATCCACGGTAATGTAATCGCCTGCGTTACGAACCTGCTCCGAGCGGCCGACGATTTGCCACGTTCGCCAGAAAATCTTGTGCTTCTCAACTGTAAGAAGTTCAGGATTAACGTAATAATTCGATGGCAACGTACTGGCGCACTCAATCGCCGGATTGACAATCGCCGGATCGGCAACTGCGTTGGAAAGAATTGGAAGGCTCTGCGCCATCGTTAAGCTACCTTTTCATAGAACGAAATGGATTATATCCAAGCAATCCCAACCGCACCCACACAGAGCGCCACAAAACACAAAACCCGCCGGTAAGGCGGGCTCTGTGTTACTCAGGTTGGTGGATGATAACTTACATTCCGTTTTGGCTGTTGTCGCTCTCGTCAGTGTGAAGCACGCGGTACGTGGCATTGCCGTGCGACCAGACCAGCAACAGCAGATCTTTGCCGGCCGGGCTTGCATGAACATCGCTGACGAATTGCTGAGCTGAAGAAACAGGCTGCCGATCCACTTCCAGGATCACGTCTCCGGGAGCAAGTCCGGCATCGTCCGCCGGGCTGGCTGGCCGCACATTCTCGACCACAGCGCCCTTTACCTGCGACGGAACATTCAGCTGTTGCCGTGCATCCTGCGTCAAATCATCGACCGCCAGACCCAACTTTCCAGTCTTGCCAGGTTGCGCGTTGCCATCGTCGTTGCTCGCCACCTGTGACCCGCCATGGAACTCGCCAACCTTCACATCCACGGTCTGCGGCTGGCCATCGCGAATGATCCCCAACGAGATCGAAGTGCCGGGTGAAACCTCGCTTACTGCCACTTGCAGCGCGCCGCCGTTCAGAATTTTCTTTCCATTCAGTTCATCAATCACGTCGCCCGCCTTCAGACCCGCACGGCTGGCCGGCGAATCAGGAGTCACCTGGGAGACGATCGCGCCTGTCGTATCCTTCAGCTTGAAGAAGCTGTAGTTATCCGGCGTTACGTCGTTCATGCTGATGCCCAGATATCCGTGATGGACCGTGCCCGTCTTGATCAGCGACTCAGTGACGTCACGAGCAATCTGAGACGGAATCGCGAAGCCCGCGCCGGCAAACGAACCGCTGTTGGAGATGATGAAGGTGTTGATTCCGATCAGCTCTCCATGCGCATCCACGAGTGCTCCGCCGGAGTTGCCGGGATTAATCGCCGCGTCTGTTTGAATGAACCCGCCCGGTTTGCGGGCATCGTCCGAATAGGGATTCGGACGGTCAAGCGCGCTCACAATGCCGCGGGTAACCGAAAACTGAAAGTATCCGAACGGGCTGCCGAAAGCCAACACCGTCTGTCCAGGATGCAGCTTGGTCGAATCGCCCCAGGGAATGTTCGGCAGGCCGTGGCCATCGATCTTGATGACCGCCAAGTCAGTCAGCTTGTCGGTGCCGATCACTTTCGCATTGAAGGTGCGGCGATCGTTCATAGTCACGCGAATCTGGGTCGCTCCATCAACCACGTGGTTATTCGTCACGATGTACCCGTCAGGCGAGATAATTACGCCGCTGCCGATTCCATGCTCAATCTGCGGCTGCTGCGGCGTCTGGCCGAATCCGAAAGGACCGCCCGGCCCGAAGAACTGCGAGAATCCCGGCGGCAGGTTCTGCTGCTGCCCCTGCCCGCCGTCGTCGCTGGCATTTCTCTCCGACGATCCCTTTGAGGTCACAGCTACGTTGACGACGGCCGGCGTGACCCGCGCGGCAACCGTCTCCACCGCGTGATCCAGATCGACCAGCGACGAGACGCTGCTGTCATCGAGCGGTGCCATATAGCCGTCTGCCGCGTGCACTCCGTTGTGATGGATGAAAAATGCGGCTCCCAGAACCAGGGCGGCCGCCGTGCCGGCAGGAACAGCGACGCGCGCCGTCTTGCCAATTAATTTATTAGTTGTTCCAGGCATAGCAAGTCCTCATACGTGCTTGAAATGGTTAGAGTTGAATGACGAGCCAACCGTCTTCAGTTGGCAGAGCGGCATAGGTGTGCTCGGGGCTTACCGCGAGCACCACCCCCGGACGACCAGAGGGATCAACAGGCGCCGACGTAAGAACGACGAAGCGTTGCATTCCGGTAGAAGCTTGTCTTGTCCGCGATGTAGCTGAAGTCGGCGAGACCGCCGGGATTATCGTGGCAGGTGTGGACGCCATCGTCTTGCGGGCTTTGCTCCGCGCCGGCTTCAACGCCGGGCGTGAGGGCAGCGAAGTCTTCAGCAGCGTCTCATGCGGTGACACCGAGGAATGAAATACCGCCGACTGGAGAGTCGCGGTCGACAGGGACCGCGCCGACACCGGCACAATCCGGGCGGCGCCAGCAGAGATTGGCGCGGACAGCTCCGCCAAGGGCGTCGCTTCCGTGAAGGATACGATGTGCGGGCATTGAGAAAGGGCAATCCCGGCTCCCAGCAGAGCAATCACCATGCCGCCCGAAGCCAGCCGCATCTGCAGAGGGCTCATGCTCTCTCTGCGCCGCAAAATGCTGTGTACCCGGCGGGTCAGCTCCGACTGCCGCCCCCACGCCCCGAGTGACAGTGACACGGCGCGACGGTCCTTTGCGCGTTCTGCCAGGCTCACCAGGCAGCTCGCATATGCGCCCGGAGCGTGGGTCGACTCAAGTACGCTGTCGTCGCATGCCAGCTCGCGCTCGAAGCAAAGCCGCCGGTCGATCCACATCAGCACCGGATTCAGCGGAAACAGCACCAGGCCGATCTTCTGAAAGAGATTGATCCAGTCGTCCGCCCGGCTGATGTGTCCAGCTTCGTGCAGCACAATCTGTTTCAACTCCGCCGGGGTCAGCTTCTCAAATAGCCACACGGGAATGAGGATTCGCGGCGAAAAAAATCCGATCACGCTCGGCCGGTCGATCTCTCTCGAGGTGCAAAGCTGCACGCCTCGCGCGCCCGAAAGGACAGAGCCCAGATCCGCCGCCCCTACTGGAGTTGCTCTCTTCCACAACCCGCGCAACCGCAGACCGCTGATCCCAAGCTTTGCTGCGCGCGCCAGAGAAAAAACCAACCACACCGCGGCGATCGCATAGCTCCAGCGCACGTCCAGTTGAATTCCTGCGCCCGACGAGGCAATGCCCGCGTGCGACCGGCTCACCCAGGCTTGAATAAACGGCAGCAGCAGGATGACCACGAAAACCGCGCTCCACACTGCAAACCGAACCGCAGCCGTCATCTTCGGCACGAACCGCAGTCCGAGGGCGACGACAGCCACCAGCAGAACATCCTGCCACAGACTCGACACAAACGCTGCCGCCGCCAGCTGCGAGAGGCCTTCGATCGATTGAAGAATATTCAGTCCCATCATCACTGAACACTCTCCGTCTTCTCTTGTTCTGCGCTGGCAATCGCTTCCTTCAGCCGCTCCAGTTCCTCGGGAGTCACCTCATCATCCCGCAGCAGTGAAAGCAGCAGGCGTTCCCGCGAGTCGCCGAAGAAGCGCTGCATGATGTGGCGAATCTCCGTCTTGCTCGCCTCGTGCTCGCCGACACACGCGCTGTAGATAAACGCGCGGCCCTCCTGCCTGTGCTCTACGTATCCCTTTTGTTCAAGAATGCGGATGGTCGTCAGGACAGAGTTGTAGGCCAGAGTCGCCCCGTCGGGCATCGCGGAAACCAGATCCCCTACCGCCGATTCCCCCCGACGCCAGAGAATTTTCATAAGCCTTAACTCGGCTTCGGTCAACGTGATGGACTTTTTGGGCGGCATGATCACACGGAGCATCTCGCCCCCACGGGGCAGGCGCTCTAATTCCTTCGACGAACAACTAATCGATTAGTTAGCAGAATAATTCACAAAGGAGCGATTTGTGAAGTCTTGCCCAGCAAACCGTCCGGGCAAAATCCTATCTGGCAGAATCAACGCCACCCTTATACTCATCTGCATGTCTCGCACGCCCGCTCTCACTGCTCTTCTGTCGCTTATTCTCGGCGCGTCTCTCGTTGCTGCATCTGCACTGGCGCAGAACCCCGCGCCGACCTCGCCCCACGCCATGACCCTCGACGACATCTTTCGCTTTCAGGACGTCGGTGATCCCCAGGTCTCTCCCGACGGCCAATGGATCGCCTACACCTTGAGCCACATCGACACCACCGCCGACAAGCGCCTCACCGATATTTGGATGGTGAGCTGGGACGGCTCGCAGGATATCGAGCTGACCTACAACCCAGAGTCGTCTGCGAGCAGCCCCCGCTGGAGCCCCGATGGAAAGTACCTGTCCTTTGAGGCCGACCGCCCCGGGAAGGCGAAGGGCACCCAGGTTTGGCTTCTCGATCGTCGTGGCGGTGAGGCCCGGCAGTTAACCGACGTGAAGGGTCATCTCGGCGCCTACGCATGGTCACCCGATGGCAAGAAGCTGCTTCTGACCATCAAGGCCAGTGACGAGCCGGAGAGCGCCGACGACAAGAAGGGCGAGAAGAAGGAGGAGAAACCCAAACCCATCGTCATCGACCGCTACCACTTCAAGCAGGACATCCAGGGATATCTGTCGGGTACCAACCGGAATCTCCTCTACATCTACACCATCGACACGCAAAAGCTGGACAAGCTGACCAACGACATTGCTCACGAGGAAAGCAACGCTGTATGGTCTCCGGACGGGTCGAAAGTCGCCTATGTCAGCAACCACGACCCCGACTGGGATCGGACCATTAACACCGACGTCTTTGTCGTGGATGCTGCGCCAAACTCCACGCCGAAGAAGCTCACCGACTTTAAGGGCGAAGACGGCGGACGCCTCGCGTGGAGTCCGGATAGCAAATGGATCGCCTACACCCAGGGCAGCGATCCGAAGTACGAGGAATACAACCTCAATGAACTTGCAATCGTAGGAGCTGACGGAACCGGTCAGCGTGTTCTGACTACAAAGCTCGATCGCAGCGTCTCGACACCTCGCTTTTCGCCTGATGGCAAGACCATCACCGTTCTGGTCGAAGACGACCGGTCGGAATATCCTCTGTCGGTAGATGTTGCTGACGGCACGACTAAGCGACTGATTGACGATCCCGGCGTGGCCTTCACCCAGAATGACGCGAACGGCCATCAGGTATTGATCTGGACCACCGATTCCACGCCCGCCAATATCGTTGCCTTTGAAGATGGCAAGCTGCGCAAGCTCACCGGCCATAACGACGCCCTGATGGCGCAGTTGAAGCTGGGCACGACGCATGACATCACCGCGAAAGCCAAAGACGGAACCGAAGTCCATGGCCTGATTACTCTCCCGCCTGACGCTGTGGCCGGGCAGAAGTATCCGATGCTGCTCAGGATTCACGGCGGACCCAACGGCCAGGATGCGCACAGCTTCGTCATTGAGCGGCAGCTCTTCGCCGCGCGCGGATTCGCGGTGCTCAACGTCAACTACCGCGGCAGCTCGGGCCGTGGTCGTGACTACTCGCAGGCCATCTTCGCCGACTGGGGGCATCACGAAGTCGAAGACCTGCTCGCATCCGTCGATGAAGCCGTCAAGGAAGGCTATGCCGATCCCGATCGTCTTGGCGTTGGCGGCTGGAGCTACGGCGGCATCCTTACCGACTACACCATCGCCAGCACCACCCGCTTCAAGGGTGCTACCAGCGGAGCGGGTGTTGGCAATCCCGTCATGCTCTATGGAGTCGACCAGTACATCCACCAGTACGACAACGAGCTCCAGCCACCGTGGAAAGCGCAGGAGACGTACATCAAGCTGGCCTATCCGCTGTACCACGCCGACCGCATCAAGACACCCACGCTTTTTATGGGTGGAGACAAGGACTTCAATGTTCCGCTGGTTGGGGGCGAGCAGATGTATCAGGCTCTGCGCAGCCTGAATGTCCCGACCGAGCTGGTGGTCTATCCGGGCCAGTTCCACGGCTTCACCCGCCCCAGCTTCATCCGCGACCGCTACCAGCGTTATTTCGACTGGTACGACAAGTGGGTGCTGGGGAAGGCTCCTGCAGCACCGGCAGCGGCTCCGGCGAAGGGGGACTGAGGGGGGTTGTCCTACCCCCTCCCCCTCGATCCCGTAACCGTTTGATTCCAAAAGGGGAGAACTGCAACCGTTTCATTCTAAAGGACGATTTCCGTAACCGTTTCATTCCAAATGGCTTACGGGATGAAATTGCACAAGTGGCTATAAGCGTTTCATTCTAAAGCGAAAGGCTGTAACCGTTTCATTTCAGGTCGCTTGCGCTAACTCGAACCCAACCCCAAGAAGAAAGCCCGGCTGATAGCAGCCGGGCTTTTTCGGTCTCTAATTCCAGTATAGCGACTTGCGGGAAATTCTCGGCCAAGTCGCTGCCGTATGAGTACGCCAATTATATATCTCGATATCAAGAATCTTTTTGTCGAGATATTCATCTTATGTTGTGTGATGAGCCAGCAACAACCCGTAACAGCCGCGAGACTCTGGTTGGTCTTCGCGAAAGCGCACCGCGCACTGAGTGCGCATGTCGAGGAGAGCGTCGCACGGCACGGGTTGTGTCTGAGCGACTTCATGGCGCTTGAGGCGCTGCTGCATAAGGGTCCGCTGACAGTAGGAGAGATCGGTGCGCGGGTTCTGCTGGCCAGCGGATCGATGACCGCGGCCGTAGACCGGCTGGAAAAGCTCGGGCTGGTGCGCCGCGAGTTCACGGAGAAAGATCGCCGGGCGCGCGTGATCCATCTGACGCCGGACGGAAAGCGGCAGGTGGAGCAAATTTTCGAAGCGCACTCGCGGGATTTGGAGGAACTGATGGCGGTTCTGGGAGCGGAAGAGCGCGCCCAGCTGTACGGACTGCTTAAGAAGGTGGGATTGGCTGCGGCTGCGGCCAAGGATGAACGAGTTTTATCGACGAAGGGAAGGAAGAACCACAATGCTACAGATACGGAGAAGTGAAGAACGGGGACACGCAGACCATGGATGGCTGGATTCGCACCACACGTTTTCATTCGCCGGGTATTACGACCCAAAGAACATGGGCTTTCGCAGCCTGCGAGTGATTAATGAAGACCGAGTTGCGCCGGGTCGGGGCTTTGGAGCCCACCCGCACCGGGACATGGAGATCCTGAGCTACGTGCTCGAGGGCAAGCTGGCCCACAGGGACAGCATGGGGCACGAAGAGGTGCTGGGGCCGAACGAGATCCAGCGGATGTCGGCGGGAACGGGCGTGGTGCACAGCGAATACAACGGATCGAAGACCGAGCCAGTGCATTTCCTGCAGATCTGGATCGAGCCAGCCAAGGACGGCGTTCCGGCGACTTATGAGCAGCTGGCTTTTGCCCCGGAAGAAAAACGCGGGCAGTGGAAGCAGCTGGCCGGGCCGGTCAAGGCTCCGGGGGTCTCGGTTATCAACCAGGACGCGAAGGTGTATGTCTCCGAACTGGCGAGTGGCGAGGAGATCGGCCACGAATTCGCGCCCGAAGCGATATGGCTGGCTGCACGTGATTCGCGGCGGCGTAACGGTGAATGGCAAGCAGCTTTCAACCGGAGACGCACTGGCCGTGAGCGACGAACCGTCGATTACGGTAAAGGCTGAAGAGGCGAGCGAAGTCCTGTTGTTCGATCTCGCGTAAGATTGGGCGGAGATGGCCAGGGTATTGCAACCGGCCAACCCTATGCCATCCCTATTGGATTCTTTGTTTCAGAAACCACACAGAGTGACACATTCGATTTACAAGGAAATCATTGCCTTAACCTGGAATAGACTTGGTCGCTGTGTTTGATGCGGCCCGATTTGTCAGGGGGATTAGAAGCTAGCACTATCACGGGATGAGTTCCTCCCAAAGCATCCACTAGCCTGATCTTGTGTTGCACGGGCTTATCCAGCTGTGCTTCGGGGATGTCCACTTCAAAATCTACCCAGCCTGAGACCGAGACACCGCGTTTTAGCTCTACCCCTTTCAACTTATCCCAGAGGCTTGTTAATTTTTCGATCCTTGCATAGGCGTCGGAGAAAGGTCCTTTAGGTAGTTGCTCATCGTCGAAAGCTATTTCATAATTGCTCAAATCGCTCACGAATTTCAATGCGATCCATTTTCCATCGATCTCGGCCTCAGCAGAAATTCTGTCAATCGTTGTCGAATTTTCGGTAATGTTTACGAGATTAATCTCCAAAGAAAGTCGGATTGCGATAAGTATGGCTTCTTCATTAGCGCATAGAGTCTCGCATCTGCTGGGCAAATGGAGCCCCGGGACCAGATGTGATCGAAAACGGATGTTGTGCTGCACTGAATGAGGTTCCTTCGCAGTGGAGCTTTCTTATCTCTTCCACCTTTGGACTTATTCTACACCATTAGGACGAGATGGCGCAAAATCGGCAGTCCTAAAAGCCGGGTCGTGCCCAGATTCGCTTTAGGTCAAATGCAGTCATATTCACCGTCTCTTCGATCCAGACAGCCTGTTGTGCCTTGCTGAAACGTGCAGGAGGTGAAATTTCTACAGTATTGTCTTGTGACTTGACGTTCTTCGTTGCCAAGGTCTCCTTATGCCGGTGCTCTGGGCGCACCAGAATTTGCACATTGGTTGAACGAGTGTTATCCTCGATCTTTCGTGGCGATATCTCGTTCTTTTGCATAGCTTGCATCAAGTTCAATGAGGCCGAGATTGGATGAAGGAGTGGCAAATGATTCCAGGGCAGCCTTCAAACTTGCGATGGCCGCACTAATCCCTGCCAGTCTTTTGTCTGTCGGCGCGACATGAACGAAATAAAAGCCAATCCAACCAAGCAAAGCCCTCCGACTATCGACAGGAGACTGAGGGTAAGATGACGAGTAACCTCAGTGGATGAAGGATAAGTTGAGCCCACCGGTACGTCAAGCAAATATGTACGCTGCTGACATACGCAATGGTTGCCCAAGAAATCGGTGCGACGCAGGCCCTGGTAGTCGGCGTAGTTTAGCTTTAGGTACTGGATCCCAGCCGCACCTTTTTGCTAAGTGCGGGCTGGCCTCTAAGATTTGGGGCATGGGCCTTTCGGCATGGCTCCAGTAAAATAAGGGAGATAACCAATCCTGGACAAGACTTGATGCCAACACAACTAGAAAATGCTTTGACTGCCATGCTCGAGACGGCTGCCCGCGAGGCGGGGCTGGTCGTGATCTCGGCTGAGGGCGGAACGGACTTCAACCAGCACCCCACAGCCAAGTTTCACCTGGGGCTGGCTGCCGACGCTCCGGCGGAGAAGACACTACAGCTGGAGCTGAGCGAGGCCTTCGATTTTCGCAAGTCGGACCTGCTTCCGGAGATGACTGCGTACCTCCGCGACGCGGCAAAACGGTTGAGAAATCCTCGGCCGGACGCGTACGTTACCCTTGCCGGGCTGCCGTTGAGCTTTGGCGGCTTTGGCTGGCCGTTCCACCGCTCGACGTCAGGGTCTGATACTTACATCGTGCACGGGCAGGCACATCTTGAAGACGGGGAGGCATCGCCGCTGCATGCGAAGGTTTCGGCGAGCATGACGGTGACCTTTGCCGAGATCGTGCCCGCGCCGGAGCAGCCGTATGCGGAAAGCTTTATCTACAACGCCATCCGCAAGACCCTCGACCAGGGGCAGCTGGAGTTGCTCAAGAGCGGCAACCGCCAGCCGGTTCCGGTAACGACGCGTTACTATTCGCGCTGGCAGAAGAAATTCTTCTTTGCAGATACAACGGATGAGAGCCGGGCGGATTTCCTGGGGCTGAAGGTCTACTGGCTGTCGAGCCGTACTGGGCGGAAATCAGCCGGTGTGGATCAGCGATCCGCAGGACGCCCAGTATCTGAACACGACTCCCGAAGAACTGGCGCGCGTGGCTGCAGATCTTTCACGGCAGGGACTGGTGAGCTTGAACGGAGATACGGCGGCAGCGACTCCTATGCTACTGGGAAGGGCAGAGCAGTATCATGCCCGGTTGAATGAGGCTCTCGCGGCGATCAAGCCGGAGTTCAACGAAGAGATGCGTCACGGACACACGAATATGTAAGAGGCAGGGTGTAGGGATTAGGGTGTAGTAGTGGTGATGGTTTGAGGCTTTGCCCCAAGCAGAAGCTGTGATTGTTATCAGAAGAACTGAAAGTCGCCTGTACGAATCCCTACACCCTGTTCCCTACACCCTCTACCCTGTTGTTTTCGTTCCGCATCGGCCGCAGAAGTTGGCTCCTGCGGGAATGGGTGCGCCGCAGTTTGGGCAGGGCTGCGTAACGGCTACTGCCGTGGGATTCGTCGCTGTAGCCGTGGCTGCGAGCTGGGACGTAAAGTAGGTGGCCAGCGCCAGGTTGAACTGGCGAACGCGGCCAGGCATAAAGAAGCATTCGACGATGCTGACGATGGTAGGGATACCCGTCCAGCAGAAGAGGATGTAGAGGATGCCGAGGCCGGGACGCCGAAGATAAAACTGGTGGGCTCCGAAAGTTCCAAGGAACAGGGCGAGAAGAACTCCTACTACCTCGTCCTTCTGCCATGCCGACATCTGCGCCTGAAAAATAGCACGCTGCTCGTCGGTCCAGTCCGATGCGATTCCCGGAGTTGCGGCGATCATCGACTCTCCTTTTCGATGGCATCCGGGGGCCAGAAGCTGCCTGGGCGGAAAACGTTCACCAAAGAGAATACGCAAATCAACCCGGCTCTGTTCATCTTTCTACGGCAAAACCAGAGAAGATGGCCCTGTTTTGTTTTGCAAGGTCGCCGTTTCCTGACGGTCGCGTCGACTGAAATTGTGTGGCTTCGAGACACAGCATCTCCGGTTTTGCGATAGCCAATTGGTTTTGAGTCGCGCTATGGTGGTTCATTCAGAAGGTCGCATCTACAGGAATGAACTGTTGACCCCATGACCTCAGCTGCCATCACGCGACCACGGCGCGGCCTGCTCACCAGCGAGCCGGTGATCGTGCTTGTGCTGGTGCTGCTCGGGCTCTATTTCGCCCGTGAAGTGCTGATCCCGCTGGCCATGGCGGTGACGCTGAACTTTCTGCTGACGCCGGCGGTGATCTTCTTTGAGAGGCTGCGGGTCAAGCGGGTTTCAGCGGTTGTGCTGGTGGTATTCATGGCCTCCGCGGTGGTGGCGGGCATAGGCTTCGTCGTGGCCCGGCAGCTGATCGATGTGGTGAACGACCTGCCGAACTATCGGGACAACATCCGGGACAAACTCTCCGCCTTACACGTGCCGACCACCGGACGCCTGGGACAGACGGTAACCAGTATCCAGGAGATTGAGAAGACAATCAGCAAAGAAGAGACGGTGGAGCAGGCGGAGACCGGCCAGGCGCCGACTGGACCGCATGCGCATGAGCGGGCGCGACAGAGAGCGGAGGAGTTCATCAAGCCAACGCCGGTGACCGTGGTGACTCCGCCGGAGCCAACCGGCCGGTATCTGAGCGAGCTTCTGAGGCCGATCATGAAGCCGCTTGCGACCCTCGGCATGGTGCTGATCTTCACCATCTACATGCTGCTCAAGCGTGAGGATCTGCGAAATCGGCTGCTGCTGCTGGCGGGTGTGAGCCGGCTGAACCTGATGACCCAGGCGCTGAACGACGCAGCAGAGCGCATCAGCCGCTACCTGGTGATGAATGCCCTGGTGAACGCCGGCTACGGCGTCATTTTTGCGATCGGGCTGTACCTGCTGCATGTGCCCAACGCCACTCTCTGGGGCGCACTGCTGGCCCTGCTGCGCATGGTGCCGTATGCGGGGACGATGATTGCCGGAGTCACGACGCTTGGCTACACCCTGGCGGTGTTCCCGACCTGGTGGCACCCGCTGTTTGTGTTCCTGCTGTTTGCGGCGCTTGAACTTGCGATCTCCAACTTCGTGGAGCCGCACCTTTATGGAAGCCACACCGGGATTTCCGCGCTGGCGCTGGTAACGATGGCGATCGTGTGGACGCTGCTGTGGGGATGGGCAGGACTGGTGGTGTCGACACCGCTCACCGTCTGCCTGATCGTGTTTGGCCGCTACGTGCCGCAAATGTCGTTTCTGCACATTTTGCTGGGTGAAGAGGCAGAACTGGCTCCGGAGGCGCACTTCTACGAGCGCCTGCTGGCAACGGACCAGACTGAGGCACATAATATCGCCGATCGATTCCTCGAAAGCCGCGGGATTGTGGATCTCTACGACGAGGTTGTGATGCCGGCGCTGATCATGACCGAGCAGGACAGGCACAAGGGCGTTCTGGATGACGTGCGCAGCTCATACCTTTTCCAGAGCGCGACGGAGCTGATCGCCGAGCTCACCGACTATAAATCTCCTCTGGCGCTTGAGCCGGCGTGCGACCCGCAGGGCGTATCGGCGCGAGCCAATCCCATTGTGTGTGTGCCGGCAAACGACCTGGCGGACGAGATCGCCGCAACTATGCTGGCGCAGTTGCTGGAGCAGTGCGGGCATAAGACTCTACTACTGCCCGGAAGTGCTTTGTCTCCTGAGATCCTGGCGCGACTGGCAGAGGAGGCGGGGACGATTCTATGCATATCGGCAGTGCCTCCCTTTGCCTTTGCTCACGCGCGCACGCTGGCATTGCGGCTGCGGCAGAGTGTGCCGGGGAACCGAATTCTGATCGGCCTGTGGAACACAACCGGAGATAAGGACGTGCTGCGCGAGCGCTTTGGCCAGGCGCGTCCCGATTATGTGGTCGCGACCTTGCGCGAGGCTCTGGATCAGATCAAGGAATGTGAGCAGGCTCAGGCGGCGGCTGTGCGTTGGGCTCCGACGACGGTCGAAGCGGCCACCGACTGACGGTTATCGAGCGCTAAAGTGGATGGATGGATCTCTACTGGAGCGGCGGCATCGTCGGCTTCTTCTTCGGCTTCTTCCTGGGAGCAGGCTGCGCGCTGGCTCTGATGTATGCGATCTACTCGGGCGGATACCGGCGGGCGGTGGCTGACTCGTTGCGGGAGGAGAAATCGGACCTGTACAGAAGATGGCTTCCGCACGCCAGAAAGCAGTTGGAGAAAGAGCGGCTGAAGGCGGAGAGCGGCGTTCCGAGGTCTGACTAGATTCATCACCCGTTCGTGTGACGCAATTAGCCTTGAGTGGCATCCAAGCCAAGCAGAAGTAGCATGGTCAGTTGTGCAACAACGCCGATACCTTGCCTTTGTCTTAGAACATCAACTGTTGCAAATGGATCGTCGGGGGAAACGAATTGCAAGTTCTGTGTATGGCTACCGAGGAAAGTGGCGAAATTGTCTGCGGCATTTGCGGGCAGAACTACAAATTATATTTTGAACGGCCATCGCAGGCGGACCGCGAACAGGCTGTGGCTCTCGTGCTGCAAGCGCTGTGGAACCACCATCTGACCGGAGAGGGACAGTCCGCACACCCGAAGAAGCTGTTCAACGTGCCTGAGTGGTCTGGGGCGCCGGAATCGTCGGCGGCGGCACTCCTGGGCGGGGCGCCGCTGCGCGTCTGACCGGGTCTGACTAAGCTGCGCGGCGTTCCCCAGATCGCCACACAGCCTGTTAGATGTGCATGACCTCGGCTTCCTTGCGCTTACTCATCTCTTCCATGCGACGGATCTCGTCGTCGGTAAGCTTCTGCATCTCTTCCAGAGCGCGCTTCTCTTCATCGCCTGAAATCAGCTTCTCTTTAGCGGCCTTCTTAATCGCGTCGTTGCCGTCGCGACGGATGTTGCGTATCGCGGTGCGGTGCTCTTCGAGAACCTTGTTGAGGTGCTTGACTACATCACGACGGCGTTCCTCGGTCATCGGCGGCACGGGGACGCGGACCACCTTTCCGTCATTCTGAGGATTGAAGCCCAGGTCAGAAGTGCGGATCGCCTTTTCGATTTCGGAGATGATGCTCGGGTCCCATGGCTCAATGAGGATCATGTTGGCATCCGGCGTCTTAAGCTGGCCGACTTGATTGAGCGGAGTGGGAGTGCCGTAGTAGTCGACTTTTATCTGATCGAGCATCTGGATCGATGCGCGGCCGGTGCGCGTGGAGGCGAGGTTCGCCTGAAAGTCATGCACAGCCTTGTCCATGCGCGACTTGAGCTGCTGGAAGTTTTCTTTGAGCGCGGGGATGCCCGCCATTACTGAGACTGCCATGGCTTTATCGTCCTTCCGGTGTTCAAGCTTTGTATTGTAATCGGGAGCGTCGGCTCTAGACCAACATGCGTACGGTTCCGGCTGCGCCAGCTTGCGCCGAATCGGCCTGTTCATGCGCGTGATACGACGAGCGGACCAGCGGACCGGACTCGACGTGGCGGAAACCCATCTTCAGCGCTTCATGCTTCATGAACTCGAACTCTGCGGGGGTGTAGTAGCGCGCCATGGGCAAATGGTCGCGCGAGGGACGCAGGTATTGGCCAATGGTGAGAACATCCACGCCAACGCCGGCGAGATCACGGTAGACATCGAGGAGCTCATGCATCTCTTCGCCGAGGCCGACCATGATTCCAGACTTGGTGACGACGGTGGAGTCGAGTTGCTTGGAGAATTCGAGGAGGCGAAGGGTGCGCTCGTAGCGCGCTCCGGAGCGGACAGCGCGATAGAGGCGCGGGACGGATTCGGTGTTGTGATTGAGGATCTCGGGGTGGGCGTCGACGACAATACGAATGGCGTCTTCGTTGCCCTGAAAGTCGGGAATAAGAACTTCGACCTGGCAGCCAGGCGCCTGATTGCGGATTTCGTCGATAACCATCGCGAAGGCGCGGGCACCGCCGAGAATATCGTCGTCACGGTTGACGCTGGTGATGACGGCGAACTTGAGGCCGAGCGAGGCGACGGCTTCAGCCACGCGGCGCGGCTCGTCGAAGTCGATGGCGTCGGGACGGCCTTTGGGCACGGCGCAGAATCCGCAGCGGCGCGTGCAGGTGTTGCCGAGCATCATGAAGGTGGCGGTCTTATGGTTCCAGCACTCTCCGATGTTGGGGCAGTGTGCGGACTCGCAGACGGTGTGCAGGTTCAGATCGCGGGCGAGCTTCTTTAGGTTGTGGTAATTCTCACCCACAGGCGCGCGAGCCTTGAGCCAGTCGGGCTTCGAGACCGGCCGCTTCGGGGAGAGGTCGATCTGGATGAGGTCAGACTGGACTGGAGCGGTAGACATGAAATTTCTATTGTAAATGGCGACTGGCCGTCGCAGGCGCACCGCTTCGCGCGGCCCCTCTCGCTGGTCGCGAATGAGTGAGGTATGGGAGTGTAGGACTACCTCGCGAACAGGTCCGTGAGGTTGGTGAGTTTCAGCAGCTCAGCCACGCGAGGCGACAGGTTTACGAGCTCGAGCTTGACCAAACCTTTATTGATCGCCGATACCTTGAGGCCGACCAATGTGCCCAGACCGGAGCTGTCGATGTGCTGCATATCGGCGCAGTCAATGACGATCTTTTTGCCTCCGGCCTCGATCAGAGGTTTGACGAGTTTCTTGATCTCTTCTGTGTTGCCGCTCACCAGCCGACCGTGACATTTAATGGTTACCATCGGCAAATCAGCAAACTCGCCCGCCGACTCCTCAACAGTGAAGCTGATTCCGGACTCTGGAGCCATTGACTGGGGTCTCCTTTAATTCAACCCGAACAAGACTACTGCCCAACTGCAAGAAGAATCGATGAATTTCTCGTGAATGACCTGCGATCGCTGTTGTTACTTGACTCTTTCCAGAATCTCCGGCCGAACAAGGTAGAGGAAGATCACCAGGTTCACTGCGACCATCACAACGATGGGCAGCTGGTGGAAGTGGAACAGCACATAGACCCCGTAGCACATCGACAGGAAGGCGGCGCCAAGGGTGAGAGCCCATCCCCAGCGGCGGAGCTTGAGCAGGCCGTTGGCGGCGACGGCATAGATGACGCAGAGAATGATGACTGCCGGAGGCAGATTATGGGTGATGACTCCGATAAGGCCGATGGCGCAGAGGAGCAGCATCCAGATGCAGACAAAGGCCATGCCCGGCAGCAGTTTGAGCTGTCTTGCCGGTTGCGGGTTGGGGCTTTGCGGGTCGGTCATATTGTTCAAGGCTATAGCGTGTGCAGGTAGGCGAGCAGGTCATTGAGCTGCTGCTCGTCCAGGGAACCGCTGAAGGCGGGCATGAGGTTGTGCCCGTGCAGGATGACGGCCGTGACGCGGTCGTCATTCGCGGGCGCGCCGCTGGGCAGGTACTTCTGCTTGTAGAGCGCCTGCAGACCGGGACCGTGCAGCGAGTGGTCGGTGTTGGCATAGTGGCAGCGGGCACAGTGCGACGCGTAGACCTGGTGTCCGGCGGCTTCCTGCGGAGTAAGTTCGCTCAAAGGCTTGGAGGGTGGCAGCGGCGGCCCGCAGCCGGCAAGGAGGGACGCTGCGGATCCTGCAAGCAGAATAAATCCCAAATATTTGGACTGGCTTTGTTTCCCGGAATAGAACAAGATTAATTCGATGATACTGAATCTCACTCCCGTCATGACCTCGTGACGGAGGTGAGACGTCGCTTCAAGATGGCGGCAGTCCCCCGTTAAAACATGAATCCACGGCGCCCCCAGCCGAATGCAAGGACGATTTGCAGTTTATGGGAGCGTCTCGCAAACCCGGCTATATCCCTACCCTCGATGGGTGGCGCGCGATCGCCATCCTGCTGGTAATCGGAGCGCATTGCTGTCCGGCTCTGCTGCGTACCGGGACCTTTGCGGGGAAAACGCTTGCCGCGGTGCTGATACATGCCGGTTACGGGGTGGATGTCTTCTTTGCCATCAGCGGGTATCTGATCGGCACTTTGCTGCTGAAGGAGAAGAGCGCCAACGGGACGATCAGTCTTGGCAGGTTCTATACGCGGCGCGTTTTCCGCATTCTGCCACCCATCCTGGTGTATCTGGCCGCGATCTATACGCTCCATCGGTTCAATGTTCTGCCGATTCTGACGACATCGGAAATCATCGCTGTCCTGGGCTTCGTCAGAAATTACGCAGCGGGCGGGTGGTACACCGGCCACTTCTGGTCGCTGGCCATTGAAGAACAGTTCTACCTGGTGATTCCCTGCCTTTTGTCGATGCTGCGCTGGCGTGTTGCCCTGACCGTCGCCACCACGATCGCAATCCTAAGCTCTATCGTTCGGGCAATCGAATATGGGCGGCACATGTTCTTCATAGACACGATGCAGTTCCGCACTGAGAACCGGATCGATGCCCTGATGTGCGGCGTGATTCTTGCACTGGTGCTGCAGAAGGAAGAAGCGCGGGAATGGATGAAGCGACGGCTCTCACTTTTAACGATGCTTCTTCTTTTGCTGGCGACCGCGGCGGGAGCACTGATACTGAATGCTCCGCCGGTACGACGGACAATCATCTCGATCGCTCTGCCTCTGCTGATTGCTCACACGGTAATTCACCCTGAGCGGTGGTGGACTCGCTGGCTGGAGTATGCGCCGCTGCGGTGGATAGGCAGGCTTTCTTACAGCATCTACATCTGGCAAATGCTGTTCCTGGTTCCCAATGTGCGACGGCTGGGATGGCTGCAAGGCTTTCCGCAGGCACTGATCTTTATCTTGCTGATAGCGGCTCTTAGCTACTATTTCGTTGAGAAGCCGATGCTGCGAATCGGTCACAGACTGGCGGCAGTGAGGAACTGCGATAGAGGGCAATCAAAGCCGGTTGAGGAAGAATTATCGGCGGCGCAGGCTTTCTGAGATGCCATTCAGCAGGCATCGGTCAGAAGCGGCGTGTCCGTCATGAATCGTCAGGCTGTTAATTTGCGGCCACGATCGCAGCAACGATCTTGTCCAGAGCGACCCGTGCTGTATCGCCGGCCGGATTGTGGTTATTGCAGAGGATGGAGAAGGCGACGGTGCGGCCGCTGGCGGCGACGAGATATCCGCTGAGGGCATTGACCTCGCCGAGCGTTCCCGTCTTGGCGAAGATCTTGCCCTTATGCGCGGGCTCGGCGAAACGGCCGGAGAGGGTGCCGTCGATGCCGCCGACAGGAAGGCTGGCACGCCACGTGGCTCCCCAGGGCTGGCGGGTGGCATAGGTGAGCAGGCGGGTCATAGCACGCGGCGTGACCATGTCCTGAGCTGAAAGTCCCGAGCCGTCGTAAAGGACGAAGTCTCCGGGATCGACTCCCGCGCTGATGAGGAATTGGCGGACGACGCGGACGCCCTGGGCGATCGATCCGTCGCCCGCTTCGAGACGGCCAAGGACGCGCAGGTAAAGCTCGGCGTGGAGGTTCTGGCTGACCTTGTTGGTCACGGTGATGTCCTGCTCGAAGGGCGGAGAGACGTGCGTAGCCAGTATGCGCAGGCCGGTGGTAGGGGGCTGGATGGAACTGACCGTCAGCGGGCGCAGAGCGAGCGGCTGGTCAACTTCAGCGTGGAAGTCCTTCGTATCGACGGAGAGACGGTGTTGCGCGCGGGCGGCTCCTTTCACATCGATGCCCTTGGCAAGCAACATCTGGCGGAGTGCGATGGCGGCGTATTCGGCCGGGTCTTCGAGAGCAAGAGCGACATGGAGGCCGTTCTGGTTGGAGGTGCCGTAGACGCGAACGATCTTTGAGCCCGGCTGGCGGTCGATGCCCGGGTTCGCAAGTTGGGTACCGGCAAGCGGGGTAAGCGAACCTTCGAGCGAGTAATACGGCGTATCAGGGTTCCACTCGGAGGGCTGGCCAGGGATGTTCAGATAGATGACGTTGTCATTGACGGTAAGAGCGGAGACGGGCGCTCCGTAGCTCCACTCGAGGTCGTCCCACTCCCAACCTGATCCGTAGCGCTCCCAGGCAAACCAGGTGTCGTCGCCGAGGATATTTCCGTCGATCGATTTCACGCCAACGGCAGCGATCTGGTCGGCGATGCTTTGCAGAGCCATGAGCGGCGGATTGGGGCGTTCTGTCTTCTGCTGGAAGGGGTAGCTGCGGCCGGACATGGTCGGATCGCCCGCGCCGAGCAGGATGACATTGCCGTGGAGGCGGCCGGCAGAGTCGAGGGTCCCGTCAGTAACGGCGTTCGTGGTCCAGGTAGTGTTCGACGGCAGTAGGCCGAGCGCGGTGGCAGTCGTGAGCAGCTTGGCATTCGATGCGGGTTGGAAGAACTGCGCGTCGTTAAGGGAGTAGATCGGCGATCCATCGAGATTGACGACGGAGATCCCCCAGTGAGCGTGCGAAACCGCGGGATCGGAGACGATGGCGTTAATGGCGGCAGCAAGCGCGCCGGGCTTGGATTTGTGCTTTAGCGGCTGATGGTGTTGCTGTGCGAGAAGCGGCGCGGAACCTAGCAGGACGATGATGATCGGGAGGAGTTGGCGGGTTTTCATCCTTGGGCGGAGTGTAGCATTGAACCTCGATGGCCTTTGCTCGACGCGATGAGTTCACGTGGCGCCTGCGCACGCGCAGCCTTGAGCTGGGCCGGCGCACGCTGATCATGGGCGTGCTGAATGTGACTCCCGATTCGTTCTCGGACGGCAATCTCTTTTTGGATCCGAAGGCAGCGACAGAACAGGCGCTGCGGATGATCGATGAAGGAGCGGATCTCCTCGACATCGGCGGCGAATCTACGCGGCCGGGAAAGCATGAGCCGGTGAGCACAGAAGAGGAACAGCGGCGCGTGCTGCCGGTGATCGAAGCTGTACTGCGGGCAAGGCGGGAGGCGTTGCTCGCGATCGATACATACAAGGCGTCGACGGCACGACTGGCGGTTGAGGCAGGAGCGGAGATCGTCAACGATATCAGCGCGCTGAGCTGGGATGCTGAGATGGCCACGACCTGCGCGGAGCTGGCGTGCGGCGTGGTAATGATGCATACCCGAGGCAAGTCGGCGGAGTGGCGGAATCTGCCGCGGCTTGCTCCGCATGAGGTAGTGCCACTGGTGAAGTACGAGCTTGCCCTGAGCATGCGGAGGGCGCTTGAGGCAGGAATCGATCGCGACCGGATCGTGCTCGATCCCGGCTACGGGTTCGGCAAGTCGTTCGACGAGAACTATCCGCTGCTGGCGCATCAGGATGAACTCGACAGTCTGGGTCAGCCGATTCTGGCGGGCGTGTCGCGGAAGTCGTTCCTGGGCAGAAGGCTGGCGGAGTTTTACGGCGGGGAGGACGCTCCGGTGACCGAGCGCGGAAACGCGACCATCGCGGCGACCGTCGCGGCGATTCTGGCCGGAGCACATATTGTGCGGGTACATGAGGTTCGCCCGGCTGCCGAGGCTGCGCGCATCGCGGACGCGATCTTGAGTGCCGTATGATGTCGGCACTATGAGAAAGTGCGCGATCGCCTTGTCTTCCAGCCTTGTCTGTGTCTGTGCCATTTTTCTGCTCCGCCCGGAGCAATCCCTGCTTTCCGCACAAACAAGAAAGCATGACGCCGTCGCCCGCAGCGCGGCTTATCCGATTCAGGAAGGTTATGTGGATGCGAACGGCGTTCTGATCTATTACACGACCTTCGGGCGGGGCGAGCCGCTGGTGATTTTGCACGGCGGCCCGGGCGCATCGCACGATTATTTTCTGCCGTATCTGTTGCCGCTGGCGCGGACGAACAAGCTGGTATTTATCGACGAGCGCGGGTCGGGACGATCGGAGAAGCTCGAGGATGTGAAGCAGTATACGGTCGAAAATATGGCCGCCGATGTCGAGGCGGTGCGCGTTGCGCTGGACCTGGGGAAGATCAGCCTGCTGGGACACTCTTATGGTGGGGTGCTGGCAGAGGCGTATGCGCTGAAGTATCCCGAGCACCTGTCGCACCTGGTGCTGGCCAGCACATTCGCGAGCACCCGAGAGATGAACCAGGTGCTGCAGCGCATCAAGAGCCAGATGGCTCCGGACAAGCAGGCCCTGGCAACTGCCTTTGAGAAGGCTGGCCTCTTTGGCAAGGGTGCGCCGTGGGAGCGGGGACGCTATCCGGACCAATATGCCACGCTGGCGTGGGGCTGGGGGTATTTTCCGCGGCTCTATGGTGCGCGGCCCGATCCGAATTACGATCCACAGGCGCAGAACACATCGACGGCGTGGGATTTGTATCGCGAGATGTGGGGATCGCATGGCGAATTTGTGATCGACGGCAACCTGAGGAGCGTGGAGTATCTGGATAAGTTGCCGACGATCAAGGTGCCGACCCTGATTCTGGCCGGGGATCACGACGAGTGCGATCCCTCGATGTCAAAGGAGATGAACGCGAAGATCAAGGGATCGAAGCTGGTGATTCTGCCCAACAGCGGACACATGGCGTTCGTCGATCAGCCGAATCTGTGGAACAAGAGCGTGACGGAGTTTGTGAACGGGAAGAGCATGAATGTTCCGACCCGGTGACCTTTTCGAGTACAGTTTCAGCACGACCGGCGGCGAGGTGGGCCTTTTAGCCGAAGTCCAGATCCTGGCGGATACTCTGTGGCTCAGGGACATCGCGGTCTATCCGGTTCGCGGAAACAAGCTGCTGATAGGCTCGACAGAAGTGAAGCGATGCCTGAGCCAACTTGAGGATATGGCTCGGTCAAATGGCTTTCGAAGGCTTAGAATATCGGGTAAGAGGTTTTCCGGCGCCACCAAGGGTCGTCAGGTTGATTTGACCAGGGTACTTTGATGAAAGCCACCGCTCACAAAATCGATAACTCGTCTGTGACCCTTGACGCAGAGAGACTGTTGCTGGCGGGCGCGAATTACGATACGGTCCTGGCATTTCTCCGTGACCATGGTTTCGGCAAGCTTGATTCGATCAAGTTCCTCTGCACTGCCGCGAAGATGACCTTAGGTGACGCCAAACAGTTAGTTCACGACAGCGCAGCGTGGAAGGACACCCTTAAGCGCGATGAGCGCCTGCATGACTCGCTGATGAGGGCCGTGGCCGATCTCGGTCCAATTCAATCGAGGAGTGGCTCTGGGCGGTAGGCATCATCTGGACAGCTTTGCGCTTAGCTGTCTTTAGCGTCGCACCCCATTCCCCAGAAAAGCGCGTCTGGCACCCCTGCCGGACGCCTTCCAGCGTTTCACGATCTCGTAGACGATCACCGCGGCGTAAGTGACTGCCACCCAGACGAAGACCTCTTCAATCGGAAGCCGCGCCCACGCGGTGATGCGCAGGCCGAGCATCGCGTCATCCTGAAAGTTCCACCAGCCGTAAGGGAGTGCCAGGGTCACCTCCCACAGCAAGCTGATGAGCAGGATCATGAACATGGTCAGGCTGAGCGCGCGCCAGTTGATGACCGGCCGCGCCCTGGGAAAGAGGATGCTGGACGGCAGAAGGGCACCGATTACCAAAAAGAGGAAATATTCGGGGAAACCGGGCAGCGCAGGGGCGAAGGTTCTGCGGTAGACGAAGGCCACCGTGATGAGCGCCACGGCCAACAACAGAGACTCGGGATGGAAGCGTAACAGCCGGTCGAAGTTGGTACGGTCGTCAGCTGTTCCCGGCACGGTATAAGCGGAGAGCCAGTATTCGTCGAGCCAGATGTAGAGCAGCAGGACGGCGATGAATCCTGTGAAGTAAAAGATGTATTCCTCGACCGGCACCCAGTTTCCGAGGGCGGGCGCTTTGATTCCCAGAGTGGCGCCGGGATTGGGAAACACAAAGAAGCGATTGGCGAAGAGGAAGTCGAGCAGGGCACCGAGTGGAAAGAGGATTCCGATGGTCCACCAGAAAGCTTTTCGCGAGATCTTTATTTCCTCGCGCGGGATAAACCAGAAGGCGATGACGATAATCGGAATGATGAAGAGCAGGAGGCTGACGGTGTATCCGTAAAACGAGGGATTTGGCGAGATCGGGATGCCGGGACTCGATACGCGCGCCGTGTGAAGGGTGAAATAGGCCGGCACCGCGATCATTCCGAACATGGCGGCGACAACCCAGGAGCTTATGCGCGGGGATGGTGCTCCCGGTCCGAAGCGTCGTTGTTTGTCGTTCTTTTCCATCGCAGGCCGCGTTCTTCCCCCAGAAATGTAATCCACCCGGAACGTTTCGCAATGGCCCTTGCTGCATCTTAGCTTTCGACGATGAATCTGCTACGGACGGGAACGATGATGAGGCGAAAGTACAACACGATCAATATTTTGCTGGCGGGAATTTGCCTTTTCGGAGCTTGCGCTGCTGCGCAGGCACAACAAGGCGATGAGAAGGAACAGCGCATATTCGAATTGACCAACCAGGATCGAGCGGCGCAGGGTCTGCAACCATTGCGCTGGGACTCGGCGCTGGCCGCGGCCGCCGACGTGCATATCGACAAGATGAAGGACGAGAAGGAGCTTTCGCATCAGTATCCGGGCGAGCCAGATGTGAAGGCACGCGCGGCGCAGGCGGGAGCGCACTTCCAGGCGATTGCCGAGAACATCGCCATGGGGCCGAGTGCCGAGGCGATTGAGAAGCAGTGGATGAACTCGGTCCCCCACCGGCAGAACATTCTTGATCCGCAAATGAATGCTATCGGGATCGCGGTAATCGAGAAAAACGGATACCTGTACGCGGTTGAGGACTTTGCGAATGCGTCTGAAAGCCTCACCAAAGAACAGGTTGAGCAAAAGGTCGGTGACCTGCTTCGCCAGCAGAAGATTGACCCGTCCGGGCCGCGCAATATCGGGGAAGAGGCGTGCGCAATGCAGGACGGAACGCCTCAGGACGCCTCACAGGCAGGACGAGTGAAGGCGGTGATGCGTTTTCAGACTCCGGATCTAAATAAGCTACCCGACCAAGTGGCGCAGCAACTGAGCAGCGGACAATTTACGAAAGCGGCGGTTGGCGCCTGCGAGTCGCACGGGACGTTTACGACGTATCGAGTAGCCGTGGTGCTTTATTGAAATAGAAAAGGCGCGATTGCTCGCGCCTTTCTTTGAGCCAGAAGGAAGAATCAGGCTGCAGCAGAGCTGCTCAAAGCGGCCTTCGCCTGCTCTACGAGAGCGGTGAAACCGGGAGCATCGTTCACTGCGATATCAGCGAGCATCTTGCGATCGAGCTCGACGCCGGCGGCCTTGAGGCCGTGGATGAGCTGCGAATAGCTGATGCCGTTGATCTTGGCGGCGGCGTTGATGCGCACGATCCAGAGTGAGCGGTACTGGCGCTTCTTCTGCTTGCGGCCGCTGTAGGCAAACTTGAGTCCGCGCTCGACGGCTTCCTGCGCTGCCTGGTAGAGCTTTGATTTAGTGAGGAAATATCCACTCGCGCGCTTGAGGATCTTCTTGCGGCGGTCATTGCGTTTTGTTCCGCGTTTTACACGGGGCATGGTTGGTTCTCCTTTTAGTGTTTCGTTATGCGGCTGGAGGCAGGATGCGCTCGCGCGCTGACCTCTTCACTCGCTTGCTTCCTGATCGCTCGGGTTTTCTCTGGTTCAAACCCGGGGGCCCTTGCGGCCCTTGCACTTACAGTGCAGATCAGGCGTAGGGAATCATGCGCGCAACCTTCGCGTGGTCGGCGTCGGAGACCAGCGCGCTGTGAGCCAGCTTACGCTTGGTCTTCGTCTCCTTCGACGTGAGGATGTGGCGCATCTTGGACTGGCCGCGCAATATTTTGCCCGTGCCGGTCTTCTTAAAGCGCTTGGCTGCGCCCTTGTGTGTCTTTAGTTTGGGCATGGTTTTCCTGCTTGAATCTGCTTGTTTACAGCATCTCCAAGTATACGGGATCGGGCGGGGATTGGCCAGCCTAACCTGGGCGCCGGCGTGAGACTACTGCACCCTCAAATTATGCTATCCTCGCGTGTCAAATGCCTCAGACGACTGCCGCGGCATCACCGAAAGACATCACTCTCGGTCGGCTCGACGATCAGATTGAGTGGTATGGCCGCAAGAGCGGGACGGCGCGGCGTGTCTTCAAAACTATCAAGATCATCGAGATCCTGGCTGCGGCGTTAATTCCCTTTCTCACCGGGACGAAGGTTCCCAATGTCGCGCTGGTGATCGGCGGCCTGGGCGTTCTGATTACGATCCTCGAAGGCATCCTGCAGCTCTACCAATTCCAGCAGATCTGGACGGTATACCGGGCGACGGCGGAAGCGCTCACGCATGAGAAATACCTGTTCCTGGCGCTGGCCGGGCCTTATGCAGCCGCAGGAGTGAACCCTCCTGTGGTGCTGGCCGAGCGGATCGAGGCGATCATGTCACAAGAGAATACAAAGTGGATCTCGCTACAGGAACAGAGCGGCAAATCGCAGGGCGCAAAAAGCTAGGCCTCACTGCGCGCGTTCGAAGAGATATTGATATTTGAAGGTGCTCGGTTGGGCGGGCGGGTCCGGCGACCAGGTGTTCATCGAGAAGACGCTTAGCCTCCCATTGTCGGGACGGAGAGTCAGTGTGACAGTCCGATGCTTGGTTTCTTCCTCCGGGGTGTTTCGTGGTGTCCAAACACCGGTCGCCTGGCCGTCTCTCAGCACGACAGTTCGCACCCCCCAACTGCACGACCCTCGTGGGCATAGCCCTATGGGTTCGACGTTATAAGCCGGGCCGGAGCCGTTAATCCGCAAGCTGGTGAGCGAGTCTGCGCTGTTCTTGGTATCGGGATTGCGCCAGACGCCCGTGAGAACGTTGGCCTGGTCAGCGCCGGTTGTTTGAGATACCGGAGGAAGACTGGTGACAGAGGCAGGCTTTCGATTAAAGACGAGAATGCCGATGACAATGAGGACGAGGGCTGCAACAGCTCCGCCGATGATCAAGGGCAGACGGGAGGTTGGCGCTGGTGTTGATGGGCGGGAATCGGAGGAGACAGGCGGCGGAAGCTGCACGGAAACGGTCGCGTGTACCGGCTGGGTCTCGGTTGCGGTTGAGGTGGTGACGTACTGCTTGAGGGCATCGATCAGCAGCTGCACGTCGGAATTCCAACGGGCGTGCGAGATCTCGACGCTATTGCGGTAAGCGAAGTCCTTGATGTTGTCAGGAAGCTGCTCGGGGTGGGGCATGCGCGAATCGTGCACCAGAACGGGGATCACGGCGATGTTGCGGGCCAGTGCCGAAGCGATCTCAAGCCGCACGAAGTCGTTGTCGTCATCGAGCCGGCGACGCCCATCGGTGCCGGTGATCGTGGCCCATTGCGATCCGATGATGGCCAGAAAAACACCGCAGCCGGCGACGTTGTCATCGATGGCTTTGCGGAAGTCGAGGCCCGGAGCGATTCCCGCGACATCCATGAAGACTGCATCGTTGCCATAGGCTCGGACAAGGTCGTCGTAGAGCCTGCCCGCCTCACCCTCCGCGTCATCGCGGCGGTAGCTGATAAAGATCGAATGCTTCACCGGGGATTCATCCTCCGCCAAGGCACAAACAAGTGATGTGCAGCCGTGCTAAGGATAGGCAAAGAAAGATCATTGGGCAATACACGAACGTGCGTTGGTGATTCAAAACAAAAGAGGCTGCCGGGATGGCAGCCTCTTCGCCCGAATTTGAGCAGATTATTCTGTAACTGCGTCCACAAATGCCTTCAGCTTGCGTGAGCGCGAGGGATGGCGCAGCTTGCGCAGTGCCTTGGCTTCGATCTGCCGGATACGTTCACGCGTCACCTGGAAGCTCTGGCCGACCTCTTCCAGAGTGTGCTCGGAGCCGTCTTCGAGGCCGAAGCGCATCTTGATTACCCGCTCTTCGCGCGGTGTGAGCGTGCGCAGAACCTGCGAGGTGTATTCCTTCAGGTTCACGCTGATCACGGCATCCGAGGGCGAGACGGCCTGGCGGTCTTCGATGAAGTCACCAAGGTGCGAGTCCTCCTCTTCGCCGATCGGCGTTTCGAGCGAGATGGGCTCCTGCGCGATCTTGAGGACCTTGCGGACCTTTGCGACCGGGATGTCCATGCGCCGGGCGATTTCTTCCGAGGTTGGCTCGCGGCCCAGCTCCTGCACCAGCTGACGCGACGTGCGGATGAGCTTGTTGATGGTCTCGATCATGTGCACCGGGATGCGGATCGTCCTTGCCTGGTCGGCAATGGCGCGGGTAATCGCCTGACGGATCCACCAGGTGGCATAGGTCGAGAACTTGTAACCGCGGCGGTACTCGAACTTGTCGACAGCCTTCATCAGGCCGATGTTGCCTTCCTGAATGAGGTCGAGGAACTGCAGGCCGCGGTTGGTGTACTTCTTGGCGATCGAAACCACGAGGCGAAGGTTGGCTTCGATGAGCTCCCGCTTCGCGTGCTCGGCGTCCATGTCGCCCTGGATCATCTCGCGCTGCGTGCGCTTGAGGTCGGCAATGGAGACGCCGGCGTCCTGCTCCAGCTTTTCAAGATCGATCCTGCAGTTTTTCTGCTGGCGGCGGTACTCCTTCTTGAGTTCCTCACTCTTCGACTGGTCGAACTTCTGGTCGAGGGTGCGAATCTGCCGCTCGAGCGTACGCATCACGTCGACAGTCTTGTTGACCTTGTCGAGAAGGCGCTTGCGCTCCTGGTTGGTGTACTTGAGCTCGCGAACAATGCGAGATACCAGGACCTTCTCGCGGGCGATGGCCCAGCGCGTCTTGCGGTACTCGCGCGCCTTGGCTTTGGGATTGATGGTGGCTAGCTTTTCTTCGAGCGCAGCACCCTTTTTCTGATGCTTCACCAGCGCGTCGATGCGGCCGACAGTCTGGCGGACGCGGGCCTGCAGCACCTCTTCCGTGATCTCTTCCTCGTCGAAGATGACCACTTCCTTGATGTTGCGCACGCCACGCTTGAGGTCCTCGCCGAGGCCGACGATTTCGCGGATCACAATGGAGGAGCGCGAGATGGCCTTCATCACGCGCATCTGGCCGCGCTCGATACGCTTGGCAATTTCGACTTCGCCCTCGCGCGTGAGCAGCGGCACGGTTCCCATCTCGCGCAGGTACATGCGGACGGGGTCGTTGGTTTTTTCGAGTGTTCCCGGGGTCAGGTCGAGCTCTACATCCTCGCCCTCTTCGCCTTGACTCTCAAAGGCGTCCCCGCCGATCTTTGGACCGCCCTCGAGAAGGTCGATTCCCTGGGTCCCGATGGTGGTGATAAGATCGTCAAGATCGTCGGGCGACTGCATGTCCCCGGGGAGCAGGTCGTTCACCTCACCGTAAGTGAGATAGCCCTTCTCCTTGCCCGTATCGATCAGTTTCTGAATGTCGTCTTCGTACTTGTCTTCAATCGCCAAGCGCGTCACGTCTCCCGCGTCAAAAGTGTTCGGATCTGTCTGCTTGGGTCGGACAAAATGCGGTCGAGGCCGTTGAGGCATTATCCCCGAAGCGAAGCTATGTCGCCGGGCGGTAGGCGCACGTCCACCAAAGAGTTACAGAATATCATGCCTAGGTGCAGAACTGGGGCAGAAAAAGCGCGCCGCGAGCCGAATTTCGATTGATTTCTGGGCAGATCCTCAATCTCTTAGATGTGGCACGGGGCGTTTTTGTTTCAGCTATCTGACCACATCCAGCTGACAGGGTTTCCGCTACCTGGTGGAAATCATGAACACCAGGAATCCGACAACTGCGAAAACAACGATAAGAAAGGCAAGCAGCAGGCCACCGATGATGATGTTGGCCGTTCGCTCCTGCTCGGGGCGCGGATGGGTGATGCCAAAGGTAGCGATGAAGGTTTCGGTCAGCCAGGCGAGGAGTTTCATGGGATGCTCTGGATAGACTACCGCGTTTCGCGCGGATGAAATCCCCTAACTACAGACTCCCGTGCTTCGGCATGTTGCTCATTCCCGGATATTTGTTTAGCCTTCCCTCCCACTTTAATCCAAGTTTCTCAGCTTTTGGGTGATCTCCCGCTGACGCCGTGTGAGAGGCGGGACTTCCTCGATCTGACCAAGGCGCTCGGCTAATGCGATCGCTGCTCGACAAGTCCGCTGTTCCCGTTCGAGCGACGATCGCCGAACAGAGTTAATTGCCGACTCAACATCCTGACGACCCGGCTCAATTCCATGCACAGAAACGAAGATGCTGGCCAAAGCTTGGCGATGCTCCGGTTTACTTAAAGATTGCAGTGAATCGGCGTTTTCTGCCCGGGCGCGCAGTTCTTGAATCATTTCATGCACGTCGGAGCGCATCTTGGCGAAGTCGGCTTCATGCTCCTTGTAAGCCGCCTCGGCGGTGAGGTAGATATCACTGGTTTTCGAAGATGAAAAAGCTTGTAAAACTATTTTCTCTTCCCGATTAAAGGGATAAACAAGCGGAACAGCAATGGAGTCTCGTCGATCGGCTGCCGCTTGTTTAAGCTCTTTCAGGACAAGTGCGGCGTCGATGCCGAGCTTCTGCGCGGAGTCGGCGGCGAATTCGTCTCGGGCGATGCGGCTGGGCATGCGCCGGATGTGGGGGAGCAGGAAGTTGAGCGCCTTGATCTTGGCCTCAGGAGTCCGCGGCGGGAAGAGATGGCGTGCCCGGTCGATCAGGTAGTCCTGATGACGCCGGGCAGCACGAAGGGCGGCGGCGTACTCCTTGGCTCCCCGCTCGCGAATATATCGGTCGGGATCGAGGCCGCCCTCGAGCGCGACAACCTTGACCTCGAAGTCCTCTTCGGTGAGAAGAGCGATGGATTTTTCGGCGGCGTTGGCACCGGCGGTGTCGGGATCGAAGTTGATGATAACCCGGTTAGTGTAGCGGCTTAGCAGGCGCACCTGAGCTTCAGTGAAC
Organism: uncultured Acidobacteriaceae bacterium; assembly: GCA_963786085.1. Taxonomy (GTDB): domain Bacteria; phylum Acidobacteriota; class Terriglobia; order Terriglobales; family Acidobacteriaceae; genus Silvibacterium. The sequence goes on from CAWAYO010000011.1 coordinate 49,749, forward strand.
GCCGTTCCGCTGGTGGCGAGGACGTTGGTGATTCCGGCGAGGTAGGCGGAGATGCAGTCCATCTGCCCTTCGACGAGGACGGCGAAGTTGGCTTCGCGGATCGGCTGGCGAGCCTTGTCGAGATTGAAGAGGACGTTTCCTTTGGTGTAGAGCGAGGTTTCAGGCGAGTTCAGGTATTTGGGGCCGGCCTTGTCACCGCTCTCGAGGGCGCGGGCAGTGAAGGCGATGATCCGGCCGGACTCGTTGGCGATGGGAAACGTAATGCGCTTGCGAAAACGGGAGTAGAGCGGGCCGGGCGTGCCGTCCTCCTGCGGTTTGAAGGAGAAGAGTCCGGAGGCGCGCAGGGTTTCGGTGTCGGCGACAGATTGCAGGCGGTCGCGCAGTGCATGGAACGATTCGGGCGCATAGCCGATGCGGAATTTGGCGATGCCTTCGTCGGTGAGTCCGCGGCCGGTGAGGTATTCGCGGGCGAGTGCGCCTTCGGGCGAGCGGAGCTGCTGCTCGAACCAGGCTGTCGCGATCTCGTGCAGCTCGATCAGCTTGGCGCGCTGGCGACCCTCGGCGGCTTCCTCGGGCGAAGAGAATTCACGCTTCGGCAGCGGGATGCCGCATTTAACGGCGACCGCTTTGACGGCTTCAGGGAAGGTGACGTTCTCGATTTTCTGGATGAAGGTGAAGACGTCTCCGGTCTCGTGACAGCCGAAGCAGTAGTAGAACTGGCGGCTCACGTTGACTGAGAACGACGGGCGTCTTTTCCGAGTGGAAGGGGCAGAGTCCGGTGTAGTTCTGCGCGCCGGCTTTCTTGAGGCGCACGTATTCGCCGATGATCTTGAGGATGTCCGCCTGCTGCTTTACGGTTTGGGCGAAGTTGTCGGCCATGGTGGAGCGGTCGGTTCAGGGCTTCAGCGAGCCTACGTGTTACAGCAGTTTTCCGCCGACAAGATCAATCTTAAGTTCGGCGTCGTCCTCACCTCGAACGAATCCACTTACGGTGAGGATGTCTGCTTCGAGTGCAGTGATGCGCAAGGAGTCGTCGGCGATGCGCTGCAGGCGCCATGAGGGCTCGGCTGACCTGTAAGCAACGACATCTGTCCAGGTCGTGACCACGATCAAGGCATGTTTGCGGGAGGCAGCAGCGCTCGTGATCGGGCGCGCTGAGAACCGTCTGCACGCTCCGCTGTTCTTCGCCTCAAAGCGAGCAATCCAGCTCTCACCCTTTCTCGGATAAAAGCGAATATCGCGAAAGGAATCGCGGCCGGTTCCAATCGGGTCATCTGGTGGAAAAAGCACAACCGGCTCTTTTCGTTGGGGCCAATCTGGCGCTATATCGAGAACATAGGTGTGAGCGAACTCATCTACGAATTTCATCTTTACTTGCGCTTCCACCTCACGCCGTCCTTCGAATCCTCGATCACGATTCCCTTTTCGGCCAGTTCGTTGCGGATCTGGTCGGCGAGGGCGAAGTTGCGGGCGCGCTTGGCCTGGGTTCGCTTGTCGACCAGAGCCTGAATCTTTTCGTCGCTGAAGTCTCGCTGGGCAAGCAGTTCGGGAGCGGCTTCGTTGAGGCGGCCTTCGCGCTCGGCCCAGTCGAGGGCAAAGCGCGTCCACTCGGCGTCGTGGTCTTCGAGGACTGCGAAAACCTGATCGAATCGGTTAAGGACTTCGAGGATCTGCGGGACGTTTTCCGCCCCGAGGGTGCCCGCATCGATGGCGGCGTTGCCGGAGCGGACGAGGTCGAAGATGGCCGCCCGGGCTTCGGCGGTGTTGAGGTCGTTCGCAAGGGCTTCGCAGAAGGTGTGGCCGGAGCGGGCGGCCTCGGCGGCGAGGTCGGCGTTGAGCGTGGGAACAGTCGGCCGCGGTCAGGATGCGCTGGTGGAAGGTGCGCAGTCGCTCGATGGCGCCGGTCTCCGCGGCGAGTCCCTCGAAGGTGAAGTTGAGCTGCTGGCGGTAAGGGACGGAGATGAGCAGCATCCGGATTGCGGACGCCTTGTATCCCTTGAGCAACAGGTCACGGAGGGTATAGAAGTTGCCCTCGGACTTCGACATCTTGCGGCCTTCGACGAGCAGGAAGCGCACATGGAACCAGTGGCGGGCGAAGGTGGTGTGCGAGGCCGATTCCGACTGGGCGATCTCGTTCTCGTGGTGCGGGAACATGAGGTCTTCGCCGCCGGCGTGCAGGTCGAAAGTCGTCGCCGAGGTATTCGGTGGCCATGGCGGAGCACTCGATGTGCCAGCCGGGGCGGCCGGGGCCGAGGTCGGTCTGCCAGTGGTACTCGCCGGGCTTGGGGGATTTCCAGAGGGCGAAGTCGCGGGCGGAGTCCTTGTCGTACTCGTCGACGTCGACGCGGGCGCCGTCGGTGATGCCGGTGAAGTCCTTCTTCGAGAGCTTGCCGTAGTCGGGGAACGAGGCGATGCGGAAGTACCAGGAGCCATCGTCGGTGCGGTAGGCGCAGTCCTGCTCGGCCAGCTTCTCGATGAGGGCGACCATCGAGGGGATGTGCTCGGTGGCGCGGGCGATGATCTCCGGCTTTTCCACCTGGAGGGCGTCGAGGTCTTCGAAGAAGGCTTTTTCGAAGCGGGGGGTGTATTCGCCGATGGGCACCCCGGCGGCGGCGGCGTTGCGGATGATCTTGTCGTCGACGTCGGTGATGTTCATGACGTGGCGGGGGGTGATTCCCTGCAGTCGGAGGAAGCGGCGCAGCACGTCGACCTGGAGGAAGGTCCGGAAGTTGCCGATGTGGCCGTAGTCATAGACGGTGGGTCCGCAGGCGTACATGCGGAGCGTCTGGCCGTCAACAGGCGCGAGTTCTTCGACGCGGCCGGAGAGAGTATTGAAGAGTCGGATGGTCATTCGTACGGCGGGGGCGGTGTTCAGCTAAAGTTCCCTGCCGATTGTAGCCGTTTCCTGCTTTCGGCGTCTGTGGAGGGTACCCCCTCCCCTTGGCTTATATCGCTCATTCATTCCAAAAGAGTTAGGGAAGGGGTCCGTTCTATCTCCCATGCTGTCAAACGATTACGGGCTCTTCATACAAAATAAAGGGCTTAACGCCGAGACGGAGTGGGTTTCGAGAGCTGCCCCTAAATCTATTATGACGGTTTCGGCAAAATTCCCGGCCAAGTTTCCGGATGAAGATTTGCCGGTCCGATCAGGCGGATGCGGGAATTTCTTCAATGTGATGGTAAACCGGTAGACCGCGCTCCCTGGCGAGCCGCACATCCTGATCCGCCCCCGTCGATTCGCCGGGGACACGGAGAACGGCGTCGCATCGCTCCAAAAGGCGGCTGGCCACCGGGTACAGGTACTGCTGATGGACGGCGTCGCCGATCTGTTTCCCGCCTGCGTCGCGGATGATGGGGAGAGCGACCCACTCCCCGATGAGAGGAATGTGGCCAGCCCGATAGAGCGGCAGAGCATAGGATTCGAGCGTTTTCAGATTAGCGGCGATAAGAGCCGGGTCGTCGTTGGTTCCGGAGCGGTAGGGACCAGCGATAAGGACGATAAGAGGCTTCTGATTCATTGGATTTTCCTCACAATCGTGAGGATACGTGCAGTTTCGTGCAGTATCAAGCTAATTCCTCCTGCATACTTGAACATTCACGCAAGATCGTGAAATAACAAGATAAACCATGCTGACCAGCCAACGACGCCGCCTGATTCTCGACAAACTGGCAAATGAGGGCCAGATCGTTGCCAAAACGCTCAGCCAGAGCCTTGGGCTGTCGGAGGACACGATCCGACGCGACCTTAGGGAGCTTGCGCAGGAAGGGCTTCTGCAGCGGGTTCACGGAGGGGCTCTGCCGGCCTCGCTGGCGGTCGTGAACTTTGCCGGACGGCAGACTCTCGCTACCGATGAGAAGGTCGCACTGGGGCAGGCGGGCGCCCGGATGATCCGGCCGGGACAGGTGGTGATTCTCGACGGCGGGACGACGGCGCTTCAGGTGGCGCGCCATCTGGCGGCGGATCTGCGGGCGACTGTCGTTACCCACAGCCCAACGATTGCCGTCGAGCTTGTCGAGCATCCGCTGGTTGAGGTGGTGATGCTGGGAGGCCACCTTTTCAAGCATTCGGTGGTGGCGGTGGGCGCGGCGACGATCGAAGCCATCAGCCGCATCCGCGCCGATCTCTACTTTATGGGCGTCACCGGCATTCACCCGGTCGTTGGTCTGAGCACGGGCGACCTCGAAGAGGCTCACGTGAAACGGGCGCTGAGCGCGAGCGCCGCGGAGACGATTCTTCTGGCCTCGGCTGAGAAGCTGAACGCGGCTTCTCCTTTTGTAATCGCACCAGTTACAGAAGCGAGCGAGATTGTTGTTGTCCGCCGAGTATCGGAGGAAGCGACGGCGGAATTCGAGCGGCTGGGGATTACGATTACGAGGGTTTAAAGATTTTGCTCAGCCATTCGAGGCGGCGGGGGCGGAAGTTCAGGATGTTGCGAGCTTTTTCATTTGAGGCTCCGTGGATCCTTGTGCCGTAGTAGACGGGGTCGGAGCCGGCGGCTGCGAGGGCGTCTTCGACGGAGACGTGCGGTGGCGGAGGAGCGCCGACCCAGCGGCAGAACTCGGGCAGCCAGCGGCTTACGGGCAGCGGGTCACTGTCGGTTACGTTGTAGACGCCGGGTTCGGCGGTGAGAGCCGCGACGGTGGCGGCGGCAGCGTCTTCAACGTGGACGAAGGACCAGACGCCGCTGCCGTCTCCGATGATGGGGAATTCGCGATTGCGAACCTGGTCGGCGGCCGCGCCCTCGCGGTGATACCAGGTGCCGGGGCCGTAGAAGAATCCATAGCGGAGAGCGGTGCCGGCGGGTTGCGAGGTCGAGAAAAGGCGCTCTTCGATCTGCTTGTACATGGTTGCGCTGGAGGCGACGTTGCCTCCGGCGTCGATGGCGAGCGGGTCGGATTCGGTCGCGAGCCCAGACGCGGACTTCAGGAAGAAGCCGCTCGACTGCTGCAGGTAGCGGCGGACTCCGGAAGACTTTGCCGCGCGATGAACGTTGCCTCCACCCTCGATACGGACCTTGCGATCGCCGGGCAAGGCTTTGGGGATGTCGCCAGGGGTTGCTGGAAGCGACGTGAGCTCGTCGATGACGGCTTCGGCCTCGGATTCACGAAGAGCGCGCTCGACGGCGGCAGCGTCGAAGACGTCAACTTCGAGTACGGAGGCGCCGAGCTTTGCGAGGTGCTCAAGGCTTGACGCGCGCCGTGTGATTCCGGTGACCTGATGGCCCTGACGGATGAGCTCGGCGACGAGGGGACGGCCGATGGCTCCGCTGGCTCCTGCGACAAAGACTCTCATTTCACTCCTCAATGCTATCGATTGGATCAGAGGAACACCTGTTTGAGACGAGAAAGAGGCGGCAGGGTGCAGAGATTATGCGAAATGGATCGCATGTGGATGACCATGCCTGGGCTACACTTGATTCCCCGAACAAAGCGCAATGTCTCAGCCCGTCTTCATCTCTTATGCCCGTGCTGACAGCGCCGTACAGGCGCAGACTCTTTCTGCCGCTCTAAACGGGCAGGCATTCCTGGACACGGAATCCATCGATGACGGCGACGATTTTCCGCAGCGATTGCTGGATGCGCTGCTGGCTTCGCGCATCGTTGTCATTTTTGCCTCGAAGAATTATCTTGAGCGCCGCTTCTGCCGTGTGGAGATGCGTCTGGCGCTCCACGCGGGCAATGAAAATGCGTCGCACATTGTGCTGGCGTCCGGCGACGACGCCGAGGCTGTACGGGATGCTATGCCCGAGCAGGTGGCCCGTACCAACTGGCCGCTGGCCAGCGAGACTAACCATCTGGCTGCACTGGTGCGGAAGCGTCTCGACAGGAGTCTCAATCCGCTCAGCAGCCGGATTCCGGCGCAGGAAGCCCGCGTCGTTGCGTCTTTGTTTATTGAGGAAGCCAGCATCCCCGAGCCGCGCTCCCTGCAGGGAATCCCGGTTTCGTTTCCGCCCGGTCTTGCGGCGCAGAGCATCGGACGCCGCTTCGTCGGCCGCGCTGCCGACCTCCGCCATCTTCACAACCTGCTTTCAGAAGGCAGTGGAAGCGCCGCGCGCCTTACAGGCCGCATCTCCGCCGGAGCAGGCTTTGGCAAGACACGGCTGGCCATCGAATATCTCAATCGCTACGGCCCACGCCACTACGCTGGCGGCATCTTCTGGATCAACGCTGAGTCGTCCGTCCTCGACGAGGAATTTTGGCGTGTCCTCCACGTTATCGACTCTGACACGCCCGACATCACGCTGCTGCGCGGGCAGAAGCCGACGATCCGCGAGAGGCTGGACGCTGCGCTGCGCGCCATCGAGAAGCCTGTCCTTTACATTGCCGACAACGTACCGGAAGCGGCGCCGAATGAAGATCCGCTGCCGCTGGAAACCTTTTGCCCCGCCCTCGCAGCCGTCACAGTCATCGCCACCTCTCGCCAGGACACACGCGAGTCCGGCGTCGAATCTATCAAAGTCGATGAGCTTGAGCGCGACTCCGCGATTCTCCTGCTTCGCAAAGACGTTTCTGCCCCTGCTTCGCTCTCATGGGAAGACTGGGACCGCATCGCTGAGTGGATTGGAAATCTTCCTGTTGCCCTCGAGCTGCTCAACCGCGCTCTGGCTCTGGGTTCCATCTCGCCCAAACAGCTGCTGGCCTTCGCAACCGGGTCAACAGCGAGCGCGACGACCCGGCTCGACAGCTTTGGCAAAGCGCTGCGCGGCCAAGTCAGCTCAAAGGCAGCCGCCGGCGTCACGGCCGCTTTCTCCATCTCACATGAAAAGCTTCTTCCCTCCACCCAGACGGTCGCGCGCATCCTTGCCCAGCTTGCACCCACGCCGATTCCGAATGAGTTTCTCGATGCGCTTCCTGAAGAGCTCAACGTTCCCGGCGCGCGCGCAGCACTGCGCTCGCGCCATTTCGTGATTCCCAGCGATGCCGAAACTTTCGGGATAATCCACCGGCTGACGGCGGACTTTCTGCGTAGTTTGCCTGAAGAGCCGGAACATGGCTCTTTCGAGGCGGCATGCAAGATGGTCGCCGAAGTAATGACGTTCGATCGCTGCAAGGATCCCGAGTTCTGGCCGCTAATGAATCTGTGCCGGCCGCACGCGGAGACGCTTTTTGGGCGTGGACAGGATAACGATGCAACTGCGGTCTCTGCCTGCGGGATGGGTCTCAGGACCGAAATTTTTGCTTCCGCCAAAGGCGATTATTCGCACGCGAGACAAATTGAAGAGCGCGTTCTTGAAATCCGCAAGCGAGTGCAACAAGAGGATCACCGCGACATATTGATTGCGATGAACAATCTGGCTCAAACGATGTTGAACCAGGGCGACTACAAAGCGGCAGAGCAAATGCACCGGCAGGAACTGGAAATATGCAGGCGTGTTCAGGGTGAGGAGCATCCGGACACGCTGATTTCAAAGGGCAATATCGCTCTGACTCTCTATGCTCAGGGCAGGTTTTCCGAGGCCCGACAGCTGCAAGAAGAGGTGCTGGAAGCGAGTAAGAGAGTGCATGGCGAAGAGCATAAAGCCGTGCTCAGACCGATGAACAATCTGGCTGAAACTCTGGCGGCTCAGAATGAGCTGACTCAAGCACGGAAGTTGCACGAGCGCACACTGGAGATCAGAAAACGCCTACTCGGCGAAGGGGACGCTGACACGCTGGTCTCGATGAGCAATCTGGCAGGCATTCTGCGGAGAACCGGAGATGTGCCTTCGGCGCGAAAGCTGCAGGAATATGTTTTGAAGGTCATCAGTGAGGAGATGGGCGCGACACATCCGTCGACACTGACTGCCATGAACAATCTTGCTGAAACCCTGTGTGATGACGATGATTTACCTGCGGCGCAGGAGTTGCATGAGCGTACTGTCGAATTGCGACGGCGAGTTCTTGGCCAGGAGCATCCGCAGACACTGACCTCGATGAACAATCTTGCATTGGTGCTCCACCAAAAGGGAGACTCGGCGGCTGCACTTCGACTGCTCGATGACGCGCTAGCGGTTCAGCTTCGTCTGGAGAGAGAGGATCATCCTACGACAGTCCTGATCAAGAGCAATATCCAATACATTGAGGACCAGAGCGAGAAAGGCACCGGCGCAAACGGCCAGCAGGGCACAAATTAAAAGAGGCGGGCCTCATGTGCTCGCCTCTTTCGGAGTCGTGAACAGCGATCAGTCGGCGCCGACCGGCTTGGGCTCCTTTTCGCTGAGTTCCGCGACGCGCTTGGCCAACAGCAGCTCCAGCGTTTCGAGGGCCTTGGTAAAGCCTTCGATGCCTTCCTTCAGCTTGTCGTGCGCCATGCGGTCGGCGGCGTGCATCTTGTCGAAGGTCGCCTTGTCGATGGTGACTTTTTCGATCTGCTCCGACTTCGCCTTCTCAGGATCGAGCTTGCGCGGCAGGTCTTCCTGCACGGAATCGAGCTCGTGGAGCAGATGCGGGGAGATGGTGAGCAGGTCGCAGCCGGCCAGCTCGCGGATTTCGCCGATGTTGCGGAAGCTCGCACCCATGACCACGGTCTTGTATCCGAAGTGCTTGAAGTAGCTGTAAATTTTGGTGACGGACTGCACGCCGGGATCGTCGGCACCCTGGTAGTCCTTGCCGGTGTCCTTCTTGTACCAGTCGAGAATGCGGCCAACGAAGGGCGAGATGAGCGTGACCTTGGCTTCGGCGCAGGCGATGGCCTGATGGATTCCGAAGAGCAGAGTCAGGTTGCAGTGGATGCCTTCCTTCTCCAACTGCTCGGCAGCCTTGATGCCTTCCCAGGTGGAGGCGATCTTGATGAGGATGCGCTCCTTCGAGATGCCCTGATCGGCGTAGAGCTTGATGATGTCGCGCGCCATCTTCATTGTGCCTTCGGTGTCGAAGGAGAGGCGGGCGTCGACTTCGGTGGAGACGCGGCCGGGCACGATGGCGAGGATCTGTTTACCGAAGGCGATGGCCAGGTGCTTGAAGGCCTCCTTGGCAACATCCTTGTCGCTGGCGCTCTCGCCGAGCTTCTTCTTGGCATCCTGCAATACGCCGTCGACGATGGATTGATACTGCGGCATCTGCGCGGCGGCGGTGATAAGGGACGGGTTGGTGGTGGCGTCTTGCGGCTTTACCTGCTCGATCGCTTCGATGTCACCGGTATCGGCAACCACCGTGGTCATGGTGCGCAACTGCTGCAGCAGAGTCTTCGGCATCTTTCCTCCTTGCCACTATTCGCTCCCATTATCCGCCAATGACGGGCGGAATGGAATGGAGAGACGGCGTGGTTTGTTTACAGTTCGATGAGAACTTCCGGCTTCTATTGCTCAGTCTTTACTTCTATTGGATGCGAGCCGGCATAGGTAGCGTGACATATTCATTTTGCACGACGGCTGCTGAACCGTGGCTGGGGCTGCGAATTGAACTGCTAAATCACGGGATTTGCCAGGGTTCCGATGCCTGAGATGGAAACCTCGACGCGGTCGCCGGGCTGCATGGGTCCGACGCCGGCGGGAGTTCCGGTGGGAATCAGATCGCCGGGATAGAGGGTCATGGCGGCGGTGATGTAGCGCAGCAGGTAATCGATCGGGAAGATGAGGTCGCGAGTGTGTCCGTGCTGCTTCAGCTCGCCGTTGAGACGGGTTTCGACGGTGACCCCGGCGGCGAGGTCGATCTCGTCGGTGACGAGCGGGCCAACGGGGCAGAAGGTGTCGAAGCCCTTGGCGCGGGACCACTGGCCATCGGATTTCTGTAGGTCGCGGGCGGTTACGTCGTTGACGATGGTGTAGCCGCGGATATATGGCGCGACGGGCTCGTCGGGGGCGATCTTCGAAGCGCGGCGGCCGATGACGACGGCCAGTTCCCCTTCAAAGTCGACGCGCTGTGACTGCTCGGGGATGCGGATGGTCTGTTCGGGTGCGATGACGGAGGACGGCGCCTTGAGGAAAAGCAGCGGCTCTTTGGGGACTTCGTTGCCCAGCTCCGCGGCGTGGTCGCGGTAGTTGCGGCCGATGCAGACGATCTTGCGCGGCACTACCGGCGCGAGAAGTTTTGCCGTCGCCAGTGGAATCGGATCAATGGCTTCGGGCACAGTTTGTGTCCAGGGATCTTCTTCGAACGTGGGCAGCAGGCGCTCGATCCAGAGGGTTCCGGCGCGGTCGACGACTTCTCCGTATTGTGGGCCGGCGTCGGTTTCAAAACGGCAATACTTCATAGGAATCCTCCTTACTGCTGCGGCAGGCTCTCTTCGGTTTCGGCGGAGCGTGGACTTTCGTTGCCGTCGAGGTCGATGGCGCTGACGGAATAGGCGTAGCGGTGTCCGGGGAGCGGGTTGGGGTCGCGGAAGGAGGGCGCGGCCTGGTTTGGCGGCGAGATACGGCCGGGCGGCGCGGCCGATGCGGTGTCGCGGCGATAGACGATGTAGCCGGCGATGTCCCGCTCAGTATTCGGAGCCCACGAGAGATCGATGGCGCGAGCTTCGGGATCGGCCACGGCCTGAAGATCACGCGGCGGTGCCGGCGGGAAGACATCGCGCGCGTTGATGGTGATGGTCTGGCTGGGCGTGCTCAGAACCTCGAGGCTCTTGCCATCGAGCGTGAGGCGCATGACGCGTTCGGCCGAGTAGCGGTAGGTGTGGTCGAGAGCAGCGTCGCGGTCGAGGGCCTGTCCCTGGTCGACGCCGGTCACTTCAAGGGTCTGTTCTGGCGGCGCAGGAGACCCAGCGGTCTGCGAAGGTTTCGGTGCGCCGGGGGCGGGTACAAGCACCCGGTGGATGCGAAGTAGCTGGTCTGCGCCGGTAGCGTGCCACCGCAGAACGACGCCGTCAGGCTGGGCGGTGGCCGTCAGGCCGTCGACAGGCGGGGGTGGCGCTCCCGCAGCGGTGACTGCGGTATTCGAGGGGCCGGCGCTGTGTCCGGCATGGTTGACGAGATCGACCGTGTAGGCCAGGAGCTTCGGGGGTCCGGTGGTAATGGCGGGCGGAAGATGGTCGACGAACTCCGCGGGCGCGTCGGGCGTAAAGGCCTGATCGGCAATGGTTTCGCAGGGACCGGGTTCGACGCGACGGCAGATGCGTGCCTGCTGGGGTTCCTTGAGGAGGACTTTGTCGGTGGTTCGCTTGGGCATCGTCCAGTTAAGGCGGACCTGATCTCCGGAGCGCGCGGCAGTGAGATCGGTCGCAGGCTCGGGTAGCTTCAGGCTGGGCGGCTGTGGCGCCGAGGGCAGGCCACAACCGGCCATCATCAGGAGAGGCGGCAGAATGAGTGCGGCTACCGCCACGCGCAGTGCAACGATCATGCCAGAAATAGCGTAGCAGAGGGCGGGCACCTGTCCGATCGAAGCAGTCTTTGATCCGGCGAAGTCGGGATGCTATGCTGGCACCCTCCAACTGCCGGGGAATTGCACGCTCATTGGAAGCCCTGCTGGTCGGCCTTTTTCTCCCTTAGATACTCCGCATACTTAAGTAGAACGCGTCCTGGTTAGTAGAAGAACAGCACCTGGTTTTTGGAGAAGCTGGTTCGGCGAGGAGTGCTCATGAGAGTTCAAAACGCTGCATGGAAGATCGCGCCCGACGGTAGCGGAAAAAAGTATCCGGCAGAAGTTCCGTTTCTTCTCCGCCTAATGCGGATGGTTGGCAAGCAGACCTGGATCCCCAAGGGCCAGCACTGGATACTGACGAAAATCTGGGATCCGGACAGCGAGAGAAGTTTCATTTTCGAAGTGGATTTCTTTGGCATGCGTTACCAGGGCGACATGGCACAGTATCTCGACTGGAAGGTGTTTGCGTACGGCTGCAGTACTTATTGCGAGCTCTCGCTTCTCAAGGCTTTGGCGAACGAGGTTCGCAGCCGCCGCGGAGAGGTGATGTTTTTCGATATCGGGGCAAACATAGGGCACCATACCCTCTTCATGGCTCCCAATGCAGACCACGTAATCGCCTTCGAGCCCTTCTCAGACAATCGAAAGTTAATCGAGCAGAAGGTTGCGATGAATCGCCTCAACAACGTTCAGATTTTGCCCTATGCACTCGGGGCAAAGGATGAGAAGTTGCAGTATTACCCTGGGGGAGCGGTGAATTCGGGAACCGGCACATTCATGCCGATCGACATAGGCACCTATCAAGAACCGATCGAAATTCAGGTCCGAAATGGAGATGGACTATGCCGGGAATCCAACTTGCCCAGGGTCGACCTGATGAAGGTTGACGTTGAGGGATTCGAACCATTCGTATTTCAGGGACTGAAGGAGAGAATCCACAAAGACAGGCCGCCGGTCCTGACGGAGATGACCGACCGCTCACGGGAAGGATTCGGCTCCGAAGCTGGTATGAAAGAGCTGTTCTGGGATGGAGCCATCTTTGCTGAGGTGCATGGCCGAGAAGGGCACGATTACTCTCTCCGCCCTCTTCACTATGCCACCGCCGGGGAGATCCTGATCGTTCCGCCCGAATGGGGTGATTTTGTGAACAGCCGGCTTCAGAATTAAACGGAGTGCCTCAAGCCGGGATCAATCCAGGAATCTAATCTGCCCGTCCGGTCGAGTAGCCGCCGAGAGTTCGCGCAAGCGCGTCGGCAAGCCGGGGCAGGTCGAAGGTGAAGGCGCTGCCCAGCAGGCGATCCGGAATGGCGCGGGTAGAGGCCAGCAGGACTTCGTCGGCAATTTCGCCGAATGCAATGCTCAGAGCGAAGGCCGGAGCGGGGATAATGGCAGGCCGATGCAGGGCGTGGCCCAGGGCGCGGGTGAATTCGGCGTTCGTCACCGGATTGGGCGCAACGAGATTTACCGGGCCGTCGATTGTGGAGTCAACCAGATGGAAGATGGCGCGGACCGCATCGCTCAGTGCGATCCAATTCATCCACTGGCGCCCGCTGCCCAGATTGCCTCCGAGCCCGAGCCGAAAGAGCGGCAGCATATGTTTGAGCGCACCTCCCTCGCGAGACAGGACCACTCCGAAGCGGAGATGCACGACACGGATTCCCAGTGCACGAGCCTGCACAGCTGCCGCCTCCCAGGCAAGGCAGGTATCGGCGATGAACCCTCGGCCGGGACTCGATTCTTCGGTAAGGATCTCGTCGCCGCGGTTGCCATAGATGCCGGTCGCGGAGGCGCACAGAAGAACCGACGGCCGCTGCTTCAGGGACTTCAAGGTGTTGACCAGGGCACGAGTGCTGTTCACACGGCTTTCGACAATCTGGCGCTTGTAGTCGGCCGTCCACCGATGGCTCGACAGATTTGCGCCGGAAAGGTGAATTGCGGCGTCGATGCCCTCGAGCGGCGCGGCATCGGAAACCGGCACGCCGGCATCAGGGTTCCACTGAATCTCGGAGGGGCCGGCGGGCCGGTGGCGAACCAGTTGCACTGCCTGAATCCGGTCAGCCTGCGCGGCTCGTACCAATGCTGAGCCGATGACGCCGGTGGCTCCGCTGAACAGGAGTTTGCCTGGAGTAGTGGTCATGGCTATCTCTCAAAGGAACTGGTGATATGGATCACTGATTCTAGTGCAGATCGCAGGTTATCGTCCCCGGAGCACCAGATGACTCTGCTCGAATGCGGGGGAAGCTGCTAATCATGGTCATTCGATGGCGCGGATGAAAGTGGAGGCCGCGGGTTGGGGAAATCTCAATATTATTTCACGCGATAAAAAGTTATTGTGATGTGGTAACATTATCCACAGAGGTGCATCTAAAAAGGGCAAGTGCACCAGCGGGGGTTGGTATGGCCACCAAGCAGGGGAAAAAGCAAGAGCAAGCGGTAAACGGCGGGGCAGCCCCGGAGTCACCAAAGGCTGACCCCGGGGCTGCAAAGGCCGATCCGGCGTTGTCGAGGATGGATCTTTCCAATACTCAGATCGATCCTGCGACTGCCGAGGCGTTCATTGCAGAACGCCGGATCGGTGAACGGATCAAGAAGCTGCGGCTGAAGAAGTCGATGGGCCTGGTGGAGCTGGGAAAGCACACGGGTCTGTCAGCGAGCTTTTTGTCGCAACTCGAAACCGGCCGCGTGGTGCCGACGCTGCGCAATCTCGCGCGCATCGCCATGGTCTTCAGCAAGGACCTCTCGCATTTCTTCGAGCCTGAGCCGCACACCCTGTTTCGCGTTCACAAAAAGCATGAGCGCGTGCGACTGCCGCAGACGGGGACCGACGACCCCACCTATTATTTCGAGAGCCTGGGCTACATGGTGCCCGACCGGCATCTAGATCCCTACTATGCCGAGTTCATTCCGCTCAAGACGTCGACAGACATCCGGCCGCATGTGCATCCGGGCTACGAATTCCTCTACATGCTCGAAGGCCAACTCGACATCCGGCATGGAGACAAGATCCACACGGTAGAAGCCGGCGACGGGGTTTATTTCGACGCGAGTACGCCCCACTCCTACCGCTGTGCGGGAAAGACTTCAGCCGTGGCGCTGATCGTGACCATGCATCAGCAGCACCTGCCGCAGCCGGCAATGAATCTACGCCCGCTGGGAACGGCACTCGGCTCGCGCGTTCCCACAGGCACCCCGGTGAGTACGACCGCAGCGGTGCGACCTGTGGATCAGGCAGCGGGAGTAATGAAGCCGAAGCCGACGGGCACACCGAGCGGGATACGGCGAAACTGATGCTTTGAAGTCCCGGGAGCGGTCATAGATCTCACGATTCCTCGTCAAGTTCGGGTCTCGACCTTGAAAATCGTGATTGCCTTACCAGCGTTAGCGTTTATGCTTGTGTGCTGATGGGTAAGGAACGGAAACCGCAGGGACGCACCGCCAGGGGCATGCGGCGCGTTGACCTCAGCTCGATTGAACTGGCCTCAAGCGAAACCGCCCGCAATATCAACCGCGACATTGTGCTGGAGATGATCCGCTCGCGGCAGCCAATCTCACGTGCCGAGCTGGCGCGTCTTTCAGGATTGCAGCGCAGCACGGTTTCTCTGATCATCGAACAGCTGATCGAAGAGAAATGGGTGCAGGAAGGAGCGGTCGCACGCAGGCCGCGCGGACGCAGGCCTACGCTGCTCGGCCTGAATGAAGACCTGGTGGTCATCGCCGCCGATGTTCACCCTGCACAGTCGTCGGTTGCAGTGGTTGATCTGAATGGCCGCCTGCTTACGCGGTCTCTCATTCCACTGGGTGCGGATCCCGCGGCAGCGATCGAACTACTGATCGACTGCATTCTGCGGCTCAAGGCGAATTTCCCGCGCAAATCGGTAGAGGGGATCGGGATCAGCCTGCCCGGGCGCGTCGATCCGGAAAACGACCGGCTGATTTTCGCGCCAAATCTGCATTGGCCGCCGTTCGACATCAAGAAGGCAATCGAGCGACGCACGGGAATGCCGGTGGTGCTTGAGAACGCCGCCAATGCCTGCCTGCTGGCTGAGTTGTGGTTTGGCAGGATGGAGGGCGTGCGCAACGCCGTTCTGATCACCGTCTCTGAAGGCATCGGCACCGGGATCTTTGCCAATGGACATCTTGTCACCGGCCAGCACGGGATGGCGGGCGAGTTCGGGCATGCCACCCTGGAACCCGATGGACCTTTGTGCGCCTGCGGCATGAAAGGCTGCTGGGAGACTCTCGGGTCATGCCGCGCTGCCCTGCACTATTACAGCGACCTGGCCCACACATCGAAGGCGCTGACATTCCAGCAATTGCTAAGCGCGGCTGAAGGCGGCGATCCGCATGCCGTAGAGGCGCTTAAGCGACAGGCCTCCGCAATCGGACGAGGAATGCGGCTGATTCTCGCCGGCCTCTCGCCGGAGGTCATCCTGGTGGCTGGCGACGTTACGTCGGCGTGGCATCGCTTCGGACCGATCATCGAGGAGCACATTGCCAGGTTAACGCTGGCCGGATCGCCTCCCCGGCTGATGCCCACCCACGAGGGCGAGGTGGCGCGACTGCGCGGAGCCGCGGCGCTGGTGCTGCAGCGGCGCTCAAGCCAGGAGGCGAACCATGAGGCGGCGCGCGGGGGCACTGCCAGGCGTCCGCCTGCGCGCAGAGCGGCGGGAGCGCGTCAGGCTGCGCGGAAATGAGCCGACTCCGGCATCATCCACCATTGGCACCGTTGATCATCGGCAACTATAGTTTGAGACTCATACTAAAGAGACTGCAGGCAGACACGCTAAGGTGGATTCCGTTGAGAGCCGGCTATCGAACAGGAAATAGCGACAGGAGGGGTTGTGCAGAATAGCGCAGATTTCAGGCGGCTCGCGAAGGCGGCGGCGCTGGCTTTCGCCGCATTATTTGCTCTGGTTGGGGGGAGCGCTGTTTGCCAGGCGACAGCTCCCTACATGAACGCGGCTTTGCCCGTCGATCAGCGGGTGGATGACCTTGTCTCGCGCATGACGCTCGAAGAAAAGGTTGCGCAGATGATGAATGGCGCGGACGCGATCCCAAGGCTGGGTGTTCCGAAATATGACTGGTGGAGTGAGGGTCTGCATGGAATCGCGCGATCCGGATACGCAACGGTGTTTCCGCAGGCGATCGGGATGGCGGCGACGTGGGATGCGAATCTGATTGGGCAGATTTCGACGACGATCTCGACCGAGGCTCGCGCCAAGTACAACCAGGCGATGCGCGATAACGTGCACAGCATCTATTTCGGATTGACCATCTGGTCTCCGAACATCAACATCTTTCGTGATCCGCGGTGGGGACGGGGCCAGGAGACCTACGGCGAAGATCCGTTTCTGACCAGCCGCCTGGGCGTGGCATTTGTGAAGGGGCTGCAGGGAGACGATCCCACCTATCTGAAGACGGTCGCGACACCGAAGCACTTTGCCGTCCACAGCGGACCGGAGTCGGAGCGGCATCGGTTCAATGTCGATCCTTCGCCGCACGATCTCGAGGACACCTACTTCCCTGCTTTTCGCGCGACGGTGACGGAGGGCCATGCCGACTCCGTGATGTGCGCCTACAACGCGGTCGACGGCGTTCCGGCTTGCGCGAGCAAGATGCTGTTGGAGCAGACGCTGCGCAAGGATTGGGGATTCAACGGCTACATCACCTCGGATTGCGGTGCGATCGACGACTTCTTCAGCGAGAACGGACATCATTATTCTCCGGACGCGGAGCATGCGGCCGCGGCGGGCGTGCTGGCCGGAACGGATACGAATTGCGGCAACACGTACAAGGCTCTGGTGAAGGCAGTGAAGGACGGGTTGCTGCCGGAGAGTGCGATCGATACAGCAGTCAAGAGGTTGTTCACGGCGCGGTTCCGGCTGGGGATGTTCGATCCCGCGAACAAGGTAGCCTATGCGCAGATTCCCTTTAGTGAAGACGATTCGGCTGCTCACCGTGCGCTCGCGCTCAAAACAGCATACGAATCGATGGTGCTGCTTAAGAACGAAAAGGATTTTCTGCCGCTGAAGCCGGGAGTGAAGACGATTGCCGTGGTGGGTCCCAATGCTGCGGCGTTAGCAGCGCTCGAGGGGAACTATAACGCAGTGCCATCGCATCCGGTGTTGCCGCTGGATGGGATTCGTGAGGAGTTCCGCGGCGCGAAGGTGTTGTATGCGCAGGGCTCTCCTTATGTAGAAGGCCTGCCGGTGCCGGTACCACGAACAGCGCTGCATCCTTCGGCGGGATCTTCGGAGGTGGGCCTGAAGGCGGAGTATTTTGCGTCGTCGGATCTGAGCGGCAAGCCAGTGATGACGCGGGTAGATCCGCAGATTGACTTCGACTGGAATGCGGCCAGCCCGGCGCCCGGATTGCCGGCGAAAAACTTCGGCGTCAGGTGGACGGGAACCATCACCGCACCCGCTGCGGGAGACTACCCGCTAACCATCACGCTTGCGCACTGCTATCCGTGCCAGGACCACGAAGGCTACAAAGTCTATCTGGACGACAAGGAAGTCGCGAGCTTCGGCAGCAGTGAGAAGTCGGAATTCCGCGCGAGCACGACGCCAGAGTTTCATCTGAAGTTTTCCGACACGCAGCCGCACACGCTCCGCGTGGAATACGAACACCACGCACCGCTGTTTGGAGCGGGGATTACGCTGAACTGGGTTCCTCCGGTTGAGCCGCTGCGCGACGAGGCGGTGGCGGCGGCGAAGCAGGCAGATGTGGTGCTGGCTTTTGTAGGGCTCTCGCCCGAGCTGGAGGGTGAAGAAATGCCGGTGCACGTCGAAGGATTCTCCGGCGGCGACCGGACGGATATTAAGTTGCCCAAGGCGCAGGAGGATCTGCTGCAGGCAGTGGCCGCTACCGGCAAGCCGCTGGTAGTGGTGCTGATGAATGGCAGCGCGCTCGCGGTGGATTGGGCGCAGCAGAATGCGCAGGCGGTGCTCGAAGCGTGGTACCCGGGCGAGGCCGGCGGGGAGGCGATAGCGCAGACGCTGGACGGGAAGAACAATCCTGGCGGCCGGCTGCCCGTGACTTTCTACAGCTCTGTCGATCAGCTGCCCAAGTTCGAAGACTATTCGATGAAGGAACGGACCTACCGTTATTTTCACGGTACTCCGCTGTACGGCTTCGGTTACGGACTGAGCTACACGAAGTTTAGTTACTCGAAGTTAAAGCTCTCGACGAAGACGGTGAAGGCCGGCGAGCCGCTCACCGTTGAAGCCGAAGTTCGCGACACGGGTAAGCGCGCGGGTGATGAGGTCGTCGAACTGTATCTGACTCCGCCGGCTACCGATGTGTCGCCAATTCGCGAGCTGAAGGCCTTCCAGCGGGTGCACCTTGAGCCCGGCACCGTGCGCAATGTTCGCTTCGAGCTCGACTCGCGGCAACTGAGCGAAGTGGATGCAGCGGGTAAGCGCAGCGTTCAGCCGGGAACATACGGAATCTTTGTCGGCGGCGCGCAGCCCGCGCCGGGCACGGGGCAAAACGGCGAGTTTGCGATCGAGGGTAGCGCGCCCCTTCCGCGCTGAGGAGCAGATCTGTGCGTCCTTTTGGATTCGTGCTGGTTGGGACGTTGCTGCTGGGAAGCACGTGGTCGGTAGCTGAAACGGGTGCAGCGGGGTGGTTGCGCTATGCCCCGATCGAGGACGCGAGCGTAAAGGCCCAATACAGCAAATTGCCGGGCAGCGTTGTGTCCCTGGACGATTCTGTTCTGACGCGCAGCGCACAGAGCGAGATGGTTCGCGGAATCGAAGGGATGCTCGATCGAAAGCTGCGCG
>CAWAYO010000012.1:0-121251 GCA_963786085.1 uncultured Acidobacteriaceae bacterium
TGGATTTTTCTGACGCCGATCTGAAAGCCATGCTGCGCCGCGCGATGAAGCTGACGGCGGCGATGGCGGTCTTCGGTTTTGGAGTTCTGGATTTTCTCTTTGGATGGAAGCCGGGCGTTCAATTTCTGGCGGGCGCGGCGGTGTCGGGCACAGGATTATACGAGTGGCAACAGCTGATCGAGCTGATGAACGCGAAGCTCGATAATCAACAGCCTCCTCGGTCGACGGCGTGGGTGTTAACCATGTTTTTTCTTCGACTTGGCTTCGCCGCGGTGGTGATCTATGTTACCCTGAAGTGTTTCAAAGGACCGTTTTACGCGCTTTTGGCAGGACTGGGGTTAGTAGCGGTTTCCATGCTGATTGTCGTCGCGCGGCAGTCTCGCTCCTGAGAAGCAAATCCGTAAATTGCAGGAATCATGCACGAATTAGTTCATTCGCTGACGCGACTGCTGAACCACATCTTTGCCGTGCCGCTGGTGGCACTGCTCAGTTCTCTGGGCATCCACGTTGCCCGGCCACAATCCCCGATCAACGATGGGCTGACGGAAGAGCTGATCGTTGCGGTTGTGATGCTGCTGTTCTTCGTGATTACCCGCCTGACGCTGAATGTGGAAAAGCCGGGCACAGCACAGAATCTGGCCGAGGTGGTGCACGAGTTTGTGAGCAACCAGGCAGACTCGATCATCGGTCACGGCTTCGAGCCTTTTGTGCCTTACGCGACGATGATCGTGATGTTCGTCCTGATTTGCAATTGCATGGGGCTCTTGCCGGGCGTCGAAACGCCGACGGCGAATCCTGCGGTTCCGCTGGGGATCGCGATTCCGACGTTCTTCTATTACAACTGGAAAGGTCTGCGCGCCAACGGGGTTGTCGGCTATGCGAAGACGTTCCTCGGGCCGATCTGGTGGATTTCGTGGCTGCTTGGGCCCATTGAACTTATTTCGAACCTGGCTCGCGTGATGTCGCTGACCATTCGTCTTTACGCAAACATGTTTGCGAGCGACCTGTTGACGCTGGTGTTTTTTTCGATGATCCCGATCGGGGTGCCGGTGATCTTTCTCGGGCTTCACCTGTTCGTCGCGGTCATACAGGCTTACGTGTTCCTGCTGCTGACGCTGATTTACCTATCGCTGGCGGTCGCGCACGAGCACTAAAAGGTTACCGGCTGGGCGGAGCGCTTCCGCCGCCGCAGCCTACGCCGTGAGCGTGAGGGGGCCAGCACGGTGAGCCTCAACCACCCACTGACGGCAATTCATAAGGGAAGCAGGAGAAGAAATGCGCAAACTTCAGTACGTATTGATGACGCTGTCGGTGCTGTGTATGGCCATGCCGGCGTTCGCTCAAACAGGTGAGGGCGGAGGCGCGAGCCTGGCGCCTATCGGCGCAGGTGTCGGCATGGCAATCGCTGCCGGCCTCTGCGGTCTCGGACAGGGCAAGGCAACCGCGTCGGCCGTCGAAGCCCTGGCACGCAACCCCGGAGCACGTGCCGGTATTCAGACTCTGCTTATCCTCGGCCTGGCGCTTATCGAGTCGCTCACGCTTTTCACGCTGGTCATCATCTTCCTCAAGGTGAAGTAAAGCGCGGTTCAGATTTCAGAACGGCAAAAGGCCTCCGGTGAAACGGAGGCCTTTGTGTTTGCGAACTCAGTGGGTGCTTTGCGCGGTGGCTTCGGGAGCGGGAGTGCTTACCGAGGAGTAGGTTGCGGCTCCTGCTTTGGCCATGGCCAAGATTCTGCCCGGAACGATGCCGAGGATGAGCGTGGCCACGACAGTGAGGAACAGGGCAAACGAGCAGCGAAGCTGAGGCGCGGGGAACGGAGTTGATGGGAGAAGCGTCCGGAGGTTTGGAGTAGACGGCGGTAGCGACACGCAGGTAGTAGAAAGCGGCGATGCCGCTGTTGATGAGGCCGATGACGGCGAGCCAGATGTATCCCGAATGCAGGACGGCGGAGAATACGTAGAACTTTCCGAAGAAGCCGCCGGTAAAGGGGATTCCGATGAGCGAGATGAGGAAGAAGGCCATGGTTGCGCCGAGCAGGGGCGAGCGGTAGGCGAGGCCGCGGTAATCGTCGATGAGGGCAAGGTGGTCGTCGAATCCTCCAGCGTGGCTGACGACGGCGAAGATGCCGACGTTCATAGCGGCGTAGCTGACGACATAGAAGCTGGCGGCGGCGACTCCGTCGGCGGAGAGCGCGACGAAGGCGGCGAGGATGTATCCCGCATGCGCGATGGAGGAGTAGGCGAGCAGACGCTTGACGTTCTTCTGGCGCAGGGCTCCGAGATTGCCGATGGACATGGAGAGGACGGAGAGCCACCAGACAATCGGGATCCAATGATTGTGGAGTGCCGGGAGCGCTCCGTAGAGGACGCGGAGAAGGACGGCAAAGGCGGCGGCCTTGGGTGCGGTGGACATGAGCGCGACAACGGGTGAGGGTGCGCCCTCGTAGACGTCGGGTGTCCAGACCTGGAAGGGAGCGGCGGAGACCTTGAAGCCGATACCGATGAGGATCATGCCGAGGCCGGTGATGGCCAGCAGCGGAGTCTGGCTGGAGCCAAGCTGGTCGGCGATGGCGTGGATGGCGGTGGTGCCGGTAGCGCCGAAGATGAGAGCGATTCCGTAGAGGAAGAAGGCGGTGGCGAAGGAACCGAGCAGGAAGTACTTGAGGGCGGCTTCGGGTCCCTTGGCGCTCTTGCGGCGCAGCCCGGCAAGGATATAGGTAGAGATCGACGAGATTTCGAGGCCGATGAAGACGAGCAGCAGCTCGACGGCGCTGGTCATCAGAAGCATGCCGACGGCGCCGAAGCAGGAAAGGGCGAAGTATTCGCCGAGGCTGCTGGTATGGGCGCTCACCGTGTCGACCGCGATGAGCAGCGAAGCAAGGACGATTCCGCAGATGAGGACGTGGAAGAAGACACTGAAGGCGTCGGTCTGGACGTAGCCGAAGAATGCGGTGCCGGCCGGAAGCTGATACTCGTAGAGGCTGGCGGCGAGCGCAGCCAGGACACCAATGATGGCAAGCCATCCCATCGACTTGCGGTTTGTGGCGGGAGGCAGAACGGGCTCAATCAACATGATGAGCACGCCCGTGATGGTGAGGATGACCTCGGGGAGAATGCGAAGGATGTCAGGTGTCGTGTTCATCGCTTCTCCGCCAGGGTGGGATTTGTCACAGTATGAGTTGCGGAACTGACCGTCGAGTTGGCGAGGCCGGCGACACCTTCGTTGATGGCGCGCATCCAGTAGGGCGAGGCAACGCCCATTGCGAACATGAGCAGAACCATGGGGACGAGGGCGGCATACTCGCGACCGAGGATGTCAGGCGCGACGTGTCCGGTAACAAGCGGGGATTCAGGTCCATAGAAAACACGCTGGATCAGCCAGAGCATGTAAGCGGCGCTGAGGATAACGCCGAGGGTGGCCAGGCCTGCCCAGCCGCGATGCGGGCCGAAGCTGCCGCTGAGGACGAGGAATTCGCCGACGAAGCCGTTTAGTATGGGTAGGCCGATGAGCGAGAGCGCTGTAATCACGTAGAAGGTGGCCATGTTGGGCAGGCGGCCGGCAAGACCTCCATACTGGCTGATCTCATAGGTGCCGTATCGCTCGTGCAGGAAGCCGACGAGGATGAGGAAGGCGCTGCCGGTGAGTCCTTCGTTGATGATCTGATACACCGCGCCGTCGAGGCTTGAGAGCGAGAAGGAGAAGATGCCGAGGATGCAGAAGCTGAGAGCGCTGAGCATCGCGTAGGGAACGAGGCGTCGTATGTTGGTCTGGGCGAGAGCTACACACGCTCCGTAAAGTATGCCGATTACGGCAAGGGCGATCATGAGCGGGGCGAAGATGCGCGACTGGGCGGGGAAGAGGCCGAGGACAAAACGGAGGATGGAGTAGAGTCCCAGCTTGCCGGCGACGACCATGGCCATGGCGGTGGGAGCCTCGTAGATGGTGTCACTGAGCCAACCGTGAAGCGGGAAGACGGGAACCTTGACGGCGAAGGCGACGAGGAATGCGAGCGTAACCCACCAGAGGGCCTGAGGTGCGAAGAGTGCGGCGTTATTGGTGAGCGCGTGCTGCATCTCGACGTAGTCGAAGGTGCCGGTCTTGGCGTAGAGCCACAGGATGGCGACGAGAAAGAGCGCGGATGGAATGAAGGTGTAGCTGAAGAACTTGAGTGCCGTCTTTGGGCCGCGCTCAGGGCCGAAGATGGCGATGAGGATGGCCATGGGAACCAGCGAGAGCTCCCAGAAGCCGTAGTAGAGGAACATGTCGAGCGCGACGAAGACGCCGATCATGGCGGTCTGCTGAATCAAGAAAAGAAAATAAAACTCTTTCGTACGCTTCTCGATGGCGTTCCAGGATGCGAGCACGCCGACGACGGAGAGAAAACCGGTGAGCACGACCAGCCACATCGAGATGCCATCAACGCCAAGGTGATAGCCGATCTTCGGGCTGGCGATCCAGGGGTGAAACTCTTCGAACTGGAAGCCGTGCTGGCCGTAGGTGTAGTGTGACGGCAGGTGGAGGGTGAGGGCGAAGGTCAGGAGGGAGACCAGGAGGGTCCACCACTGGATGATGCGGCCTTTGCGGGGCAACAGCGCCACAACGACCGCGCCGGCGGTAGGCACGAAGGTCGTAAGCGTCAATATGGAGTCGGTCAGCACGAATACGTTCCTTGTTTCATCTCGTTATTGGGGCGAAAAGTGCGCCGTGAATCCAAAGTAGACAGCGATGAGCAGGACAGCTGCGCCTACGGCGAGCCAGCCTGCATAAGAGCGGATATTGCCCGACTGCACCCGCTGCACGATTGCGCCGAATCCCTGAGCGGTTGCGCCGGCAGCGAACCCTGCGCCATCGATGATTCCGCGATCGACGAGGGCCTTAAGGATGTAGCGCGAGAAGAGCAGCACCGGGGTGACGACGACGGCTCCGTAGATCTGGTCAACCCAGTATTTGTTGAGCACGAGGTTATAAAGTCCGTGGAATTGGGTCGCGAGCTTGCCGGGGAGTTCAGGCTTCACCTTGTAGAGAATATGCACTACAAGCAGACCCACAAGGCCGATCAAAACCGCGGAAGCGGACAAGGCCAGCTCGAGCCCGGAATTTTCGCCGCCAGACGGGTGAGCACCGGAGCCGAGCACAGGTTCGAGGAAGTGGCCGAGCTCATTGTGGCCGCCCATGGCTGCAGGTACTCCGATAAAACCACCGATGGTGGCGAGAATGGCGAGGATCACAAGCGGGCCGAGCATGACCCAAGGGCTCTCGTGTACGCCATGGGCGTGTTCGGCTTCGACAACCAGCTTCGAGTCGGATCGGGCATGGACAGGGGCGCCGTGTTCGGCTAACTCATGCGATTCCGCGCGGCTCTCGCCGAGGAAGGTGAGATACCACAGCCGGAACATGTAGAACGAAGTCAGTCCGGCGGTCACCCATCCGATGAACCATAGTATTTTGCCGCCGTTGGGTGAAATGAAGGCCTGGTAAAGGATGTCGTCTTTACTGAAGAAGCCGGCAAAAGGCGGGAAACCGCAGATGGCAAAGACGGCGGCGGTCATCGTCCAGAAGGTGACAGGGATCTTTTTACGCAGGCCGCCCATTACCCGCATGTCCTGCTCGCCGCCGATGGCATGGATGACTGACCCGGCGGCGAGGAAGAGCAGAGCTTTGAAGAAAGCGTGGGTGATCAGGTGGAAGATAGCCGAGGAGTAGGCGGCGACTCCGCAGGCGAGAAACATGTAGCCGAGCTGGGACACAGTCGAGTATGCCAGCACACGCTTGATGTCGGTCTGGAGAAGGCCCATGGTGGCGGCGAAGAAGCATGTGGCAGCGCCGATGATGGCGACTGTGCTAAGCGCGAACGGCGAACGGTCGAAGATGGCGTGGGTGCGCGCGACCATGTAGACACCGGCGGTAACCATGGTGGCGGCGTGGATGAGGGCTGATACCGGAGTCGGGCCTTCCATGGCGTCGGGCAGCCAGACGTACAGCGGAATCTGCGCGGACTTGCCGGTCGCGCCGAGAACGAGGAAGAGTGCGATGGCGGTGAGCACTCCGCCCTGCCACTCGGGATGCTGCGCGATACTCGCAAAGATTTCGTGATAGCTGAGGGTGCCGAAGTGGGCGATGAGCAGAAAGAGGGCGATGAGGAATCCGAAGTCGCCGATGCGGTTTAC
This sequence comes from uncultured Acidobacteriaceae bacterium, assembly GCA_963786085.1. Taxonomy (GTDB): domain Bacteria; phylum Acidobacteriota; class Terriglobia; order Terriglobales; family Acidobacteriaceae; genus Silvibacterium. Next base: position 6,169 of record CAWAYO010000012.1, read on the forward strand.
GACGAAGGCTTTGATGCCGGCGCGGGCGGCGGAGTCTTTGAGGAAGTAGAAGCCAATGAGCAGGTAAGAGGCCAGTCCCACGCCTTCCCAGCCGACGAACATAAGCAGGAAGTTCTCGGAGAGCACCAGGGTAAGCATGAAGAACATGAAGAGGTTGAGGTAGGCGAAGAATCGCCAGTAGCCCTCTTCATGAGCCATGTATCCGACCGAATAGATATGGATGAGAAAGCCGACGCCGGTCACCACGAGCAGCATGACCATAGTGAGCTGGTCGAGCTGCAGATCGAAGTCGGCGTGGAAGGCTCCGCTCCAGATCCAGGTGCCGAGGTGCTCGATGTACGGCGTGGTGATGGACGAGAACTGGAACCAGATCTTTGCGACCTGCAGGAACGGGATAAGAGTGCAGATAAGCGCGATGGCGGTTACAAGCACCTTGGGCAGCTTGCGGCCGACGAGACCGTTCACCAGGAATCCGGCGAAGGGGACGAGCGGTATCAGCCAGAGATTGAGGGATGCGGTCATAGTTTCATCAGGTCTACGGAGTCGACGTTAAGGGTGCTGCGGGTGCGGAAGATGGCAATGATGATGGCCAGGCCGACTGCAGCTTCGGCTGCGGCGACGACCATGACGAAGAAGACGAAGATTTGTCCGCTGACCTGGTGCCAGTGGTGCGCAAAGGCGACGAAAGTCAGGTTGACGGCGTTGAGCATGAGCTCAATGGACATGAAGATGGTGATGATGTTGCGCTTGATGAGAAATGCGGCGACACCAATGGAGAAGAGGATGGCGCTAAGGATGAGGTAGTAATAAATCGGCACCATGGCTCAGTGCTCCCTTCGCGCGAGCGCGACCGCGCCGAGGATAGCCACGAGGATTAGGACTGAGGTGACTTCAAAAGGAAGTAGAAAGTCGCGGAAGAGCACCCTGCTCAAATCGCCAGTGGTGACGAGGTAATTCCCGAGTACGGCGTCGCCGAGCGGGCCGCGGTTGGAGAGAAAAATGTAGACAAGCAGGGCGACCAAGGCGGCGGCGCCGGGAATTCCAACGAGGTAAGCGGCCTTGCTGCCATGAGTGCGCTGCTCGCGGCCGGCGTTGAGCAGCATGATCACAAATGTGAAGAGGACCATGATGGCGCCGGAGTAGACGATGACCTGGGCGGCGGCAAGAAATTCGGCTCCGAGGAGCAGATAGAGGACGGCCAGCGAGCTCATGACGACGATGAGCGAGAGCGCAGAATTGATGGGGTGGCGCTGGAAGAGGAGATTCAATGCTCCCACCACGCAGAAGCCGCCAAAGATGAAGAACAGAACCAGATGCATTTCGCTCACTCGACCACACGGAACAACGAAAAGGTTCAGTACACCGAAGGACGATTGTAAATCAGGTTAATGGGTGCGATAGGCGAGCCAGAAGCTCGTCACAACAATATTGAGTATTGCCAGCGGAAGCAGGAATCTCCAGCCGAACACCATGAGTTGGTCGTAGCGGAAGCGCGGAAGCGTGCCCCGCACCCAGATATACAAAAAAAGGAAGAAGAAGACTTTGGCGACGAACCAGAATAGGGAAAGAAGCGCTTCGATGACCGGGCCGAATGTGGGAAAGAGATGACCGAAGGGGCTGGTCCATCCGCCGAAGAAGAGCAGCGTGGCGACACAGCCTACGGTGATCATGTTGGCGTATTCGGCCATGAAGAACATGGCGAACTTCATCGAGCTGTATTCGGTGTGGTAGCCGGCGACCAGTTCGGTTTCCGCCTCGGGCAGATCGAAGGGCGCGCGATTGGTCTCGGCGTAGGCGGCCATCAGGTAGATGAAAAAGGCGACGAACTGGAAGCCACCGAAGAAATTCCAGCTAAGCAGGCCGTGCGTAGCCTGGACGTTGACAATGTCGCGCAAGCGAAGCGATTGTGAGCGCAGAACCACGCCGATGAGAGAAAGGCCTAAGGCGAGCTCGTAGCTGATGACCTGTGCACTCGCCCGCAGGGCACCGAGCAGCGAGTACTTGTTGTTGGATGCCCATCCAGAGAGTGCAATGCCATAAACGCCGACACCTGTAATGCCGAGAAGGATGAGCAGGCCGATGTTTACGTCGGAGATCTGAAAGAGATCAACGCCTTTGTAGCGGACGTCCGCCCCGAAGGGCACCATGGAAATCGACATGAGCGCGCAACTGAGCGCGATGATGGGAGCCAGAATGTAAAGCGGGCGGTAAACACTGGTGGGCATCAGATCTTCCTTGAGGAAGAGCTTGAGCCCATCGACGAGCGGCTGCAGGAGTCCGAAGGGGCCGACGCGGCTGGGTCCCCAACGGTTCTGAATGCGCCCGACAACTTTGCGCTCCAGCAGGACCGTATAGGCGACGCACATGAGCAGGATCACCGTCACGATGATGGCCTTCAGCACGTTCAGCAGTAGAAAAATCCAGATGTTTACTTCCACGAGGCCTTCCCCGGAATACGTTCGTCCAGAGTTACGTTTTAGTCGGCCGCTGTTTCCGCGGGTTTCATGAGTATAGTGTGCGATTGAACTACTTCGTCGAGCTTGGCGCTATACCGGCCCAGCGTGCCGGAAGTGTAGAGGGCGTCGTTGGCCGGCAGGACGAGATCACGGCGACCTGTGGTTGCAGCAGGGGTGATCTGTACCAGGTCAGACTTCAGGTGTTCGTCGTTGCCGGTGAGCAAATTGAGGCGCGGGACATCATAGACCGGCACCAGACGCTGGATTTCGTCGAGAATGGCGAACGGGTCGAAGGGACTGAGCTTCGGATCGAGGTTATTTGCCGAGAGCCAGACGGCGTGGCGGTCAGCCTCGCCGGACTGGGCGCCGCGGGTCTGTCCGAAGTCGGCGCGGACGCCTTTGCCGAAGGGAACGAGCTGCCTGGGATCGGCTCCGAGCTTGTCACCGAGGCGGACGATGATCTCAAAGTCGGTGCGGACACCAGCTTTGTCGGCCGCTTTTTTCACGAGCTGGAGGTCGCCATAGGTGTTAGTGACGGTGCCGGCCTTTCTCGTAGAGATTCGCGGCAGGGAAGACGACGTCGGCAAGGACAGCGGTCTCGGTGAGGAACATATCCTGCACGATGAGAAACGCGTTCTTGAGGGCCGAGGGGTCGATGCCATAGCGCGAGACAGGATTTGAGCCCACGACGTAAAGGGCGGCGAGATCTCCCTGGCCAGCTGCGTCAAGCATCTGGATGAGGTCGAGGCCGGACTGCGTGGGAAGTGCCTCACCGTATTCGTCGGTGAAGGGAGCCGCGTTGGTAACGGGAACGTAGCCAGGCAGCAGGTCGGGATACAGCCCCATGTCGGCTGCGCCACGGGAGTTGGCGTAGTCGCCGAGGCAGGCGAACTTCGTGTTGGGCAGCGAGAGGCCGAAGTCAACGAGAGCCTGAATGTCGCGTCCACGGAATTCGGAGCCGAAGGCGATGACGAGCGATTCTTCCTTGCGGATAGCGTCGCGGAAGGCTGCAGTGGCGTCGGTGGCCTCGAAGGCGCTGTCGTTTCCGGCAAGGTAGGAGACGAAGGAGGCGTAACCCTCGGCGGGCAACTGGACAGCGGCTTTGGCCTGACGGCGTAGCTTGATTTCGGCGTGATTGGCGACGTAGACACGGCCGCGATGCAGGCGCACATTGCTGCGGATCTGCCAGGCGAGCGCCGGGTGCTGGTTAGTGGGGTCATTGCCGAGGAGCAGGATGGCGGGTGCGTTGTAGAAGTCGCGCAGAGAGGCTTCGCAGTCCGGCGTGGCCCTTGAGGGCGGCGGCGAAGGCCGGGTAATCGGCCGTGCGGTGGTGATCGATGTTGTTGGTGCGCAGAACGGTGCGGGCGAATTTCTGCAGCAGGTAGGATTCTTCGTTCGTCGTCCGATTGGAGCCGATGACGCCGATGGCGCTGCCGCCGCGGCTGTCGCGAATCTCCGACAGCTTTTTAGCGGCGAAGTCGAGGGCCTGCTCCCAGCTCACCGGAGCGAGCTTGCCGTCGGCCTGGCGTACGAGCGGCTTGGTGAGGCGGTCCTTGTGATTGGCGAAATCGAATGCGTAACGGCCCTTGATACATAAGAAGTCGCCGTTGATGCCGCTCTTGTCGCGGTTGTCTCCGCGGATGATTTCGACGCCGTCGTCGGCGGTGCGGATGCCAAGGGTGGTCTTGCAGCCGTCTCCGCAGTGCGTGCAGACGGTGCCGACGTGGTTCATCTCCCACGGGCGGGTTTTGTAGCGGTAGGTGCCGGAGGTAAGCGCGCCGACCGGGCAGATGTCGATGCACATGCCGCACTCTTCGCAGTCGAGGTGATCCTGATGGTTCGGTGCGATGACGCTGGTGACGCCGCGGTTTTCAACGCCGAGTGCCCAGACGTCCATGCCTTCTCCGCAGATGCGGACGCAGCGGTAGCAGAGGATACAGCGCGGGCGGTCAAAATAGACGACCGGCGACCACTTCTGCTCTTCACGGTGCTGCTTGGTCTCGACGTAGAGGGATTCGTGCGCGCCGTACTTGAAGGTCATGTCCTGCAGTTCGCACTCGCCGCCGGCGTCGCAGACGGGGCAGTCGAGAGGATGGTTGCCGAGCAGGAGTTCGACGGTAGCCTTGCGCGCCTGCTTGACTTCGTCGGTCTCGGTGGCAACGACCATGCCTTCGGTGACGACGGTGGTACAGGCAGTCTGGAGCTTGGGCATCTTCTCGATGCGGACGACGCACATGCGGCAGGCGGCCTGCAGGGAGAGATTCGGGTAGTAGCAGAAGGCAGGGATCTCAATGCCGGCCTCGCGGCATGCCTCGATGAGGAGCGTGCCCGCGGGTGCGGTGAGCTTCTTGCCGTCGACGGTGAAGGTTACATCAGCCATTCGTGTCTCTTTCCTCGCGCCTACGCCAGCACTGCTTCATGTTCGTGCGAATGGTGGTAAGGGCAGCCCTTGCCGTCCAGGTGGTCTTCAAACTCCTTGCGGAATTTCTTAACGAACGCAATCGTGGGCATCGCCGCGGCGTCGCCGAGCGGGCAGAAGGTGCGGCCCAGCATGTTTTCGGCGAGGTAGCGGATGTTGTCGATGTCCTTGTCGACCCCGCCGCCGGCGTGGAGACGGGTGAGCGACTTCTTGAGCCAGTCTGTGCCTTCGCGGCAGGGAATGCACCAGCCGCAGCTCTCATGCTGGTAGAACTTCATGGTGCGCAGGGCGAACTCGACCATGCAGACGGTCTCATCGAGAGCGACCACGCCACCTGAGCCGAGCATGGAGCCGGCTTTGCCTACCTGGTCGAAGTCCATGCCGATGTCGATTTCGTCGGCGGTCAGGATCGGGGTGGATGATCCGCCGGGGACTACTGCCTTGAGTTTTTTGCCGCCGGGGATGCCGCCGCCTACGTCGTAAATCATCTTCTTGAGGTTGTAGCCCATGGGCAGTTCGTAGACACCGGGCTTCTCGACGTGTCCGCTGAGACAGAAGAGACGCGTGCCGCCATTGCGCTCGGTGCCGATTTTCGCGTATTCGGCTCCGCCCATACGAATGATGTGCGGGACGGTGGCGAGGGTCTCGGCGTTGTTGATGACGGTGGGTCCGCCGTAGAGGCCGACGACGGCAGGGAATGGCGGACGAATGCGCGGGATGCCGCGCTTGCCCTCGAGCGATTCCATCAGGGCGGATTCCTCGCCGACTTCATAAGCTCCTGCACCGGTATGCGAGACGGCCTCGAATTCAATGCCCGAACCGAAGATATTCTTGCCGAGGAAGCCTTTTGCGTAGGCCTCGTCGATGGCCTTCTCCATGATCTTGAGGAGGTATCGGTACTCGCCGCGCAGGTAGATGAAGCCCATCTTGGCGCCGACAGCGAGCCCGGCGATGATGACGCCTTCGATAACGGAATGCGGGTCGTGCTCGAAGATGAGACGGTCTTTGCAGGTTGCGGGTTCGCTCTCGTCACCGTTGACGAGAATGTACTTGGGCTTTTCGGACTGCTTGGGCACGAAGGACCACTTCATGCCGGTAGGAAAGCCTGCGCCGCCGCGGCCGCGAAGATTCGAGGCCTTCATCTCGGCAATGATGGCTTCGGGGCCCATCTCGATGGCCTTGCGAGTGGATTCGTATCCACCCAGCTCGATGTATTTGTCGATGGAGGTCGCGCCTTTGCCGAAGCGCGAGGAGATTATGGGAACCACATCGGGATGGGTTGTGAGGTATGCCATTATTTGCCCGCTTTCTCCCGATACTGGTCGAGGATCTTATCCATGGATTCCGGCGTGAGGTTCTCGTGAAAGTCGTAGTTGATCTGGACGGCGGGTGCCCAGCTGCAGGCTCCAATGCACTCGACCTCTTCGAGAGAGAAGACGCCGTCGGGAGTGACTCCCTTGTGGCCGACGCCGAGACGCTTGCTGCAATGCTCGAAGAGCTCGTTGCCTCCGCGCAGCATGCAGCAGATGTTGGTGCAGACCTGGACGTTGAATTTTCCGGCTGGCTTGGTACGAAGCAAGGAGTAGTAGCTGAGCACGCTGAGGACGTCGTTTTCCTGGATGCCGATGCGGGCGGCGACTTCGGCCATCACTGCCGGGGAGATGTACCCGATCTCATCCTGCGCATAAAGCAGCATGGGAATGAGCGCAGAGCGGCGCAGCGGGTACAGCGTGACCAGCTTGTCAAAGCGCGCTGCCAGCTCGGGTGAAAAGATGGTGGATTGGGTGGCCAACGCTTACTCCTCGTCAAAAATCTTTCGCTGTAAATGCTTCAGCAGCTACTTCCAGCTCCAGTTTGCCCCGGCGATCGCTCAGCGCTACCAGGCTGTCTTCGCCGATTTTGAACTCGCCGCTCTCGAGCACTCGCTCGGGCCCAGGGTCATCTTCATAAGTGGTCCAGCTTCCGGCACCGGTTGCGGGATCGTACAGCAGCGCCAGAATTTTACCTTCACCGCGAAGGGTGAGACATCCGTCTTCGCCTTCGTCAACCAGAGCATGCTCAGCAGACGGGCTTACTCAGATCGTGCGCCGCTACATAAGAGCGGATGAGAGCTGCGAACGAAATCCACAGCTCCGCGTATATCCTACTCGCCAGTGTTTCTGCCGCCATTTTTCGCCTCTTTCTTTGCGGCCCCTTCATTCGCTCTGGCAACTGCGGCCTTTTCGAGCGCGGAAATTTTCTTAAAACCGCCCAGTAACTGCTCGATACACCATTGCGCAAAGCGATCGCGAGAGGGAAGTGCTCGACGGTCTGCGGATCGTCCGCAAAAACCTTCGCGACGTCAGGACCTGGGCTGTCGATCACTCCCCAATAGCCACGAACCAGATTCAGTTGTCCGTTGGAGAAGATAGCGCTTTCTCGCGGAACCAAAGTTTTGAGTGTCGAGGATGTGAACGCATAGAAGACGGTATCGCTCAGCGTGTCACAAGCCAGTTTCAGGTCAAAGAGGCCAGCCGAGAGCGTGAGGAGATTCGGATCTTTCTCCGAAGAGTGGACCGCGACTCGTCCCTTTGCCGGTTCTTCCTCCAGAAGTCGATTCACTGTACTACGAAATTCCGGCCAAAAGGCCAACACTGCGCCGGTGCGACTGGCGAACTCCGCCTGCTGCTCTTCGAGCCACTGTTCATTGCCTTGAAGAGTGCTCATCGATCGATCTCCCCGAGAACGATATCGATGGAGCCGATGACGGCAACTACGTCGGCGAGGAGACGTCCCGCGCACATAGTCTGCAGAGCCTGTAACGTGGCAAAGCCCGGGTAACGCATGTGCACTCGGTAGGGCTTGGCCGTGCCGTCGCTGACAACGTAATAGCCCATCTCGCCGTGTGCCCCTTCAACCGCCTGATAGACCTGGCCCGCTGGAACGGAGAAGCCTTCAGTGACAATCTTGAAGTGGTAGATGAGCGACTCCATCTGGGTCTTCATCTTCTCGCGGTCGGGCAGGACGACTTTCGGTGCGTCGGCCTTGATCTCGCCTTCCGGCATACCGTCGAGCGCCTGCTGGCAGATTTTTATTGACTCGCGCATCTCTTCGAGACGAACCATGTAGCGCGCCCAGACATCGCAGCCGTTGGAAACGGGCACCTTGAACTGGAACTTCTCATAGCTCGAGTACGGCATGTCGCGGCGCAGGTCCCAATCAATCCCCGATGCGCGCGCCGGTGGGCCGGTAACGCCGAGGGCGATAGCGTCCTCGGCGCTGAGATGGCCAACGCCCTGAGGCGACCGATCCAGATGGGATTGCCAGTGAGCAGATTCTGATACTCGTCGATCTTTTCGGGCAGGATCTTGATGAACTTCTGAATCCACCTGAAGAGATCGAGCGGTGGCTCCAGCGCGAGACCACCGATGCGAAAGTACGACGTCATCATTCGCTGGCCGGAGACGTGTTCGAAGATGCGGAGGATCTCTTCACGTTCGCGGAAGGTATAGAGGAAGACAGTCATCGCGCCGATGTCCAGCGCGTGCGTGCCCAGCCAGACGAGATGCGAATTGAGGCGGGTGAGCTCGTTCAGGAGCACTCGTATCCACTGCGCACGCGGCGGAATCTCGATCTCGAGCAGCTTTTCGACGGCGAGGCAGTAAACAAGGTTGTTCGTAAGCGGGGAAAGATAGTCAATGCGGTCGGTCAGCGGGAACAACCTGCTGGTAGAACTTCGCTTCGCAGGTCTTCTCGATTCCAGTATGCAGATATCCGATGTCCGGGACCACCTTGAGAACCGTCTCGCCATCAATCTCGATTACCAGGCGGAGAACGCCGTGGGTCGAGGGGTGCTGCGGCCCCATATTCACGACCATGGTGGTGTCTTTCGAGCCCTCTACCGGCCGGGGCTCAAGCAGTGTCGAGGTCTGGACGAATTCCACCATTAGCGATAGCCCTCCACTGGGTAGTCTTTGCGCAGCGGATGGCCTTCCCACTCGTCAGGCATCATGATGCGGCGCAGGTTGGGGTGACCGTGGAAGCGAACGCCGAAGAGGTCAAAGACTTCGCGCTCATAGAAATTGGCTGAAGGCCAGACAGGCGTGATGCTGTCGATGGAAGGGTCGACTGTATCGACAAACGCAATAAGCCGGATGCGTTCTTTCAGGCTGTGAGAAAGAATGTGATAAGTCACCTGAAAACGCGGTTCGCTCGGATACCAGTCGACGCAGGTCACAGTCTCGAGAAAGTTGTAACCCTCCGGCCTGAACCGTTAAGCATGCCGCGCGAATCTGATCACGGGCAATGGTCAGCGTGAGTTCGTTGCGGTCGAACTTGGCGTCGAGAATCGAATCGGGGAGCGAGGTAAGAAGGGAAGTAATCGCCCGGTTGCTTGCGTGGGCCTCAAGAACAGCGTCTTTGCCGGGGGTAGCGTTCATTTTGTCCTACAGATCGCCTTTATCCGTTGCCCAATTCAGGATGCCTTTTTTCCAGATATAGAAGAAACCGACCATGACAAAGCCGAGGTACACGATCATCTCCCAGAAGCCGAACAGGCGTGAGCCGGTGATCGAAGGGAGCTGGCGGTAGATGACTGCCCAGGGAAGCATGAAGACCGCTTCCACGTCGAAGAGGATGAAGAGCATGGCGACCATGTAGAAGCGGACGGAGAATCGGCCGCGCGCGTCGCCTTCAGCGGGAATGCCGCACTCATAAACATCCAGTTTGGCCTTGATATTGCGATGGCGGCCGATGAACCAAGACATCGTCACCATGCTGCAGCCCATTCCGACGGCTACGATGATCTGTATCAGGAAGGGAATATAGTTCCAACTGTAGGGATGAGTCTGCATAGGAGTTTGCTGGCCTCAGCAGGATACCGCCAAACGACTACTGTTTGACTGTATTTTTTCGACTGTCAAGAGTCAAGTTTCGCAGGGCTTTAACGTAACTCGTGCGGCATTTGGCGCGTCCAAGTTGACGGTTGCACAATTCGAGACTGAGGAGAGATCGGGCAATGGAGAAAGTAGCGCTGTGGGTAATGCTGAAGTCAAAGGCGGGTAAAGAAGGCGAGCTGGCTGCGTTTCTGAAGAGCGCGATGCCGCTCGTTGAGGCTGAGCCAGAGACAATCGGTTGGTACGCGTTGCAGATCGGACCTTCGACGTTTGGAATTTTCGACACCTTCGCCGGTGACTCGGGGCGCGACGCGCATCTTTCCGGGAAAGTGGCGGCGGCCTTGATGGCGAAGGCCCCAGAACTGCTGGCCGAGGCGCCGTCGATCAACAAAGTTGATCTGCTGGCGGTGAAAGCAGGAAAATGACGGCATGCCGACATGCACGCATCTGAACCATGTCCATAATGTGCAGCCCCACACCAAGGGCTGCGAGGAATGCCTGAAGATGGGCGACCGGTGGGTCCACCTGCGCATGTGCCTCGAGTGCGGGCACGTGGGTTGCTGCGACTCTTCGAAGAACAAGCACGCAACGAAACACTTCCACGCATTAAAGCACCCGATCATGCGCTCAGTTGAGCCGGGGGAGACGTGGGGCTGGTGCTATATCGATGAGGTGCAGCTGGACTTCAACTGAGAAAATGCGGCTGGAGTTGGCCCGAAATGGGCGGCAGTGGATTTGCTGTCCCGTGTTGAGACAGAATTGGACATCCGGCAGGGGAATTTCAAGGGTGTAACACCTTCGTCCGATACAGGTGGTGACGGAGGACGAAGCTCATGGTTACCCCTGCTGCCGGAGCATCCATTGATTCCACCACCACGCTCGCTCTCGCGCTCAGCCGAGAAGAGTGCTTTGCAGACGAGATCTATCAGGAAAACCCGATTGGTGTTTTTCGCGGACTGGCATATGCGATGGTGTTCTACGCAGTGCTGATGGTGATGGGCGCTGCCGGGTGGGAACTCTGGCGCCTGATGCGTTAGAGGCTGTTCATCACCGCGAAATCGGCAGTCCACATCGCTCCCCCAGCCCTCCCCTTTGCCTGCTGGTACATTCAACTCATGCAACTGATCATCAACGGAGAAAGCCGCGAGTTGGCGGCTTTGTCTGCTTCGGCGACGGTCGCGGACCTGATCGGCGCCCTTGAGCTGAAGGGCGACCGGGTCGCCATCGAGCAGAATGGCAGCATTGTCTCCCGCGCGGAGTGGTCCACGACGGCGATCGGGTCGGGCGACCGGTTTGAGATCGTGCACTTTGTGGGCGGGGGAGCGGGCGCGTGAAGAAGCTTCCGGGGCTCGCAATTTTTCTTGCCGTTGTCGCTGGTGTGGCCGGGGCGCAGCACTCCCCCCAGCCGCCAATGGATGAGCCGACATTCACCGTGCCGGGTATTGCGGAGGGGCAGGCACTCAAGATCGTGGCGTACGGGGATACCCGGTTCACGGACGTCTCCAACGATGGGGACACGAGTCCGAAGGTGCGCGAGTACCTGGTGAAGCAGATCGCCCGAGAGAAGCCGGACGCGGTTTTCATGACCGGAGACCTGCCGTTTCACGGGGCGGATCCGGATGACTGGCAGGTCTATCGCGACGAAACCAAGGCATGGACTGCGGAGAAGCTGCGGATTTATCCGGCGCTGGGGAATCACGACGTGCTGGGCGGCTGGGATGCGGGCGTGCGCAACTTCGACGCGACCTTTCCGGAGCTCAAGGGGTATCTGTATTACTCGGTCGAGATCGGGAACGTGTACCTGATCGTGCTGGACTGCACGGAGTCGTACGCCGATGGTTCGCCGCAGCGGGCGTGGTTGGAAGGGCAGTTGGATCATCTGCCGAAGACCACGGACTTCGTCTTTTTTGTGTCGCACATGCCGTTGTATGCGGATCTGCAGAGCCAGGTGGCGGCCAGCCTGCCGAATCCGGGTGAACTGTCACTCAGGGAGTTCATTGTTTCGAAGGCTCCGCAGATCCACGCCAAGCTGGTGGTGGTGAACGGCCACATTCACAACTACGAGCGATTCGAAAGCAAAGACGTGAGTTATATCGTGTCGGGTGGGGGCGGCGCCCTGCCGTACCGGGTGTTCGTCCGGGGGCCTGACGACCTGTATCAGGACCGCGCCTATCCTAATTATCACTACCTGGTCTTCGCGATCCACGGGAAGACGGCGGACGCGACGATGTATAGGGTGACGAATCCGTATCATCCGTCGAAGCTAGGGCTCGAGGTCAAGGACAAGTTCACACTGACGGCACCGTAAGGGCCCCCCTCCCTTGCTCACCGCTGTACTTTGTAACTGATTGATTCTTTGAAGGTTGCGAACGTCGAGCACCGTAAAGATTTGAAAACAGGATTGTTACTGGTAAAGATTTGATTCTAAATGCCTTGTACTCGGATCGACGTCGGCAGCTATCCAGAAACAGATCGGCCCGGCGCTAATGGCTGCCGGGCCCTTTGTATCTCTAATTTTTATTTTAGAGGATTGGGGGCAATTGTCGGCCAAGAAAGACAGGGTGTGTTATCGGTAGCGCTGTTCCCCGCTTGTATGCCGTAGGTCGAGGACAAACTAAAGGCTGCTCCACCCCCTTAGTCGTCCCACATTCGACACGATTGGTGCTGAAGACTGCCTCCAAGAATGCTTATTGCATCGGTTGTGCTGCTTTTTGACTCTTGAGCATCTCCAGAATCGCGTCAGGATTGACAGTGAAGCTTGCAGGCGCCTGACTCGGCGGATATTCCTTGAAAGTTTCGATGAATTCCGTGCCGATGATAGTTCCCTGGACGTTCAGGTAAACGTTGTGGGTAATCCAATCCATATATTGGTCAGACGTGATGTCGGCCCGCTCATAGGGGTCCATACGCAGGTTGTAGAACTTTGGAAGCCGCAGACAGGTAAATGGCTCCATCCAGATATTGAGGTTGCCCGGCGCGCGCTGCTCGCAAAAGACGTATTTCCAGTTCTCGTGTCGCACCGCTACGAGCATTCCGTCGTCGTTGAAATAGAAAAAGTCTTTGCGCGGCGTTTGCGGCTCTTTACCTTCGAGGTAAGGCAGGATGTTGTATCCGTCGAGATGCACCTTATGCACATAACCGCCCGGCGTAACGGCCCAACCCTTCAGCAGCCTTTCCTTGATGGTTGTATCTCCAGCCGCTGCCAGTAGTGTCGGAAACCAGTCAAGTCCGGAAACAATCTGGTTCGACCATGTATTCGGTTTGATATGGCCAGGCCAGCGAATCATCGCCGGGACGCGGAAGGCGCCCTCCCAATTCGAATCTTTCTCGCTGCGAAACGGCGTCTCGGCTGCGTCGGGCCAGGTGAACATGTTTGGGCCATTATCTGTTGTGTAAATGACAATCGTGTTGTCTGCTACACCCAGGTCATCCAGTGCCTTCAGCAGCTTCCCCACATCCTGATCGTGCTCCCACATGCCATCAGCGTAGTCGTTCCCCGGCATGCCGCTTTTCCCGCGGTATTCAGGCCGGATATGCGTATATATGTGCATCCTTGTGGTATTCATCCAGACGAAGAATGGCTTACCCGCTTTCACCTGCTCGCCCATGAACCCGATCGCACGGTCCGTTGTTTCATCGTCGATGGTCTCCATACGCTTGATGGTCAGTGGGCCAGTGTCTTCAATCTTGCCGCCGGCATAAGAGTGGATGACGCCGCGAACGTGGTAAACCTTGAGAAACGCCGGGTCATCTGCCGGCCAGTAAGGCATTTCTGGCTCCTGCTCCGCGTTCAGGTGATAAAGATTCCCGTAAAACTCGTCGAAGCCGTGATTTGTTGGCAGGAACTCGTCTCGATCGCCGAGGTGGTTCTTGCCGAACTGGCCTGTGGCGTACCCCAGCGGCTTGAGCGCTTCCGCGATGGTGATGTCCCGTTTCTGAAGGCCTACCGGAGCCCCCGGCGCGCCAACCTTGGTAAGGCCCGTTCGAATCGGTGATTGCCCGGTAATGAATGACGAACGGCCCGCAGTGCAGCTGTTCTCGGCATAGTAGTCGGTGAACGTCATGCCCTGTTCACCGATGCTATCGATATTTGGAGTCATATAGCCGACTACGCCATGCGTATAACGGCTAATGTTCGCTTGTCCGATGTCATCTCCGAAGATGACGAGGATGTTGGGCTTTTTGTTTTGGGCGATGGCCGATATGGCGGCGAAGAGCAGCGCGACTACGGCGACTCCTCTCATCGACAATCCCGCTTGCATCCTGAATCTGCCTTGCGCGGTACTCATTTTCGACCCTCCAATTCGAATTTCCCGGCACTTCGGTGCGACTGCTATTCAGACTGGTTGGAAAAGCTACGGCTGGTGTTTGATGAGAGATTTCGCGACCCACGCGATGCTGAACACAATGGTCTGGCCCTCGGCGCGATTGCGAGCGCCGAACTCGGGCTCGTAGCGGACCAGAAGAGTCAGCCGTGGTTTGGGAATGTAGGTGTTGAATTCCGGACCGAGCGCGAAGACGCGATCCTTATAGCCGCGTAACGCTGGAGGAATATCAGAGCCGCTATCGCCAGTGACTTTGAATTGCGAGTATCCCGCGAGACCCACGTTCATAATCATCGGAATCGGACCACTGGCCTTCTTGTAGAAGGTCTTGCCAAGACCCCCTTCGACCGTTCCCATGTCGCCGACGTTGATATTGGTGCCGCTCTTGTCGGAGTGAAACTCCAATCCGAAGTTAGCCGCAGCGTTCCACGTTCTCTTCTGATCGAGATAAACCGTGCTGCCAACTGTCAACTCGTTGCCCCACATGCCGAGGCCGGTGTTATCGTTTCCGTCCGACGAGTATGTCCCGGTGGGCATGTAGAGGTTGTAGCCCGCGGTGACGTCGGCACGCTTGAAGTGCCAACCCAGCTGCCCGCTTATGAACATGTCCGTAAAGGCGAATCCTGTATTCACATCGAGGGACTCGGTCTGAAGCCGGTTCTTGATAAACGGAATTGCGACGGCCCCTCCGACGTTCGCTCCCAGGAGCTTATGGTCAGCCACCCCGCTCAACAGGATCACATCGACGGTCGAGGTCAGGCTGCCTGGCAGGCTGATGCTATTGCCGTTGTTGTCTTTGACCGTGCTGGTCGGATAGACCCATACAAGATTGCCCAGATAGAGACCGGGGGGCGCTTGTGTTCCGCTGCTCAAACCCAAGAATCCGGGGATATGGTCGCCCTTGTATTGTGCCTCGCTTCGGGCCGCCAAAATGGTGAAGACGAGGCACGACCAGAGAATCAGTCGCGAACACTTCTTAAGACACGCAGTGCGCTTCGCCAGGGGCGAGTCAAATAATGTAGAAGATGTTGAAGTAGGCAACGGCGCACCGAACGCGGAAAGCATAGCTTCACCTCTTTGCGGAACACAAAAAGCGCCTTGCTTACATCACGTCGAACGCAACTGGGAAAGTCTTGCTGCTGGACGGCCGGAGATGATCGTTACCGTCTGGTTCTGGCCGCAGACGATCATACACCGACCGCCCGATCAGCGAGAAAATAATCTGCAATAAAAAAGTGCGCCAGCACCGGACCCACCAGCAAGTTCAGGGCGAACCTCGGGTATCGATTGTAACGACTCTCTATCTGGACGCGGCGACGTAGATGCCGAGGCCGATCATGCCGGCGCCGGATGCGGTTCGCTGGCGGCGATTGAACTTGGGGTTGTTCTTGAGCTGTTGCGCGAGAGCGCCGGCGAACAAGACAACGGTCAGGTCGACGAGAGTGTTCAAGGCAACGGAAATTGTTCCCAGGAAGAGGAACTGCAGGGTCACGTGTCCTCGACTGACCGAGACGAACTGAGGAATAAAGGACAGAAAGAAAAGCGCGGTCTTGGGGTTGAGGACTTCGGTGGTGATTCCCTGGAGCACGTGCTGGTGGCTCCTGCGGGCCTCGGATTCGAACTCCTGTTTGAGATCACGATTGCGGATCATGGTGATTCCGAGATAGACGAGGTAGGCGGCTCCGGCGTAGCGGACGATCTGAAAGGCTGTCGCCGAAGTTGCCAAGACGGCGGAAAGGCCCAGAGCAGCACCCAGAACGTGAACCGAGCCTCCCGCGAAAGTGCCGAGGCACGACAGCGCTCCTTCACGCCGTCCTCCGTTGAGAGTTCGACCCAGGACGTAAAGGATTCCCGGTCCGGGAGTAAGCGCCAAGAGCAGGGCGGCGCTCAAAAATAAGGCGAATCGTGTTCCTTCGATCATTGGTTGTCTCCGGCATGAAATGAGCGGGCTGAAGAACAGCTTATGACATCGACGGTATGAGGTGAATCTGCGGCGGTGGTTGTTTCGTCTTCGACTAACACGTTGAAATGATCGCTTCGCCTACGGCTGCGCTCGGCCTGCGGCAGCAGGGTGCGGTCCTTCAGACCGGAAATCTATCCCTGGGCTAAAGCCCAGGGCTTCTACCTAGCCTTGCTGGCACAAGGCTAAGCTAAAGCCGCGTCATCCCGTGGGGATCGGTGAGTGCACAGCACTGTAAAAGCAGGCTTCGGATGTGCGAGTTGTTTGCATTTGCCTTCGGATTGCGCCGCTCGTACCTTGGAGGGGCCGGCCAAGTGTGGCTGGCTCGAGATTCCGGAGGGCTCAGCATGGCGACCGTTAAGCTCTGGACGGACGAAGAGGTCTCGGCCGATCCTCGCGTCAAAGCCGTCTTCGACGATATACGCGCAACACGCAAATCGGATTTCGTGAACAATTTCTGGCGGGCCCTGGCGAATCAGCCGGCGGTGCTGGAGCGTACCTGGGCGAGCATCAAGGCGATCATGGTCGAACCGGGGGAACTCGATCCGCTGACGAAAGAACTGATCTATATTGCGGTGTCGACGACCAACAGTTGCAGCTACTGCGTCCATTCGCACACGGCCAGCGCTCGCGCCAAGGGTCTGAGCGACGCCCAGTACACCGAGTTCCTCGCGGTCGTGGGAATGGCGTCAGAGACGAATGCGCTTGCGAACGCGCTTCAGATCCCGGTCGATGCTGAGTTTCTTAAGGGCTGAACAACATCGAACGACTAGATGGTAGGAGGCGGGTGCAGAGAGAACGGTGCGAGCGGGCATGGCTCTCCTTTGAG
Organism: uncultured Acidobacteriaceae bacterium; assembly: GCA_963786085.1. Lineage (GTDB taxonomy): Bacteria > Acidobacteriota > Terriglobia > Terriglobales > Acidobacteriaceae > Silvibacterium. The sequence goes on from CAWAYO010000012.1 coordinate 23,032, forward strand.
GCAGAAATAAGAAAGCCCGCCGGGTTGGCGGGCTTCTACTTTAGAGGATTGGGGAAATAGTGCGCCAAGAAATGCAGGCGGCGATGCTCGCCTCACGGGGCGTGGATGGCTCGTTCGCAGGTCAGGAGGAACTATCCCTCCCAGCTAGTTGCCGTACGTATAATCTCATCGGCCTTTTGAGGAGTTCCGATGACGCGACTAATCGCTGCATTGTTATGTGTGCTTGTTCCTTTCATAGCATCTGCCGACGCGCAAACAGGAACCCCCGGTTCGAGCGGAATCCCTCCGACGACCGGCCGGAACCATCCAGATAGAACCTGTGAAAGAGCTGCGCAAGGGCGTGGATATGTGGCCGCTCATTGTCAATCCAGGCAATGCCGCCGAGCAACGCGTGAATGCAACTCTGACGAAGCTGAACAATCGCTTGACGCAGGCCTTGAAGGATTGCGATGCAGGGGTACTTGAGCAGTCGAAGCAGATGCACGACACCGCGAAGGATAAGGACCCGACCTCGGATGATTGGTCACGAAAGGTTCAGGTGACTATGAAGGGTCCGCGCTTCCTGAGCCTCGTGGCGACAGACGAATCGTTCTGCGGAGGGGCGCACCCGGACAGTGGCCAGATGGCGCTCGTTTTCGATATGACCACGGGCGCGCCGGTGAATTGGATGGCGTTGGTTGCCAAATCAGCGGGAGCATCCACATTCACGGACACTGTGACAGATGGCAGCACGGCGGGGGCGTTAGTCGTGCCAGCACTGCAGAAGATGAATCTTGCCGCAGCAAATGCAGATTGCAAAGACGCCTTCCAGGACCCTCAGTCGTTTCTCTTATGGCCGGATGCCAAGAGCGGTACGCTTGTGGCGATGCCATTCGATCTGCCCTATGCTACACAGGCCTGCGCAAATCCAATCAACTTGACGATAGAGCAGGCGCGCAAACTGGGATTTAGCGAAAGCCTGCTCGGTGCCATCGAGCAGGCGAATCGACAGAGTGGAATCACACCGAAACCTTGACGGATCCTTCGGACCCCTACGCAGTCCGAATCGGTGCTGGCGGTACGACGACTTCTACAAGTCCGGTCGACACGTCATACATGAGGCCGGAGAGGAGCCACTTACCTGGCAATGCGGGAATCGCCCGGAGCAGAGCAACGTCGACGGCAATCGCAGCGCGCGGATCGGACTGACCGCTTTTGCCTCGACTTCCCCTTCCTGTATTTGAAAATAGTGCGCGAGTTTGGCGGGGTCGCCGACAAGGCGGGTGATGCCGCAATCGGTGTGTTGGAGCACGATCAGGTGAAATTCCCCGCCGCCCCCAGCAATCTCTCCGAGAACCTGACCGATTCGCCCGAGTAGACCCAACTCCTCTAGCAACACCGGAGTGATCCGACCGCCGATGTTGCGCAATACGAGAGCCTCGCCCGGCTTAATTCCAAGTAGATGAGCAGGATCCACACGCATATCAGCGCAACCGATGATAATCGCCTTTACATTCGGCGTTGCCCGTGGAAGCGAGGGCATCAGCGTGCCCGCAGCAGACTGCTGAGCAGCGAAGTCTCTGTTGCGTTCCAGCATGGAGTCGAGATTGTTCACGTGATTCTCCTAGAGACATGTCGCGCGATACGTCGCTCCGTCGAGCAAGGACGGCCGCCACTGGTACGCAGATGCGGATCACTGACGAAACCCGAAAGATTGCTCGTCAGCTGTTCTGCTGCATTAGATCCCAAGGGCTCCGATTGCGGTGTTCCTTTATTTCGCTCTTTGCCACGGGCGGTTTGCGGTGGCAGGAGGTGGGTGCAGATAGAAGCGGCGCGGGCGGGCATCGGTCTTCTTTGAGGCAGAAATAAGGAAGCCCGCCGGATTGGGGGCCTTCCTGGTCTCCAATTTATATCCTGGAGGATTAGGAGAAATTGTCGGCCAAGAGAAGCGGGGCGCAGTGGACTCAGAATCAGCGTGGTATTTCTTAGCACTCCGACAGCGATCATGTTAAGGTCGCGTGGCGAGGTCCTCATGGCAGACCCAATCGTGGCAGTGGAATATGAATGGGACTTTCCCCCCGGTCTTGGAAGCGGTGCTTTGCAGGTAATCACGGTATATGCCTACTTAATCAAGGTGCCCGTGAACCTTCCTTCTTTTCCGGGCGGAAACATTACTCTTATCGCTCATGATGTAGTGTTCGCCGATGGGGCCGTTGTCGACGTCAGCGGAGCAGCGGGTCAAGTGCCGGGCCCCGCCGATTCCGGGGATAACCCTGGCGAAAGTGGAGCGGCAGGCAAGCCGGGTGTGGCCGGCCAGGGTGGCGGCTCTATAAGCATCTATGCGCAGGTAATAACCGGAACTGCAACGTTAAACGCAAATGGCGGAAGTGGCAGTCCAGGGGGAGATGGTGGGAACGGAGGACCGGGACAGGCCGGCGCGCCGGGTCAAGACGGCGACGATGGAGGCAATGCAGGCGGCGGGGGGCAGGGCGGTGATGGTGGACAAGGTGGAACGGTCGTTGTGCAATGCGGGGACGCAAGTGGCGCGGTCCTCTCCCTGTCTGCAGCGGGCGGCCCCGGAGGAGTTCCAGGCAATGCCGGTCAGCCCGGTCGGGGCGGAGCCGCAGGCGAACAGCAAGGCAGATGGAGTCAAAATCCTCGCGGGAGTGGCAACCCTACGGAGCCGAACTTGTTTTGGATCCCCGGGCCGCCAACATATCCTGGCAAAGCTGGCTATGTTCCTCCATCGGGAGGTCCAGGCGCAAATGGTGCAAACGGTACGGCCACTTCAACGGCGGGCCAGGCCGGATTAGTGACTGCGATCGTTCGGCTCCTCCCCAATGCTTACTGGAGCATGCTATTAACAAAGGCAACTGAGCTTTACTACGACGATTACTATGTCGATGCCGCCAACGTGCTTGGGTGGGTCAATACCATCGGTTCCAACGGAACGCTCGCGGTAGACGCCAGCGTAAAGCGCGCGCGCGGCTTGATTGCGCAAATGCAGTCGGGATTCGATGTATATGGCCATCCCAGGAATTACGTCCAGGCGCTGTCGGTGGGGACTTACGAAACTAATAACGCCGCCCTGGTCGATGACGGAGCGGCCCTCGAAAATGCGCTGGCCGCGTACACATCGCAGCAGGTTGAAGAGGCAACCCAAATTGCCAACCTGCAGAACTCCATAAGCAAGGCGCAAAATCAGGTTGCAAAGAATGCAAGCGACCGGGCAGACCTCATCAGTCAGGGAGGGGCGCTTGGTAAGCAGTTGGAGGCGTTGCTGACCCAGCAGATGGCTGCCATGGCGGTGGTGAATGAAACGTCCGCTGAGCTACAAGAGGCCCTGTCTGCAGGGCATGGCTGCACATTCTCTGAAATCATCAGCGCAGTTACTCTGATCTGCACCATTGCTGCCAGTTTTGCGGGCGCCGCCGCCGCTATCGCATCCGCGGCAGCGCTGGCAGGCGAGCTGGCGGAGACGCCGACGCTGTCCGGCTTTCAATCGCTCGTTAAGGACATAAAGCTCATTGGAAGCGCGGCCGGAGCTGCGGGGAACGAGGTCACACAACTGGAGACCGCTTATAACAATTTGAAGACATCTCTTGGGGGAAATGCGCCAGACCCGAAGAGTGACGACACTAAATTCATCATGACCGACACGGATCTTGCGACGGTGCGGGCTCAGTTTGAGACGAAGGTGAAGCAGCTTCCGGAGTCGGCTGAGAGGGATAACTATGAGATTGCTGTCAACCAATATCTGGACATAGTCCAGCTGAGAAACCAGCAGCTACTTAGCTTCGATGGATTGGCGTACAAAGTGGCGAGCCTGGACGATAGCACCAACACATTGCAAGACAGCATATCGGCTACGAATACTGATCTGGTCAACATTCAAGGGCAAGAGGAAGTTGTGGCCGCGGTCGTGCAGGATCTCACAAGCGTGAAGAACGCTCTCTTGAAGAGCGCATATTTTGAACTGCTTCAACAGTCCAGGGCTTTGGACTTCTGGACATTGAATCCACAGGATACTGCCACGGAATATGACGATTTCGGCGGACTGAACAGCATTCTGGCGGCATTGATCGCACGCAAACTGGACGCGCTGCAAGTCTTCGCCAATCCGCCGGCGACTTTTTCTTCCGCCACCGGTGGATTCGTCATTCCATTGACGTCTGCAGATCGAGCAGCTCTGGCTAAGACGGGAACATATTCATTTCTGATCAGCTTGGATCATCCGGTCTTTTCTAACCTGGCACAGGTATTAGCCGGTCAGGTGAACCTGACGTTTATTGCCGCAGATGGATCGGCGATAGTGCCGCTCCGGCTCAATCTTGAACACTCCGGCTACCATAAATTCAGAGATATCAATGGAAAGATCTATGAGTTCCTGACGCCACCTCGGACCGTGGTCCAGAATACCGGCGGCCCGATTCAGACAACCGCATCATTCTCAGGGGTTGATACGAGTCTCGATCCGGGGAATCCGTCGGCAGCAGCTTACGTTGGAGTGAGCCCGTTCACCCGATGGAAGGTGACGGTGATGAATGATCCGGGAGTTCATGCGGCCCTCGGAAACGCCAAAGAGCTGAGCCTAAGCATCTCGGGGACCGCTCGCGCTCTTGTAGAGAGCTCTTAGCGCCTACGCTCAAAGATGCAGACAAACGATTTCACGTCTGCTGTCGTTATCGCCGACCTGGCGAATCGCTCAACTAAGACCGGGCTTGAGTGTGGGAGATCCCAGAACCGGGACCTGGGGCCGGGGATCCGGCTATCACAGAGGTAGCGAGTGTCCGCCTCTGCGCGACCTTTGCGTTAACTTGCCGCCAATATCTTGGTAAAGTAGAAAACCATCACGGTTGAGCCGGTGTTCTTGATTCCGTGGAGTACGTTGGCTTCGGCGTACATCATGTCTTCAGGTTCAACAGGTGTGACGAGGCCGTTGATTTCTATTTCACCGGTGCCCGAAGCAATAATGATGAACTCCTCTTCGGGATGGCGGTGAGGCGGATGGGGACGCGAGCCTGGCTCGAGTGTCACCATACCGGTTGCCACTGCCGCAAGCTGTTTGGTTGGGCCGTTGAAATGCACCCGCGCCTTCGCTCCCGGACTGTTTCCCTCGGGAGGCAGGTCCTTGCCTTTGACCACAGAACTCTGGAGGGGTGCGCCGCCTTGCTTGGTATCAACGTGCGTGATCTGTGACTGGGCATGGACGAAGGCACTGGGAAGTGCAACGGTCGCAGCGAGAAATGTCCTTCTTAACATGAAGCGCTCCTTGTGCGGGCACGGCTGAAGACCGCTCCCGCATATTTTAAGAGGTCGCACATACATTTCCTGCTTGTGATTGAGGCGCAGCGAAGTCGCCGAGGAGGGTACCCCCTCCCCCGGGTTTGGCAGCCTGTCTCGTGTACTTCATTGATTCTGCTGGATTTTCATGCCTGGCTCTGTGGGGGAAATCATTGATTTCATGAGAGTTGCGGCTAACTCATTGAACTGGTTGGAGCAAAGGGGTGGTCGTTGATTCTGCGCGGGTTGCGGCGGTGTCATTGATTGCGTTGGAGTTCTGGCTGGAGACGGCGCGTCGCTGCGGGACGGGACTCTGGTGATTGCGAATCCTTCGGAGGTGAGCTCGGCGAGGCGATTGATAGCGATTACGAGGGTTTGTTTGGCCTCGGGAAATGCGCGGACGATGGTGCGAATGTTGTTGAGCTTGTCGAGGAGGGTTTCGAGAAGCTGGTAGATGGTCATGGCGTCGAGTTGGTCTCCGAGGGCGAACATGCGCTCGTCGTGCTCGGCGATGGCGCGGCTGCGGGCGTCGTTGTGAAAGCGGCAGAGGCGCTCTCCGCGCAAGGCGGGCTGGGCGCAGGTCTTTCCGGTGGGCAGGAGTCGGGTGCAGAGGGCGGCGGCGCGAGCGGGCATGGGTCTCCTTTGGGCAGAAATAGAAAAGCCCGCCGAGTTGGCGGGCTTCTTTGGTCTCTATTTCTATTTTAGAGGAATGGGAGAAATAGTCGGCCAGGAAAGGCAGGGAACAGGGCTCAGGGAAGCAGGGATCAGGCGAACGAAAGTAATGTGCAAGTATTAATGCTGCTATGATGGTGCCATCATGATGGCACGAACCCAGATCACACTTGGCAATGAGTTGCAGCGGCGGGCTCGCCGGCGTGCGAGCGACATGGGAGTGTCCTTCGCGGAATATGTTCGCCGCCTTGTGGCCCGGGATCTCGCCGTTCCGGAGGCAACCGCGGAAGTGGATTCCATTTTCGATCTCGGCAGTTCGGGAGGCTCGGACATTTCGAGGAAAAAGGATTCAATGATTGCCGAGGCTTTCGCGGTAAGTATCCCACTCAAGCCGACACCGGGTTTGAGTGGGGCACCCCCCAAGGGCGCCCGGCGCCGGTGATCTTCCTGTGAGCCTCTTTGTCGATACTTCCATCTGGTATGCAGCGGCTGATGCTTCCGACCGCAGCAATAGCCGGGCAAAAGCCATTCTCAAGTCGGGCGGGGCGCTTGTTACTTCGGATCATGTGCTGGTTGAGACGTGGACGCTGCTGCATCACAGGATTTCGCCCAACGCGGCGGAGCGCTTCTGGGATGGTCTGCGGAGCGGGGTGGCAATTATTGAGCCGGTGGGCATGGCTGATCTCGAAGCTGCTTGGGAGATCGGGCTCGCCTGGCGCGATCAGGATTTTTCGATTGTCGATCGCACCAGCTTTGCCGTGATGCGCCGCCTGGGAATCGAGGAAGTTGCTTCACTGGACGAACACTTCGCCGTGTTTCGGTTTGGGCCGAAACGGCGGCAATCGTTTCATCTGCTGAGGTGACTATTGTGCACCCGGCAAAGGGGCACTGCTCAATCCCGGCCTACTCCACTGTGCATAACCCGACAATGAGTCTGTGAAGAATCTTTGCCCTTCTATCAAGGAACTCTGGATACGTCAGCGCCGAATAGTCAACTTGTGTTGGACCCGGCAGATAATTTGATGAAAAAATACCCTCAACCGTGCCGCCAAGCTCCGATGCCAGTTCAGGAAGGTAGTTGTTGGGATCGCTATCGCTTATCTTATTGTTCTCTGATGCCGCGATGATACAGATATTGGCAAGTGCATTGTGTTCTTCGCCCGCACCGATCCGTTTCAGATACGCACGCGGATAGATATGATGAAATTGTTTCTTGTTGAATGACGACAACGCTTCAGTGCAATCAACAGCAGCTCCATTCGTTAGATTTCGTGGGTGTCCCTTCGCGAGCGCCAAAATCAGAGCGCGAGAACGAGAGTTATTACTGCGAAACTCAACGCTCTTCAGAATACCGTCGGAAGGTGGCTCACCAAAAACGGTGGGATCCCCCACATTGTTGACTATGAAATTACGTACAAAGTTAATGTCCTTTGAGATGTAGTTCTCTGAAGCGCCCCGATAACGCTCGCTAAATGAGGCGCGCCAGAACCATTGTTTGAGTCGTTTTATTTGATCTCCGTTTAACGACTTATCGTTGTAAAAAATGTTGGTCAGGATCACAACGAGCGCCTCATACGGCAGAAAATCCCAAGAATAGATCCCAAACTCTGTGGTGAGTATATCGACGACCTTGAGTAACGCTTCTCGCGTGTCGCTGACCAGTTGGTCAATCTTGCTCGGCTCAAGGTGCCGTAGGGCAAGGATCGAATCTTTGTTAATGCTGGTCGAATGAACAGCCGACAGGCATTTGATGACGGTGTTACCGTCAATGTCACCGAATCCCTTCGGTGTCAGCGCTTCCGAGATTTTCTCCGCCTCATCATTGAGGTCAAAGGTCGTTGACCAGGTGGCAGCGACCATCAGGTCATACGTTGAGAGTCTCGTTCCGGAGCTATTTATACGCTCAAAGATTGGACAAACCTCTTCTACAGTCAGATCTTTGAGCGTCACAACAGGTATCTTGTAAGTTGTGAATATTTGAATAAGCTGATCTAAGGAACCTCTGACTAAGATTCAGTTTTTGCAGCCTTCCAAATGAATCTGAGCCGGTGGTGCGTTGCAGGCGCTACGGTCGGCTCAGTGGTTCTGATTTTTGTCTGGAGAGCGCGTTTTCTGCGCTCTCCAGACACACTAAGCTCCCAAAGGGGCCAGCCGCTTGCGGTGCATGTAAAGGTTGACCAGTGCGAAGGCAGCGCACAGGTAATCGTGGTTCTTCTTCAAGCCACGGAAGCGTACCTGCACGAATCCGAAGACGCGCTTCAAAATGCGGAAAGGATGTTCCACCTTGGCTCGCACCCTGGCCTTGGTCCGGTTCTTTCTTCGTTGTAACTCGTCCACCATCTGCTTATATCTGGTTCGCCGCGAGGTCATGTCCTGGGCATGCGGTGCGGCTTGGCGGATCGCCTCGCCCTGCCCCTGATAGGCTCCGTCGCCCCACACCTTGCGCTCATGACCATGCAAGAGGTCCGCCAACATGTGCTTGTCGGCCACACTGGCCGCTGTGGAGCACACCGAATGCACGATGCCTTCCTTGCTATCTACCCCGATGTGCGCCTTCATCCCGAAAAACCACTGGTTGCCTTTGCGCGTCTGATGCATCTCCGGGTCGCGGGTGCCGGTCGCGTTCTTGGTCGACGATGGTGCATGGATAATCGTCGCGTCCACAATCGTGCCCGTGCCAATGCGCATGCCGCGATCTTCCAGGTAGTGGTTGACCGCGTCCAGCATGGCTCCGCACAGATCATGCCGCTCCAGAAGATGGCGGAAGTTCAAGATGGTCGTTTCGTCCGGGGCCGCCGCTCGGCCCAGATCCACGCCCGCAAACCGGCGCAGCCCGGGCGAATCATACAACGCCTCTTCCGCACCCGGGTCCGACAGGTTGAACCAGTGCTGGAGAAAGTAGATGCGCAGCATGATGCTTAGTCCCACCGGAGGCCGTCCGTTACCTTCCTTCGGGTAATGCGGCGCTACCAACGACTCAAGCTCCGGCCACGGCATGACTCCATCCATCTCTTCAAGAAACTTCTCCCGCCGTGTCTTCCTGCCGTAACGTTCGAAGCTGCCCTGCGAAGCCAACGTAACTTGCCGCATCTGCGCTCTGCCCCCTGCATCCACATTACCCGCACTACATGCGCCTGGGGGAGTTCTTCAGAGGTTCCCTAAGCGTTTCTGGAGCTCCGCCGCGAGGGGATGAGATTTTAGTGCAGTTCGGAAATCCAGAAGAGACGAGGTGACGTAGAGCAAGCGGAGAGGAAAAATATGGATCTGGTCGGATTCTTCTAGTTCAACAAATTTTTGCTCGATAAGGTTATATCCGGCTTTAAAGCCGGTCTCCATTTGCGGAGCGCCGAGACATGAATAAATGACTGTTAAGCGTTGCTGACCATCGAGTACATAATTTGTTGGGGTAAGGTCAGCGGTATCAGGCAATTTGAAATCGCCGATATTGCGCTCAGCTTCGAGTTTTGTCGCCGTTTTCCATAGCAATACGCTACCAATCGGATAATTGTGCGAGATGCTATCAATGAGTTGGAGGGCTTGCCCGTCGGACCATACGAACTTACGTTGGAACTTAGGAATTTTTATCTCGCCTCGTTCGATGTCCGTCAAAAGTCCTTGAATGAATTGCGTACCAGTGTCTAAGCGGCTTGCGATGTCCACGATAAGTACCTTCTGCCTTCGCTTATCTAATTCTAGATAAAAGCGCAGGGGAATTTGAGAAGGATTTTTGCAGGTGTCTGGTTCAGCACTAATCCAGATTGCTCGCTTTTGGTAATTCTCCTCAAATTCACCCAAGTGAGCCGGAGCCAAAACTTGGGTTGGATGCCGGTCGGTGGGTGAATGGACATGTCGTTTCGCCTGCGACTGCACTCCAGCCTACGGCAGAGTGGTGTGGTCTTGCGGACCGGGCTTTATATCCCCCGGGCTAAAGCCCGGGGCTTCTACCTAGCCTCGCGTTGCGAAGTGGAAGTGGAGGATCTCGGCTTCGATCCCAAATCTCAAAATCGAGATGTGGGGCACCCGGCGTCCTTCCCACTCAAACCAGCACCGGGATTTGAGTGGGCCAATGGTCGGGCGTTTGAAAAGCAGGTCCTTCGACTCAGCACGCCGCGGCGTGGTCCGCTCGGGATGACAACTCAAAAAGAAACCCACGTCCGAGGGTCCGGACGCAGAGCACACTCGGTGTTGCGACTAACTACTCTTGTTGCGATACAGCTGAGTGACCCACATGTGAATCCGGTGGCTTCTGCCCACATCTGGCGATAAAGCTGCCAGATATGGGGCACCCAAATCCAGATATGGGCGACCCCAAGTGTTCTACAGTTTCGTGATCTGGACGGGGGCGGGTTCGTTCAGGAGATAATGCCGGTACGATGACCAGGCCCAGTCCTCCGGGTTCTCCACCAAACTGCGCCTGACCGGATTGCGGTGCATGTAGCGCAGTTTCTCGACCCTTTTGTTGTGCGTGGAGACATTGAAGTCGTAGTACCTTCTTTGCCAGAATGGACGCTCGGTGAGCCGGCGAGAGACGGAGATCTTCAGCGCCTGTATCGCGGTTGCAAGTGGAATTTCGTGATCGGGTGGCTCGGATACGAGAAGGTGAACGTGCTCGGGCATGACGACATATCCCAACACCTCGAGTCCATAGTTCTGGCGAGTGAGTTCCAGCGACAGCAGAAACGTGTCTTTCGCATGCGCCGTGCTGAGATGGGGTTCGCGGCGGTAGCAACTGAAGGTGAGAAAGTGGTCTTCACCTTCATGCTGATAGCGCTTCAGGCCCGACGGCATGTGCGGATTTTATTAGCTATTTCGACCCACATCTGGCGATAAAGCTGCCAGATATGGGCCACCTACGACACTTTGGTACCGTCGAAACCACAACTCCTTCCCACATCTGATCCCCCACATCTGGCGATAAAGCTGCCAGATATGGGGCACCCACGACACTTTGGTACCGTCGAAACCACAACTCCTTCCCACATCTGATTCCCACATCTGGCGATAAGACCGCCAGATATGGGGCACCCAGCAACGAAAGCTATTCTTTCTCGGTTACAAACACGGCGGTGGTGAGGGCGGGGACGGTGACTGTTCCCGCTTTGGAGTCGTAGGTGGATTGGCGGGTGGCCGGGTCGCTGGAGCTCTTCTGGACTGGGTGGAGCTTAAGCTTGAGGCCCTGGAGGCGTCCGTCAGTGAAAGTAGTTTGTGAATTAGCCGCGTTGAACACCACAACAATGTGCTTGTACTGGCCGTAGTCGCGGCCATTGGCGTCGAGCTTCATGACGATGAGGCCGGGCGTCTGGCTTTGTCCGGTGTTGAGGAAGGTGAGGTTCTGCTGAATCTCGGTGAACGTCGGCATGCGGAAGAGGCCGGAGCTGTAGCGAATTTGCAGCAGGTCTTCAAAAGCCTGGTAGCTGTAGGCGATGTTGGCGGGTTGCGGCGTGTAGGCGGCGTTTGAGAGCAGCGGCGTCATGATGGACCACTGGCCCTGGTTCTGGCTGGCGATGGGGAGGCCGATGCCCCAGTTGGCGGTCTTGCCGCTCCAGTCGATCTTGTTGAACCAGTCTCCGGAGTCGTAGCTGTTCTGGTCCATGTCTTTCGAGCGGAGGAGGTCGTCTGCGGCCTGGAAGAAGGGAAGTCCTTCGCCGAGGGTGACGAGCGCCATGCCCATGATCTGGCGGCGGGCGCGCGTGGCGATGGAGTCGTTGAAGGACGACTTCAACTGCACGGCGTCGAAGAAGTCCTGGTTGTCGTGGACGGAGCAGTAGTTGATGGCTTCGATGGGCGACTTGGTGTAGCCCGTCGGCTGGCCGTTGTAGTTGACTTCGGCTCCGGTGACGGTGGCACCGGTCGAGTCGGTGAAGGTGTAGTCGCGCAGGTTGCCGGTGAGGCCGACGAGGATCCAGTCGGAGTAGAGGCCTAGCGAGGCCTGCGGGCTGGGTGAGGGCGGGTTGGCGTTGGTGTAGTCGCTGGAGTCGGTGAAGAGTCCGGTGGCGAAGCCCTGCACGCGCTCGTCGGTGAAGGGGCTGCCGCCGCGGATGCCGTCACGGATGCGGTCGTTGAAGGAGCCGATGCCATATCCGTACAGGTTGATCTGCGAGGCGTTGGGGCCGATCTGGTTGTTGGCGGTGTCTCCGAAGTTGAAGCCTTCTCCGTAGAGGTAGATTTTGGAGCCGTCGATGCCGTCCTTTTCAGGCGTGAGGCGCGGCGAGGGCCTGCTTGATGTGCTGCATGTTGTAGAGGAAGTGGAAGCTCATGATGTCGAAGCGGAATCCATCGATCTTGTACTCAGTGGCGTTGAGCACGAGGGTGTCGATCATGAGCTTTTCCATCATGCGGTGCTCGCTGGCGGTGTCGGCGCAGCAGGAGCCTTCTTCGAGGTTGCCGTTGGCGTCGAGGCGGTGGTAGTAGTTCGGGACCACCTCATCGAGGTTGGAGTTGGGGCCTTCGCCGCTGGCGTTGGTGTGGTTGAAGACGACGTCCTGCACGACGCGCAGGCCTGCGCGGTGAATGCCGTCGACCATGGTGCGGTATTCGCGGACGCGGTTCGTCGGGTTGATGGCGTAGGAGCCTTCGGGGGTCATGTAGTGGACGGGGTCATATCCCCAGTTGTAGGCGTCGCTGCTCTGGATGGCGGCGACGGCGGCTTGCTGCTGCGTGCCGTCGGGCGGATATCCGGAGAGGTCGCCGGTGATCTTCCAGGTGGTCTTGTCTTCGTTGACGCTGGCCATGTGGAAAGAAGGCAGGATGTGAACGGCTTTGAGTCCGCTGTTGGCGAGGGAGCGGAGGTGCTTCATGCCGTCGGAGTTCTGGTCGGTGAAGGCCTCGTAGTATCCGCGATGGGCGGCGGGGACGGTGAGGTCGTTCACGCTGAAGTCGCGGATGTGGAGCTCGTAGAAGCTGAGGTCGCTGAGGCTGCGCAGCGGAGGCGCGTCGTCGTGATCCCATCCGTTGACGGCTTGGTCTCGTCGGAGTCGAGATCAGTGATGCGGCTCTTCGTGCCGTTGAGGGCGATGTCGATGGAGTAGGGGTCGGTGGTGAGGTTGGTGTCGACCGCGGAGTCGGACGGCACCCACACCTTGACGCTGTAGAGGTAATACTTGTCGCGCCAGTTGGGATTGCCGCGCGCGACCCATACTCCGTTGTGTTCATGCATGGGGATGACGGCGGCGGGTGCGGTGTCGGAGGCGTTGTTGAAGATCTCGAGGGAGACGCCCTGCGCGGTGGGCGCCCAGACCTTGAGCTTGACGGCGCAGTTGTCGTCGTCGGCCCAATCGCGCCAGCCGTGGTCGTCGTCATGATGGAAGACGACGCCGAGGCGTCCGGGGTAGTAGTAGAGATCGTCGAGGGCGCCGGCAAATTGCAGGCCGGTGGCGTAGGTGAGTGCGCCGCTGGAGTTAACTGCGGAGAAGGCGAGCTGGCCGGTGAGGGCGGTTTCGAGCTCGGGGAGCTGGATGTTGGGCGGGATGGTGAGGACGGTATAGCCGCTCAACTGCGGGTAGCGATACAACTCGTCGGGAGTAAGGCTTCCGCCAACGGACAGCGGGATGTTGGTGCCACCGGTGATGCCGGTGGGAGTGACGGAGAGCCCACCAGTCAGGCTGAAGCTGAGGGCGTAGGTGGATCCGGTCTGGGCGAATTGCGGCTGGATGGCGACGCGCTGGCGATCGAGCCAGTAGGCCTGCTCGACGTTGAGAAGGCTGGCGAGGATTTCTTCCGGAGTGGGCACGGAGGTAAAGACGGTGGCGTTTCCGGAGATGACCCAGGCCTGGTTGTAGGTGCTGACGTTGAGGTGCATGTCAGGGCCGGGATCTTTCACGCCCGTAGAGGTGTTGTGGACGATGAAGCCGAGGTCATTCGGACTGGCGATGAGCTTGATGTCGAAGTAGGCACCGTAGGAGTCGTAGCTGGTGACGAAGGTAAGGCCGTCGTTGTAGTCGCCGGTGTATTCGGCGGTGTCGTTGAAGGCGTAGACGGACCAGTTGGAGTAGTTGCCGTCGGGGCGATAGTAGTGAATGCGGGCGTATCCGGGGAGCAGGGCGTTGGGATTGCTGACGTTGATCGCCTCGTTGTAGAGCTTGCCGATTCCGGAGTAGGCCCAGTATTCATTGCCCATGGTGGATGGGTCGACGAATTCGTTGGGGCCGGGATCTTTCTGGTCGCCGCCGGGCGCGGTGGGATTGTGGATGATGAGGCCGACATTTTGCGCGCCGGAGGTGACGCCGACGTCGAAGTAGGCGCCGTAGCTGTCGGTTCCGGTGACCTGCACAGGGCCGCCGCCGTAGTTGCCGGTATTTTCGGTGGTGTCGTAGAAGGCGTAGACGGTCCATCCGCTGTAGTTGCCGTCGGGGCGGTGGTAGTGGATGCGGATGTGGTTGGCAGGGATGGGCGGATCCTGCGCAAAGACCGGTGCGGTTACAAGGACGCTAAGCAACAACACTGTGAGCAAGAAGACGGGGAAGGAAGACGCAGCCGAGCACAGAAGGCGGCGTGTGAAATTGAGTCTCATTGGGGCTCTCCTGAAAGTGTGGGTGCTGCGTTGAAGGCCGGCGGTCGTTCGGCACCCGGCCGTTTTTCGCGTTCGCTCGGTGGAGCTTGATTTCAGCGGCGCTCACATTATGCGGAGAGGATGAGAGGTGTCAAGGAGGTAACGAACAGGGTGTTGGAGGCTGTGATTTAGCGCTATCTGGCGGTGCGCTCCGTCACTGACGCTTCTTTCTCCGAAACCTACGCTGGGTCTGCATGCAGCAGCCCGTTACGGCATGGACGTTATCGCGCTCCTCGCTCCCTGGCTGGCGAGACCTCGTAGCTGTGGTGCTCGTGTCAGGCAGCCTGCTGTTGTTTGGAACCGGAGCACGCCAGATGACGGCTCCCTTCAGCGCGATCCATCCAGCGGCAATCTCTTCTTCTCCCACGGCTCTGCCGTTCTATGCGCTGCGCACGGTCATGCGCATGATGGCTGCGCTCGTTGCTTCCTTGGTCTTCACCTTCACTTATGCCACTCTTGCAGCCAAGAGCCGCCGGGCGGAGATGGTTCTGATACCGCTGCTCGATGCGCTGCAGTCGGTTCCTGTGCTTGGCTACCTGTCTTTCACGGTGTTGTTTTTTCTTTCGCTTTTTCCGGGAACGTTTTTGGGGCCTGAACTGGCAGCCATTTTTGCCATATTTACGAGCCAGGCGTGGAACATGGCATTCAGCTTCTACCAGTCACTCAGAACCGTCCCTGGCGATATGGATGAGGCGAGCCGGGGCTTCCGGTTTTCCGCGTGGCAGCGTTTCTGGAATATCGAAGTGCCGTTCGCTCTCCCGGGGCTCATCTGGAACATGATGATGTCGATGTCAGGAGGCTGGTTTTTCGTGGTTGCCTCGGAAGCGATTTCTGTGGGACGGACCCAAATCACATTGCCGGGGATTGGTTCCTATGTTGCTTTGGCCATTCAAAACCGCGACCTCGGAGCGGTTGCATGGGCCATCATTGCAATGACGGTGACCATCGTCCTCTACGATCAGTTTCTGTTCCGCCCACTGGTGGCGTGGGCTGACAAATTCCGCGTCGAGCAGACAGCCGCGCAGGTGGTTCCAAAGAGTTGGGTGCTCGATGTATTTCTCCGGTCACAGCTAATGAGGCGAGCCAGTGCCCCGATCGTGGACTGGCTGCATGCCGCGCGGCGCGCGAGACTCACGTTGCCGTCAAATGTACGTTTGCTCCGCCACTGGAATCCACCAAAGCGGGCCGCGGATGTCGCCTGGCTCAGCCTTCTGTTCGGCACGCTGCTTTTTCTGGGGTGGAGATTTCTGCACGCCGAAACATCGCTTTCCTCGGCCGATGTTGCGACTGCTGCTAAAGACGGCGCACTTACTCTGCTGCGGGTCATGATCCTTATCGTTCTGGCTTCGATCGTCTGGGTCCCTATTGCGGTGATGATTGGATTGCGTCCGAGGCTGGCAGAGAAGGTGCAGCCCATTGCGCAGTTCCTGGCGGCTTTTCCCGCGAATCTCCTGTTTCCCCTGGCCACCTTTTTCATCGTGCGTTTTACTCTTGATCCGAAGATATGGCTGAGTCCACTTATGATCCTCGGAACTCAGTGGTACATCCTCTTCAACGTTATTGCGGGAGCGAGCGCCTTTCCCAGCGACCTTCGAGAAATGGCTGCGAGTTTTCGTATTCACGGCTGGCGCTGGTGGCGCGACGTCATGCTCCCGGGAGTCTTTCCCTATTACGTAACGGGCGCCATCACTGCCTCCGGGGGTGCCTGGAACGCCAGCATCGTTACCGAGATTGTCCATTGGGGACCCATGCAGCTGAATGCCTCCGGACTTGGGGCCTATATTGCGCAGATGACTGAGGCCGGAGACTATCAGCGAATCGCATTGGGTATCTCCGTCATGTCTGTGCTGGTGATTGCCATGAATCGCCTGCTCTGGCGACCACTTTACGCATTTGCGGAACGGCGTACGCGCCTCGATTGAGGGAGGTCTATGAACATCTCTGGTCACGAGACCGCGCCAGTCATCGAACTGCGAAACATCTGCAAGAGCTTCGTGAAGCCCTCCGGCGAGCCTCTGCCTGTTCTCAAAGATATTCAGATTGTGATTCGAGAGGGGGAGATTCTCGGCCTAGTTGGCCGTTCCGGGTCAGGGAAATCAACTCTGCTGCGCATCGCCGGCGGGCTTGCGAAGCCGACCTCCGGAGAAGTTTATTATTGCGGCAATCCGCTCACCGCACCTGCTGCCGGGATTGCCATTGTCTTTCAGACCTTCGCCCTGCTTCCATGGCTGACTGTGCTCGAAAATGTGGAGAGCGGCCTCTATGCACAGGAAGTTCGTGAAGATGAGGTCCGCCGGCGCGCGCTCGATGCCATCGATATTATCGGGCTGGATGGCTTCCAATCTGCTTATCCACGTGAGCTTTCAGGCGGGATGCGGCAAAGGGTCGGTTTTGCCAGAGCAATCGTGACTGATCCCACTCTCTTGCTGATGGACGAGCCGTTTTCTGCTTTGGATGTCCTGACCGCAGAGATGTTACGAACCGATTTTCTCGATCTGTGGATAGAACACCAGCTTCCCACGAAGTCCGTATTGCTGGTGACCCACAATATCGAGGAGGCTGTCGTGATGTGTGACCGGGTACTTGTGCTCGGATCGAATCCGGGATGCATTGCAGCAGAGATTCCGGTTGCATTGCCGCGGCCGCGCAACAGACTCGACGCCGAGTTTCACAGGATCGTAGACGAACTGTATTCGATACTCACGTCTCGAACTGTAGAATCCATCAGCGCGCAAGGCGCAGGGCATCGAGGCTTGTGCCAGACCCTGCCCCGGGTTTCAACCAATCGTATCGGTGGTCTTATTCAGACATTGGCCTCGGGTAGATATGGAGTCCGTCCGCGCCTAGGGCAGCTTGCTTCAGAGGACGCCGACTTGTTTGCCGCCGCAGAGGCGCTCCACATCCTTGAATTCGGAGACGTCAAGAAGGGAACGATTGCGCTGACTCCTGCAGGTCACGCATTTGCTCAGAGTGGAATCGAGGACCGCAAGGGGCTCTTCCGGGAGCACCTGCTGCGTTTCGTGCCGCTCGCCGGTCATATTCGCAGCGTGCTCGACGAACGTGAGAATCATCGCGCAACCCGGACGCGGTTTGAATCCGAACTGGAAGACCACTTGAGTGAGAGTGACGCGGAAAAGACGCTTCGCGTGGTGACTGCATGGGCGCGATATGCAGAATTGTTTGATTATGACGCTAAAACGCGAACCTTTCTTCTCCTGCCCTTGACCCACCGCTGATTACTTCGCTTCTGCGGTAAGGAGTGAAGCTTTCACTGTGCTGAGGAAGCGGTCGCGAGCTTCTGCATGGAGCGCGTCGACCCAGCCATGATTCTTTGTCTCTTCCGAGGTAAGGCCGGTGAGTGTCTTCCAGCAGGGACTGACGCAGATGTTGTTGCCATCGGGATCCATGAGACAGGAATCGGCGGGTTGAGTTCAACCGTGTGCCGGTAGTGGTCCTCGCTCTCGCGCACGGCTTCTTCCTTCTGTTTGATAACGGAGATATCGGTGATGGAAACGCAAACGCCCAGGATTTCGCCGGCTTCGTCCCTCACGGGCTGATGGGTCGCCATCATGGTCGCGGCAGGGGCTCCAGGGGCAGATGATGGCCTTTGTACCTCGACACCCGGAAAGGATTCGCCGTTGAGAGCGCGCTTGAGGTAGGGCTCGAACTGCGCATAAACCTCAGGTCTGACCATCTCGGAGACCGGGCGGCCGAGGTGGGCCTCCACGCTTTGCCCATTCATCTCCGCCAGCTTTTGATTCAGATTTACGTAACGCAGCCTGGTGTTGACGAATGCGAGCCCGACGGGAGCGCCGTCATAGATGGCGCGCAGCTGCGAAAGCCGTTCGGCAGGCCGGGCATCGAGCGAGAGAAACTGGTCCGCGATGGATGCCGGCACTTCCGTTGCCACGCAGGCCCCAAGGTGATGCTGCGCAAGCACGTCGGGAAGCTCGGCAGCGGGAACGGGCATCCCGTAGAGATGGCCCTGTCCGAGGTGGCAACCTTGCCAGGCCAGGAGATTGGACTGGTTCTGCTCTTCGATCCCTTCGGCCACAGTTTGTAATCCGAGGCTAAGACCGAGACTGACGACCGCAGCAGTGATCTTGCGGCTCTGGGGCGAGTGCACCATGGAACGGACAAAGCTGGCGTCAACCTTGATTTCGTCAAAGGGAAGCGATTGCAGATGGAGCAGGCTTGAATAGCCGATGCCGAAATCGTCTAACGCGAGTTGAATGCCGAGTCTTTTGAAGTCCGCAGCCACGGCGCCGGCCAGGTCCAGGTCGTCCACAAGTGCGGTCTCGGTAAGCTCGATGGTCAGCCGCTTCAGGTCGAACTCGGCTTCGTCCGCCATCCGATGTATGAAGTCCGGCAGCGTGCGGTCGTGCAGCTGAGAGGGAGACAAATTGACCGACAGGCCGAAGGTGGCGGGAAGGCTGTGGACAGTCGCGAACGCTTGCCGCAGAAGTGAAGCGGTCAGATTGTTCATCAAGCCGTAGCGCTCTATGACCGGGATGAACAAGCCGGGAGAGACGAGGCCCTGCGTGGGATGCTCCCAGCGCGCGAGGATTTCGAAGCCGTGGATCGTGCGGGCACGAAGATTTACCAGGGGCTGGAAGTAAGGGACGAACTTGTTGCCTTCAAACGCACGGCGGATGTGTTGTTCAGCAAACGGCATTCGATGCCCCTGAGTAATGTGACCGCTGGGTACTAACGAGACGTTACCGGAAGAATATCGCGTCGGCTGGACGGGCGCCATACCACCTTTGTATGAGTGGATGCGGGATCTGGTCCCGGCAGCGTCAGAGCCGATTGGTGGGCTCGGGGGCTTGGCGGGGCTTGATTCTTCTGGCGAGGACAAGGATGCCGATGAAGATGCCGCCGGCGGGGAGTCCCAGGATGAGGATCGCGCGGCGTAGGGACTGGCGGACGATCGAGGCAGAGCCGGCGGTCGTGTCTTTGCAGAGGCTGCAGCCCTGGGCGTAGAGCGTCGGAACACTGAGGCAAAGCGCGAGACTGGAGATAATGACCAAATAAAAGAGACGCCGGGGAAAGATATAGAAGCAGGTCCTTCGACTTCGCTCAGGATGACAACATTTTTTCACTGGAAGAAGGCGAGGAGGCCGAAGAGGAAGATCCAGAAGATGCCCATGGTGTGCCAGTACCAGGCGGTACAGTCGACGACGATCTGGCGGAGTTCGATGCGGCGCAGGATGAACATCGCGCCGAGAGCTGCGGCGAGGGCGAAGACACCGAGCAGCAGGTGGAGGCCGTGGACTCCGGTGATGAGGTAGAAAAAGTGGCTGCTGGGATCGGGGGAGTTGAAGTAGAAGCCCTGCTGGACGAGTTGCTCCCAGGCGATCCACTGGCCGGCGAGGAAGAGCGATCCGAGGATGAAGGTCGCGATCAGCCACGGGGCGGCGCGTTTGACAGCGGGACGTCCGAGGCCGAGCCATTCATCCATGACGTCGATCTCGCGGAAGAGCTGACGGCGGGCCATTTCCATGGTGAGGCTGCTGAGGATGAGGATGGCGGTATTGATCCAGAGGATGGGTGGGACAGCGAGCGGGTGCCAGTCGGAAACGTAGTTCTCGCGGGCGTCGAAGTGGCCGGCGCTCTGGCGGACGAAGAATGCGCTGACCAGCGCGACGAAGAACATGAGGTCGCCGGCGAGGGCGAAGAGGACTCCGAGGCGATAGCGGGTGAGGAGCTCGCGGGGGCCGCGACGGCCGTGGGGGCGGTTATCCCAGTTGTCGCCGTCGCCTCCACCGCCGGTAGGTCGGCGGTCGAGTGGGGGTTTTCCGCCTATGCCGGTATCTTTGCGCTCGATCTCAACGGGGTGACGAGTAAAGGTGGCGGGCATGGTGGTCCCCTGACAATCGGCATTTTCGCAATTACTGTGCGTTCCGGATACACCAATTTCGAAAATGCTACAGAACAGCTTACTCCTGTTTTGATGCGCTTTCCCACTGCGGATAAAACTTCATTTCGTTCACTGCAATTTCATATTCGTACGGACCACGTTCGATGGGGGAGTATGCAATCTCTGGAGCCCACTCAAGAGTGGTGGCATGCCAGGGGTTGGGCGGGGCGATGCGGCCACGGCGGGCGCTGACAAGGATGTTCCAGAGAAAAATGAGCTGGGCCGCAGCGAGGAACAAAGCGGCGGAAGTGATGCCGCGCTCGTTGGCAACGATGGCGGAAAAGGACGTTGCGGGCCCGGTAAGGCGCTCGTAGTGGCGGGGCTCTCCGGCGAGTCCGGAGAAGTGCATGGGGAAGAAGGTGCCCCAGGCGCCAATGATGGAGAGCCAGAAGTGGAGCTTGCCGAGGGTTTCGTTCATGAGGCGCCCGGTCATGAGGGGGAACCAATAATAGATGCCGGCAAAGATGGAGAAGCATCCGGCCATGGCCATGACCATGTGGAAGTGAGCGACGACGAAGAAGGTGTTGTGCAGGTAGGAGTCGAGCGCGGGCTGGGCGAGGACGGGACCGGTGAGGCCTCCGGCGATGAAGAAGGAGAGGAAGCCGAGGGCGAAGAGCATGGGCGTGGGGAAGCGCAGGCCGCCGGGCCAGAGCATGCCGAGCCAACCGAGGACTTCGACGGTCGAGGGAACGGCGATGGCCATGGTGGTGAGGGCGAAGGCAGTTCCGGCGTAGGGGTTCATGCCGCTGACGAACATGTGATGTCCCCAGACGACGAGGCCGAGGAGACCGATGGCGACCAGCATGGCGGCCATGATGCGGTAGCCGGAGACGCGACGACGGGCGAAGTTGGCGAAGAGGGAAGTGGCGAGTCCCATGCCGGGGAGGACAGCGATATAGACCTCGGGGTGTCCGAAGAACCAGAAGAGATGGAGCCAGAGGAGCGGGGAGCCGTCTCCGCGGCCTACGATACGGCCGTTGATGAGATCTCCGGCGGGGATAAAGAAGCTCGACCCGAAGTGGCGGTCGGAGAAGAGCAGGACGATGGCCGCGAGGAGTACGGCGAAGACGAGCAGGGTGAGGATGGAAGTGACGAGCCAGGCCCAGACGGTCATGGGCAGGCGCGACCAGGTCATTCCGGCGCGGCGTTCGCCGAGGATGGTGGCGAGCATGTTGACAGCGGCAAGCCATGAAGAGAGGCAGAAGAGCCCGATGCTGGCGAGCCAGAGGTCCATGCCTGCGCCTTCGCCGGGGCCGGCGGCGGGGACGGCGCTGAGGGGCGGGTAAGAGGTCCATCCGGAGATAGGCGCGCCTTTGGGAACGAAGAATGCGCCGAGAAGAACGAGGAGAGCCGCGGCAGCGATCCAGAGGGCGATGGTGTTGAGGCGCGGGAAGGCCATGCTGCGGGCGCCGATCTGCTCGGGGAGGACGAGACTGGCGAATCCGATCTGCGGCGCGATGGTGAGCACGAAGAAGATCATCAGCGTGCCGTGCATGGTGACAAGGGCCAGATAATCTTCAGGCTTGAGAAGACCGTAGAAGGGAAGTGGCGTGTCGGGCCAGACGCGGTGGATGCGCATGAGGAGCGAGAGCAGAGTGCCGATGGCGACGGCGGCCAGAGAGAGCAGCAGGTACAGGATTCCGAGCGGGCGGTGATGGGTGGTGAAGAGTTTCATGGAGCGGTCTGCTCCGCACCTGCATGCTCGCGGGTGGCGAGCCAGATTTCGAATTCGGCGGGAGAGACGACGGAGAGAACGGCCTGCATGCGCTCGTGGCCCAGGCCGCAGAGTTGGCTGCAGAGGATGGGGTAGGTTCCGGGCACAGTGGGAGTGAAGTGGACGTGGAGGACGAGTCCGGGGACGGCGTTTTCCTTTAGGCGCATGCCGGGGACGAAGAAGCCGTGGATTACGTCGAGCGAGCGCAGGCGAAGGTCGACTTCGCGACCTGCGGGCAACACGAGGGCACTGGAGACGATGTCGTCGTGACCGCGTGCGTCGTGGCTGTCGAGGCCGAGGGGATTGCCAGCCGTCGCGTCTACGAGATTGGGGCGTGTCGATCCGAAGGCGGCGTCGGGTCCGGGATAGCGGAAGTACCACTGGAACTGCTCGCCGACGACTTCGACCTGCATGGCTTCGAGGGAGGGGCCGGCGTAGCGGCTCTGCGCCCAGAGATGCTGCGCGGTGACCGCCATCCAGACGTACATGGCACAGAGCGCGGCGAGGAAGGCCCAGCGGAAAGCGGTTGATCCCGTCTGGTCGCGCCTGCGGCGGCGCAGCATGGCGGCGATCAGCCAGACGTGCGCGGCGAAGAAGCAGACGCAGATGGCGATGAGGTTCCAACGCATGAGGCGGTCGACGGCGAGGCCGTGGAGGGAGCCGTCGGGCGGCATCCAGAGTGGCGATTGGGCGATGCAGAGGGCTCGGGTGAGCATCGCGGACATAATCTCGATTGTCTCAGGAGCGGACGGCGTTGTCTGAGGGGCGAATGTGCTGGCGCACGAGGTCGACGAAGTGGCGGTGTACGCGGCGGTCGGCAGAGAGTTCGGGATGGAAGGTGGCGGCGAGGATGTGTCCCTGCTCGACGAGGACGGGGAAGCCGTCGCGCTCGGCGAGGATCTGGACGCCGGGACCGGTCTTTACTATGCGCGGGGCGCGGATGTAGACGAGCTCCATGGGGCCGCCTTCAAGTTTCGTGGCGGAGGTTTCGATCGCGCTGTCGATCTGGCGTCCGTAGGCGTTCCGCTCGACGGTGGCGTCGAGGACGGCGAGGCTTTGCTGCGAGGGATTGGTCACTTCGTTGGCGAGAAGAATGCAGCCGGCGCAGGTGCCGAAGGTGGGGCGTGTGCGAACGAAGGACTGCAGACTGCCGAGGAAGCCGTCGCGCTCAAGGAATTTGAGGAAGGTGGTGGATTCTCCGCCGGGGATGATGAGTCCGTCGATGCCTTCGAGCTGCTCGGGCTTGCGGACGAGGATAGGATCGGCACCGGCTTCGCGGAGGGCGGCGGCGTGGGCTTCGAAGTCGCCCTGGATGGCGAGAACGCCGATTTTGGGTATGTCGACCGTTAAGGACAATTTCACTCCAATGATCTTTACGGGTCCAGGTGATGGCGTTCCCGGATGAGATGCCGGAACGATGTTGACATGTGAAAGTTTGTCTTCTCGAGCTCTGCGAACACCGGGGCGAAATCCAGAAGGCCTAATTGGGCTGCACGTTCCAGAATACCCACAGCTCCAAGCACACCCAAGCCGCACGAGCGTGCCTCCAGGCGACCACCGGCATCGTCGATCAAGATCAGAGATATTTTCAAGTATTGCGCCAACTCGATTGCCTGGCGTTCACCTTCGTCGAGGTCAGGAGCATTGAGATGTATTGGTGGAGGGGCGCAGACTTCGACCCAATCCGGCCGGCGCGCCATCCACTGTTTAACCGGCTCTGGTGTCCTGGTGTTGGCAAGTCGGTTGCAACGGCGTCCGGAATCAACACTCGATCAAAAAGTCTTCCGAGAACCTGAATTTGACCTATAAGAACGAGATAGCGAAGCGGTCCTGTATCGGCAACAACGATCATCTTTAGCAGGCTGTCAGCGAGCGGTTGTGCTTTCCGTTCCTCGCATCCTCTTCAGCGTCTGAAGGTCCTGCTCGTATTCCTCTACCCCATAGGCATCGCGATCAATCTGCCAGCGCTTAAGGAAGCCGTCCATTTCGTATCCGGTTTGGAAGCCAAGCATACTGCGAATCTGCAGCTTACTCAGTAAACCATTCCGGTATCCCTCGGTACTAGCGCCTCGAGAGCCTCTCTGCCGGGATTCTCGTGGTCCGTGAGGTCGTCGGGTAATTGGACCGTAATTTGCATGGCGTTCTCCTATGTCCTTACCAGCCGCGCGTCTGGAGGAGTTCCTTCTCTTCGATTGCGGCAATGGCGAGGCCCATCATGGAACCGGTGACCTGTTCACTTGCTTCGGCGAGAATCTTCGGGTCGTCGAAGTGGGTGGTTGCAATGACGATGGCCTTGGCGCGCGACTCGGCCTCTTCGCGTTCGAGAGGATTGTTGGGCTCACCCTTCTCGTTGACGGAGACATCCAGGGGCGTGGCGCGCTCCTTCATGAAGATTCCCGAGCCGACGAAGACGGATTCGGCACCGAGCTGCATCATCAGCGCCGCGTCGGCGGGTGTGGCGATGCCTCCGGCGGAGAAGTTGGGCACGGGTAGCTTGCCGGTCTTTGCGACCATGCGGACAAGCTCGTAGGGGGCGCGGTGTTCCTTAGCAGCGAGATAGAGCTCCTGCTCGCTGAGCACGGTCAGGGCTCTCATTTCCTGCACGATCTGGCGCATGTGCTTGACAGCGTGGACCACGTCTCCGGTGCCGGCTTCACCTTTGGTGCGGATCATCGCTGCGCCTTCTGCGATGCGGCGCAGGGCTTCGCCGAGGTCGCGCGCGCCGCAAACGAAAGGCGTCTTGAAGGCGTGCTTGTCGATGTGGTGAGCCTCGTCGGCGGGAGTAAGCACTTCGCTCTCGTCGATAAAGTCGACGCCGAGATGCTGCAGAATCTGCGCTTCAGCGAAGTGGCCGATGCGCGCCTTGGCCATGACTGGGATGGAAACGGTGGCAATGATTTCCTTGATAAGGCTGGGCTTGGCCATGCGGGCTACGCCGCCCTCCGCGCGGATCATGGCGGGGACGCGCTCGAGGGCCATGACGGCGACGGCTCCAGCCTGCTCGGCAATTTTCGCCTGCTCGACGTTCATGACGTCCATGATCACGCCACCCTTCAGCATCTCTGCCAGGCCGACCTTGAGGCGCAAGCCTGTGCTGCTGTCGGAATAACTGCCGTTTTTCGCTGCGTGATCTGTCATGATGGGCCTCCCGTTTGAAACAGCGCTCCAGTGCCGCCCGAGCGGGGGATCGGCAGCGCTCACGTAAGATAAAACCTGAAACACCAGTTTAGCAGTTTCATGAGGCAGTTTACGCGGGCGCGGTGAGCATGATGCGTCCGGCGTTGATGTGTTCAGGGGCTGTGGCAAGTGAGCTTCTTGTTACACTTGCCAGAAGCACACGCGAACTGATTCCAACTTTCAAAACCGTCGGAGATCTCACCTATGCCAAATCCCCCTGGCCAGGCGCCATCGCATCTCCGCAGCCCGCACGGAGCGGCTTCTGTGCATCTGGATGCGCTGCGAGGGATTGCCGCGGTGGGCGTGTGTTTCAGTCACCTGCGAGATTTTTTCTTTCAGGACTATGCGAAGGTGCCGCATCACAATCCGCTGCTGGCGGCGGGTTATCTAGCCACGGGGCTGGGGCATCAATGGGTGATCGTGTTTTTTGTGCTAAGCGGATACCTGGTTGGGGGCAGCGTGCTGCGCTCCCTGGCTCTCGACCGCTGGTCGTGGCGGAGCTATCTGCTGAACCGGATGACGCGCTTATATACCGTGCTGGTTCCGGCGCTCGTGTTGGGCGGCCTGCTGGATGTGGCGGGGATGCACCTGTTTGGCGAGGGCGGGATTTACGGCGGGCGCACCGGTGCGCATGAGCTGGTATTCAGGGTTAGCAGCCATCTGACCCTTCCGATCATGTTCGGGAATTACGGCTTCCTGCAGGGAATTTACGTGCCAACCTTTGGTTCGAACGGGCCGCTATGGAGTTTGGCCAACGAGTTCTGGTACTACATCGCGTTTCCGTTTCTCGCGCTGGCGTTGTGGCGGCGGCGGTCGGTACCACTGCGACTGGTGAATGTAGTGCTGCTGCTTGCGGTCGTGGCGTTCATGCGGCCGCCGATCGCGCTGATGGGAATCATCTGGCTGATGGGGGTGGCGATCCATTATCTGCCGCACCTGCCCGCAGAGAACGTACTGGTGCGGAGGCTGCTGATGATTGCTGCCATACTCGCTTGCTGCGCGACTCTTGCCTGGTGCAAGGAGACGCGCAATCCAATTGCGGATTATGTTCTCGGCGTGGTGATTACGGGACTGATTTATATCGTCCTGAGCTGCTCGCGAACGCCTATTCCCAAGGCTTACAACTGGACGGCTCACGCGCTTTCCCGCTCGTCGTACACGCTGTACCTGGTGCACGTTCCGCTGCTGGTTTTCATCGCGGCGTGGATGGCACATGCGCGGCAACTTCCAAATGCGCAGTCTGAGCTTGAGGGCGTGGCCATATTTGCCGTGGTCATGATTTACGCGCAGGTGGTGTGGTTCTTCTTTGAGAAGCGCACGGATGCGATACGAGGCTGGATCAAGCCGTGGGTGATGGGGTCTGCTCCGCGCTCGGGCAAATCAAAGTCGGCGGAGACGGCTGCCCAGGTCTAGCTCTCGGATTTTGTTCCGGGGCCTTCCGGTTTCGGCTTCAAGATGGTCGCGGGATCGACCGCGATGAACAGCGCTTTTCCCCTCGCCAGGACACGGTTCGACGCGTCGGCTATCTGCGCTTCGCAATGGTGCCGGCGTCCGGTGGCGCTAATGTGCGTCGCGCTCAGTTCAAGGGGCGTAAGCAACGGTACTGGTTTCAGGTATTCGACTTCCATGTGGCGGGTCATGGCGACGATGCCGAATTGACGGTTGGCCTTGCTCATGGCTTCGTCGAGGAGTGTTGCGATAACGCCTCCATGTACGTGGCCGGGAGGACCTTCGAAGCGTTTAGGAACGCGGACATGGCATACGATGCGATGCTCGTCGTCGACAAAAAATTTGAGACGAAGACCGGTACGGTTCTCCTGTCCGCAGCCGAAGCAGTGGTTCAGGGTGCCGTGTTGAAGGGGCACTAGCTTCTTCGCGGTCATACTGCGGCCGGCTCCGCGTTCAGAGCTTCCTGAAAGACTTCGCGGTCGACGTTGCCTCCGGTGAGTACCGCGCCGACGCGCTTGCCCCTGACCGCGTTGCGCTCCTTGAGCACTGCGGCGATGGATGCCGCGGCTGCGCCCTCGGCTACGTTGTGGGTGTCTTCGTAGATGGCGCGCATCGCGCCTGCAATCTCCTCCTCGCTTACCTCGACGAAGTGGTCCACGTTTTTGAGAATTACTTCGAGGGCTTCCGCGACGGGCACACGGCAGGCGAGACCATCGGCGATCTTTGTTCCCGCTGCATGAGGTAGGACTTTGCCGGCGGCGTAGGACAACGCATATGCGGGAGATGCTACTGCGACTACACCGACGATCTTGGTTTTGAGCCCCAGGGCGGCGCGGGCCGCGATGACTCCGCAGATAGATGAGCCGAGGCCGACGGGGACGAAGATGGTATCGAGCTCGGGTGCGGACTCGAACATCTCCAGGGCATAGGTACCGGTGCCGACGACCAGCAGGCGGTCGAAGGATGGTACCTTGTGCAGCCCGAGCTGCGCTGCGAGCTCGGTGGCGTACTCGAGCGCCTCCTGGAAGTCTTCTCCGTGCTCGATCAGTTCCGCGCCGAGCGCCTGCATGGCGCGATTCTTCTCCCGGCTGTTGCCGTGCGGGACGACGATGGTTGCGGTCAATCCCCGGCTGCGGGCCGCGACGGCTACACCCTGTCCATGATTTCCGCGTGTTGCGGCGATGACACCGGTGAGGTGGGGTTGCTCGCGGGAGAGCCAATCCATATACACGGTCGCGCCACGCAGCTTGAATGCGCCGACCGGGGAGTGATTTTCATGCTTTACCCACACCTCAGCACCAGCGCGCGCATTGAGCAGCGGCCAGGTGTAGGTGGGCGTGGGAGGCATCACGGTGCGCACCAGATCGGTTGCGCGGCGGAGCTCTTCAAGTCCGGGAAGGTTCATTCCGGGTAGATCCATCAAGACACTGTACCGCGCCGCGCGCGGCTAGAGTCTGGGGTTTGTTTATGGCGGTATACTTAGGTTTGAATATGGCAACTTTTGTTACGCCCGACGCGACCGCCGAGGAACTGGAGCAGGCTGCGCGATCGCAGACCTTCTATATCGAGACTTTCGGCTGCCAGATGAACGTCCACGATTCGGAAAAGGTGATCGGGACGCTGGAGCACCAGGGTTATACGCGCGTCGAGACGGAAGAGGCGGCGGACCTGATCCTCTACAACACGTGCTCGATTCGCGACAAGGCGGAGCAGAAGGTTTTCAACCGGCTCAACGACTACAAAGCGCTGCACAAGCAAGGGAAGCGTTTCGCTGTGCTGGGTTGTGTGGCGCAGCAGGAGGGTGAGCGCATCTTTGAGCGCGCACCATATGTATCGATCGTCTCGGGATCGGCCTCGTATAACCGGCTGCCGGAAATGCTGGTTCAGTTGCAGCAGGGAACCAAGCGGATTACCGGACTCGACGACCGGCAGACTGAGGAGACATTCGAGACCGAGTTCACGGCGCGGTCGAATCCGCATCGGGGCTACATCACGATCATCGAAGGCTGCGACAAGTTCTGTGCTTACTGCGTGGTTCCTTATACACGCGGCAAGGAGCGGAGCCGGACGTCGACCTCGGTGCTGGCCGAAGCGAAGCGCATGGCGGATGCGGGCTACACGGAGATTCAGCTGCTCGGCCAGAATGTAAATTCGTACCGCGACACGGAAGGGAAGCGGAGCTTCGCGGAACTGCTGGCTGCGGTTGGCGAGATTTCCGGCGTCCGGCGGGTGCGGTTCACGACTTCGCATCCTCGGGACTTTAAGAAAGACATTGTCGACGCGATCGACGCGGTTCCGTCGCTGTGCGATCACGTGCATCTGCCGGTGCAGAGCGGGTCGTCGCGTGTGCTCAAGCTGATGCAGCGCGAATATACGAGCGAACAGTATCTGGAGCGCGTCTCGTGGATCAAGGCGGCGAAACGCCGGATCAGCATGACGACGGATATTATTGTCGGGTTTCCGGGTGAGACGTCGACGGATTTCGAAGCGACCATGGATCTGCTGGCCGAGGTGCAATACGACGCGGTATTTGGCTTCAAGTACTCTCCCCGGCCGAATACGCCGGCGCTCGAGATGCCGGATTCGGTGGCCGAGGAAGAGAAATCTCTGCGGCTTCAAGTATTGCTTGATCGACAGCGGGAGACGCAGAGAGCAAACTACGCCAAGCATGTCGGCGAGGTGCTGGAAGTCATGGTTGAGGGCTACAATTCTGCGCGTGGACAGATTGTGGGGCGGACGTCGCAAAACAAAACGCTGAATTTTACGACGAAGCAGCCCATTTTGCCTGCGCAGGGATCTTATCTCCCTGTGTGGGTCACTCAAAGTTTTCCCAACAGCCTGGTCGGCGAGGCTGTTTAAGAGGTCAGCGATGGAAATCGAAATGAAAATTCGCGGTCTCATGGTCGACCCCTCCACGAACATGCCGATCGTTCTGCTGAAGGATCCGCAAAGTGAAGCGCTGCTGCCGATCTGGGTCGGCCTGTACGAGGCGAATGCGATTGCGCTGGAGGTTGAGAAGTCGCAGACGCCACGACCGCTGACGCATGATCTGCTGAAAAACCTCATCCATGGCTTGAATGCTCACGTGCAGCGCGTTGTGGTGACAGAGCTTAAGGACGACACGTTCTATGCTGTGATCTGGATGGAGCAGAACGGAGAGGTTGTAGCGCTCGATTCGCGTCCGTCGGATGCACTGGCGCTGGCGCTCCGAACCGATTGCCCGATCTTTGTGGAGGAAGAAGTACTGCGCGCTGCCAAGGTGCTTCCCAATCCTGAGCAGGCCTCGTCACAGGATGTACGCAAGTGGCTCGAAAGTCTGAACGACGAGGACCTGGGCCGATACAAGATGTAGAGCAGGTTCCTGCCTAGTTGACGACAGTGGTTTGTGCTGGAACCTCTTGCGGAACCGGTCGATGCTGCCTCATCCTGCGCGCCAACTCCCTCCCTAGATTCATAGTCGGCACTTCCACGACACGGTAAAACGCGGCGGTCGCTACGATGGTCAGCACAAAGTATAGTGGCGCGAGCAGGTAGACATACCTGGTGCCAATAAGTGTGTAGGCGAGAGCGAACAGCACCGTCGCGTGCACAAGGTAAAGACTGTATGAGGCTCGGCCCGTCCACAAAACAAGATTGTGATTGAGCACAGCCTTGGTACGGCGGTCGGTCAGGGCAAAGCAGACCGCGATGGCTGCACCGAACGCGGCGATCCAGTCTCCCAGCCAGATCACCTGGTAGCTCACGAAATCGGGATTGGCCCAGCGTGCGACGAAGGGCAATCGGGTAACGTGCGCAACGATGTGATTCTGGAACTGCGCTCCCCACACCGTCTTTATGCCCATGGAATAGAAGAGAAAGCTGACGATGGCGATCGATGCTTTCTGCCAGGGGTGAAGGGATGACATCCATGTGCGCACCCGCTCGCGTCGCAGGGCAAGAAAAGCACCGAGGATGAACATGTTTGACCAGTGGAGCATGGCGGGAAAGCTCGCTAATCCCATGTCAATGTGAGGGAAAAAGAGCGGAAGGCCTGCCACGAATGCTTCGACCGCAACCACCAGCGCAAGGAGGGCGCGGGAGCTTAGCCTCAGGACGGCGAGAGCGATGAGCGGATAGAAAATGGAGATTCGCATCTCCTGCACCAGAGACCAGAGCACCGTGTTGAAGCGCGCGGTCGGAAATGTACCGAGCATGGCGATATGTTGCAGCACAACCTTGGTGGAAACAGGCTCTGACCAGGTCTCATTGACCGCGCCACCGAATCCGGGAAGGGGATGACCGCCGAGCACGACGTTTCCGAGGATGGCAATCGCCACTGCAGCAAGATAGGGAAGGTAGATACGGCAGATGCGCTTTACGAGATATGGAGCGTAAGGATTCTCTCTATGACGCAGATATGGAAGCATCAAGACAAAGCCGCTGAGCACAAAGAAAAACCGCACGGCTGAGCCGCCGCTCATAACTACAGTGAAGGGTGTGCGGTTGATCAGCTCAAGGATGTGACGCCAGTGGGTCCATCCCGAACCGGCAATTACAGGCGCGGCGAATACCAGCGCAGAAATGTGTCCAAAAACAACTGTTACCGCTGCCAGTCCGCGAAGAGAGTCGAGTTCGTTATAACGAGGTTCGCCCGTCGCCATTCTGCTCCTTAAACTTCAGCATTGAGTTGTCGCCGTCTGGGTTCGGTGGATGATACGTCAAACCTGTATGCGATGCAGCTGCCAGCGTCTGTTAGTTCAAAGACATGGGACAAGCATCTATATCCAGATTCTCACACTGGGGCGGTAGAGGCAATTGCGAGATATCGAGGAGATGCCGGATTACACTCGTCGCATATAATGAGGGAAAGCGACTTCGCGACACGTGCTCGTGGAGTTAACCATTGTGCAGTGCACGTGGATTCGCAGACCTGACTCGGCCGCTTGTCCAATAGCGGCTCCAATCGCCTGGTTGCTGGCTTCTATAACCTACGGAGTTTCATTAAAGAATGAGCCGCAGCGCAAGAGCAGCCAAGGGGTTCGCCGCCTCTATAGTCCAATACTGCACGCAAATTCTTGTACAGATTCTCCTGGCTCCCATTGTGCTTCGGGTTGCCGGACGGGAGACGCTCGGCGCGTACGCGGCCATTATGCAAACGCTCAGCTTTCTCGCGCTCGTGGATATAGCCGGCTCGTGGTCTCTTGAGCGCTTTCTCGGCCAGGCAAGCGGGCTGGACGACGGCGGCAGGCGTTTCCGAAACGTGTTCACTACGTCACGCACAATATTACTGGTGACCAATAGCGCGTTTGCAACACTGGTTGTCATCTTCAGCTTTTTTGTTCCGCGGTTATTTCACCTAAGTCCCGCGGTCGGCCTTGAAGCAAAACATGCTCTTTACGTGATTGCGGTGTGGGCCGTCGTACGCACACCGCTTGCGGCCTACTCCAACGCATCGATTGCTACGCAGGATATCGCGGCAACAAACCTTATCGGGGCACTGGCCGGGGTGCTGCGCACGGTTGCGTCGCTGGGCTTCGTGCTCGCCGGTGCGGGACTCTTCGGCCTGATGCTGGCGGGGACGGTAGCCGAGGCTATCGGCAACCTTCTGTACCGCTTCCGCTATCGCAAGCTCAACGCGGGACTGACGCCGGGATGGGGAATTCCGGATAAGGCTCTTCTGCGAGAGATGCTGGGATTTGGAGGCCATGCGGCGTTTCTCAATATCGGAAATATGCTCTTCTTCAGCTCCGGGAACATGCTTGCCGGATTGACCAGCGGCGCGGCGGCTGCGAGCAGCTTCTACACGACGCAGATGCCGACGACAACCGTCTACAACATGATCTATCGCATGACGGAAGCGGCGACTCCGGCGGTGAACGAACTTTATGGACGACAGGAACTGGACAAGGTACGGCATGCGTTTATTCGACTCTGCCGGCTGCTGCTTCTATTTAACCTGCCGTTGGCTGTTGGCGTACTGATCTTCAATCGGGATCTTGTGGTGACTTGGGTCGGAGAGCAGCAATATGCGGGAACCTTGCTCACCGCGTCGCTTGCCGCCTTCTGCGTAGTGAACGCCATCCAGAGGCTGGTGATTTTGTTCGCCTTTATTTTCGGCTGGGTTCGCCTGCTTTCGATGACAGCGATCGTGCAGGGCATTGCAAACTTCGGGTTGGCCTTTTATCTGGGGCGACACCTGGGACTCGGAGGAATCACACTCGCGCTGGTGATTGTGCTCCTTCCGCAACTTGTCATCCTAATCCGAAAGATCAGCCAATTTCTCACGGTGAACATCGTGGGGCTGCTGGCCAACACGGCAATGCGATCGATCGTGCCACTGGCCGCAGCGGCAGCGCTTGGCCTGCTCGTCCATGCGCATGTATTGATTGCGCGCCGGCATTTCGTTGGGCTGCTGGCAGAGCTTGGGACGTTTGCCGCTGTCTATGGAGTGCTGGCTTGGTTCTTCATGATGTCCGATCATGATCGCAACGATGCGAGGCGCTTTGCCAACAGCGCACTTCTTCGGTTTCGTAAAAGATCAACCCGAATTTCAGAGGCCGCAGCGGCTGATGGTTCAGCCAGCTGAAACCGGCAGGGACGATAAGTATGACTGATTTCGAATGGCCGCTGGTGTCGGTGCTTTTTGTCACATATAAGCGGTTCGACATGTTGAAGAAGACGGTAGAGAGCTTCCGGCGCAACACGGATTATCCGAACCTAGAGCTGGTGATTGCCGACGACGGCAGCGGTCCGGAGATTCAGGCCCAGATACGTATGCTGCCCGTGGATGTGTTTGCTCTTGCACTGAAGAATCGCGGGCTGGGAGCCAACAACAATAACGGGATCACTCATTGCAAAGGGAAGTACATCCTCATGATTCAGGATGACTGGGAGTGCCACGGGCCAGCAGACTATCTAACCAATGCGGTGTCGGCCTTTGAGGCGAACCCGCAGTTAGGCTTTATCAATTTTGCCGGAGCCCCTCATCCTGCGGATTTGACGCAGCCGCTGAAGGGCAGCGCCGAGCCTTGTTATGTCACTCCGCGCGCGTACGAAGGCAGTCACAAGGAGGAGTTCCTCTATTGCGACCAGCCGCACCTTCAGTCGCGAGCGTCGCTGGATGCGATCGGTCCGTATATCGAAGACCGGGATATGGAAAAGTGCGAAACCGACTATAACTTTCGCTGGAAAGAACAAACACGGTTCCTCACGGCGGTCTTTCCCGGGTACTATATGAAGGTCTTCAGCAATGAAGGAGTAGCTCAGCAGAAAAGTTTCCGCACCACGCGCTTCCGCTATAAGGTGGCGAGATTTCTCCTGCCCGTGAAGCCATTTCTGGTGAAGCACGCGAATCCCGTCTTCAGATTGGGCAAGGCGGTCGTGCAGGGAAGCGTGAATACGCTGGAAAAACTCGGTATCGTTCGTTAGGCACGCGGGACAGCTCAGGCGACCACGGCCCTGTCTTGTGTGGTCAGCTCTTTGAGGAAGGCCGCGTACTGGACGCCGTAGTCTGTCCATCCGCCCAGGTTCTTAACCCGTTTCAGGGCGGCTTCGCTCATGGACTGGCGCAGGATCGGGTCATCGGCCAGCCGCTGGAGGCCTTCAGCGATTGCCTCGGCGGAACGGATCGGCACAATGAATCCTTCAACGCCGTGCGAATATAAGTCCGGGCCTCCGGTGTGGTCGGAGCTGATGACCGGGCATCCGCACGCCATAGCCTGGCCCATCACCATGCCCCAACCATCTTCGACGGAAGGCAAGACCATGACGTGGCTGGTACTCATATAGCGGCGCAACTCGTTCTGCGGGACTGCGCCAACCAGCTCGACGTTCTGCAGGTCGAAGCGGGCAAGCACTGGCCGCATCTCGGGAGGGACGGCGCCTACGATTCGCAGGCGCTTATGGGGATGGCGCAATTTCTGAAAGCCCTGAATGAGGTAGGGGATTCCTTTGCGGACAGTTACAGATCCAACGAAGAGGACGTCGAAGGTCTCAGAGGACGGATGGCCCTCGGGCTTGAAGAGCTCTAACCGCACCCCGAGGGGTATTCTCCTAAGCTTCGCTGCCGGGAAGCCTTTGGCAATAAACGATCGGTAGGCGAACTCGGACGGAACAGTGACGGCGTCGGCCTGTTCATATTCCGTCTCCTCACGCTCGATCATGAAGGGGTCAACGCCGCGCACTTCAAGCCCCCAGTGCTGCATCTCCTCAGAGACGACCTCGTTCTGATAACGGATGTGCGAGGATCCCCGGTCGCAGATGTAGCGTGCACCGAGCTCCCGGGCGCGAGGCCCGCTGGTCAGGCCAGAGCCCGACAGCGCAACGTAAGCATCGCAGGCGGTCAGATTTTTGGCGACCCAGGTGTCGAAGGTTCGAAAAAGGCTGCGGGTAATCCGGCGGTTCAAGCCGTGTGGGATAGGCAGGCGACTGCCGACCACCAGCTGAGGGGTGTGAATCCAGGGAAAGGTGCGAACCCGGTACTTGGGCAGACCTTCACGGTGGAGACGGCGCCACGGGAAAGTGGAAAATATCTCTCCGGTGTGGCCCTGAGCATCAAGCTGGCGGGCCAATTCAAAATGATGAAAGACGCCATTCGCGGCCTGGAGGATGTGCATGGGGAAGAGGCTTTACTGTCAGTGTAAATGACCGCCAACCACGATCATTGAGACATTGAGCAGGAGCGCTCTGGCGTGGGCATCTAGTTAACAGAATATATGTTATCAGACATAATATCCGAATGCATCTTCGGCTATGCCAGCTGGCAGATTATGGGGTCAATGCGTCTTCTTAGAGAAGTTTACGGGCAATATATCGAGTAGCACGTGAAGGCATCTAGTTGAATAACCGCCGATTCAATGGCGTACCGGCTCGGACCCAGACGCACCGGAAGATCGACCGGCGTAGAAACGGGTGAGACGAACCTCTCCCGTTCATCGACATTAGGGTGGCTTACGACTTGTGATGTGGAGTGACCCGGTTCAAGAGGGCTAGCAGCGGGTGCGCTGCCGCGGGAGCCTTAACCGCGCCGCCGCGGACGATCTGAGTCGCAGTCAGTTCCTTCCCCGTAGAGATCCTTGTTGGCTCCGTCGTCGGAGCGCACGGTAGAGCCCGAGAGGTCGATGCCGGCGAACACGCCGCGAGCGCGGGACCAGGAAAGGATTTCAGCCTTCAAGACGATGTCAGTCTCGGCGCTGGTGTTTCGGCCTACCGGCCCGGCCGCGACTGACGCATCTACACCCAGCTTGACCTTGCTCTTGAGGACGGACTGTGCCCCCTGGCCGTTCATGACCAGAAGCACAAAATCAGTCGCCTGACCGCCAACCTGGAGTCCGAAGCTGCCACCTTCAAGAGCGAACATGGCTGGCGTGCTCCAGGGACCGCTCAGATTTGCGCCTGTGCGGCAGGTAATGACTCCCCGGCCATAGCTTGCCCCCACGATGAAGGCCGCTTTCTTTACGGAGGGATAAACGATGACACACTCTGATTTATCCAGCAAATCGCGTGGAATGCCCTTATCCGGTGTGGCGAGAATCTCTTTGAGAACCTTGATAGGACGCAGTCAATCTCTCATCTTGTTTACTCTGCGCGAACAATGGGACGGCCAGACCTAAACATACTGCGGCTGCCAGAATTCGTTTCATTTACGCTGCTTCTCCTTATAGCTTGCTTTGGAATTTTCAACTCGAATGCGCTCGTTCGTTCTTTGACTCGCCGTCGCCAGAGATCGGGTCTGATCCGACGACACATCCGGAACGAGTTGCGCGGCTGATCAGTACCGTCGGGTGCACAAGAAAGAGCTGTGGTTGCTTCTCTCACGTGAGAGGCTAGCCCTACAGACGAGAACCCCAATCGCGGCTGGGAAGCGTGGGGCCAGATGAAAAGGTTACGTGGAGATGTGCAGCACAAACAGGAACGCCGCCCCGAAAGGCGGCGTCCAAGGAACCCGGAATATCTCGGCCAGCTACAATGTGGACTCGATCTCGAAGCCCCACGCCTCCAGAAGCGCCTCGGGGATGTACTTGGAGTTTCGATTGCGACGAGCCCATTCACGCAGGCGGGTGGAACGGATGTACTGGTCCGGCGTCAGCTTGAACTCCTTCACCACCTGTTCGAATGAAGTCACAGTGGGCACGACCGGACCGATGGGCTCCGGCTTACCCCAGTTTGGATTGCCACGACGTTTTGCCATTTCTTTATATCCTCTAGCGTAGAGTGACGTACGGAAAGTCCGGGGCCGCTCGACCTGCCTTAGACAGGCCTCCCCAGGAAGTCACAAACTCTTCTATTATAGGGATTTCTTATCCATAAATCAATAGGAAATCTTGACGGATAGCGGAACTTACACTACGGCATTGCGCCGGTTCAGCGCGCCGATAACAGGCTAATTTCTCAGTTGATTGCGCTGGATACATCAAGCAGGGCTTGACGGGATACTCACGTCATTAACGCCCCGCTCGACGGTGTTTTCAGCTGAAGGGAATTGCAATGGCGGGTTGCTCTGCCAAACGCTTCCCACCGCATTTGTGTCTGACCTCAATAGCCCTGCGTTCGACGAGATTAGACGCCGAGCCAAGGGCTTCGAAGCAATGCGGACAGGTAACGACGGTGGTCCGAATGGACACGCCGGCAGAGAGAATCCGCCTGGGGATGGCGTGTGTAGTGGTGATCGCCGGAAGCATCGGATGACACTCCTTCCAAGTCGAGCTGCGACCCTGGGTAATTGGTCCAGAAGCGAGACGCCGAACATCAAATCAGCTGCAGGCTATTCGGGGGATTCTGCGTGCAGGGACGGCGCTCGAGGTGAAGCTAGGTGACTTAAGTGTGAACCGAAGTCGCATATTTGTCAAATTATTTCAAGCCTTTTTTCTTAAGACTTCACTAATCTTCTCCGATAAAGGGCTTGTACAGCATTGAGGCCCCAAGATGACACTTCCCTTGCCCGCCAGCCCCCGGATCCTGATCGTATCGGCAGATGAAAAAACTATAGCGGGGCTGAGAGAGATGCTGCACGGATGGGGGTACCCCGTGCAGGTGGCAACCGACGGGGTGGATGGGGGGAAGGTGCTGACCGGGCAGACGCCCCCGGGCATTGCCCTGATCGACGCCGCGCTACCGTCCCTGGGAGGGATTGACCTGGTGGCGGAGGTGAGGCGGCGGACGCGGAAGAGCGTGGCGTGGACGATGCTGATGAGTGAGCGCGTGGACCTGGATACGGTAGCGAGCGCCTCGGAAGCCGGAGTCGACGATCTGCTGCTCAAGCCGGTCGACGCGCTGGACCTGCGGGTACGCCTGCGTGTGGCGGAGAGGGTGCAGACGCTGCGGAGTGATCTCGAGGAGCAGATAAAGGCGGTGCGGTTCCACGCATCACACGACAGCCTGACAGGACTGTGGAATCGGGAATCGATGCTGAACCAGCTCTTTCCGGAAACGGACAGAGTGCAGCGGATGCGAACACCGCTGACTCTGCTGCTGCTCGATCTGGACCGCTTCTCGAGTGTCAACTTCGAGTACGGTTACGAGACGGGCGACAAGATTCTGCAGGAGCTGGCAAACCGCTTCCGGCGCTTTCTGCGCAGTTATGACCTGATCGGCCGGTGCGGCGAGGATGAGTTTTTGATTGCCATGCCGGGGTGCACGTCGGAGCAGGCGCAGTCGATGGCGGTACGGCTCAAACAGACGGTTCTGCAGAGGCCATTTTCCGCGGGCCGCGACGCGCTGACGCTGACGGCGAGCATGGGGATCGCGCAGAGCAAGGGGCGGTCTCCGCTGGTGGTACTGCGCGAGGTGGAGCGGGCGTTACAGGATGCGAAGGCGAGTGGGCGAAACGCGATCCGGGAGTACTCGGTAGTGAGCCCGGTTCGACCTGAGGCGGAGTGTTCGCTGGCGTCTACGAGCGAGCGGACGCTGATGCCGTTTCCAACGGAGCGGTGAAGTTAATTCCCTACCCCTCCCCCATCTTTTTTCTGGCACTTTGTTACTGATTCATTCCATGAGGGTTAGGTACTGGATCGCATGCAAAGACTTCATTCTACGATACTTAATGGCAAATGTCAGAAAACAAATCATTTATAGAAGGTGCGGACGCAATGTTGGGAGTTGGTGGACGCGCCCAAACGAAGATGCCCGGCCGCGATCGCAGCCGGGCTTCTTTTTCCCCTATCTATTGTAAAGGGGCGGAGGAAATTGTCGGCCAGGAAAGAGGCACTTTGTTGAACGATCAACGTGCCCGAGTGTGATTGAAGACGACCGCCTAGTCGCCGCTGCCGCAGGTGCAGATTCCTTGCCCGCTTCCGAGAATGTGGATGAAGGAGCACTGCGCCTGCAGGTTTGCGAGTTCGGTTGCGCCGAGGGTCGAATCCGAGGATTCGGTTTCAGTAACCGGCCACGCGGAGCCAACCGCATTCTGGATGTGAGTCACCCAGACGCGGAGGTTGGCCTTCGGAGTTACGTTGGCGCTGGGATCGCATGGCGAGTTGTTAACGGCCGCCGAGATAACCTTGATGACGCCGTTGTTGGAGATGACGCCGGTGAGCGGGTTGGACGTCAGGTCTCTGCGGACTGATAAGGTGCGGAGGCCGTTATGTGTTTCAATGCACCCGCAGCATTCGGACATCTGCTGGTCGGCGTCAAAGACGTAGACCATGGCGCAGAGGTTTCCGTAGGTAAGGCCGGGATTGTCGATGCGGACGGTTCCGTCGGGTCCCGCGACAGCTGGGACAGCTAGTATTACTGGCACCGTGGGAGCGTTGTTAGAAAAGTAATTGACCTTGTAGACATCCTGAGCTGCGGCCACGCCGACGCCCGCGATCACGAGGCCAACGAGTACCAAGGATAGAATTTTCTTGTGGGTTTTCACGGGGAGTCTCCCAAGCGACTTATTTGGGCCCGGAGAAAGCTGGAGGACGCTTGCGCCGCAATAGTGAACCTATGGTCGGGCGGCAGACAATTACCCAGTGGGATTAGCCCGCAACTGATAGCTATCCGAGAGCCTTATGCTGCATCAAAGGATTGATCCAGGCGGTTGTCAGACTCAGGGAGCAAGGTTTGGCGATGGCACATAAACTTCACGATATCGGCGTTGCCGCTCAGATCGGCAAGTATAGCGATGCGGTGGAAACAGCTCCAAATCTGCGTTGGCTGCACACTTCTGGAACGCCGGGGCTGGCGGACAACGCGCAACTGCCGAAGGATATTGCGGGACAGTCGGAGCTGGCGTGGCAGCACATTATGAGAGTGCTGCGCGAGGCGGGTATGGGTGTCGAAGATATCGTCAAGGTCACGCAATATCTGACTCGGGCAGAAGATATCGCGGACTATGCGAAGGTGCGATACAAGTTTCTAGGAAACGCGCGACCGGCATTTATGCTGCTTGTCATTCCACAGCTTGTCTGGCCCGACATTCTTCTTGAGGTCGAGGTTATCGCGGCGAAGGCCTGAGACATTGAGAAGCTGGAGTAGCGTCGAGCCGTCAACTCACGCCTCAAAGATCCTTGAATGGGACACCGCAGTGGGTGAGCGGCCATGTGAATCAGGTCCCGCCAACGCGGGTCCGTCCTGCGACCATGCCGGGATCCCGGCCGAGCGGGATCGTGGATAACACGCTCGCAATGTGCGGCTGAACTTCAGCCCGCTTACTTATTCCACTTACTTTCACGGCTTCAGCCGAGGGAGTCTGTCCTAAAGTGACTTATCAAGGAGATTAGACTGCCGATTTGTGCGCTCTATAGACACGTAACTCAGAAATATGTTTCTAGAATATGTTTCTAGTTTGCGCGTGGTCAGCGGAGAGGGCCAAAATTAAACACGCGAGAAAAAAATAAGTTGCTATTTTTACGGCCAAAAATTGATTAGTGCCTGAGGATGGCCTCGATCAAAAAATCATTGCGAACGCATTGAAATTGGACTTGACGGCGAGTGCGTGCCGCCTCATTATGGAGGCCCTACGAATCGCAGGCTGTAATTGCCCGGCAAGTGGATTTCTAACGATGTCCCCCAGGAGCGGCTCGTAGGAAACGCAAGGTAGAACTGCGCAGTGCAACTTCTCGGAGGTCTGTATGAAGTGCAAGGTTTCTACTTTCCTGATGCTCCTGCTTGTAGCTCCACTTAGTGGTGTCGCGGAGCAACTTATCCCAGCCGGCTCCCTGATATCGTGCACAGTGTCTGAGCCAAAACTATCATCGAAGACCGCAAATATAGGCGACCCTGTAATGTGTAAGGTTAGCCATGTCGAGTTATATGGACGCTCTACGCTTCCTTACGGCAGCTATATGGTTGGCCGCTTTGAGGATTATAAGGATCCCGGCCACTTTGTAGGCAAGGGATGGATGGAGTTGAGATTTGACCGTATGGTGATCGAGCCGGATACTATCATCCCGGTAGATGCGCGGGTAGTTGCCGTGCCCGGCTATAACGTAGATCGGTACGGACGCATTCTCGGCAAAGGACACACTACGCGCGACATCATCGAATGGTCGATTCCGATTCTATGGCCGATCGATTTGCTGAATCTTCCGCGGCGCGGTCCGAGGCCAACCTTGAAAGAAGAGACCAGGCTAACGTTGAAGATCCTGGATGACCTGGGCGTGCCGGAGCGGCAGCAGGAGCAATATCCGGACGACACGCCGAGGCTGCTGCATCGGCCGTCGTCGTATCAGCCTACGCAGTATCAACAGCAGGCACCCCCTCCGCCTCCGCAACCGGTCGCGCAGACATACGCGCCCCAACCGGTATACCAACCGCAGCCAATTGTGCAGACGTACGTGCAGTATGTTCCGGCTCCGCCGGCGTACTACATGCCGCCGCCTCCTCCGGTGTACTACTACACGCCGCCGGTCGCGGTCAGGGCCTCGATTCCGTATTGGGGTTACTACGCGCCGTAGTGAGTTCCGGGTTCCCCCTCCCTTGAAATCGC
Organism: uncultured Acidobacteriaceae bacterium; assembly: GCA_963786085.1. Classification (GTDB taxonomy): domain Bacteria; phylum Acidobacteriota; class Terriglobia; order Terriglobales; family Acidobacteriaceae; genus Silvibacterium. The sequence goes on from CAWAYO010000012.1 coordinate 64,664, forward strand.
AAGCGTTTGGTTCGGGAAGGGTAAGGGACAGATAGTCGTAAATCACAAAATGGAACGCCCGGTCGCTGGTGACAGCCGGGCGTTTTTGTTTCTGTTTCTAAGCCTTGAGTGAGCGCCCGAAAACCAGGGGACTGGGAATGGGTCGCTCAGCCCGCCGGCGTCGAGATTTAGGGTCTTTGTTGGGGAGGGCGTGGCTGGAAAGCCCGGGTTTGTTAACACTACTTTGGTGGTGGCGCTGGGAGCCAGTTTTTCTCAGATCTAACCCTTCGCTGCTCGTAGAGGCCACTCGGCTTGATAACGGGGGGGCCTTTGCGTTCCGCAGACAATCCAGGAGTCGCCCAATTCAGCGACTGTCAGGTATTCGGAGGTCCGCCAGCGGGCGTCGGATTGGACTTTCGAATTAGTCTCCAAGAAGTCTACGAATTGAATTGAGCTGTGGCAAAACCGGCAGCCCGATCCGGTATGTAGTCGCACGCAACCCAAACACCGTCTGTTACTTCAGAGAAGCGAGCCCGGGGTAAGCAGCGGTGTCCGAGAAACAGAGGAAAGATGCTCGCGATGCACCGCGGTTACGGATACTCTTATCGAGAATTTGATGTCACAAGGAGGTCACCGAAGTTGGCACGGACATCGATGGCGAACATTTTGAAGGGGGTAGCGGCGGTAGGTCTGAGCCTGACTCTTTACGGATGTGGGACGGGATCAACAACAGCGGACACTTCTCAAACCCCGGCCGTGCCCCTGGCACAACAGAGCGATATCTCCATCGCCGGCAGTCAAGCGGGGGTTACTCCCTTCATATCCTCCGTTCAATTCACCGGGCAAAAAGTCTCCGAGGTGACCTCCGTGACATTCAGCATCTCTCCCATGCCGAATTCGGTGTCGCTGCCAGTAACTGTAACCTGGAGCGCGGCTGCCTTGTCCGCCCGCGGCTACCTGCAGGCCAATTTAATCAATCTCCCGGTTTTTGGGCTTTATGCCGGATATCAAAATCAAGTAAGTTTCAAGCTAACTTTCAGTGACGGCTCAGTACAGCAGTTGCAATACCCGATCGCAACGGAGCCCTACACAGACCCAAGTGGCGTTTATCTCAATCCGACCATCATCAAGGCACGGACGCCGGGAAGCACTCTTGGATTCAACTTCTTCATCATGAAGTCGTTGATCGGCTCCCCCGTCATCGTCGATACCGATGCACAAGTACGTTGGATCGTTCCCGCAAACGAGACCCCTGCCGTCTATTACGCAAACGGTGAATTTGTCACTGGCAGCCAATCCGCTCCAACCGTGACCGTGCTCCAATTCGACGGCACACAGTCAACACCGCAAGCTGACCTTCCGCAGCCTCTTCTGGCCTCGTTTACCCATAACATCGATCCCGGACCGAGCGGCGATCTGGCCGAATTCAATGGAACCGACGATCTTGGCGACAGTATCGGCGATATCGTCGCGGAAATCTTGCCTTTCTCGACTCAGCCTCCGATTCAAACGTTCGACATGGCGGACATACTGACGTCTTACATGCAGGCGAATGGCGACGATGCAAGCGCGTTTGTGCGGCCCGGCATCGACTGGTTCCATGTCAACGCCAGTACATACGATCCGAGCGATAGTACCGTTATCATTTCCAGCCGCGAAAACTTCTTGATCAAAGTGAACTATTCAACGCATGACATCGTTTGGATTTTGGGTGACCCAACCAAGTACTGGTATACCTTTCCGTCCCTGAGGGCCAAAGCGCTCACACTAGGCGCAGGCGGTGACTATCCAATCGGCCAACATGGAGTTTCCATTACAGCGGACGGCTACGTCATGGTTTCTAACGACGGATATGGGAGTCTCAATCAACCGCCTGGAGAGCCATCTGGTCTTACCCGAAGCTTCAGCGAGGTGTCGGCCTACTCCGTGAATACGACCACGATGACGGCCCGGAATGTATGGAACTTCAATTATGGGCAAACCATCTTTTCGCCACTCTGTGGAAGCAGCTACGAATCGGGAAACTCATATTTGGTCGATTTCGCAACTGCGGACAACTTCCAAGAGGCGCGGTTAGTTGGGCTGGACGCGAACAAGGACATCGTATTCGATTTTCAGTATGAATCCCCCGGAACCTGCTACGCAGCCTGGAATGCGATACCTATACCGATGGAAAACCTGCAAATCAACTAGTCTCCGGTTCCCGCAGATGTAGATTCCCTGCCCGGTCTGCCTGGCCGGATGGCACCTCATTCGCGGCGAATTCGCCCAAAACTAAAAAGGTGGCCATCGAGCGCGCCCACATGGGAGTAAGGTTGGGGGAAGGTTTAACGATGGCTACCTCTGAAGTCCTGGCGTTGGTGAAAAGACTCGAACCAAGATTCCTCGAAGGAGTACCTCCCTCCGCAGTTGCCGCGATCATCGCGGCCGCAACCCAGCGTCGATTTCTGGCACATTCTGTGGTCATGCACGAGGGATATCCTGCCGACCATTTATTTCTGATGCTCAGTGGACGCGCCCGCGGCTTTTGCATGACAGCCCGGGGCGAGAAAGTCCACGTCTTGTGGTTTCCCCCGGGCGAGATCTTCGGCGGGGCGACATTCTTGTCCAAACCCCTTGACTATCTTACGAGCACGGAAGCCGTAACTAACAGTCGTGTGCTGATGTGGGATCGTGCCACGATCCGATTGCTTGGCGGTCAATATCCGAGGTTAGTCGAGAATGCGCTGCTGATAGCGTACGACTACTTCGTAGCATATCGGGCTCTCCATATTGCTGCAACTTATCAAACTGCCCGCCAGCGGCTGGCGCAAGTGCTGGGGAATCTTGCCAACGGCATGGGCGAGAGGGTTACTGAAGGCGTCGAGCTCGATGTGAGGAATGAGGAATTGGCCAACGAGGCAAACATCACGATATTCACTACAAGCCGGCTGTTGAGTGAGTGGCAGCGCAAAGGCATTCTTACAAAGCGCCGAGGAAAGGTCGTGCTTCGCTCGCCAGAAAACCTGATGTCAAGCGAAGCGTGATCGCCGGTTTCGCGTCCTCGTCTGAGGTGGAATCGCTCGCCATCATTGCTCGTGAGCAATGATTGAGGCAGAGTCATGTGGCACCCTAAAAGTAATTAGTTCAACACGCCAATTATGGCCGTAGGTGAGCTTTGCCTGAAGGAGGCCTTTAGAAGTTGGCGGCAGTTCGAATTCTTATCGTGGATGATTCACAGCCATGGCGCTGTGCGGTTTGCTTGCTTCTCAAACAAAACCTGGATCTGGTACTTATTTGCGAGTGCTCGGATGGATTAGAGGCAGTTCGGAAGAGCAAAGATTTACAACCTGATCTGGTTTTGCTGGATATCGGACTTCCGAATCTCAACGGGCTGGAGGCCGCTCGCCAAGTCCGCAAGGTTTCGCCGGCTTCGAGAATCCTGTTCTTAACGTCATACGATGATCCAGAGTACTTGCAGGAGGCGCTAAGAATCGGCGCGCTGGGTTTCATCGTCAAATCGAACGCGGCAAGCGACCTGTTGCCTGCGGTGAGAGCCGTCATGAGGGACGAACGGTTCTTCGGTAGCGGGGAGTGAGTCGCCGCTGCCGGTTGAGGCTTGCAAACGTGCCGCCATCCTGGCTGCCGGCAGTGCGCAACACGAGGATCGTTGACGCGTTCGGCTTATCTCTTATGAGGCGCCGCTCTCACTTTGTAAAGATATTGTGGCCTTCGTCGTATCGGTTCTCGGCCTTCCCTGCCTCACCCGCCATTTCATCGGCGACTTCGTCCAATTGCTTCGCGAGGTCAGTCTCGTCGGAGGGAGATTTGCTGGCTGGCTTTGGCGATGACGTTGTTGCGTCTTTATTGATATCGGACATGGTGACACCTCATTTGAAGTCTTTGATGCCAAGTTCGGAAACCGGTCTCATCAAACTGTGTGCGGCTGGCACTTTTTGACTATGCGCACGGCGTCGCGGGTATAAGGGGCCGATCGCCGCGACGGCGGGAGGCTTCAGCTACACATCATGGCCCCGCGGCGGGATGTTTGCAAGCTGTGGCGGCTTAAAATCGGCGCTCGGGGCTGATACCGCTCTTGCTCGGGTCGGTTGTGGCCGGGGCAGGGCGGGCCACCCGTCGTCACCCGCCTATCTGCTTTTACGGCTGCCGTGGCCTGCCTCCTTTGGCTTGTCATAGCTAGGGTTCAAGTCAATGTGAGCGAGCACCGGGATAATCCTCGCCAGCTTAAATAATCCACGTTCACGGAACCAGTCAGCGCTTCCAAGGAGCGGGTTCACGGCCTTTGTTAGTAGCGATCTCTCCTTGTGCACGGGCGGAATTTGCTGCTTGACGGCTGCCTGTGGCGCATTGGGTAGCTCTTGCCCATCCATGACGGCAGTAAACAGCAGCATGAATATGGCCACCAGTACCACCATGCCCACATAGGCAATCGGGCAATCGTTTTTGATTCTGGGTTTCAAAAGCCCTCCTTGCACGAGGGGTGGGCTAAGAAGGACAAATGTCAGATGGGCTGACTTAGTTCAGAACCATGAGGGAGCCGATAATGCGGACTCTTCTCCAGAATCAGTGTTTCAAAGACGCAGAACAATAGCTGAGCTAAATAGCTCAGTTTGGGTCGGTGGTCCGGTCCCACATCTCAAAATTGAGATGTGGGGCACTAGGCGGTCAGCAACGATTGTGCCTCCCACCCTTCGCGCGAAGCACGCGCTCAGGATGGGGCACCCTCATTCGTGGCTGGCCTGACAACTGAAGGGCGGGCCACCCCGCCGATTGTAGAGGTCACTGGTTCCATGCCGGGGAGTATAGCTCAGCACTTCCGTTTAGGCTTTGGATTCTGAGCGGTGATGACGCTTTACTGCACCTTGGCGACCAGCACGCCGAAGGGGGAGAGGGTGATCTTGTCGAGGGGGATGGCTTCGTCTCCGGAGTGGGGGGAGCTATAGAGCGGCACGCAGTTAGTTCCCTTCACTCCTGTGCTGGCAAGGTTGATAGAGACCGTTCGGGGCTCGGGGCTCATGTTGAGGGAGACAAGTACCGTCGATCCTGAGGCACGGCGGAGGAATGAGAAGACATACGGATTGTTTTTGTCGACGGAGGTGTAGTCTCCGTTGCGCAGGGCGGGCTCGTTGCGGCGCAGGGTGAGGAGGGTTTTGTAGGCGTTGAAGATAGAGTTGGGATCTTTCTTCTCGGTCTCGACGTTGTAAGTAGACGCGGATGGCGGGATGGGCAGCCAGGGCTTAGATGAGGTAGTAAAGCCGGAGTCAGCCGAGTTATCCCACTGCATGGGGGTGCGCTCGCCGTCGCGTCCTTTTTCTTTGGGCCAGCCGAGCTTGCCTATGGGGTCGTGAACGTCTTCGATGCGGGCCGGCGGGGTGGTGCGCATGCCGATTTCTTCGCCGTAGTACATCTGCGGGGTTCCGCGGGTGGTGAGCAGGAGGGCTGCCAGCAGCTTGGCGATTTCGTCGTTGTGGACGCCGTCTCCATAGCGGTCCCACTGGCGGGGCTGGTCGTGGTTGCTGAAGAAGAACTCGGGTTGTCCGTGGGCGGAGTTGCTCTCGACCTGATCGAAGAGGGCGCGGAAGTCCGGCGCGGAAAGCTTGTTGAGGTCGGCGATCTGGAAGTCCATAGGTAGCTGGACCTCGTCCCCGTGGCCGTAGAGCTTGGTGAGCTCGGTGATGTTGGGCTCGTCGGCTTCGGTGATGAGGACGGGGTCTCCGGGGTACTGGGAGACGACTTTGCGCAGGCGGCGGAGGACTTCGTTCACCTCAGGGAAGTTGTCGGTGTAGAGGTGCTGGATATTGCGGTCGCCGTAGGCGTTGTATCCGGGCAGATAGGGGTCGTCGCGGAGGTTGGGGTCTTCGAAGAGGCGGGAGACGGCGTCGATGCGGAAGCCGTCGACGCCCTTGTCCATCCAGAAGCGGAGGACGTCGGTCATGGCTTTCTCGACCTCAGGATTGCGCCAGTTGAGGTCGGGCTGCTGCTTGTAGAAGTAGTGGTAGTACCATTGGCGCGTCTTCTCGTCGTAGGTCCAGGCGGAGTGTCCGAACCAGGACTGCCAGTTGTTAGGCGGCTCGCCAGGCGCCTTGCCGTCGTGCCAGATGTACCAGTCGCGCTTGGGATTGGTGCGCGAGGAGCGGGACTCGATGAACCACGGGTGCTGGTCGGAGGTGTGGTTGATGACGTAGTCCATGATGACGCGGATGCCGCGCTTCTGGGCCTCGGCGACCATGCGGTCGAAGTCGGCCATGGTGCCGTATTCGGGATCGATGGCGGTGTAGTCGGAGATGTCGTATCCGTAGTCGACGCCGGGCGAGGGGTACATGGGAGTGATCCATATGGCGTCGATGCCGAGGTCGTGGAGGTAGTCGAGGCGCGAGGTGATGCCGTTGATGTCTCCGATGCCGTCGCCGTTGGAGTCCTGGAAGGAGCGTGGATAGATCTCGTAGATGACGGCATGCTTCCACCAGTCGTCCTGCTGGGCGGCGGCGGGTTTTGCGCAGAGATTCGATCCGAGAGTGATTCCGACCAAGAGCAGGCACCTGAACAGAGACATTAATGAACCTCTGAATTTAACCCCGAAAAGTATACGGCAGGAAGAGGGTAGCGGAGTGGAACGCCGATTGGGTCTCGGTGTAGTCTCTGCATCGCGGCCGAACAACCGCGTGCGGCAGAGTCACATCTCACCAGCGCCTGCCATGGAGTGATGGACCTTGCCGTGACGGCGCAATCCTCCCCCCGCTCTATCGATATAGGCGTCGACATACGCAAGCGGCTTGCGTGTGAGGTGCAGATTCGGGTTGGCTGTCTCTGCAGTTAAAGCGTCTGTGGAGGATCTTATGAAGCTGTCAGTAGACATTGTTGGAGACATCGTTGGGCGAAAACGGAGCGCTTCCGCGAGGGTAACAGGCCTGGGGCTTGCGACCGCTCTGGTCTGGATGATTGCTGCTGCGGGGGGTGCGGCGGCAGGGCAAGTCTCCGCGCCGGATGCCAATGGCGGCGCATCTCTGACTGCGGACTGGACGCAGTTTCACCGGGATAACATGCAGCGGTGGAACCCGTATGAGACGGTGCTGGGGGTGAATAACGTTGGTGGCCTCAAATTGAAGTGGAGTTCGAGAGAGGATGATCCGGCAAACGGGGAGACATTTTCATCGCCGGCGGTGGGGGGCGGGGTCCTGTATGTCGGGGATTTCAATTTCAATCTTTACGCCATTAACGCGAGCACGGGTGAGGAGTTATGGAGACGTCCTTTGGCCGGAAACGGCGACTGTTCACCCGCAATAGCAAATGGGGTGATTTATTCGGGATCGATAGACAATTACCTCGAGACTCTAGAAGCATCTACAGGCAAGCTCTTGTGGAGCTTTGAAGCTGGAGACCCCCTTTATGCATCGCCGACAGTAGTCAACGGAGTGGTTTACATAGCAACAGCCGGCGGCAACGTGTACGCATTGAACGCGAACAACGGTTCCCTGTTGTGGCGGTATGCCATAAACGCCGAGATCTATTCCACACCCGCTGTGGCGAACCAGATCATCTACGTTGGCGCGGCTGACCATAACCTGTATGCACTCAACGCCACAACCGGCGCAAAGTTGTGGAGTTACGCAACAGGTGGTGATGTGGAATCTTCGCCCGCAGTGGCAAATGGCGTCGTCTACGCCGCCTCTGACGACGGGAGGATTTACGCATGGAATGCGAGCAATGGCAGGTTGCTATGGAGCTTCACAACGGGTGGTTTTGGATTTGAATCACCCGCAGTCGCGAATGGAGTAGTTTACATCGGTTCGCTCTATAACTGGACGCTATATGCACTGAACGCAGCCACCGGTTCACTCGTGTGGAGTTATAAGACGGACTTCTATGTTGAGTCCTCACCGGCAGTGGCAAATGGTGTGGTGTACATAGGTTCGGATGACGGTAATCTCTACGCTCTGAATGGCGCCAGCGGCGAATTATTGTGGAGTTACCAGACAGGAGCCTCCGTGTACTCCTCACCCGCCGTTGTCGACGGAGTCCTTTATGACAGAAATCCGACCGCGGTCTTTGCGTTTGCGCTCGGAGATACTGCCGATCTGTTGCTGCGGATCCAGCCCACGCCCGCCGCAGCGAAGCAGGGGGACCTGATTACGTATGCCTTCCCGGTGTGGAACTTAGGGCCGGCCGATGCTGATCACGAAGTCCTGACGACTCAGGTGCCGGAGGGTACGACCTTCGGTTACATCCGGATTTCGGGAACGCCGGGGCTTGGCACGTGCACGACTCCGCCGTATCAGGGGACGGGTCACATCGTGTGCCATGAGAACAGCAGCATGGCTCCTAACACGACATGGACGGTGCGGCTGACGGTGAAGGTCACGGCTCCTGCTGGAACGGTTATCACCGAGAATGCAGCGACCATGGCGGACACGCCTGATCCGAATATGGCCAACAATATGGCTACGGTGAGCGCTACGGTGCAGTGAAATACAACGACACGCTGACCAAGCCGCCGATTACGCGGCGTGGCGCAGCGGCACAGTCAGGACTGGACATGGGGCCTGGGCGATAACGTCATAGGCGGTCGAGCCGGGCAGGTGCGAGGCGATGCGAGCCTTGAAGCTGTTCACAGCTGGGCGGCCCATGACGATCAGGTCGGCTTCGCGGTCGGTGGCGGCCTCTAGAATGAGGTCGCTGCTGGGGCCGAACTCGACGAAGACCTGGCATCGCGATTCGATGGCGGTTCCATGGATAGAGCGGCCTAGCTGTTCGTGAACAAATTCGATGGTTTTGGGACGGGCCTGAACGGGCGTTTCGGTGCTGTTCCAGTCGTTGACGTGCAGGAAGGCGAGCGAGGCGTCGTATTTCTCGGCGATCGAGAGCGCGTAGGGGATAGCGTTCCTGGCGGCGGCGGAGAAGTCAGTGGCGCAGAGGATGCGGCGGAAGTCCGGACGGCGGTCGACGTTGGGACCGGCGGTCAGGACGGGACACGAGGAGAGGAAGACGATCTCTTCGGCCGTTGAGCCTTTCCACAGCTTTTTGACGCCGCGTAGTCCGTTGGTGCCGACGACGATGAGGTCGGTGTGGCGCTGCTTTGCGGTGTCGAGCAATCGTGCGCTGATGTTGCCGTGGTCAAAGTGAATTTCGTGAGCGATGCCTTCGAGGCTGACGCTGACGTGGGCGAGAGCTGCTTCCATCTCGGACTGCAACTGTTGAAGGGTGACCTTCTGATCCGGGACGGCTCGAACTCCGCGGCCGGGGTTGACGTGTTCAAGCAAGAGCGTGCCCGCGTAGTGCCGGGCAATGCTTACGGCGAAGGGAAAGGCGTGCAGGCAACCGGGCGTGAAATCGATGGCGAACAGGATGCTGTTCAACTGGATTGCGGACTGATCAAGCGTGTTCATGCTCGCCCTCACAAGTGAGATTGCAGCCGAAAAGCCGGAGCGAATCTCTCTGAGGTTCGACTTACTGGTGCCAAAGGCGGTCCCGCAGGAACGCAGGTATCCGCACGCAGACTTGTGGTCATCTATTATGACGGATGGCGGGATTTTTGGTCGCGCTTTCTTCGAAGTTGGCTTCGGGTGGCTGGAAGCGGCTGCCCGGTGAGCGACCAGGAAACTTCCCGAAGAGCTGGTGAGCGAAGAGGAAACAGTCCGCATCCTGCGCCGGGACATGCTGCTGCTCTCTGTTATTGCGGCGTGTGCCGTGGGGCTGTTTCTGGCGACCAAGGTGGTGGCGGCGCGCGAGGGCGAGATCGAGAGCCGCGTGGCGACGATCTGGTTCCAGGACGGCGAGCACAAGCTGAGCTCGGGCAAGATCGATGAAGCGATCGATTCGTTCAGGAAAGCGACGGGGATCGATCGCGAGAATCGCCGATACGTGATGGCGCTGGCGGATGCGCTGGCGGCCGGAAACCACAACATAGAAGCGCAACAGGCGCTGCTCCGGCTGCGCGAACAGGACCCGACAAATGCTGAGGTCAATCTTCGCCTAGCGCGGCTGGCGGCGAAGAGCGGGGACGTGTCGGAGGCGGTGCTCTATTACCACAGCTCGCTGGATGGGATGTGGAAGGGCCCGGACGTCGCCTCACGACGGCGAAATGTGCGCAAAGAGCTGATCGATTTTCTGATAGCGCGCCAGGATCGGGACAGGGCGCTCTCTGAATTGCTGGTTCTGGACAGCGAGCTTCCGCAGAACGCCGACGCACATGTGCAGACGGCGAAGCTGTATCTGCGGGTAGGTGATGCGGGGCGCGCGCTGAACGACTTTATCGAGGCTGTGAGGCTCGATCCGCTCAACGACGAGGCGCTCGCCGGAGCGGGCGAGACGGAACTGCAGCTGGGTGATCGCCGCAAGGCACGACAGTATTTAGAAGAGGCTGTGGCGCGTGGCGATGCATCGCAACACACGCGGGACCTTCTCCTCCAGACAGAGCAGGGGCAGACAGAGCAGCCGGAGCAGACAGAGCCGGCCCAGAAAGACGAGCCGGGCCCGACAGACAAGCCGGGAGGGGCGCAGTGAACATTCCCCGGCTGGATTTTCGGCAGCAACTGCGTCTTCGTGAGAACCAGATCTTCCTCATTCTTGCGGTGCTAATCGGCATCCTGTCGGGGCTGGCGGCGGTTCTGTTTACGCTGTCCATCAAGGCGATGACGTACTGGCTTTTCGGCATCTCGCCTACGGCTCTGCGATTCATCCTGGTGCCCACACTGGTGAGCTTCGCGGCGGGATTTCTGCTGAAACGGTATTTTCCAGAGGCGCGCGGCAGCGGCGTGCCCCAGGTTGAGGCTGCGTACCATCTGCAGGACGGTTATGTGCCGGGGCGGGTGGCGTTCGGGAAGTTTGTCACCGGCGTGATGTGCATCGGGGCCGGACATTCGATGGGGCGCGAAGGGCCGTCGGTGCAGATTGCGGCTGGCCTGGCGTCGACGATCGCACGGTGGTTCCGGCTTTCACCGGCGCGCGCGCGCAGTCTGGTTCCGGTGGCGGCAGCGGCGGCGCTGGCCGGGGCGTTCAACACTCCGGTGGCCGCGGTGCTGTTTGCGCTGGAAGAGATTATCGGGGATATGAATGCGCCGCTGATCGGTTCGGCGGTACTGGCGTCGGTGTCGGCGGTGATTGTAGAGCGGGCGGTGCTGGGCAACAGCCCGGTCTTTCACGTTCCGCAGTATCGGCTGGTGAGTCCGGCGGAGCTGATCGCGTATCTGCTGCTGGGAGTCGTGGGAGGGCTCGTATCGCTGGGTTTCTGCAAGGGACTGCTGCGCGCGCGGGAGTTGTTCCTGAAGCTTCCGGCGCGCACGCGGTTGATTCAGCCGGCGGCGGGCGGCCTGATTATCGGCGTGATCCTGATCTTCTTTCCGCAGGTGCTGGGTGTGGGCTACGAATTTGTAAACCAGGCTCTGAACGGCGGACTGCTGCTCAAGACGATGCTGGTGCTCTGCCTGATGAAGCTGGTGGCGACGATTATTTCGTATGCTTCGGGCAATGCGGGCGGTATCTTCTCGCCGAGCCTATATCTGGGGGCGATGGCCGGCGGCGCAGTGGGCATGCTGGTGCACAAGGCGCACCTCTTCCCTGCCGGCGATCCGGGAGCTTACGCGCTGGTGGGGATGGGGGCGGTGTTTGCGGGGATTATCCGGGCGCCGATGACGTCGGTGTTCATGATCTTCGAGCTGACGCAGGATTACCAGGTATTTGTGCCTTTGATGGTTGCAAATATGATCAGCTTCGCGATCTCGAGGCAGTTTCAGCCTGTGCCGCTGTATCGTGCGCTGCTCGCGCAGGACCATGTGCACCTTCCGGGGGCAGCAGCGCGAGCAGCAACTTCTTCACGCAGGGCGCGAGAGGTGATGACTTCGGACTTCACGATGATCCCGCCGGATGCTTCGGTGGCGAGCGCGGCGGATGCCGTTTCCACGACGGGGGCGAAGTGCTTTCTGGTAGGAAATAACGGGACGGTCGCGGGGCTGATCACGCGCGACCGGATCGAGCAGGAGATGGAGAGCAAGGCGGATGCTCCGGTACATGAGTTCGTGATCTCGGAGTACGGGCATGTGCATCCTGACCACTCGCTTGAGGTAGTGATCGACCGGCTAGGGAAGAGTCCAGGGCTGCTGCCGGTGGTGAGCCGCGCCGATACGCAGAAGGTGGTGGGCGTGATCACGCCGCAGACGCTGGCGCAGTTTGTGCAGAAGAACTGGGAGAATCATTGAGGGCTACGGCTGGAAGACGAGGCGGGCGCTTTTGTCCGGAGGTGGTCCAGAGGGCTTCGACGTCGCGGAGAGAGGCGGTTTTGGTCGGGACGTAGAAGCCGGATTTTTCAGCGGCCTGGATGAATTCTCCGACGGCTTTCATGATTTCCTGGAGCGACGCGCTGCCGAATCCGCTGCCGAGGAGTTCGAGGCCGGAGCTGCGCAGGGTTGCCCCGGCGAGAGAGATCTTCGGCCCGGCAGAATTCCCGATCTGCACGAAGCGGATGCGGCGTGACTCATGCGAGAGGCCCTTCTGCGAGATAGCGGCTAGGACCGACTCGGCGGGCTGCCCCCAGAGATAGTCGAGGACCACGTCTATTTTGGACTCGGATAGGTGCTTGCGGAAGTCGGCGACCAGCGCGTCGGGATCCTGTTCGAGGGATATGGTGGCGTCGGCGCCGAGCGCGGCGGCCTGCTGGAGAGCTTCCGGATTGCGTCCAGCGGCGATGACGCGGGTTGCACCGAGGCGGCGGGCGATCTGAACGGCGAGGTGTCCGGCGACGCCGGTGGCGCCGAGGATGAGGACGCTTTCTCCTGCGACGAATTTTGCGCGGGCGGTGAGCGCGGCCCAGGAGGACATGCCGGGATTCATCATCGCGGCAGCGGTCGCGTCGTCGAGGGAGTCGGGCAGGGGCAGAGTTAGCCACGATTGGGTAACGGAGCGCTCGGCGAGGGTGCCGTAGAGATCGTTGGTCCTTCCGAAGTAGACACGGCTGCCGTCGGGGAGGCGACCGACTCCGTCGACTCCGGGCACGAAGTTGAGCTGGCCTGTGCTGCCGTAGTGAGTTCCATTGGCGAGAGCGCGCACGATGGGATGCAGGGCGGCCGCAGTGACTTCGACAAGCAGTTCGTTCTCAGACGAGACAGGATCGCCAATGGTGGCGTAGCGTGGCGGACGATCGAAGGCTTGAACTACGGCGGCGTTCATTGGGATTCCTCGCTTGTTGCTCGTGACTAGATTAACTGAGGGATGAGAGGTAATGGGTCAGAGAACAGGAAAAGCATTCGTCGTCAGGGATTAGCCCTTGGTGTGTTCCCTTGAGATTGAAAAGCAGGTCCTTCGACTGCGCTCCCTGCGTTCGCTTCGCTCAGGATGACATCAGCTTTGATCCGGATCGATGCTGGGCTCAGCGGCGTTTTCGCTGGCGAAGGTGTGGAGGAATTCGTGCAGGAGTTCGGGGGCGATGCGGGTGGCGCGGTCTTCGCCGGCGGGGTGAGAGGCGGACCATTCGTCGAGCATGGTGAGGAGGATGAATTCTGAGTTGTGCGCCTCTCCGCTGGTGTTCCATCTTCCCAGCACGCGTGAGAGGAGCACGGGGGGTTTGACGCCGATGACTTCTTTTGTCTCGGGGTGTGCGCAGTTTTCGGCGGGCGAGGCGACCATGTATTCGCGGCAGCGGAGCGGGCGGATGGAGTGGATGGTGCAGCGTTCGTCTTCGAGGAATGGACAGGGAATGCCGAGCGCAAAGTAGCGGAGTCCGAGTGGCGTGCATTCCGTCTTTATCGGATAGGGGAGCGTTGCGGATTTCGTGAGCGATGCCGCTTTCTTCGAGGCGTGCGGCGGCGGCACGGAAGCGGGCGCGCAGCACTTCCCTTCTCTCTTCGGGCTGGGTGTCGATCCATTCGGAGAGCATGCGGGCTTCCACGGGTGAAATGGGAACGGCCTGGCGGCAACAGGCTCCGCACCCTTCGCGGCAGCTTATTGGCTTGCCGATGCGCGCGGCTTCACGTTCGGTGAGGGAGGAGATGGAACTGGAGAGATCCTGAATGATGGGCAGCAGAACCGCAGGACGGACGGGACCGTCGGGAAGTTGCGCGCTGACGTTGACGGTAGCGCCCTGAATCTTCAGCGCGAACTGAAGGGTCTTGAGGCCGGTTGCATTCAGGGGCGGAGCCGGACATGGTGGGGAGTTTACAGAAGGGATCGGGGGTCAGGGAACAGGGATGAGTCTCCACCTCTCGGATCGCATCCCACATCTCAAAATCGAGATGTGGGGCACCCAGATTCTGCACGTCGCGGTTTCTGGTGGCGCGAGGTAGGTCGTTTCTGTCAATAATGGAGAGCGATGTCATGCCGTTGTGTTTTCCTCTCCGTATGCTGCCTTTCTGTCTCTTGCTTACGCGCCGGTTTGCCGGGCGCAGGATCAAACCAAGTTTGCCCGTCAGCTCCGTCGAAAGCCGTCTCCGGCCAGGAGAAGGCTACGTCGGCGAGCGATGCGCTGTTCGCCAAGGAGGGCGTGGTCTACGAGAAGATCGCGACCGCGATCCACTATGACGCCGATGGGCTGGGGGAGAAGACGCTCACGGTGGAGGCGCGAATTCAGTCTGAGGGCGCGGTGCACGAGGCGGGACTGCTGACCTTTGCCTATGCGTCGGGCGAGGAACAACTGGAGCCGGTGTATGTTCGGGTGCGGAAGCCGGATGGGAGTACGGTGGAGACTCCGGCGACCGATGCGCAGGATATGCCGACGGAGGTGACGCGCGAGGCTCCGTTCTACAGCGATCTGAGGGAGCTGCAGATTCCGGTGAAGTCGCTCAGCGTGGGCGACAAGCTGGAGTACCAGGTGAAGTATGTACGGAAGAAGACGGCGGCTGCCGGGCAGTTCTGGGGCGCGCTGAACTTTGTTCGCAGCAACGTGGTGCTGGCAGAGACGGTCGAGATGTCGTTTCCGAAGGACAAATATGTACTGGTGCTGAGCCCGAGGGACAAGGCCGATATTTCGGAAGAGAACGGGCTGAAGGTCTATCGCTGGAAGACATCGCAGCTTGAGCCGACGGTTGGCGCGGACCGAAAGAAAGATGCGGACGATCCGGACAGGCTGCCGTCAGTGTCGTGGACGACGTTCAAGAACTGGCAGGAAGTGGGCGAGTGGTATGGATCGCTGGCCAAGGATCGCGCGGTGCCGAGCGCTGAGGTTGAGGCGAAGGTAAAAGAGCTGATTGCGGGCAAGACTACGGACGATGAGAAGATCGCGGCGATCTATCACTACGTTTCGACACAGGTGCGGTATATCGGCGTGGCGTTTGGGATCGGGCGGTATCAGCCGCATTCGGCGGAGACGGTGCTCGACAACCAGTACGGCGATTGCAAGGACAAGCACACGCTGCTGGCAGCGATGCTGAAGGCGGCGGGATATGAGGCGTGGCCAGCGCTGATCGGGTCGTCCGCGAAGCTGCATCCGGAGCTGCCGTCGCCGGCGCAGTTCGATCACGTAATCACGGTGGTTTCATTGAAGGGCAAGGAGATCTGGCTGGATAGCACGCCGGAGGTGACTCCCTATCGCATGCTGATGGCGCAGATTCGCGACAAGCAGGCGCTGGTGATTCCGACGAATGGGCCTCCGCGGCTGGAGACGACGCCATCGGACGGGCCATTTCCTTTTGCAGATACGACTACGGCCACGGCGAAGCTGGATGGCCAGGGCACGATCGATGGACATATCGATATGGAGCTGCGCGGGGATTCGGAAGATACTTTCCGCGAGGTTTTTCACGGTACGTCGCGCGCGCAGTGGCCGCAGCTGGCGCAGAACATTTCGCAGAGGATGGGCTTCGCGGGATCGATCACAAACGTTGACGTGAGCCTGCCGGAACAGACGGATAAGCCATTCCATTTTGCCTACGACTACAACCGCAAGGACTATGCGGACTGGCCGAATCGCCGCATTGTGCCGCTGATGTTTCCCGTGTCGCTGAGCGAACTGCCCGACGACGAGGTACCAACGGAGCCTATAGAACTGGGGTCGCCGCGTGCGGAGTCGCACCATTCGGTCATCGAGCTGCCGTCGAATTACACGGCGGCGCTGCCGCGTTCGGTGAGATACACGACACCGTTTGCGATCTACACGGCGGACTACAAGCTGGACGGCAACAAGCTGGTGACGGATCGCAAGCTGGAGATCCTGCAACGCGAGGTCGCGATTGCGGATGCGGATGAGTATCGCAAGTTCGCCAAGAATGTGGTGAGCGATGAGAACCAGTACATCCAGCTGGCTGCTCCGGGTAGCAAAGGTATCGATACATCGGCGGGAAATCCTGAGGCGGCGCAGTACATTCAGGCTGCGTATGTGGATCTGACGCGGCACGATCTGAAGGCGGCGCACGGCGACCTGCACAGCGCGGAGCAGCTGAATCCGCGGGAGCGCGGGCTGTGGGGCGAGACGGCGTACCTGGATATGCTGGAGGACCGGCTGGATGATTCGGTGAAGGACTTTCGCAAGGAGATTGAATACCACCCGGAGAATGCGGTTGCGTACGAGGGACTGGCCGAGGTGCAGGTGCGCATGAAGGATCTGGACGGCGCGGAGCAGACGTTGCGCGACCTGTTGAAGTTTCTGCCGGACAATGCGAATGCACAGATGCGGCTGAGCTCTCTGCTGATTCTGCAGAAGAAGTATGACGAGTCGTGCGCGGTGATGGAGACGGCGATGAAGCAGGCTCCGGATGACCACAATGTGGCCGTGCAGACGGGACGGGCTCAGTTGCTGTGCGGCAAACGCGATGCGGGAATCGAGACGCTGAAGAAGAGCATGGCGGGAACGGATGATCCGGGGACGCTGAACGATGCGGCGTATGAGCTGGCGGACTTCAACGCCGATCTGCCGTCGGCCGAGGCAAATACTAAGAGGGCTCTCGACAAGCTGGAGAAGGAGTCGCAACAGATCACGCTGGGCAACCTGACTGCTGACGACCTGCAGCACATCAACCTGCTGACCGCGGTGTGGGACACGATGGGGTGGGTGTACTTCCGCCAGGGCAACATGGCTCAGGCGGAGAATTACATCGGAGCGGCATGGAAGGTGACGCAGCACAGCGAGGTGGGCGATCACCTGGGGCAGGTCTACGAGAAAGACGGCAAGCCAGCGGAGGCGGCGAAGATCTATCAGCTGTCGCTGGCGGCGGAGACGCTGAGCCCTGACCCGTCGGGGACGGACACGATTCGCGAGAGTCTGGACCGGCTGAAAGCGAAGGGTCAGGCGGCGGATGGAGATCCTAATCAGGAACTGGCGAAGATGCGCACGACTTCCCTACCCAAGGCGGCGAACGGCACGGCCGATTTCTTTCTGCTGGTGTCGGGCGACAAGGTTGAGGATGCGCAGTTCATCAGCGGCGACGAGGGTCTGAAGGCGGCTGCTCCGGAGCTGCTGAAGATGGATGTGTCGGGGCAGATTCCGAAGGGTTCGTCGGCGCGGATTGTGCGGCGCGGAATGCTGTATTGCTCAGACGCCGCGAGCCAGTGCCAGTTCACGCTGCTGCTGCCGCAGTCGGTGGGGATTAATTAGAAACAGGGATTAGGGAACAGGGATTAGGGGAAGCTAGTCGGCGAACTCATTCCAGACATCGGCGAGTTCGAGCACGAAACCTTCGACCGGGCCAGTGCCCACAACACGGTCTCCGGTTTCGATTCGAGACTGTTTCCCAGCCTCGTAAATCCAGACATTTCGCTTGTACGGGTCGATAAGCCAGCCGAGCTGTGCACCGTTTGCGAGCCACGCTTCCATCTTCTCTCTGGCCTCGGAAAGGCTATCGCTGGCAGATAAGAGTTCGATCACGAACGCCGGAGCGAACCGTCCGAAGTGCCTGCGGTCTCTGCTGGTGAGTCCCTGAATCTGTTCAGCCGTCGCGTAGGCTCCGTCGGGGCTCAGAGATGAGCCATCAGGAAGGAAGAAGCCGGCGTTGGAATCAAAGACTTTTCCCTTGCGGTGCTGTCGCCACCAGTTCCTGAGTTGACGTGTGATTTCTGTGTTGCCGCTGCTACTGTCCAATCCCGTGGGCGGGTTCACTACAATCTTGCCTTCTTTCGTTCGCTCCAGCTTCACCAGCTCGTTCGCAGTGCTCATCTGCTCGAACTCTTCGTCTGTGAGAGCAGGCTCCAGCGTCAGACGGCTGGGAAGCTTCGGAATTTCCAGCATGCTCATGGAGGTATTTTACGCGTGGAGGCCGAAAGCAGATCCTTCGACTGCGCTCGCCACGGCGACCTTCGCTCAGGATGACATCATGATGGAGTGTGTTGCTTCCCACCCTTTCGCCAAAACGCGCGAAAGGATGGGGCACCCGAGCGGGGCATTCGATGGATAGCTAACCGTCAACACAACCTCGTCAGGTCAGGCGTCTATACCAACGCCATGGCGCGGATCTCTTCTTTGCGGACGGTGAGGCGGTCGATGAGGTCTTCGCGGACTTCGTAGCCGCGGCCTGGAGTGGTGGGAACGATGATCTCTCCCTGGGGGGTGACCTCGACGGCGGGCTCGATGATGTCTTCCTTGTAGTAGCGTTTGGAGGCGGAGACGTCGCCGGGAAGGGTGAAGTTTTCGAGCGACGACAGGGCGATGTTGTGCGAGCGGCCGATGCCGGTTTCGAGCATGCCTCCGCACCATACGGGGACTCCGCGCTCCATCGCGGCGTTGTGCACGGCGACGGCTTCGCCGAGTCCGCCGACGCGTCCGTTCTTGATGTTGATGATGCGGCAGGACTCCATCTCAATTGCGGCGAGGGTGTCGCGGCGGTTGTGGATGGATTCGTCGAGGCAGATGGGCGTGTTGAGCTGCCGCTGCAGCATGGAGTGGTAGTAGAAGTCATCGGCCCAGAGCGGCTGCTCGATCATCATCAGGTCGAAGGCGTCCCAGCCGACGATGGTGTCGGCGTCCTTGAGTTTGTAAGCGGAGTTGGCGTCGCAGCTGAGGGCGATGCCGGGCCAGCGGTTGCGGACGGCGTCGAAGACTTCGGTGTCCCAGCCGGGCTTGCACTTCAGCTTGATGCGCTGATAGCCGGCCGCCAGCTCAGTTTCGATATCGGCGAGGAGTTCTTCGATTGAGCCCTTGATACCGATGGAGACGCCGCAGGGGATGGTGTCGCGGACGCCGCCGAGCAGTTCGGCGAGCGAGATGCCACGCATCTGGGCTTCGAGGTCCCAGACGGAATTTTCGAGGGCAGCCTTGGCCATGCGGTGGCCGCGAACCTGCTTGAGGATGCCGGGGACTTTGCCGGCGTGCGCCGGTTCGGAGCGGGCAAGCGCAGGGGCGAGCTCCTGCAGGAGCATGAGCCAGGCGGTGTCGATGGTCTCGTAAGAGTAATAAGGATGCTCGCCGGCAACACACTCTCCCCAGCCGGTGAGGCCTTCGGCTTTCAATTCGACGAGGAGGATGCGGCGGTCAGTGGTGACGCCAAAACTGGTTTCGAAGGGCTTGACGAGGGGAATGCGAAGTTCGCGGAGGAAGATTGCATCAATTCTCATAGATAGCTGCTTCTCACGTGTTCGAATGGCGCTAATTCAAAAATACCGTTTCCATCATTGTCGCGGCGGAATCCGACTACGGCCAGCCCACGGGAGAAGGCCTTCTGAAAACGCTGGCGGTTTTCGGTCTGCACAGCCTGAGCGAGGTGAATGCCGGGCTCCGAAGACTTCCATTCTCCGACCTGGTGAGGGATCATGATGGTTTCTTCGATGTCGAAATGATGGACCGGAGCTCCGGCGAGACTGGCCTGGACGCGTTTTGAACGCAGATACCACTCCGCGTGTAGACGGTCCGTGGGCAGCCCGCCCTGCAGACGAGATGATGATAAACCATAAAAGTTTGATGTATAGCTGCGAACTATAGCGCCAAGCTTGTGGATATTTAGGAAAGAATTCTTTATCTCGAGGGGGTCGAAGGTCCATTCCATGAGATCGATGCCCCTGTTGAGAGCCTCAACCCGTTGAAAAAGCTTGAGCTGGCGTCCGATGCCGTCGTTGCGGTATCCGGCAGAGACGGCGAGCATGTGCGAGTGCAGATATGGGACAGGAGTGTCTTCCCGAGGGTCGGGTCCGGGCTTGACACCGGGGAGAGACATGGCGAAACCGATGAGATTTTCAGCTGTACCCTCGGGGTTCTCGGCGCGGGTGACGTCGAAAGCGCCTATGACCTGGCCTCCAATGCGCTGGCCTACGATGAAGACGCGGCGCGGGATGACGTCTCCGTCGGCGTAGCCCCAAGTGTCGATCTGGAGCTGGACGCAGGCGTCGAGCTCATCAAGGCCCTGGCAGGAGCGGATGAGGATGGGGCGGCCGTCGCGGGTTATTGCCGAGGCAGACGCCACCTGAGGAACGGTGGTCATACACTCACTATCTTGCCACGCTTCTGGAGCCAAAAAGAGTCAGCGTTTGGATTCGGAGAGTTTGGCTCGATTCCAGAGGGATTCGAGTTCGCCGGGGGTGAGCTCTTCGAGGGGGCGCGGGCTGGCGGTTTCCATGGAGTTGAAGCGGCGGCGAAATTTTGCATTGGTATCACGCAGGGCGAGTTCGGGATCGATCTTCAAGTGACGAGCGAGATTTACAGCCGTAAACAGCAGATCGCCCAGTTCTTCGGTTATGGCCTGAGGGTTATGCGACGCGCCCGGCAATTCGGCTTCAATCTCGGCCGTCTCTTCGCGCAGTTTGTCGACGAGGCCGGAAACGTCCGGCCAGTCGAATCCAGACTTTGCGGCGTTGGAGCCGAGCTTGGCGGCTTCGGAGAGCGCGGGCAGGGAGCGCGGGACGGTGTCGAGACGTCCTTCGGGTGTGGGTCCATCGGATGCCAGACGGGCGGATTGCTCCAGCTTCTTGATCTCTTCCCAATTGTGGAGGACCCGGCGGGCGTCGATGTTTTCCGTGTCGAGTCCGGTGGCGCTGTTTCCTGCCGCAGCTGCGGCGGCTTCTCCAAAGACGTGGGGATGGCGGCGGATGAGCTTGCGGTTGAGGCCGGCGATGACGTCATCGATGGTGAAGGAGCCAGCTTCGGAGGCCATCTGCGCGTAGAAAAGCACCTGCAGAAGGAGGTCGCCGAGTTCGTCTTTGAGAGCGGGCCAGTCGCCGGCGCTCGATGGCGTCGAAGACTTCGTATGTTTCTTCGAGCGTGTATTTGCGGATGGAGTCAAAGGTCTGTTCGCGGTCCCAGGGGCATCCGCCGGGCGAGCGGAGGCGGTTCATAATGGCGACGGCTTCGGCAAAAGCGGGACCGGGGTTTGGGGCGGTCTCGGAGTTGAGGGACGTCTCCGAGTTTTCAAGGGGTGGCATCGGAGACAGTTTATCGAATGGCGGAATGAGCGGCACGTATACTGCGGCTGGCTTTGGTTTACGGGTGCAGGGGTTGAATTTGCTGGCGGGGATTTTTGTCGCGCTGCTGGGGCTGGCGTTTGGCAGCTTTCTGAATGTGTGTATCTGGCGGCTGCCGCGGCATGAATCGGTGGCGGCGGGGCGGTCGCGGTGTCCGGAGTGCGGGGCAGCGATTCGGGCGGTAGATAATGTTCCGCTGCTGAGCTATGCGCTGCTGCGCGGGCGCTGCCGGGATTGCAGGGCGAGGATTGCGTTGCGGTATCCCGTGGTTGAGCTGGCAACGGCTGCGCTGTGGTTGCTGTGCTGGCTGGAGTTCGGGGTATCGGTTGAAGGCGTGGGGATGGCAGTCTTCTGCTTTCTGGCGCTGGGACTGGCGGCGATGGATGCCGAGACGATGCTGCTTCCGAATGCGTTTACCCTGCCGGGGATTACGCTGGGCGTGATCTATAGCGGGGTGATGTGTGAAGGCGGATGGCCGCAGCGGCTGCGATGTGCGGGTATTTCTCTGGGATGGGCGGTGTGCGCCGCGGCTGTGATCCTGGCGATACGCGGTCTCTACTCGCTGTTGCGGCGGCGCGAGGGCATGGGTCTGGGAGATGCGAAGCTGTTGGCGATGATTGCCGCGTGGCTAGGGCCGGTGAATGCGGCCCTGGCGCTCTTTCTGGCGGTGGTGGCGGGGGCGGTGTATGGGATTTTCTGGGTGAGTCTGCATAAGAGAGCGCGAGGGAGTGCGGCGCGGATACCGCTGGGGTCGTTTCTTTGCGGCGCTGCGATCTATGCGGTGTTTGAGGGGCGAGCTACGGTGGAGTGGTATCTGGGGCTGTTTCGGTGAAGGCAGGGCTGAGGGTTCAGGAGAAATACGAAGGCAGGGAGGCTGCGAAATCTGTGATCTGGCGCTGTGGCGAAGATGATTTCGAGGACATGTGGAGCATTATTAACGACGGCGCGCAGGCCTATCGCGGCGTTATTCCCGACGATTGTTGCGGTGAACCTTATATGTCTCGGGAAAAGCTGCGGCACGAGATGAACGATGGCGTTGCGTTCTGGGGCTATGACAACGAAGACCAGCTGGTCGGCGTCATGGGCATTCAGGAAGTCCAGGACGTAACGCTCATTCGGCATGCGTACGTGCGCACGGAGAACCAGAAGCAAGGCATTGGAGCGCAGTTGCTGGAGCATCTGCTGAAGCTCGCGACCACTCCGGTTCTGGTGGGGACTTGGGCGGACGCGGCATGGGCGATCCGCTTCTACGAGAGATATGGCTTTCAGCTGGTGAGCGAGGCGGAGAAGAATCGCCTGCTGCGGACGTACTGGACGATTTCTGATCGACAGATCGAAACATCGGTGGTGCTGGCGGATGCGGCGTGGCGCGACAGCCGGTCGATGCGTCTTCCCTTCCCGCAATGATTCAGTTCAGGCTGCCTTCGTTTGCTTGCGGATGCGCGCGAGCTGCTTGAGGTGGTGGCGTCCGTGGACGAAGTGGAAGCGGCGCCATTGGTCGGCGGTGAGGGGTCCGAAGATGAAGTGTGCCGCCAGCGGCCGGCTTCCGAAGGCCTGCTGGCATTTCTCAAGCTTCTTGTCCATCTCTTCGAGCTCCGAGCGCATGCAGGTGCAGAGTTCTTCTCCAGACATCGGCGGCATGCCGGATTTGCCGGGGAGAGCGTGGTCGGGGGCGCTTGCGCCTCGGGGAAATCCTCCGCAGCGAACGACGAGGAACTGCAGCACGTGGTGTTTCATCTGCCGGGTTTTGCCGCTTGGTGAGTTGCGCTCAAGGTAACGTTCGAAGAGTGCGCCGGTGCTGCGATAGGTGAGCAGCAGGTGTTCTATGACCTCCTGCGTAGTCCAGGCTGGCCCGTCGCCGCGCAGAGAGCGGGCGGGGCGGAGCTGACAGGTGTCACAGTCTTTGCCACTGAGGGATTTGCGATAGCGAGCGTGCAGGTCTTCGAATACGGGATGCATGGCTTACCGGACGCCTCGGCCGGGAGTTCCCTGCCGCTGAGAATTGTACATAGCGTCATGCACAACTGGCGGCGGGAACGCCGGCCGGAGTTGAAGTTGCAGTTTCGTGTCACTGCACGGTAGTACTCACCGTTGCAGTGGCGTCCGCCGGATTCGGATCCGGTGTCACCTCTGTCGCGGTTCCGGTCTCGGTGATCACCGTGCCTGATGGAGCAGTTACCTTTACCGTCAAGCGCAGCGTCCACGTTGTGTTCGGAGCCATGGCGCTGTTCTCATTGCAGACGATCGGCCCCGTTCCTCCGTACGGCGGAGTCGTGCATGTGCCCAGTCCCTCGGTGCCCGAGATACGGATGTAATCGAACGTCGTTCCTGCGGGAACCTGCGTCTTCAGTTCCTCAAGATAGGCGACGTTCGGACCGCGATTCCACACCGGGAAGGTAAAGGTGAGAAGATCGCCCTGCTTGACCGGTGTCGGAGAGGCGGACAGCCGGAGCAGAAGATCGGCAGACTGATTGGCGAATGCCGTGTTCAGCTCCGCCACAAAGACTTCGGAGGTCCCGGTGCCGCTCAGTTTGATATTGCCGAAGGATGCTGTCCCCACGTATCCTCCCGCCACAGATACTGTGCCTGCGTCATCGACTGTCAGTCTGGGAGTCAGCGATGGCTCGACAGGACCAATAAATGTTCCCGCGTCTGCGGTTGCTTCCCAAAGCAGATTCTTGCCCGAGTATTCGTCGACAAATATCTGTGGCTCGCCATTTCCCCGAGCAACTGCTTCGACGTAGAGATTGTCCCGCGAGTCGTAGGCGACTCCGGTGGCGCTCTGATCGCTGGGTCCGCCGCGCCTCATCGCTCTTACCGCGACCCCGGCCGAATTGTAAGTGGCAATGACTTCATCAATGCGCTGGGGATTGGTGATGCCGCTGCCCAGGTTGATGTTCGCTCCCGAAGGCTGCGAGCTGACAGTTGTCTGGCCTCCGTTCCCGACGAAACCTACAAGGGTGATCTCTCCACTCGGCCCTGTCGTGATTGCGGCAGGTATAGCCGTGTATCCGCCGCCGATGTGATTCGCCCACTTGGCGTTGCCGTTTGTGTCGTACTTCACCAGGAAGATGTCTGGGACACCGAAGCCGTCGATGGTTAGGTTATGACCGTTGGCGCTGGAAAAGGTGGCCTGGCCCTCGAACCAGCCGATGGCGTACGAATTATCCTGAGCGTCGACCGTAACTCCGTAGGAACCGGTATTCCCACCGCCATAGTTAGTTGCGGCCCACTTGAAATTGCCATCGAGATCGTACTTGGCCAGTGCCATGTGCCAGGCGAAAGTGCCAGGAAACGTATGAGTCGAGCCGTCGGCGGATGAAAAAGTCAAATCAGCCTGACTGAAACATCCGATATAGACCGTGCCTGCGACAGCATTCACTGCCACCCCCTTTCCGATCATCGGGACATATGTGTCTGCGCCATAATTCGATGTGATCGTTTGGACCCAGAACAACGCGCCGGAAGAATTGTACTTCGCCAAAAAAATCGCCGGCGTCGGTCCGCTGGCCACCTTGATCTGCTTGTCGGCCGCACTTGCGGAATTGAAAGTCGCATTCCCGTAGAATTCTCCCGTCACGTACACATTCCCGTCACTGTCCAGGTCGATCCCGTTGTTGGCAAAGTTCCCGTCGTTGTCCGGAATACCTGCTTGCTGTGCTGTGTCTGCTATCCAAAGCAGCGAGCCCGACGGACTGTACTTCGCGAGGAAGATATCCAATACACCAGATGAGGTGACGGTTGTGCCTCCGAAGGTCGCTGTTCCGCTGAACTGACCGCCCACATACAAGCTGTGATCGGGCGCGGCCTTGATGGAGTTGGCGACATTACTGCCATTTCCTGAGGAGCCAAAGGCCTGCACCCACGACGGAGGGGTGCCTTGTGGCAGGACGGCGATCGGGCAAAGGAGAAGGAGCAGGAATAGGAAACATGCGAAGAAGATTTTGGGTGTAACACGCAGATTGTGAGGAAGTGAACGAGAGAAGTTCATGTGCCGCCTCCGGGGTTGGAGCGGAGCGCGGGTCGTCACGAAAGCGGGGCGTTGGGCAGTGACTTTCCTGGATGAGCCACTGTTCGAGGCGACGGCGTTCCGGTGATAGCGGGACCGGTAGCCCAACGCCGAAAAGATTACTTACGTCTTATGTAATGTTCAGTGATACATATCACACTGCTCGGCGACGCTGTTTGAATTCGTCACAGAGCACAGGACGACTGCCCTTTCGAAAGCCTGAGACGGGTGCAGGGCAGAGCCGTTTAAGATCACAGCAGGAGAGCAGAATGAGTTTTCCTCCCACCGGTTTTACCACGGCATGGCACAACAGCGGAGAGTTCTGGGTGCAGACTGGGATGGCGGTGGCCCGGCATCCGCTGGTGGTGCTGGTGTGCGCAGTGGTGCCGGCGGCGGAGCGGGCATATCTGCTGCTGGAGCCGAGGCCGATTCCGGCATGGAAGCAATCGCTGCTCGAAGGATTGGTGACCCTGTGGCGGGTTTTGCTGTGCGTGGGGATGGTGTGGGTCGCGGTGAGCGCGGAGAAATGGCAGTCGCTGCGCAGCTTCTTTTCGCAAAGCGATTCGGCGCAGCTTGCCCTGCAGCGGATGGGAAAGTATCTGGGCGATCATCTGCACGTGGTGCTGTGGGAGCTGTTCTTCTTCGCGGCGGCGTTTCTTCTGCTGAACTATCTACTGGTGCTGGCGTCGCGAGCGCTGCTGTCGCCGGATGTTCCGCCCACGAGAAATCGCCGCAAGGCTCTTGTGTCGGTGCTGAGGAACCTGGTGCTGGTGCCGCTGGGTCTGATCTATCTTGTCGAGCTGCTACAGCTGAAGGCGTATTGAAACCAAGGCACAGGAAGCAGGGATCAGAAAATCTGAAAGGAGCTACTTCTTTGCGGCTTCGCCTAACTGAGCGAGAGCCTTGCGGGCGGCCTTCGCCTTGGATCCGTCGGGGAAGGCGTCGAGGTAGACGCGGTAGTTGTCGGCAGCTTCGCTGGTGAGCTTGAGGGCGCGGGCGGCTTCGGCAAGTCCGAAGACGGCGTCGGGGTTGGTGGGATCGACCCTGGTGGCTTCCTTAAAGCGCGAGTAGGCTCCCTTGTAGTCCTGGTTGGTGTAGTAGAAGCCGCCTATTTTGATGTCCTGCTTGGCGAGCTTGGGATCATAGATGTAGCCTCCCGCACCGTCGGAGATGCGGGCCTCCGGGTCGGTGGAATCGAGGTTCTTAAGGCCGGTGCGGCTGGAGGAGTAGTCGGGCCCAGGCTTTGAGCCGTTAGCCGAGGTTGGTGGCTTGTCGGATTTTGCCGCAGGCGCATCAGGAGAGGGGTTGCCGGCGTCCGCTGCGGCCTTTTTCGAGATGTCTTCGGGGAAGGGATTGTCGTCGGCAGTGGAATGGGGCTTGGCGGGCGCCTGCTGCCCTGACTGAGATTTGTCGGCGGATTTGCTCGCGTCCTGAGCCGACCGCTGCGGCTGAGTGGAGCTTTGGCTCTGGTTCTGGGTGGAACTTTGGGGCGGGCTCTGGTTCTGGTCGGAGCTCTGCTGCGATTGCTGCGCGGCGCAGGGCAAAGCCAGAAGCAGAAATGCGAGGGTGCCGGCCGGGATGCGCATGAAAGACAACTCTCTCCTAGTTTAGACCGGCGGCGACCGGTTTGGGCTGCCCGGGAATTGCTATACTCGGCGAGAAAACGTCTGTCTTCAGGTCGAGGATTGACGATTCTTTCCTGATTCCGATGCTGATTATCCGATCCTCGCAAATTCATGCCGCCGGTTGCTACACGACGGCGCCGATCAAGAAGCGCTCACGTATTGTTGAGTACACCGGGCCACGCATTTCGAAAGAGGTTGCGGACGAGAAGTATCAGTATTCGCCGACGACGTATCTGTTTGGCGTGGGCGACGGGTCAAAGGTGATTGACGGGCACGGAGTTGCGATGTTCATCAATCACTCGTGCGATCCCAACTGCGAAACCAGCGAAGTGCGCGGACATGTGTGGGTCAAGGCGTTGCGCGATATCGAGGCGGGCGAAGAGCTGACCTACGATTACAACCTCTACGACGGCGATGACGACGAGGCGCTGTGCAACTGCGGCGCTTCGACGTGCCGCGGGTCAATGTATTCGCATGATGAGCTGAAGCGCAGGGCACGCGCGGCGAAACGCAAGGCAGCGACAAAGAAGACAAAGGCGCGATAGAAATTTGCTTCCCACCCTTTCGCTGCGCGAACGGATGGGGCACCCGCTGAACAGCTGGCAGACGAACGAAGAGCAGGTCCTTCGATGGGTTAGTCCTCTTTCACCATGCGGACGATGGCAAGCGAGTCTCCGTTGCTGAAGGGCAGAGCGGCGCATTCGGCTTCTCGATAGCCGTGGCGGGCGTAGAGAGGCACGCCGGTCAGGGTGGCTCCCATCTCGAAGCGGGTGAAGCCGGCGGCGCGGGCGGCGTTTTCGCACAGCTCGAGAATTTTCGAGCCGATGCCGCGGCGCGCCCAGTCAGGATGTACGTAGAAGCCGCGAATCTTGGCGGCCTCGGTCGCGGGATCGAGCAGGCTGCTGTCGCGTCCGGCGGGGTTGTTGTCTCCGCCAAGGCTCGTGTCTCCCCCGCAAAGGGTGCGCCGTTTGCTCCAACCTCCGCTGGCCACGAGAGGCGCGTCGGGAGCAGCCTCGGGGTCTTCGACTATGAAGTAGGTCTGGTCGGTGATGAGCTGGGTGTCGAGGCTGAGATAGGTGCGGAGGGCTTCGTCGATCTGGGCCGGTGTGTAGTCGTTGGCCTGCAGTTCGCGGACTGAGCGATCGATGAGAGAGCGCAGACGAGGCACGTCGGCGGGTGTGGCGAGGCGGTAGCGGAGGATGGAGGTCGAGAGGGGCACGGAATTAGTATGCGGGAAATCGAGTAAGAGCTATAGATCCTGAGTAATGGGCCGTCTAGTGCGGGAGGTCTTCAATCCCGCTACAATCAGACTTTCATCGCATGGCATACCAGGTTTTAGCTCGTAAATATCGCCCGCAGCGCTTCTCGGATGTCGCAGGACAGGATCACGTTACTCGCACGCTGCTGAATGCGCTCTCGCAGGGGCGCGTGGCGCATGGATACATTTTTTCGGGGCATCGCGGGATCGGAAAAACGACGATTGCGCGCATCCTGGCGATGGCGCTGAATTGCCGGACAGAAATACGGTCGGCGCAGCGGCCAACCCCCGAGCCGTGCGGCATGTGCGATTCGTGCACGGAGATTCGCGCAGGGAATGCGGTCGATGTGATCGAGATCGACGCGGCGACAAATCGCGGGATCGACGAGATGCGCGAACTGCGCGATGCGGCGCGCTACCGGCCGGCGCGGGACAAGTACAAGATCTACATTCTGGACGAGGCGCACCAGATCACCGATGCCGCGTTCAACGCGATGCTGAAGACGCTGGAGGAGCCTCCGGAGCATGTCGTCTTCATGATGGCGACGACGCAGCCTGAGGATATTCCGCAGACGATCCGTTCGCGCTGCCAGCACTTCAGCTTCCACGCGGTTAAATTCGACGACATTCTGGCGCAGCTCAAGGAGATTGCCGGCAAGGAAGGGATTGCGGCGGAAGACGCGGCGCTGGCGCTGCTGGCTGAGGCGGGGGACGGGTCGATGCGCGATGCACTGTCGATCATGGACCAGGCGATCGCATCGGCTCCGGTGGAGAATGGGCAGCCGAGGCTGAACGCGGAGCAGATTCGCGAACTCATGGGCACGGTCCCGAATGCTGTCTTCGAGCGGCTGATGGAGTCGATCGGCGAAGGCCAGACGGCGGCGGTGATCGAGGAGCTGAATCGGCTGCTGAATGCGGGAAACAGTCCGGCGCAACTGGCGCGGCAGTTCGTGCGCTATCTGCGCAATGTGCTGATGGCGCGGATTGGCGGCGAGGAGTCGGAGTTGCTGCAGATTTCTCCGGATGAGCGCGCGCGGGCAGCGCGGTCGGCGGTACTGTTCTCGGAAGAGGACCTGACGCGGTTTCTGCAGGTGATGCTGCGCACCTTCGATGAACTGAACTATCGGCAGGAACAGCGGTTCCACCTGGAGCTGGGGCTGATCAAGCTGGTTCACCTGCAGCGGCTGCTTCCAGTAGAGGAGCTGCTGAGCCAGCTTCCGACGCCGCAGGGCGGCAAGACCGGATCGGGTGGGGGTCCATTGCCGCAGAAGAGCGGCGCGGGACAGGGCCGTGCGCAGAGTAGCGGAGCCAGTTCTTCATCAAAAGCGAGTACGGCACCGAGCGCGCCTGCAGCAAAACCGGAACCTGCGGCAGCGCCGTTTTCTCCCTTCGAGGCGGACCGCAGCCGGAAGGCAGTGAGTGATCCGGTGAGTTCGGCGGCGGCTCAGGTTGCAGCTCCGGCTCCGGTGACCGCTCCGCGGGCTCTTACGCCGCTCGAGGCCGCGTCACGGGCAGTAGAACCGACATCCCCGAAGGCTCCGGTCGCGGCGGTTCCCGAGCCGCAGGAGGCGACCTCGGGTGCGCTGGCTCTGGCGGCTGCGGGTGACGGAGCGGCGGCTCCGGATCTCGACGGGATTCGCGAGGCGGTTTGTTCGGCGCTGGAGAACGCAGGGCACAATACGGCGGCGGTTCTGCTGGATGCGGGAACTTGGCGCGAAAATAGCGGCACTATCGAAGTCGAAGTGGGCATCAAAAAGACCATGCTGAGTCTGACCATGAACGCCGAGGCGGATAAGATCTGCCGGGAGGCTCTGCGCGGGATTGGTGAGACGAGGAAACTGGTCTTCCTGCCGGGTGAGAATGGCGGGAGCGGCACGGCCAAGGCACCGCGAGCGGATCGACCGGTGGCGCAGGGCAGCATACAGGCGATTGCGCTCGAGAATCCGCTGGTAAGGCAGGCGCAGGAGTTGTTTCAGGCGGAGGTGCGCAGCGTGCTGGACCTTCGGGAAAAGAAGTAACGTATTTAAGGCTAATCGGAGCAGGAACGTGAATCCTTTGAAGCTTCAGGAAATGCTGGGCCAGGCAAAGCAGATGCAGGAACAGATGCAGCAGAAGCTGAGCCAGTCGGTGGTAGAGGCGTCGTCAGGCGGCGGCGCGGTGACGGTGAAGATGAACGGGAAGAAGGAAGTGCTGAAGGTTACGATCGATCCCGCGGCGGTTATGGGGCTGAGCGGCCCGCATCCGGATGTGGAGATGCTCGAGGACCTGCTCGCGGCGGCATTCAATGAAGCGGGCCGGCGCGCGGAGGAGATCTTGAAATCAAGCATGCAGGGCATGCTGGGCGGCCTGAATCTACCGGAGGGTTTGATATAAGTACCACCTTTACGGGCTCCGGGAGGAATGTTCGCGCCCTGGCGCTGCACCAAGGCTGAGCCATGATTACACGACGCGGATTTCTGAGAGGTTCGGCAGTTGTCGCTGCGGGCGCGCTGACGCGGCGCTTGTCGCCTGCGCAGACCCAGCAGAATCCGCAGACGCCCGTGGCTCCCTCGCCTTCGAACTACATCCAGTCGATGCGCAACGCGGGGTCAACGACCCCGATCGCGACGACTAAGCTGACGGACACGATCTTTCTGTTGCAGGGTGTGGGCGGAAATATGGTGGCGCAGACCGGTCCGGACGGGAAGGTGCTCATCGATTCCAGCGTGGCGACGGCCTCCCATGCGCTTCTGCAGGTGTTGGGAAAGCTGAACGCGAGTCCGCTGAAGCGGTTGATCAACACGCACTGGCACTTCGATCACACGGACGGAAACGCGGCGCTGCACGAGGCGGGCGCATTCATCATTGCTCAGGAAAATACGCGGGCGCGGCTGTCAGCTCCGCAAACGATCAAGCTGCTCAATCTTACGATCCCTGCCTCGCCGACGGAGGGTCTGCCGCAGCTTACTTTTCCGGAGACGGACAAGCTCTATGTGAACAACGATGAGCTGGATATGGTGCATACGCCGAATGCGCATACGGACTCAGACATCTATATTCACTTCGTGAACGGCAATGTGATTCACACCGGCGATCTGTTTTTCAACGGAGTGTATCCGCTGATCGATGCGAGCTCGGGTGGCACAATCAACGGGATGATCCGTGCGGTGGACGAAGTGCTGGGTATCGCGGACGACAGGACGAAAATTGTCCCAGGGCATGGTCCGGTGGGCGACAAGCGAGCCTTGCAGAAGTATCGCGACATGGTGTCTACGGTGGCCAACCGGATCGAGAAACTGAAGATCACCGGCCAGTCGCTGCAGCAGGTGATAGCCGCGAAACCCACGGCGGATTACGACGCCACGATGGGTCACAGCATGATCACACCTGACCTGTTTGTGACCGAGATTTACAACACGCTCTAGAGTTCAGAGGAAAGATTGTCGAGATTTGCGGAACCCATGGCGCGGCTCATCGAAGAGCTGCGCAAATTGCCGGGCATCGGCTCTAAGAGCGCGCAGCGCCTCGCGTTTCACATCCTGCGATCGAGCAACGAAGACGCCGAGGCGCTGGCGAATGCAGTGCGCGAGGTGAAGGCGGCGCTGACTCTGTGCTCGATCTGCAACAACATTACCGACATCGACCCCTGCCTGTACTGCGCGAGTCCGACGCGAAACCAGCGGCTGGTGTGCGTGGTAGAAGAACCGACGAATATCGCCACGGTCGAAAAGACGCGCGGATATAACGGCGTGTATCACGTGCTGCACGGAACGCTGTCGCCGCTGCACGGGGTAGGTCCGGAGCATCTGCGCACGGGGAGCCTGGTGGATCGCGTGCGGCGGGGGGATGTGGATGAGGTGATCCTGGCTACGTCCCCCACCGTCGAAGGCGAGGCGACGGCGCACTATCTGGCGGATATGCTGCGTGGAGGCGATGTGGTCATCAGCCGGATCGCGACGGGTGTTCCTGCGGGCAGCGACATCGAATATGCCGATGAGGTGACGATGTCGCGGGCGATGGAGGGACGGAACAGGGTGTAGGGATAGGTGTAGGACTAGTTTAGGGGGACTAGTTTGTCTACTTCTCTATTGCCTAGTCTGCCAGATGGCGGGATAATGGATGCCAGGTGGCGTCATGACAATTTCAGCGATCGCGGAGGTCCTCGGCGGCAAAAAGGCGCTAAGGCTAAGGGTCGAAACATCTTCCGACCTGGCAAGAGCGACGCGCGCGGGGATTTCGGTAGGCTCTCTCGATAAGCTGGCACAGGAATTATCCGTTCAACGAGTGGCCGTGGCAAAACTGCTCGGCATCTCAGAGCGGACCCTTACCAGACGCGCCAATTCCAATGGCCGTCTTACGGCGGCCGAGTCCGATCGTGTTGTCCGGCTAGCTCGGATACTAGCGCTCGCAAAGGAGACGCTGGGCAATATGGACAAGGCAGGCCGATGGCTTCAGACAGCCAACCGCGCCCTAGAAGGCGACCGGCCGATCGATCGCCTGGACACGGACATCGGGGTTCGCAGCGTGGAGCAGGTTCTCGGCCGCATCGAATACGGCCTGTATAGCTGATGCGAGTCTGGCGCATCTCCAAATCGAAATATGCTCATTCCGCCTTTTCCGGGGAGGGGGCCAGGCTTTTCGATGCACGCTGGAATTTTGCCGGAACGCCGATGGTGTACACGTCCACCTCTCTCGCTTTGGCTGCTATTGAATTTTTCGTGCACCTAGATCCCAGTGAAGCTCCGACAGGGCTGGTATCTCTCGCTGCCGATGTGCCGGACAATCCAGCAGTCGAACGAGTCGAGATCGGACAGCTCCCTGATGGCTGGCGATCAACAGATAATAAGAGTCTTCAGCAGCTCGGTTCGGATTGGGTCAAATTGCAGAGATCGGTTGCGCTTATTGTGCCTTCCGCAGCGGTTGAAGGCGAATGGAATGTCCTGCTGAATCCGCAACATCCGGACTTCAGCAAGGTTCAAATCGATGAACCAAGGCCTTTCCACTACGACGAGCGCATGTTCAAGTAGCTCTTAGCTGCGCAGCCGGGCGAGCAGGTCCTGGGGGTGAACGGGCTTGGCGAGGATTTCGAATTCGTGGCCCTGACCCCGGGCCCGGTCGAGGAGATCGGCGGTGGCCGCCTGTCCTGAAAAGAGCAAAATCTTGCAGGAAGGCAGGATCTCGCGGATACGGATGGCGGCGTCGATGCCGTTGAGGTCGGTCATGATGACGTCGCTGATGAGCATGTCAGGCCGAAGGGTCTTTGCGGTTTCGACGGCTTTTTCGCCGGTGTAAACGGCGGTCGCTTCAAATCCGCTTTGATTGAGGATGATGGCCAGGGTGTCAGCAATCACTCGTTCGTCGTCGGCAACCAGCACTTTGGGCTTCACGGGCGTTTCGGACATTCGTTCCTTCACATTCTCTTTCTTTTCTAAAGTGCAGGCAGTCCTCAGGGACGGCCTCATTCGTCAAACTCGCGGGAGGTCAGGACGACTATAAGAGTATAAGGATTCCTTCAAGAATCTTTATGTTTAGGATGATACGCTCTTCGTGAGGGGATGCTTCATCCTCTCATAATCGTTGGAACCTACAATATCTGCAACTTAACCGCGGGGATCCGGCGAAGTGACGCCGCCCGCGAAGCTCGCTTCAGCTTGCTGTTTCATTACTTCTGAAAAAATTTCAGGCGGAACGCCGATGTCTGAACCAATTATTCGCGCCGAACAGGTAGAGAAGTACTACGCGCAGCCGAGCGAAAACCGTATCCAGGTGATCGCGGCGACGGACCTCTCGATTGTGCCGGGGGAGATTCTGGCGCTGCTCGGTCCCTCGGGATCGGGCAAGTCGACGCTGCTGCGTATGTTGGCAGGGCTCTCCAAGCCATCGGCGGGCGAGGTTTACTGGCACGGCAAGCCGATTTCGACGGTTCGCATTCACGTGTCGATTGTCTTTCAGAGCTTCGCTCTCTTTCCCTGGCTGACCGTGCTCGAGAATGTAGAGGCCCCGCTGAGGGCTGCAGGGATGGCTCCCGCAGAGCGGAGGGAGCGGAGCCTGAAGATTCTGGATACGGTCGGTCTGGACGGATTTCAGGCGGCTTATCCGAAGGAGTTGTCGGGCGGGATGCGACAGCGCGTGGGTTTTGCGCGCGCGCTGGTTGTGGAACCTGAAGTTTTGTTCATGGACGAGCCATTTTCAGCGCTCGATGTGCTGACGGCCGAGAACCTGCGCAGCGAGCTGCTGGAGTTGTGGCAGAAGAAGACGATTCCGACGCAGGCGATTTTTCTTGTCACCCACAACATCGAGGAAGCGGTGCTGCTGGCCGATCGCATTATCGTGCTGGGCAGGAATCCGGGACATGTGCGCACGGACTTCAAGGTATCGCTGGCGCATCCGCGGGATCGCAAGAGCGCGCCGTTCACGCAGCTCGTCGACTACATCTACAAAGTGCTGACCAAGCCGGATGTGATGCCGGCGGCGGTTCCCGAGTTGGTGGACGGGCGCCGAGTGCGCGACCAGCGGCAGATGCATTACGAGATGCTGCCGCATGCCCGCCCGGGCGGCATCGC
Source organism: uncultured Acidobacteriaceae bacterium (assembly GCA_963786085.1). Taxonomy (GTDB): domain Bacteria; phylum Acidobacteriota; class Terriglobia; order Terriglobales; family Acidobacteriaceae; genus Silvibacterium. The sequence continues at coordinate 99,377 of CAWAYO010000012.1, forward strand.
CGGACTGCTGGAGATTGTGATCGACCTGAGTAACCAGCAGGGCCGCGCCGACATTTACAAGCTGGCCGACGAGCTGGCGTTCGAGATCGACGACCTGCTGCCGATTATGGAAGCTGCGCAGATTCTAGACTTCCTCAAGATCGGCGAGGGAGATGTCGTCATCACGCCGGAGGGCCGGGAGTTTGCGGAGTCCGAGATTCTGATGCAGAAAGAGCTCTTCCGCAAGGCGGCGCTCGAGCACGTACTGCTGCTGCGCCAGATCACGCGCGCGCTAAACAACAAGAGCGATCACACGGTGCCCGAGGAGTTCTTTCTGGATATGCTCGACGAGCAGTTCAGCGAGGAGGAGACGCAGCGGCAGCTCGACACGGCGATCAACTGGGGGCGCTATGCGGAGCTGTTCGACTTCGATGCCGCGCGGCGGCGGTTCATACTGCCGGAAACGGAAGAGACAGCCGAGACGGTCGAAGGCGCGGAGGCTTAGTGAAGAGTCCTTATCCGCTGTCGCGCGCGCTGGTGGTGGAACGGACATGGCCGATCTTCCTCGATCTGACGGTCGCGGCGGGACTGCTGGCCGGCTTCTACGCCATCCTGTGGATCGCGAAGTTCTGGTTCAGCGGGGCGATTCCCGAGGTGGAGATTTACCGCTCGCCTTCGCATCTGCCGCTGTACGCGTTCTATTCGACGGTGCGGATCTTCGTGGCGTATCTGCTCAGCCTGGTCTTCGCCATCGGTTACGGATACATCGCCGCATATAACCCGCGCGTGGAAGCGCTGATGATCGCGACGCTGGATATCCTGCAGTCGATCCCGGTGCTGAGCTTTCTGCCCGGCGTAATGCTGGCGATGATGTCGCTCTTCCCTTCCCGGCAGCTGGGGATCGAACTGGGAGCAATTCTGCTGATCTTCACAGGCGAGGTGTGGAATATGGCATTCAGCTTCTATTCCTCGCTCAAAAGCATTCCCCGCGAGCTGCGCGAAGCGTGCAACATTAACCGCTTCTCGCCGCTGCAAAGGCTGTTTCAGCTGGAGCTGCCTTACGCGACGATCGGCCTGGTGTGGAACTCGATGGTGTCGGTTGCCAGCGGGTGGTTCTTTCTGATGGTTTGCGAGATGTTTCCCGTGGGCAGCAGGAATTTCCGGCTGCCGGGGCTGGGGTCGTATCTGCAGACAGCGGCTTCGAGTGGTGATTACCAGGCGATGACCTGGGGATTGATCACCATGGTGCTGATCGTGGTGATGACCGATCAGCTGCTGTGGCGTCCGCTGATCGCGTGGTCGGAGAAGTTCAAGTTCGAAAACGTGGAGAGCGAGGAGCGGGTGACATCGCCGATCCTTCACCTGCTGCGGAATTCGAACATGCTGGGGGCTCTGCAGCGGCACACGGTGGTTCCGTTGGGCGAGGGCATTTACCGATCGCTTGCGCGGCGCGAGGAACGCAGATCGGGGCAGGTCAAGCCGCAGGTCACTTCGAGCGGCCGAAGCCTGGCGGCCTACGTAGTTGTGGGAGTGATTGCGGCAGCGGGAGTTGCATTCGCAGCGTTTCATGCGCTGCTGCTGCTGCGCCAGGTGCACAGGCACGAGTACCTGATGCTGCTGACCGGGGCAACGGCGACGTTTCTGCGGGTGAATGTCTCCCTGCTGCTGGCCTCGGCGTGGACGATCCCCGTGGGCGTGATTATCGGATTCAATCCCAGGCTGGCGAACATTACACAGCCGCTGGCGCAGATAGCGGCGTCGTTTCCGGCGACGGCGCTCTTCCCGGTGATCCTGGTGGCGCTGGTCAGAGTGGGACTGGGGCTGGGCATCGGGTCGGTTGCGCTGATGATGCTGGGGACGCAGTGGTACATCCTCTTCAATGTGATCGCGGGAGCGATGGCGATACCGTCGGATCTGAAGGAGGTCGCGGACCTCTTTCACTTCTCAAGTTTGCAGCGCTGGACGACGGTGATCCTGCCGGGGATCTTTCCGTTTCTGATTACGGGGCTGGTGACGGCGTCGGGCGGCGCGTGGAATGCGTCGATTGTGGCGGAGTACTTCCACCTGAAGGACCACACGCTCACGACGGTGGGACTGGGCGAGCAGATCAGCCGGGCGAGCGACCAGGGGAACTTTCCCATCCTGCTGGCCGCGACGATCATCATGGCGCTGATGGTGGTGACCATCAACCGGCTGGTATGGAGACCGCTTTATCGGCTGGCAGAGACGAAGTACCGGCTCGATGGGTGAGGAATAGGCCTCAGTTCGACTGCGGAGGCTTTGAAGAATCCGGCTGCGGCTTCTGGTCGGGTTGAGCCGGCCTGTCGGACGAGGACTCGGAGCCGCCCTGCTGCTTGCTGTCGTCGTGCTGCTCGTAAATGGAGTACTGGCGATCGGGCTTCTTCATCTTTACGGTAATGTTTTTGGTGTCGGAGCTGACCTCGTAGTCATCTCCGAAGGTCTGGAAGCCGTCGGCGATGATCTGCAGCCGCACGGTGTCTCCGATGGGAATGACATCGATGGTGACCTTGCCCTCTTCGTTGGTCTTCAGCTCAAGACCACCCTCATCCTTGCCCTTTTTTATGGGGTGAAAAACAACGGCGGCGTTCTCGACCGGCTTACCGTTGGTCGCCTTTACCACCGTCACGGTGATTTTTGACGTTGCCGGCGGCGGCGTGTACTTGCGCCCGCGGTGCTGGGCATCCTGAGCGGAAAGAAGGCCGGAAACGGCCACGAAGAGGCACAAAAATGGAAGAGCCCGACAAAGCTTGCTGAAATGTGGGGCCTGCGTGGGTACAACTTGCTTCATGCTGAGATTGTATGCAATTTGGGTGCTCTGCTGAAAGGGGCTGAACCGCTGAGCTCAGGCGCCGTCAAACCAGGAGGCGGTTTTGCGCGTCTAACTGCTTCATGTTTGGTTCGTTCTACTTGTATTGGGACGGACAAGGCGACAAACTAGATGGGGAGAAGGGCCTGCATTTGACAACTGATAAGCACGACGGCCGAGATGGCGTGAATCGGAAGTTCCTGCGTGCGGCTTTCGGTTTTCTGATCACGCTGCCGTTGGTCTGGTGCGGCTTCGCATACGGACAGGCGACGGAGCAGAGCGTTGAGTCGGATCCGACGGCGCTGGTGCGCCGTGCATCGCACAATGAGCTGGCCCCGGGGAATGGTCACCCATATCGTTACACACTGCACAAGATCGACGATGGCAGGGTCACGACGAAAGAAATTGTCGAGACCAAAGACGGCGATGTTGCGCGCCTGGTCGCCACCGGAGACAAGCCGCTGGCGGGCGATGCCGAGCAGGCAGAAATCGCCCGGCTGAATAACCTGCTGGCTCATCCAGAGATCCAGCAACACCGGCACCAGAAAGAACAGGAAGACAGCAACCGGGCCAACGAAATGCTCCGGATGCTGCCGGACGCTTTCCTCTATCACTTCGAAGGCATGGTGGAGGGCCCAAACGGTCCCTGCTACCGGCTCAGTTTCAAGCCGAATCCTAATTTCACTCCGCCGGACCGCGAAGGCGAGGTATACCACGGCATGGCGGGTGAGTTGTGGATCGACCAGCGGCAGGAGCGGATGGTGAAACTGGACGCCCACCTGATCGCCGATGTGAATTTTGGATGGGGCATCCTGGGCAAGCTGTTCAAGGGCGGCACGATCGTAGTGGAGCAAAAGGACGTGGGAGAGGGGCACTGGGAGACGACCCACATGAAGCTGAATCTCCAGGGCAAGATATTGATGATCAAGTCCCTGGATATTGAGACGACGGAAGACGCGAGCAACTTTGAGCCGGTGCATCCTCAGATGGGCTATCAGGAAGCGGTGCACATGCTGCTGAACAACGGCGGCCAGGCGCAGGCAGGGCAGACACAGACTGCAGCGCGGAATTAGAGAGGGCCTGAGCGTCGGGCCTTCGCGGCCAGGTTTGAGCCAGATCCGGTTAGTCCTGCACGACGCCTTCGGGTCGCTGTGCTACGTGCCAAAGCACACCGCAGGGATCGACAACATAGGCAATGCGGAGTCCCCAAGGCTGCGTTGCCGGCGGTTTCGGCGCTGGTACGCCGAAGTTTCCAGGCAGATCCAGGGCGGTTATGTGGGACCACCAGGCATCCAGATCGTCGACCATCAACTGCATCATGAAGTTCTCGGCCCAGTCCTTCCTGTAATGGTTCTGCAGGATAAAGCCGCTGCGACCGATCTCGAAGATGGCAACGTCTCCATCGAGAACCTTTTCAAATCCGAGCGCTTCATAGAAACGCTTCGACAGGTCGAAATCCTGTGAGGGCAGGAATGGACGCGCCAGTTCTGTGCCCGATGGGATGGGGCTCATTCGGATGCTCCTGATTTGAACGCGCTCCATTTTGCCATGAAGAGCTGAATTTGAGGCGAACAGGTTAACTGCGAGCTACTCTTCGCGGAGAACCTCGAGCGGCTTCTGGCCGAGGATGCGGAAGCTGGCGATCCAGCCGGTGGCGATGGCAAGGATGGCGGTGGCGACGACGGTGAAGCCCGAGGCGAAGTAGTCGGCGTGCCAGTGGATATCCATGCGCTGGAGCAGGATGCGGGCGAGGACGTTGGCGAAGAAGACGCCGACGGCTCCGGATAGCAGGCCGAGGACCAGGAATTCGATGCTGAAGACCTGGGCGATGCGGTTGCGGGTAGCTCCGAGTGTCTTGAGCACGACGACTTCGCGGATGCGGCGGAAGCGTGTGCTGGCGACGCTGGAGGCGAGGATGATGGCTCCGGAGAGGATGGAGAAGCCGGCGAGGAAGCGGATGACGAGGATGATGTGGCCGGCGACGTCCTGGATGGTCTGGAGGATGTCGGCGAGGTTGATGACGGTGATGGTGGGATAGGCGCTGAAGAGCGTGCGCTCAAGTTGCGGAATGCTGGTGGGAGTGACGTGGATGGCTCCGTACCACGTCGCGGGGACGTCGCGGACGAGGCGGGGAGCGAGGATGAACTCGCTGCGCGCAAATGCATGTTCGCCGTCAACCTTGTAGATAGCGACGACTTTTGTCGAGATGGTGCGGTCGGCGACTCCAAAATCAACCTGCGAGCCTATGTGGAGATTCAGACGGCGGGCAACGCGGTCGACAACGGCGAGGCCGGGATCGTCGGGCTTCTTCCACCACTCGCCCTGCGAGATTTTAGTGCCGGGAGGCACGCCTTCGGAATAAGAAATCGGCGCGGAGCGAAGCATGCGCCGCGGATAGTTCTGAAGTTTGAGCTGGTCGACGGACACGCCGTCGATGCTGGTGATGCGCGAGGAGATGACGGGGATGGTTTCGAGCTTGCCCTGCACGCCGGGCTGCCTTGTGAGCAGAGATTGCACACCGGAGAGCTCTTCGGGGGCGATGTCGATGAGGAAGACGTTGGGCGTGTCGGCGGCGACCTCGTTGTGCATTTCGCGCACGATGGCGTTCTGCATGAGGAAGACGGCAAGGATCAGCATGACGCCCGCACCGAGCGCGGCGAGGACGGCAGAGGACTGGTTGCCGGGCCGGTAGAGGTTGGCGAGTCCGTGCCGCAGAGCCGAGGGCAGGTGCAGGCGGGTCTTGTCGAGGAACGCCCGCAACGAGCGAAGGGTGAGGGCGGAAAGCCCGAGGATGACGAGGAGCACAGCGCAGAGGCTGGCGGCGAACCACTTCCCTATCGTCCAGGAATCGGAGAGCGCGGCGGCTATGGCGGCCAGGCCGGCGACGATGAGGGCGATGGCGAACCACTGGAGCTTGCGCTCGCGGAATTTCGGTCCCCAGAAGCCGTAGGTTACGACAGCGATACCAAAGGCAACGTCGACGGCCAGCACGACGAGTGACCAGCGGTAATGGTGATGGCGCAGGCCGGCGATCCAGAGACCGAGTGACGCGAGTCCAATGAAGAAGGTGGCTATCAGCAGCCAGCGCTGGATGCGGAGCTGGCGCGGGCCTCCCGCGGGGCGAAGCAGGTTGACGCCTTCTGCGGTCTCAACCATCTTGCGCAAGACAGCTATGGGGCGCACGTGGCGAACGTCGAGCAGCGGCGGCAGGCAGAAGAGGATGGTGGTGAGGATTCCGGTGGCGAGCGCCGCGGAAACGGGCTTGATGGCCAGGGCGAGTGGCGGGCGCAGCGGCAGAAGCGATCCGAGGAGCGACGGGAAGACGTATTCGACGCCCAGGCCGAGGGCCACGCCGATCAGTCCTCCGGCGAGGCCGAGGAAGATGGTCTGCAGCAGGTAGATGCGCAGGATGTCGGACGAGCGCGCGCCGATGGACTTCATGATGGCAAGGATTTCAATGCGCTGCTGCAGGTGGGCGCGCATGGCCATGGCGACTCCGATGGCTCCGAGGACCATGGCGACGAGGCAGATGAGGCTGAGGAGTCCGGTGGCGTTGTCGAGGCCGCGGGTGAGCTCGGGGCTGGTCTCGCGGAAGTCGGTGATTTGGGCGTCGGGGAGAATCTTTTCGAGCTCGGGACGGAGAGTGCCGATGTCCTGGACTTTACCGTTTATGGGGTTGTCGATCTTGAAGAGGTAGCGCTCGCTGGCGCGGCTGCCGAGGCCAAGGAGTCCGCTCTGTAGCATGGCGCTGCGGGTGATCATGACGCGCGGGCCGAGACCAACGCCGGCGGTCATGCGGTCGGGCTCACGAAGGATGACGGCAGCGATGCGGAAATGCTTCGTTCCGATCTTGAGGGTGTCACCGACTTTGGCGTTGAGACGCACGAGGAGGTTGTCGTCGACCAGGACGGTGGAGTCATTGAGCAGGTCGCTCAATTTTCCGGGCGGGTTGAGAATGATATGTCCGTAGAAGGGATAGACAGCGGGGTCGACGGCCTTGAGCGAGATGAGCAACGGGACCGGGTCGCCCTGAACGGACGCCATGGAGACGGTTTCTGTCACGCTGGTGCGCTCGACGCCGCTGGTAGCGAGAGCGTCAAGCTGCTGTTGCTCTTTGGGCGTAGCGAGGCGGAACATTCGCGCGGAGAGGTCGGCGGCCATGATGCCGCGCGCGTCGCCAAGAAGAGCCCGCTGAAATGCCTCGCTGAATCCGCGGACGCCGGTGAGGGCTGCCACTCCGATGGCGACAGAGAGCAGGACAAAAACAAACTTCGCCCGCGACGCGCGCAGTTCACGCCAGGCGATGCGGGCGGCGGTCGACCACGGCAATGCGGGCTTGGAGGGCGTGGTCATCCGATGACCCCCTCGACCGGTGTGGTGGCGGGCTGGGCATGGGTGGTCAGCTCGTCGGCGACGACGAGGCCGTCGCGCAGGTGTATCTCACGGTCAGCGCGGGCGGCGATGTCGGGATCGTGGGTGACCATGACGAGCGTGGTGCGGGCTTCGCGCTGGCGTACGGTAAGCAGATCGAGGACATGCTGGCCGTTGACGGAGTCGAGGTTGCCCGTAGGCTCATCGGCAAATACGATGGGCGGGTCGAGCACGAAGGCACGGGCAAGTGCAACGCGCTGCTGTTCTCCTCCAGAGAGCTGGACGGGATAGTGGTGGAGGCGGTCGGCGAGGCCGACGCTAGTGAGAAGCTCAGTGGCGCGGGCGCGGCCGTCTCCGCGGGCATTGAGCTCATGCGGCAGCAGGACGTTTTCGAGCGCGGTGAGTGTGGGGATGAGCTGGTAGGACTGGAAGACGAAGCCAATCTTCTGGCCGCGCACCTGGGCGAGGCGGTCTTCTTCGAGATGGCTGATGTCGACGCCGTCGAGGAGGACTTCACCCTCGCTGGGTGAGTCGAGTCCGGCGAGCAGGCCGAGCAAGGTGCTTTTGCCGCTACCCGATGCGCCCATGATGGCGACGAACTGTCCCTGGGGAATGAGGAGGTCGATGCCGCGCAGGATGTCGACGGTGCGGCTGCCGTTGCGGATGGATTTCTTCAGGTTGCGAACTTCGATCATTCCGGGGTTCCTCGGTTGGCGTCTCTCTTCAGGCTACAATTTTTGCGTGAAGGCCTGTTTTCGCTGGGTAGTTCTGTTTGCGACATTTTGCGCGGCGGTTTTGATGGCGCAGGATCGCGGGGTTAAAAATTCCGAGCCCGTCATCGCGTGCTTCGGCGACAGCCTGACGGCCGGCTACGGAGCCGATCCCGGGCACAGTTATCCAGATTATCTGCAGAAACTGCTTGACTCGCGCGGATACCGTTATCGCGTTGTCAACCAAGGCATCAGCGGCGATACAAGCAAAGACGGCGTGACGCGGCTGAACGATGTACTGGCAGCGCATCCTCAGATTGCGGTGGTCGAGTTCGGTGGAAACGATGGGCTGCGCGGGCTGCCGGCAACCGCGACGCGGGCAAATCTCGACAAGATTGTGTCGACGCTTCAGGGCGCGGGCGTGAAGGTGGCGCTGGCGGGTATTACGCTGCCTCCGGAGTACGGGCCGGACTACATCAAGCAGATCAACGACACCTACACGCTGGCGGCAAATAAGTTCAAGGTGCCCCTGCTGCCCTTCCTGCTGATTCATGCCTACAACGTTCCTGGAGCGATTCAGGACGACAAGACTCACGCGACGGCGAAGGGCAATGCGATCGTCGCCGAGGATGTGTACACCCTGATCCGGCCTATGTTGAAGAAGTAAGTCAGACGAGGACGATGGTTGGCTGGAAGAGCGTGCCGGCGATGCGCTTGCCGATGGCGACAAGTTCGCGTTGTCCATGGAAAATCTTGACGATTGGGGCCTGGGTGAACTCGGGCAGATTAATCTGCATGCCGTTGCGCAGACGAGATAGCGTTGGGTCGTCGGCGGTGACGGCGGGGAGTTCGGGGAGCAGCGTGCGCGGGTGCGGCAGATGCGCTGCGAGCTGGTTTTCGCGGGCGAGGGATTCGGCTTCGACGAGCGGGATGGCCTGTTCGATGGTGAAGGGGCCGGACGCGATGCGGCGCAGAGTGGCGAGATGTGCTCCCGGATGTGGTTCGGGGCCAAGAATCTGGCCAAGCTCGTGGGCGACGGAACGGACGTATCCACCAGAAGAGATACGGATGAGGAAGCCGGCGAGTTCCCCGTCGAACGATGTGATGGCGAACTCGGCGATGTGGATGCGTGCCGGTCTGAGCTGCGGCGTTTCGCCGGAGCGGGCGATCTTGTATGCGGCCTTGCCACCGATCTTTTTGGCGGAGATAGGCGGCGGGAGCTGGTCGATGTCTCCGCGAAAGCGTAAAGAGGCGGCGCGAAGGTGCTCGATGGTGAGGCAGGGTCTTACGGGCGCAGAGGTGGGCGTACCTTCGGCATCGTAGGTGTCCGTCGAGAAGCCGAAGCGGATGCTGCCGGTGTAGGACTTCTCGTGGGATCCGTAGAACTGGGCGAGGCGGGTGAATTTTCCGAGGAGTAGCGGAAGCACTCCGGTGGCCATCGGGTCGAGGGTGCCGAGGTGCCCGATGGACTGTTCTCCTGTGGCGCGGCGCAGTCGGGCGACAACGTCGTGCGAGGTCATGCCGGAGGGTTTATCGATGATGAGGAGCCCGTTCACCCTCTAACTATAGTGCCCGGGTCGAGGATACCGGTTGCTAGTCTCCAGTTGACAGTCCCCAGTATTCAGAGGTTCGGTGCCGGCCTCGGGGAATGGTAACTAGCAATTACAACGTGCTGGGCGTGCGCTCGCGGACGAGGGCAAGGAACTCGTTGCGTGTGTTCTGCTTCTGGAAGACGCCGACCATCGCGGAGGTAACCGTCGAGGAGTTCTGCTTCTCGACGCCGCGCATCATCATGCAGAGGTGGCGCGCTTCGATGATGACTCCGACTCCCTGCGGAGCGATGGCGTCCTGAATGGCGTCGGCGATCTGGCGGGTGAGGCGCTCCTGCACCTGCAGGCGTCGAGAAAAGACTTCAACGAGTCGCGCGATTTTGCTGAGCCCGATGACCTTGCCGTTAGGGATGTAGGCGACGTGGACTTTGCCGAAGAAGGGCAGTATGTGGTGCTCGCAGAGCGAGTACATCTCGATGTCCTTGACGATGACCATCTCGTCATAATCGACGTCGAAAAGGGCATCGTGGAGGATGGCGTTGGGGTCCTCGTTGTATCCCTTGGTGAGGAAGGTCAGGGCTTTCTCGACGCGCTCGGGGGTGCGCTCGAGGCCGTCGCGCGTGGGGTCGGCGTCGAAGCGGCGGATGATCTCGCGGTAGATCTCCTGCGTGGAGAAATCTTCAAGGCCGGTGATGCCGATGATTTCTTCTTTCAGAGCGGCGCTGGCGTGGCGGTGGTTGTTTTTCATGCCGTACTTTCCTGTTGTGCGTTGAAATCCTGATTCCGAACTGCGGGGACGGGGTACTCGAAGGAATTATTTGAGGTCTCTTCCACGCGCACTGAGATGATTTCTGCCTGCCTGAATGCCGCTGTGAGCAGGCGGTGCACTTCGATATTGAAATTTTCGGTGGTGGGCACGGTGGTTTGAAAGCAGGCATGCGTGTTGAGATTGGTGTGGTCGAAGCGGTCGAGGATTTCTTTCTGCATACACGAATCGAGCGCGACCAGATCGCAGACCATGCCGGTCACGGGGTCGATGTTGCCGCCAACAATGACTTCGATGACGTAGTTGTGGCCGTGCCCGTAGGGGTTGTTGCACTTGCCGTAGACGGCGCGGTTGCGGGCCTCATCGAAGGCGGGCGAGTGCAGGCGGTGCGAGGCGCTGAGGCGGTAGCGGCGTCCGAAGTAGGCTCTCATAAATTCCATGTAGCCTCAGGCCTCACCGTAGTAGTCGGCGAAGAGATCGGGCAGCTCGTAGACGCGGACGCGGTGAAGCTTTGCGCCGGGAATCTTGCCGTCGAGACGCTTCCAGATGGCGACAGCGATGTTTTCCGTAGTGGGATTGGCAGTCTTGAACTCGGGCACTTCGAGATTGAGGTGGCGATGATCGTAGACGCTGACCACTTCGCGCTCGAGGACGGTCTTCAGGTCCTTGAGATCGACGACGAAGCCGGAGACGGGATCGATCTCACCGGAAACGGTGACTTCGAGGGTGTAATTGTGGCCGTGTCCATTGCGGTTGGCGCATTTCCCGAAGGCGCTGCGGTTCTCTTCCTCGGACCATGCATCGTTCCAGTAATAATGGGAGGCGGAAAATTCGGCTTTGCGGGTCAGCAGGATCATAGGCTCGGCTAGCTGTCTTAATGATAGATGAGGCAGGTAGCGCAAGGGCTTCAGCGGTTATGGCTGGGATAGTCTCTGCCCTTCCAACTCACTCGCTTTGTTACCGTGTGACTGAACCAGCTCCGGTAGAGCAGCGCGGCAAAGAGCGGCAGGGCGATCGGCGTGATCAGGCAGTCCGCGAAGAGAAAATTGGATTTGGCGACGCGGCGATAGTATCGCCATACATTACGCAGCCAGATAAGCAGCAGAGCAAATAGCCAGACCAGCGGGAGGTTTCGCTCATAGAGAAACCAGGTGAGCACCGGCAGGCCGACGAGCAGAACCAGATCAAGGATGCGCCATGCAGCAAGCGCGATGGGATTACCGAAGAGCAGCGCGAGATTCTTGGTCCAGCCTTCGATCATGGCCCCGAAGCTCCGGTACATGCGGGTGGAGACGGCCTCGGGCGCGTAGCGGAAGCGCAGGCCCAGCTTGCGGCGCTTGATGATGCTGGCCAGTTCTACATCTTCGAGGACGGCGTCCTTCACGGCTTCATGTCCGCCGATGCGGAAGTAGACGTCGCGGCGGATAAGCAGGAACTGGCCATTGGCGGCGGCGATGTGCGTTTCGGGATCGGAGACCTTGGTGGGTGGATAGGCGAGTGATAGTTCGCTGAAGACCAGAGGCATGAGAGCGCGCTGCCAGAGTCCGGTAACGATCTGGCGCGGCGAATAGGAGAGCATTGCGACGTTGTGGCGCTCGGCCTCGACGATGGCGAGACTGAGATGGCCGGGCTCGTGGACGGTGTCGGCGTCGGTAAAGAGCAGCCATTCGCCGCGGGCGGCCTGGGCTCCGGTCCAGACGGCGTTCGCCTTCCCGGTCCAGCCGCGCTCGAGAGCTGGGGCACGCAGAACGGTCACGTCGGGAAAGCTGGTCGCGATGGCCTGAGTCTGGTCGGTGGAGTTGTCGTCGATGACGATGATTTCCCAATCGCGTCCAAGTGACCACGCGTTTTCCGACTGGCTGACGAGCGAGCGCAGGCAGTCGCCGAGGCAGTCCTCTTCGTTGCGGGCGGGGATGATGACGGAGAGCTTGAGCTGGGGAACTTGATCGGGCGCGGAGTCCACTGTGGTCTTTTATTATAGAAATGTGAGTTTGTTCAACAACGGGTTCTGCCGGGTTCGCTGGAAAGGCGCATTTGCTGTACTGATTTTGCTGGCTGCTGCTTTGGCCGGAACGGGCTGCGATCGCGGTGACCATCCGGCACAGGTAGGGACGATTGCTCCGGATTTTACGGTTCACGACCAGGGGCAGACGGTGAGCCTGGATCAGTATCGCGGGAAGACGGTGGTGCTGAATTTCTGGGCATCGTGGTGCCCGCCGTGCCTGGAAGAATTCCCTTCCCTGATGCAGCTGCAGAAGCAGGTTCCAAATGTGGTCGTATTGGCGGTGAGCTTCGATACGGATGCGGATGCCTACCGGCAGTACGTCGCCGACAATCATTTGGGCAACATGGTGATCGCGCTCGATCTCTCGCAGAAGTCGAACCTGGCGTTCGGGACGACCCGGCCGCCGGAAACCTACATCATCGACCGGAAGGGGCGGATCCGGCGGAAATTTATCGGCGCGCAGGACTGGACGAGTCCCGAGATTGAGAACTATCTGCGGAATCTTTAGCTAGGACTGTCCGAAAGGATCTTCCAGAGACGGCGACTGCGGCGTGAAGAGCTCGGCTCCGTTTTCGGTAATGTGCATGTCGTCTTCAAGGCGCACGCCGAACTCGCCGCGAAGGTAGATTCCCGGCTCGTCGGAAAAGGTCATGCGTGCTGCGATCTTCTGGCGATTGCCTTTTACCAGGTACGGCCATTCGTGCATGTCCATGCCGATGCCGTGGCCCACGCGATGCGTAAAGTGCGCGTACCCCGGCCCGAAGCCGGCGTCGTCGATCACCTTGCGCGCCGCCGCGTCGACGCTCTGGCATTCGACGCCGGGCCGTGCGGCGGCCAGCGCCGCTGCCTGCGCCTTGTGCACGACTTCGAATACCAACATCATCCTGTCGGTAGGCTTGCCCAGCACCAGAGTGCGGGTAATGTCCGCCTGATATCCCTCCGCGAGACAGCCGTCATCGATCATCACAATCGCGCCTTCGCGGATAACCTGCGGCTGCATCGAGCCGTGAGGCGACGAGGTAAACTCGCCCGTCTGCACACTGGCGTAGCCCTGCGGGAATCCCTGCTGCGCATAGGCGCGCATGATCAGGTCGGTCAAGTCATTCGTGGTTGCGCCGTCGTGGATGCTCTTCCAGGCTGCTTCATAAGCGGCCAGCGTCACCTGGTTGGCGAGTGTCATCAGGGCCAGCTCGTGATCGCTCTTGATGCTTCTGCAGCCTGCGGTCACCGGGGTAGCGCTGGTCAGCGTAAAGCCAGGGCTGGCTTTGGCTATGCTATCGACGTATACGAACATGGTTCGTTCTTCTATGCCGATGGTGCCGGTGGCAAGTCCGGCGTCATGCAGACCGCGGGCCACCAGCAGGTACGGGTCGTCGTCTTCCTGCCAGGTGAGAATGCGAACCCGGTCGCCATCGGGAAAGAGCTTCATCTGCTCGCGCAGCCGTTCTTCTTCAAAGGCGGGCGCTATGCAGAACGGATCTCCTTTACGCGGAAGCACGAAGCCGGAGAAACGCTCACTGTTCCCCCATCCGATGCCGGTGAAATAGCGCAGGGATGTGCCTCCAGCCATGAGAGTGGCGTCGATTTTGTAGTCGCTCATCAGTTCACGGGCCCGCTGCTGGCGCTGTCCGCGCTCTGCCGGGGAGATCGGGCGCGCCTCGTCCTTGCGGCTCTTGAGAACGGCGATGGCGGGAGGAAGCGCGGGCTTTTCGGTTTGGGCAAAGGCATCAGACTGGTGAAAGACGCCGGAGGCCGCCGGGAGCAGTGAGCTCACAGCGGCGGATTTCAGGAAGATTCTGCGATCAATCATGCTGTTTGCATTTGTATATCAGAGAGCCGAGCCAGCAATTGCATTTATCACCTGCGATTGCATTTGCTCGAAGGCGACTCGCCGCTGCTATGATCTCCCTATGACGCAGCTCGAAGTCCTCTACAGGTACGAACAGCATCCCACCGAAGCGGCGATGTTTGCTCTGGGCAAGATGCGCGAGGTGTACGGCGTGCGGCGCATCCGGATGAATCCCGACTGGCAAACGGTGCAGGTGGAGTACGACGCGACGCGGCTGAACAAGGCCGGTATCTACGAATTGGTGCGACGGACAGGGCTGGATATCGTGGAGGAGCTTCCTCTGATTCCTCCGCAGCCTGAAGCGCCTGTCGCGGCTACGGCTGACGTCCAGGCCAAGTAGGTCTACTTTGTCGCCCGAATAAGGATGTTCTGCGACAGAATGGCACCGCCCGCACCCGTTTCCGCGAGCAGCAAGAGCCGGTGTTGCAGCGTCAGGCAATCCCATAAGACGCGGCGGACGACGCTCTTCGCTCCGTGGATGACGGGCTTATCCTCGAAAGTTTCTATCTTGCGAAAACCGAGGGAGCGAAAGATCTGGTTCGCCGATTTTGCGGTAAAAGCCAACCGGTGCGTGAAGTCGCCGTACCGAACGCGCATTCCGTAGAGGCCCTCGGCGTTGGGGACATGGACGAGGCAAGTTCCGCCGGGCACGAGCACGCGCTGAACAGAGTCCAGCAGATCGAAGAGTTCCTGAGGCTCGAGATGCTCGATAACATCCATGAGCAACACGGCGTCCAGGGATCCGTCGGTGTGGCGCGCGAGAAATTTATCCACATCGCCAAGTTGCGCCTGCGAAATGCCGAGCTGATGGGCTAGCTCGATCTGCTCCGGCGATGTGTCGACTCCCTCGATGCGCGTATAGCCAGCCCGCGCGAGAAAGTACAAAAGCGCGCCGTGGCCGCAGCCAAGATCGGCAATGCGCGAGTCGCGTTGTTGAGGGAGATAGTGTGTAATCAGATGGCCTACGTAGGCCTTCCGGGGACGAAACAGCTGTTCTGGTGTTATCGAGTCGCCCTGATGCCCTGCTTGACCGCTGGAGACATACGTGTCGTACAGACGTCTCTTCCAAGAAGCTGTGGTTGCCGTCTGCATGTATCGTTTGCCTTTCTGCTGGGGTGCATTGCGCAAACCATAGCGATCGACAGGCGCAGTATACACGAGGACGCTGCCCGCATCTGGGCGTAAATGGCCCGTCTCATAGAGCATTTCGCTATGGCAGAACAGATTTCTCGCATTGCATCGCGGCGCGTAAATTGATATCTTTAGAAGAGTTCGCAGTCACCTTTCGTTAAAGTGCGCCCATAGCTCAGTTGGATAGAGCGATTGACTACGAATCAATAGGCCGGAGGTTCGAATCCTTCTGGGCGCACCATAAAATCAACAACTTACAAGTGATACGGTCGGAGTCAAAACCCGACTATGACGTGAAATATGACACTGGCGCTCATGCTGCTGTCTCTGCTTCCCTTCCTTGTTTCTCTGATTGACAACCGCAGCGATGTTTTGAGAGCAGGGTGCAGATCCTTCTGCGTCGTGGTGACCCTCTCGTGCCAGAGCTGATCCATCACGAGTTTAAGTTTCCTGGTTTGGTTCAGCGGGTCTGTGGCGAAACTATGCATCTCACTCTCTTGCCGAGGCAATTGTGCTCCGCGGCTTGGAGTCACGCCACTACATGGTCAACGATCTCTGGTACAAGGACGCTGTCATCTACTGCCTTTCCGTCGCAACATTTATGGACGCGAACGGCGATGGCGTAGGTGATTTCACAGGGTTGATGCGTCGCCTGGATTACCTGCAGGGGATGGGTGCAACGGCGATTTGGCTGATGCCGTTTCAGCCGTCACCATTCAAAGATGATGGCTACGATATCGCGGACTACTACGGCGTGGATAAGCGATATGGAACACTGGGCGAATTCGTCGAGTTTATGCAGGCGTGTAAACAGCGCGGGCTGCGCGTGCTGATCGATCTTGTGGTCAACCACACCTCCAACGAGCATCCGTGGTTTCAGGAGGCGCGACGCGATCCCAAATCCAAATATCGCGACTGGTATGTGTGGTCAAAGAGAAAGCCGCGCGATGCTGCTTCAGGAATTAGCTTTCCTGGTGTCCAGAAATCCACCTGGACGTATGACCCGGTGGCCAAAGAGTATTACTTCCATCGCTTCTACAGCTTTCAACCCGATCTGAACACCGCGAACCCCGAGGTCCAGGCCGAGATCCTGAGGATCATGGGCTTCTGGTTACAGCTCGGCGTGTCCGGATTTCGAATGGATGCGGTTCCATTTGTGATTGCAAAGAAAGGTGCAAACGTTGCGAAGAAACCCAAAGAGCAGTACGACATGCTCAGAACCTTCAGCCAGTTTCTGAACTGGAGGGAGGGTGAGGGCATCATCCTGGCCGAAGCCAATGTTTTGCCGGACACCGACATGGAGTACTTCGGCAAGGCCGGCGAACGCCTTCAGATGATGTTCAACTTCGAGGTAAACCAGCACCTCTTTCTGGCAATGGCGAGCAGCGATTCTAAACCCCTAGTTGAGGCCATGAAGGCAACCAAGCAGAGGCCAGCCAACGCCCAGTGGGGACAGTTTCTGCGCAATCACGATGAGCTGGACCTCGGGCGTCTCACCAAAACGGAACGCCAAACCGTCTTCGACGCTTTTGGGCCAGATCCGGATATGCAACTGTATCAGCGCGGAATCCGTCGCCGGCTCGCGCCGATGCTGCGTGGAGACCGGCGCCGGTTGGAACTTGCTTACAGCCTCATGTTGACCTTGCCGGGCACGCCCGTGCTTCGTTACGGCGACGAAATTGGAATGGGAGACAACCTCGACCTGCCGGAGCGAAACTGCGCCCGCACTCCGATGCAGTGGTCAACGGAACCGAACGCGGGGTTCACGCAGAGCGATCGCCCCATCAAGCCTGTTATCGATGACGGCGCCTACGCCTATCAGCATGTGAATGTGGCGACACAGCGCCGTGATCCGAACTCGCTTCTCAACTGGATGGAACGCATGATCCGAATGCGCAAGGAAGTTCCGGAGATTAGCTGGGGAGACTTCTCATTTATCCACACGCGAAATCCGGAGATCCTGGTCATGCGGTACGACTGGAAAAATAACGCCGTTCTTTTCATACACAGTCTTCATTCCGAACCAAAAGAAGTGCGATTTTCCGTCGATTACGAAGGAGCGAAAGAACGCATTCTGGTCAACCTCCTTTCGGAAGATCACAGCCATCCGGACAAGGGCAACCGGCATTGTGTCCTGATGGAGCCGTACGGCTATCGCTGGTTTCGAGTAGGCGGCCTCGACTATCTGTTCAAACGAACCAGCAGCTGAGTCAGGCGAAGCGCGCCAACATGTGGCGTTCGTTTGCGCATCCTACCCACTGAGCGCAAAGAGATCATCCTTCAGATTTGAAGCTGCGCAACAGGTGGGAATGAAAAAACACACGACGGAGAAACAGGTGGTTGTCGTTACCGGAGCTTCTGCAGGCCTGGGCCGTGCAATTGCGCACGCTTTTGCCGCACGCGGCGCGAAGATTGCATTGCTGGCCCGCAATCCTGAAGCCCTGGATGTAGCGGCAGAAGAATGCCGGATGCGAGGCGGTGAGGGCCTCGCCATTCCGACCGATGTATCGGATGCGGCTGCTGTAGAAGCGGCTGCAGAGCGCGCCGAACAAGAGCTTGGTCCCATAGATGTTTGGGTGAACAACGCCATGGTGAGCGTCTTCTCGCCGGTCGTAGAGATGGAAGCGGCAGACTACAAGCGTGTAACTGACGTTTTGTATCTCGGTTTTGTCCATGGAACGATGGCGGCGCTGCGTCGGATGCGCAGGAGGGACAGGGGAACGATCGTTCAGATCGGATCGGCGCTTGCGTACCGGTCGATACCGCTGCAATCGGCCTACTGCGCCTGCAAACATGCCATCAGCGGCTTCACGGATTCTCTGCGATGTGAGCTGCTGCACGACAAGAGCAGGATTCAGTTGACGCAGGTGCATATGCCGGCGATGAATACCTGGCAGTTCTACTGGGTGAAGAGCCGCCTGCCCAATAATGCGCAGCCGGTTCCGCCGATCTTCGAGCCGGAGGTCGCTGCGCGCGTTGTCGTGGCCGCGGCGGAAGCCCACCGGCCGCGCCGCGAGTACTGGGTAGGCACGTCGACCGTTGCGGCGATCGTGGGACAGAAATTTGTTCCCGGAATGCTGGACCGTTATCTCGGCAGAACCGGTTACAAGTCACAGCAGATTGAAGACGAGCCGCGGGATCCGCGTGCTCCTAATAACCTGTACGAATATGTCCCGGGTGTTGACGGGACGCGAGGCAGGTTTGATAGCAGATCGAAGCGCTCCAGCGTGGAGGTTTCTCTCTCTTTAAATCGGACCTGGTTTGCCCTTGGTGCGGCTGCGCTTGCGGCAGCCGGGATGACGGCTCTCGCCTGCCAAAAAGTGAAGTGTCGGTAGAGATGAATTCACGACAGATGAATTCGCGTGAACAATCTGCTTCGAATGTGGCCGTCGTGGCAGCGGCCGGGGCAATCCTCTCCCTGTTGCCGGTAGCTGCACGTCAAATCGGGTTGATTAAGCATCTGCCCGATCCCACCGGAGAAATCTTCGATTCCGACAGGATTACAACTTCCCGCATGGCACATCCTTTTGGCGTACCGGATGCGCTGCTCGGGCTGGGAAGTTATGGGATCACACTCGGATTGCTGTTAGCCGCACGGCACAAGTCATACGCGAAGCCGCTGCTTCGCGCCAAGCTCAACGCGGACGCGGCCGCAGCGGCAACAAATGTCACACGGCAGCTTGTTACGTTTCGTCGGATATGCTCCTGGTGCACGGCTACCGCGCTTTGTACCGCAGTCATGGTTTGCTACGGGCGGCGAAGCGCTCGTGCGAAGTAATGCCCTTCTCGCCAATTGCACGTACACCTTTTCCCGCTGTGATGGCGTCCTAGTAAACAGGCACACCAGTTGCTGCACTGACCAGCTGGATCACATTCTTCAAGGGAGATCGCATGAATGCCTCGGACATTCTCGTGGCGCGACTTATCGACTGGGGAGTAGATACTATCTTCGGTTTGCCGGGTGACGGTATCAACGGAGTCATCGAGGCCCTGCGCAAAGCGCAGGACAAGATTCGCTTCATTCACGTGCGTCATGAAGAATCTGCCGCTTTTATGGCGTGCGCCTATGCAAAGTTCACCGGGAGGCTCGGCGTCTGCCTGGCTACATCGGGCCCGGGCGGCATTCACCTTCTCAATGGCCTTTATGATGCGAAGCTCGATCAGCAACCGGTGCTCGCAATCACAGGCATGCAGTACAACGATGTGACCAACACGTTTTCGCAGCAGGACGTGGAGCTGGACAAGCTTTTCATCGATGTCGCCTGCTACAACAACCGCGTGATGAGCGGAGCACACATGGAGCCGGTGGTGGATCTTGCGATCCGATCGGCGATTGACAAGCGGGGGGTCGCTCACATCACGATACCAATCGATGTGCAGCAGCAGCCGATCAAGCAAAGCCGGTCAGAGCGCAACAAGCCCAACCACACTTCGACGCGTCGAGCGATTTCGGGCAATGTGCCTTCCAATGCTGAGTTGCAGGCGGCTGCCGAACTGATCAATCGCGGCAAGCGGATTGCGATTCTTGCCGGACAAGGCGCCCTGCAGGCCAGCGATGAGCTGCTGCAACTGGCGGAGATGCTGGGCGCGCCGATTGTAAAGCCGCTGCTGGGCAAAGGGTGCGTGCCGGACGATTCTCCATACACAACGGGCGGAATCGGCCTGCTTGGAACTGCGCCCTCTGAGGAAGTGCTCGAAGAGTGCGACACGCTGGTGATGATCGGCACCTCGTATCCGTATATCGAATATCTGCCCGAACCGGGAAGCTGTGCCTGTGTGCAGATCGACTCCAATGCGCAACGCATCGGACTTCGTACCCCGGTGGAGGTAGGCCTGGTGGGTGATTCGAAGAAGACTCTGCGCCTGCTTCTGCCGCTGCTCAAGCGGAACAGCTACCGCAAGTTCCTCGAAAAGGCCCAGGACGGGATGAAGGATTGGGATGCCATCCTTCAAAAGGAAGGAACCAGCGAGGCAATGCCGATGAAACCGCAGGTCGTCGGTTATCAGCTCAGCAAGCACACCCAAGAGAATGCGATCATCGTGTCCGATTCCGGGACTAATACCACCGTCTGGGCGCGTTATATGAAGGCCAAGAAAGGCCAGATGCACTCCTGCTCAGGCAACCTGGCTACCATGGCCTGCGGCATGCCGTACGCTATCGCCGCACAGGTCGCGTTCCCTGATCGGCAGGTCATCGGCGTCGTCGGCGACGGCGGGTTCACGATGCTCATGGGTGAAATCATCACGGCGGTCGCATATAAGCTGCCGATCAAACTGGTCATCATCAAGAACAATACCCTGGGGCAGATCAAGTGGGAGCAGATGGTGTTCCAGGGAAATCCCGAATATCAGTGCGAGCTTTATCCCATTGACTTCGTAGCCCTGGCACAGGCTGTGGGCGCACAA
This sequence comes from uncultured Acidobacteriaceae bacterium, assembly GCA_963786085.1. Classification (GTDB taxonomy): domain Bacteria; phylum Acidobacteriota; class Terriglobia; order Terriglobales; family Acidobacteriaceae; genus Silvibacterium. The sequence goes on from CAWAYO010000012.1 coordinate 119,971, forward strand.
GGCGTGCGCATTGATGATCCGAAGACTGCCAGCGAGCAGTTCGAGAAGGCGCTGGCGATGCCTGGACCAGTGTTGATTGAAGCCGTAGTCGACCAATATACGGCGATGCTACCGGCGAAGGTGAAGCCGGAGCAGGCGAAGAAATTCAGTGAGGCGTTGATCCGTGGCGAACCCAATCGTCTCCGCATTGCCCTGACAGCGGCGGCGGATACCGTCCGGCAGGTGGTTTAGCGGGATCGAGATGTCTCCACCGTCCGCAATTCGTGCCGGCCGCAGCCGATCGTACACCATCCCGACTGACGCTCCGGAAGCGGATGGCACAATTGCGTGGGAGTCGACGACCATGGTTCTGGTGGAGCTTGAGGCGGGGGATCAGACGGGCCTTGGTTATACCTACGCTCACAAGAGCGCGGTACTGGTCGCACGTGAACTGGTGGAGAAACATTGTCTCGGGTATGACGCGATGGACACCCGTGGACTTTTCGACATCATGCGGCGCTCGCAACGCAATTACGGCAGCGAAGGTATTGCAGCAACGGCGCTTTCAGCGGTCGATATCGCATTGTGGGATTTGAAGGCGAAATTGCTGGGGCAGCCGCTGGCGAAATTGCTCGGCATCTGCCGCGATTCCGCGCCGGTATATGGATCTGGCGGATTCACTTCCTATGACGACAGCCAGTTGCGCGCGCAGCTCGGCGGTTGGGTGGAAGAGGGCATTTCACGCGTGAAGATGAAGATCGGAGCAAATCCTCAGGAGGACCCTCATCGTGTGGCGAGCGCACGTGAAGCGATCGGCGATACGACAGAACTTTTCGTCGACGCCAATGGAGCCTACACTCGCAAACAGGCGCTGTATTTCGCGCAGCTATTCGCTGACAACCAACGGGTCAAGTGGTTTGAAGAGCCAGTGAGTTCGGATGATCTCGAAGGTCTGCGGCTGTTGCGTGACCGCGTTCCCGCGGGCATGGACATTGCCGCGGGAGAGTACGGCTGGAACGCTCTATATCTCCACAGAATGATGGATTCGGGCGCAGTCGATGTAATCCAGGCTGATGCGACTCGCTGCGGTGGCGTTACCGGCTTCATGCAGGCTGTAGCGTTGGCCGATGCACACCCGCTGCCCCTCTCGGCGCATTGCGGACCAACAATCCACATGCACCTGGCGTGTGCGGCTCCGCCGTTGCGCCATGTCGAGTACTTCCACGATCACGTGCGCATCGAACGCATGTTCTTCGATGGATTCCGCGAAGCGGCGAGGGACGGCGCAATGCATCCGGATTT
>CAWAYO010000013.1:0-66603 GCA_963786085.1 uncultured Acidobacteriaceae bacterium
TAGAAGGTGAAACGACCCTGTACGCTCAAAGCCCACACGCACACCGCGCTGCAGGTAGCTGCGGTCGCCAGTCAGCATCGCTGTCAGCATGGCCGTGTCGTTGTGATCCAGGCGTAGAAATGCAGGTAGACGATACATAGCCTCCCGCTCTGCAAAGTCGATCAGGCTCGAACCCGCTGCCACCTGAAGCGAATGCAGCCGGCAGGCGAAGGTCTGCGATTTCGCAGTTGTTACCACCGCCAACTTCTCCGCCTTTGCGCTCCCCAGCGCCCCGATGCCCTGCCGCAGCAGATACTCGCCCCCATCCCACACGCCCGGATCGAGAAACCGCTCCTCACGGTGCATCGCCAGCGTAGCCCTCACCGTGTTCCCGCACCGAATCGGCGGGAAAGCCTCTTCGGCCGGCGAATAAACCGTGACCCGCACCGTCGAATCCGTCGGAGAGTTCAATCGCAGATCGATCTGCTGGCTCCGCTCTTCACGGGTTTTTGTCGAGAACGGAGTGGTAGACATTACGGTCCGCACCGGCCCGGCCCGCACAACTTCGCCCTCTACGGCACGAGGAGTGTTATCCGCGAGCAGCGCCAGTTGCTTCTCCTGATTGACCGCGGGGGCAATCTCCGCGCACAGTGTGCCTAGCAACACAAACAGCAGTCCCGTCGCGGGCCATGCCAGGCGAGGCGCAATTCTCAGGGCGATAGCCGTCACCGCAAAAAACATCAGCAGCGCAATCAGGAGAATCTCGGGTGTCATCCAGAAGTAGTGCGCGCAGAGAATCCCGGCCGCGAATCCGCACACCCCGAAGAGAGCTGGCGCAGCCAGAAAGCGTGGAGAACTCACCGGCCCCGCGGCAGACGACCGAAGCCCAGCTGCGTCAGCCGGTGATCTATCCGGAATGGTCGCAGTAGCCATCGCATTCCATCACCGCCCGGCGCGGAAAACGCTCTACAGCGACAGCATCGCGACGCTTTCCAGGTGGAAGGTCTGCGGAAACAGGTCCACCATGTGCAGTTTGGTGAGTTGGTAGCCCGAGTCTAGCAGCGATTTCAGATCCCGCGACAAAGTTGCCGGATCGCACGAAACGTAAGTAATGTTGGCCGGCCGAATCTCATTGAGCAGTGCCGTGACCTCCTTGCCCAGCCCGGCCCGGGGAGGATCGACCACCACAAAATCCGGCCTGCGCTGCCCGTCCGACCGCGCCTTCCGCAGAAACTCAAGCGTGCTTGCCGCCGCCACGCGATGCGCGCCACTTCCAACGTTGTGCCGCAGATCCCGCACCGAGCTCGCTGCTGCTTCCACCGCTACCACTTTGCTGAACCGAGAAGCCAGCGCCCGCGCAAACAGCCCCACGCCTGCATACAGATCCCAGGCCACCTCACCCGATCGATCCATAACCACCAGCTGGACAAGTGGATCGATCAAGAACCGGTTCACCTGAAAGAACGATCCCAGGCTTACCCGATACTCCTCGTTTCCCGCCTTGTACGTAAGCGCCTGCTGACCGGCCTGTGCAAGCATCGCCCCTTGCGCCTTACCTCGCGCGGACGAAAATACAGCCGCCCCACTGAGCCCCGGAATCGCCTCCACCAATTGCGGCCATAGGCGCTCGAAATCCCCGCTCGCCTCGCCTCGGCTGCGCCCGCTCCACAGCGTGAGCAGAACCTCGCCCAGGTCTTCGCTTCGGCCGGCGTCCGTAAAAAACGCCACCTCGCTGAAACACTCAGCCAGCCGCCAATCTTTTGCTCGCTCGTGCACCGCTCTCAGCGCTTCCTGCAAAACGGGAGCCGCAATCGGACACTCATTCACCGCAAGATTCGCATGCGATCCGCGTCTCTTGTAGCACAGCATCGACGACGCCCGGTCCACATGCAGGCGAATGCGGTTGCGGTATCCCAGCGCCTCGCCCTGCACCCCAAATATCGGAGGAATCCCACTCAGATGCGCCCGCTCCAGCGACTCGCGCAGGATCTGCACCTTCACCTCCACCTGCGCCGCGTAGGTGGCATGCTGATAGTGGCATCCGCCGCATTCGCCAAAGTGAGCGCAAGGCGGCCCCACCCGCTCCGGCGAAGACTCGAGTACCGCATCCAGCTCGGCATTCGCATAGCTGCCGCGATCCTCAACGATGTGTGCCTCAACCACCTCGCCCGGCAGCGTAAACGGAACGAAGATGGCCTTGCCCTCATGCCGAGCCAGTCCCGCTCCGCCGTAAATAGCTTTTTCGATCTGCAGCTTCATCCCTGGCTCATGTAGAAGAGGCTCAGCCGCGGCAGCCCATACTTCTCCAGCAGCCGCTTGTGCAGAAACTGCTGCTCCACCTGCCGAATCTGCGCCGTCTGCATCCGCGACCGATACGCCGCCAGGGCGCGGGAGCTTTCCTCGCGCATCGCAACCAGATCGGCCTCCGGCGTACCGGCCATCATCGCGCTGAAGAGTTTCTCTTCCATCACCGTCAGCCGCCGCTCCAGCTCTTCCAGATTCGGAGCACCTGCCTTCACCTCTTCTGCAACCGCTCGCAGGCTCCCTGCAATCGGATGCCCTATCTCCCCGATCAGGCCGGTAAGCCCCGCCGCATCGATCTGCTGCGCGCAGCTTTTAAGGTGCGCCGCAATCCGCTCCGGCTCGAATCCCGCAGAAGCATTTGCGCGCGCCGCTGGCTCCGCTCCGATCGAGGCTTCCTTCATGTCCTCGACCGCGGTCATTACCTCCTGCGCGCAGTAGGCCAGCCCATTGATGCGCCGCACCCGTGCGCGGCCCTTCCGCGCATCGTATTTGTCGAACGCCCCATCAATCCCGCGCAGCACCGCCTCCAACGGAACCCCCGCCTCGCGCCACGTCTCAATCAACGCCCAGTCGAGAGTCGACAACAACAGCAGCGATCCCCTCCGCCGCTGGAAATGCTCTTCGATTTCCGTGAAGTAGTTGAAGTAGTTGTCCAAAATCCTGCTTCAGGCCTTCGCCCGCGTGCCATCGCCTGCATGATGACGAGCCTTTGCGCCGCCCTGCTTCGCAGCCACGTTGCGCGCATAGATAAGGCGCAGCCCCTCCAGCGTAAGCGTGTCGTTGACGTGTTTGATGTACTTCGACTCGTCGGCGATCAGGTGTGCCAGGCCGCCGGTCGCCACGCAGGTGGTGTCCGGTCCCAACTCGGCAATCATCCGCTCGAGGATGCTGTCCACCAGCCCGATATGCCCGTAAAACAGCCCGATCTGCAGGTTATCGACCGTATTGGTCCCGATCACCTTTGGCGGCCGCTTGATCTCCACCCGCGGCAGCCGCGCCGCGCGCGCAAACAGCGCCTCGGCCGAAATATTCAGCCCCGGAGAAATCGCCCCGCCCAGAAACTCACCCTTGCGCGATACGACATCGAAGTTCGTCGCGGTCCCGAAGTCCACCACGATGCACGGCCCGCCGTACTGTTCGAATGCTCCCACGCAGTTCGCCACGCGGTCCGCGCCCACCTCGCTCGGATTATCGGTAAGAATCGGCAGCCCGGTCTTCACGCCGGGCTCGATAAACACCGGCTTCTGCTTGAAGTAGCGCTCGCAGAATGTCCGCAGAATCCAGTCCATCGGCGGCACCACCGACGCGATAATGATGCCGGTAATCTCACTGCTCGCTACGCCCTCGCCCTGCAGCAGGTTGCGAATCAGGATGCCGTATTCATCGGCTGTCTGCGCGTGCCGCGTGCTGATGCGCCACGTGATGCGCAGCTCGCCCGGCACTCCATCTTCCAGAGGAAAAAGCGCAATAACCGTATTCGTGTTGTTGACGTTCAGCGCCAGCAGCATGCCATCACCGTTTCAGTTTCAGCTCGCGGACACCGCCGGAGTACACCGTCTTCACGCCCTCCGGCGTGCGAATCTGCAGAAACCCGCGTGCATCCAGGCCTTCCGTCACGCCCTTGTAGCCGTCAAGTCCTTCCACGTACACCTGTTTGCCGCGAACCCATGACGACAAGCGCTCGAGGCGCGCGAGAATACTCGCCGTTGCCCGCTCCAGTTCTCCCGGCGCGGTTAGCGCATTCACCTCGCGGTCCAGCGATTGTAGCAAAGCTGCGAGCAGTTCCTGCCGCGGCCAGTCGCGCCCCGTCTCGATATAAAGTGACGTCGCCAGCTCCTGCAGCCCCGGCGGAAACTGCTGCTGATGCACATTGATGCCGATGCCGATCACCATGTGTCGGATGCGCGTCACCTCAGCATTCAGTTCGCTGAGAATGCCGCAGAACTTGCGTCGTCCAAAAAGCAAATCGTTCGGCCAGCGCAGATCAGCCTCGAGTGATGTCACCTGCTGAACCGCATCGCGTACCGCCAGCCCCGCCGCCAGCGAGAGCCAAAGCGCATCCGCCGGAACCAGGCTTGGCCGAAGCAGCACGCTCACATAGAGCCCCGACCCCGGCGGCGATTCCCATCCGTGCGCTCCGCGTCCCCGTCCCGCCGTCTGCTCGTCGGCCACGAACACCATTCCGTCTGACGCGCCCGCGTCCCCTTCAGCCATGGCGTGCGTGTTCGTTGAGTGAATGCTTTCGAAGAAGCTGATCTTTCCCGCAAATCGCGTGCCGGCCAGCGCAGTATCCAGCCCAGCCGCATCAAATCCGGCTTCGAAAGCTTGCGTCGCCATGCGCCTTAGTAAATCTCCGCAGTAATGCGCATGCTCAGGTCAACCGCGGGAGCGGAGTGCGTTAGCGCGCCGACTGAAATGTAATCGACGCCCGTCAGCGCATACTTGCGAATATTGTCGAGCAGAATGCCGCCCGAGGCCTCAACCGGAATCTTGCCGCCGCGCTCGTGCACCATCTTCACGGCCTTCTTCACATCGGAAGGGCTCATGTTGTCGAGCAGCAGCGACTCCGCCCCATTATCGAGCGCCAGCCTCAGCTCGTCGAAGCTGCGGACTTCAATGTCGATCGTCTGGCCCGCGGCGCGCAATTCGTGCGCCTTCTTCAGCACCTTCTCGATGCCGCCACCCAGCGAAATGTGATTGTTCTTGATCAGAATCCCATCGGAAAGGTCCAGCCGGTGATTCTCGCCGCCGCCGCAGCGCACCGCGTACTTGTCGAGTACCCGTAGCCCCGGGATCGTCTTGCGCGTATCCAGAACTTTCGTGTCTGTACCCGAGATCGCGTCCACATACTGCCGCGTCAGTGTCGCGATACCGCTCATCCGCTGCATCAGGTTCAGAATGACACGCTCGCACGCCAGGATCACGCGCGCATTGTGGCGAATCACGGCAATCGCCTGCCCCTTCTTCACCCGCACCCCATCGAACATCTCCGGATGGCTGACCACTTCGTAACGGCCGCTGTTACGTTTATCAAGCCGCGCAAAAATCTCCAGGAATCGCGGGATGCAGCCCAGCCCGGAGATCACGCAGTCCTGCTTGGCGATCACCGTGGCCGAAGCGAGCAATACCGGATCGATTGTGATCGCCGTGGTCACATCGCTCGTGGCCCTGTCCTCAAGCAGCGCCTGCTCCAGGATGGCTTCGATCTTTCGGCTCCTCCACTCCATACTTGCTCCGGTCCTAAACCAGCTGCTCGAGTCGTTCGATCGCGTCCAGCGTCTCCTGGCGCAGCGTGGCGGACTCTTGCGCCTGCTTCCTCAATCCTGCGACAACCTTCTCCGGCGCCTTGGCCAGAAAAGCCTCATTCTCGAGCTGCCGTTCCGCGTTGATCAGCACCTTCTCATACTGCTCCAGCTTCTTGCGCAACCGTTCACGCTCCACAGCAACATCGATCTTCTTCTCATACGGGAAGCCAACTGTAAAGCTCACTGTTGTCCTTGAATGGGTAGAAGGAAGCGCCCAGGCGAGGGGGAAGCTGACCGACGATACCCGAGCCAGCTTGCTGATGATGTCCCGGTTTGTCGCTGCAAGAGACTGGATTCGCTCCGTAGCGGAAATCTCCGCCGCAATCTCTTCACGCTCTGGCACATCGAGATCCTTACGCAACCCGCGGAGCGTGACGATCAGCTCCTGCAGTGTGGCCATATCATCTTCCACAGCGTCATCCAGAGCCTCGTCGAGAGCCTGCGGATAGCGCGACAGCGCGACGGATTTCGCCGGCGGGTCGCCATCGTAAACCGCATGCCACAACTCTTCTGTGATGAACGGCATGAAGGGAGAGAGCAGCCGCAGCGCCGCCTCGAAGGTAGAGAGCAGTGTAGTCAGCGCAGCTTTCACTGCGGTTCCGCTGGTTGTCTCACTAAAGTCGAGACGCACCTTCACAATCTCCAGATACCAGTCGCAGAAGTCGCCCCAGAAGAACTGGTAAACGAAATTCGCCGCTTCATCGAACCGGTATTCCGCCAGCGCTTTGTTCACATCCGCAGCAGTGTGGTTCAGGCGCGAAACAATCCAGCGTGCCTCGATAGGCGCGTCCGCGTCCGGGCCGAATGAATTGACCAGCGTATGGGGATCGACATAGATTCCCGTACGGGCTGCCCGCTCCACGTTCATGAAGATGAACCGCGCCGCGTTCCATATCTTGTTTGCAAACGCGCGATAGCCGTCGATGCGGTCTTCGCTCAACGCAATGTCGGTACCCGGCGAAGCCATCGCTGCCAGCGTGAAGCGCACCGCATCAGTTCCGAACTTGCCGACCACTTCGATCGGATCGATCACGTTGCCCTTGGTCTTCGACATCTTCTGCCGATCGGCATCGCGAATCAGCCCGTGAATGTAAACATCACGAAACGGCACCGCATCCTTCAACGTCCGCTCCGACCCATCCGCCATCGGCACATCGAGCATGAAGTGGCAGCCGAACATGATCATGCGCGCCACCCAGAAAAACAGAATGTCGAACCCGGTCACCAACTGCTGAGTGGGATAGAAAATATCCAGGTCGCGCGTATGCTCCGGCCAGCCAAAAACGGTGCAGGGAAGCAGACCCGACGAAAACCAGGTGTCGAGCACGTCCGTCTCTTGCGTAATCTCGGCGCTCCTGCAATGCGTGCACTCCACCGGAGTCGCCCGCGCCACCGTGATCTGCCTGCAGGTCGCGCAGTGCCACGCCGGAATGCGATGCCCCCACCACAACTGCCGCGAGATGCACCAATCGTAGATGTTGCGCATCCAGCCGAAATACGTCTTCGCGTACTGCTCGGGCGTGAACTTGATGTATCCCTGCTCGACGGCCGCAATCGCCTTGTCCGCCAGCGGCTGAATCTTCACAAACCACTGCGTCGAGAGTCGCGGCTCCACGATCGTCTTGCTGCGATCGCACTTGCCCACGGAATTAACGTGGTCCTTCACCGCGCCCAGCAGCCCCTGCGCTTCAAGATCGGCCAGCACGCGCTTACGCGCCTCGTAGCGTTCGAGCCCCGCATACACGCCCGCCTCGGCGTTCATATGCGCTGTCTCGTCCATCACCGAGATCGCCGGCAACCCATGCCTCTGCCCAATCGCAAAATCATTGGGATCGTGCGCCGGAGTCACCTTCACCGCGCCCGTGCCGAACTCCGCACTCACCCAGCTATCGGTGACTATCGGAATCTCGCGCCCCACCAGCGGCAGCCTCAGCCGCCTGCCATGCAGGTGCTTGTAGCGTTCGTCATCGGGATTGACCGCGACCGCCGTATCGCCCAGCATCGTCTCCGGACGCGTCGTGGCCACCGTGACAAACAGCCCCGGCTCAACCTGGTCGGGGTTAGCCTCACTCAATACGGGATAACGAATCTCCCACAGCTTGCCGTGCTGCTCTTCGTGCACCACTTCAAGATCGCTGATCGCCGTCTGGCAATCCGGGCACCAGTTCACGATGTAGAGGCCACGATAGATCAGCCCCTGCTCGTACAGCCGCACGAATGCCTCGCGCACCGCACGAGACAGGTTCTCGTCCATCGTGAAGTACTCGCGTGACCAGTCGACGCTCGTCCCCAGCCGCTTCATCTGCTCCAGGATCGCCCCGCCGTAGTGCTGCTTCCACTCCCATACGCGCTTTTCAAAGGCCTCGCGGCCGACCTTCAGCCGGCTCGTCCCCTCGCTCTCCAGCTGTTTCGACACCATCAGCTGGGTTGCGATGCCGGCATGGTCCGTCCCCGGAACCCACAGCGTCCGGTGGCCCAGCATGCGGTGCCAGCGGACTAGGATGTCCGACTCCGTGTGCTCGAACATGTGCCCCATGTGCAGATTGCCCGTCACATTGGGCGGAGGCAACAGCATGGTGAAGACGGGCGCATCGGTGACGTTGTCAGGGAAGTTCTCAGGCGAAGGCACATCGAACAGGCGTTCGCTTACCCAATAGGCGGCCCAGCGATCTTCAATCGCAGTCGGGTCATAAGCTTTCTGGAGTTCTTGCGGCATTTCCGGTGAGAAGACAACCCTTTACGATAGCACGGTAACCAGCCAAATCCCTTCCGCCCTGCAAGCACTAGGGCCGCCCGCAGGCGGCCCACATCGAGTTCCCGCTGAACCCGTGCTAGAACGGATTCACCTTGGCCAGGCCCTTCTTCTTCTTATGTTTGCTCGAAGACTCGTCCTTCGAGTTGTAAGGGGCCTTCTTGTTCTTCCCGTTGGCCGTCGTGCCCGTGGCCACCTGCGCTCCGCCGCTCTTCACATCGTTGATCTGGTTAGGAGCCTCGGCCGGTTTATCGATCGGCGGCAGCGGCTGATTGTTGGTCGGTGCGACCGCGTTGACCACCGGGGTTTCAGGCACGCGAACCGCGCGGTCAACATCCGCGCTCGTACCCGTCATCGGAGAAGCCGGCGCAGCCGTATTGGGGGTGGGCGCAGCCGAATTTCCCGCGCCATTCGCATCCCCTGCGCCTCCGCCAGCATTCGTGTTGCCGCTATCCGCATTTGACGCTTTGCTGCCGTCATTCAGGACTTCCACCGTCACCGTGCTGCCCGGCGAGCCCGAGGAATCCGGCACTGTCTCAAACTTCAGAGGAGTTGCCGGCTGATCTGTCCGCGGAGGAGCCGTACCGTTGCTGATCGCCGTTGCCGTTGTATCCGTGCCGTTCGGCGCGACACCGGGCAGAGCTGTACCCTTCATCGCCGCCTGGAAGATCGCCGTCGTATCCTTGCTCACCTGTGGCGCCAGCGTGGGAGGCGGATCAGTCAGTGTCGGCTCACCCACACGCGCTGCCTCCACCGTCGATGGGCCGTGCTTTACCAGCAGCATGGCGCGATCCTTGATCTTCACATTCACGCGGCTGCCTTCCTCGGCTTCACTCTCGGCCAGTTCCTGAGCCGTCGGTTCCGGAACCGGGCGTCCCAGTGCGATCAGCCGGTCTTTCGCATCTTCCACATGCGGAGCCATCGGATACCGCGTCACCACCCGCGACCACGCCGCTGCCGCGCGATCGTTGAAGACCCTCACCAATTGCGCCTTTGCCGCCGGCGGAATATTCAACCGGCTGGCGAGTTGCGCCTGGTTCGCGTAAGCATCACCCAGCGTGATCAGCGTCAAATCGCTGCGGCTGAACAGCGGATACGAGTCCGTCACCGTCTGCAGCCTGGCAATGCTCGCCGGCCAGTTCATGCGCAGCGCGTAGAAGGATCCGATCTCGTACTGCCGCTGCGCCAGCACTTCCTGTACGTCGCGCAGACGCTGCTTGGCCCGCGGAATCAGCGGCGAATCCGGAAAATCCTGGATCATCGTCCGGTATTCCTGCTCCGCGTGCACCGCATTCTGCGGATCCCGGTCCGGCTTCTCCATCTGCTGGAAGTAAATATCGCCCACCTTCATCTGCGCTTCCGCCGCTTCCGGAGTATTCGGGAAGAAGGTGATGAAGTCCTTGTACTCGCCCTCGGCCTGCGTCAGCGCCGCCGATCCGCCTTCCTTGTACCAGGTGTCGCCGATCGCCAGCTTGGCGCGCATCGCGTACTCGGTCTCTGGATAGGTATTGAGCAGCGTTTGCAGGTCCAGACGGGCCACGTCGTACTTGCCCTTCTTCATGGCCAGCATAGCCTTGTCGAACAGCTCCTTGTCCGGCTGCTTGGAGTTCACGTTTGCCAGCGGATTCTGGCCGAGATCGCCCTGCTTCTTTTTCTTCTTGCCGATCGCATGCGCCGACGGCACCAGTGCCACGCACAAGCCGATCACTGCAATCTGGGTAATAACGCGATTCATAACACCTCAACCATTCTCGATGCTTGCGGCCGCTGACCGTTCGCCGCCCGTTCTGAACTCACTCCGCCGCCGCCATTTGCGCCATCTGCAGCAGCTCCCGCGCATTCTGCTCCGCCCGCCCATCGGCGAAGACCGCGCTGCCCGCAACCAATAGGTCCGCTCCAGCTTCGACGACCTGCGCAATCGTGTCGTGAGCAATGCCGCCGTCCACTTCAATCCTATAGCTATGCCCCAGCTCCTGGCGAAGCTCCTTCAGCCGCCGGATCTTCTTGAGCGAGTAGGGAATAAAGCTCTGCCCGCCAAATCCCGGATTCACGCTCATCACCAGCACATGGTGCACCATGCCCAGGATCGGAATCAGCAGATCCACCTCGGTCGCCGGATTGATCACCACCGCCGGCTGCATCCCGTGCTGCGTAATGTGCTCCAGGGTGCGATGCAGATGCTTGCAGGCCTCATAGTGAACGCTCATCCAGTCCGCGCCCGCGTCCGCGAACGACTCGATAAAGTCGTTGGGATTCTCGATCATCATATGGCAATCGATCGGCAGGGAAGTCACCTTGCGCAGCGACGCCAGCACCGGAGTCCCAATCGTCAGATTAGGCACAAAATGCCCATCCATCACATCGAAATGGATAACGGTCCCGCCGCCCGCTTCGGCAGCCTGGACCTCATCGGCCAAATGCGCAAAATCGGCCGAGAGAATCGATGGAAGAAGCTCAACCAAGATGAGGAAAGTGTACCAGCTTGACCCACCCCTCCGTCACTGCTGATCTTTAAGATCGGTGCCGCGATTTCCAAACCTTGTCGTCTATCTAAACATTGTCATCCTGAGCGAAGGTCGCCGCGGGCGACCGAAGTCGAAGGACCTGCTTTTCCCATTCAGGCGCCGCTGCCTCGGGAATCTCGGTCGTCCAACTAAATGGCTAATGGCTAATGGCTAATGGCTAATGGCTATTGGCTAATGGCTATTGGCTATTGGCCTTTCTCACATCCGCAAACACAAACCCATCCCGCTCCACCACCTCACCGCTCTCGACAGCAATCTCCCGCCGGAACATCGGCCCTGCATACGCCACCGTGTGAAACTCGCCCCGCTCGGCGCACGGATCGACGTCCTCCGGCATGGCATTGAGCAACGCCTCATCCAGATCCCGCCCGGCGAACTCCTTCGCCAGCTTCTTCGGATCGACGCACACGATCCGCGCCTTCACCCCCGCCGCCAGCATCTCCCGAACCAGTTCCCGCGTCGGCAATCCCCAGAGCGGGAACACCGGCTCCAGTCCCGATCCCGCCAGCTTGTCCTCACGATACTTGCGCACATCTTCCAGAAACAGATCCCCGAAGGCCATCACCTCGACGCCCTCCGCGACCGCTTGCGCGCACGCCTCGCGCATCGCTGCCTCATAGTGCTCATTCGAGCACGGCCACGGCAGCGGAACCGTGATCAGCGGCAGCCCCGCCGCCTCGGCCTGCGCCTCAACCAGCTCTCTCCGCGTGCCATGCATGGCCACGCGATCGAACGCAGCATTCATCGTCGTCAGTAGCCCGGCGATCTCATACTCGCCACTCTGCCGCAGCATGTGCAGGGTCCACGCGCTGTCCTTGCCACTGCTCCAGGAAACGAGTGCCTTCTTCTTCATGCTTCCAGCTTAGCCGCGATTCAGAGAGAGTTAATTCCTTAGCAATTCCAACCTTCGCGACGGGATGAAGTGACCTCCTGGCTGGTACCATGCCAGTCATGAACAAAGTCGCGCCATTCCTCTGGTTCAATGACAACGCCGAAGAAGCCGCCGAGTTTTATCTGAGCGTTTTCCCGCACGCGCGCAAACTCGGTGAGGTGCGTTCCAAAGGCGTCGGTCCTTGGCCTGTAGGCAAGATTGCCACGATCACGATCGAGCTTGAGGGCCAGGAGATGGTCTTTCTCAACGGCGGTCCCGCGCATCAGCTCAACCCCGCCTTCTCATTCTTCGTCCGCTGCGACTCCCAGGAAGAGATCGACAGCTACTGGGACAAGTTGATGGAAGGTGGCAAACCTATGGCCTGCGGCTGGCTCACGGACCGCTTCGGCCTTTGCTGGCAGATTGTGCCACGCAATATCGGCGAGTTGATTAGTCATCCCAAAGCCATGCAAGCCATGATGGGGATGATCAAGATGGACCTGCCCGCGCTGGAAGCCGCCGCCAGAGAGAACTGATAGCCTCCTCCAGCCATTTCCAGTCAGTTCCTTTGCTGGTTGAGATTGGTGCGGGGTGATCCTGACTTCCGTCCGCCGAATCAGCTTTCATTCAGAAATGTAGCCGTGCATGCCAATTGAACCGCCTTCTTCGCGGGATCAAGCGTGAGTATGAAGTGCTCGGTTAGCGGCTCGAGTATCCAACCTGTTCCGGTTAGAACCAGCGTGGCCCGAAGCTTATTCGATACGAGGATGTTAATTCGATCGCCAACGTCATACTGGTTTTCTTCAACCCTTTTGCTGTGGGGTGCCAGCTCGAAATAATTGCCTCCATCCAGAAAGCTCCACGTCTGAAAATGTTCAGAGGCATTGGCCCAGGTAAACCAGAAGTCGTTCATCAGCGGTCCTTCCTTCAGCGAGACATAAAGATGCGCCCGAAAGCGAGTCCCTGAAGCACTCCGTCGCGGTCCCCAATCATAAGGGCCGCGAAATCCTACGCACTCACCGCCGTTGTCTCCCCAACCTTCTTCTTTGCCGGGCCCAGCGCAATCAGCGCCACGCCAATCACCACCAGCACACCCGACCCCATCAGAAATCCCGTGCGCATCGGCGGCATTTCCAGTCCTTGTATCGACATCGTTACCGCGTGAGCAAAGCTTGACCACGCCGCGAAGGCGATCACACTGCGATGCGCCGACGGATGCCGAACGGCGATCAGAAGAAACACCCCGAGGGTAAAGTACAGGCTCATCATCATGGTGTCGCCCGTATCCGAGCCCGCCGGATCTCGCAAGCCCCCAATCAGCGGATAAATAGCAGCCGAGAACAACAATCCCACCACCAACAGCACAACCCTCAGCGCTCGCTCTCGCCACATTGCACCCTTCCTCTCGCAACTAATCATCCTTGTCCGCAACCTTGGCCGGCACGCACTCGAAAACGGATCCGCCACGAACGTCCCCGGCAGCCCTATGTTCCGTTAATTGACAGGCAGGCAAGAGAAGCATACCGTCAAGCGCAAGTGGTTAGCTCACTCGGGCTTTCATCATTCCCCCCAAGAATTCAAACCCACTCATCAAAGGACCCTCCTCTGTTCGCGTATTGACGCAAGGGAACTGTTTCAGCATTTAACAGTCTCGCAGACTCAATGCAGTGCGGAGGAATGATGGCAACCGACACAGTAGCGGTAAAGCTCGTCCCGCGGCTTCCCGGCCGCCGTTTCGATCATCTCTTTTTCGCGACCACGTCCCTCCTGATGCTGGGGACGGTTTTTTGGGGTTTTGCCCATACCTATTTCCTGGCGGGTGTCTTCCGCGCGCCACTGCCCAACCTCCTTATTCACGTGCATGGCGCAGCATTCTCCTGCTGGATCCTTTTGCTGATCGTGCAAACTTCTCTGGTCTCCGCAGGCCGCGTGGATATTCATCGCCGCTTGGGCATCGCGGGGTTCATTCTGGGATGCTCGATGGTGATCCTGGGAGTCTTGGCAGCGACCGACGCTCTGCGTCGCGGCGACCGTCCTCCCGTCTTCCCGGATGCGAAGTCGTTTTACCTGATACCACTGGCGGACATGATGATCTTTGGAACGCTCCTGTTTTTCGCGTTCCGTTACCGTCGGGATTCTCCTGCACATAAACGGATGATCTACATCGCCACAGCCGCCCTGCTGGACGCCGCCTTCGCTCGATTGCCGGTGGGTGGCAGCACTGTGAACGCCCACCTTTCGATTGCCGCACTTTGTTCCGCCGCATTCGTGCTCATCCTGGTGATCTACGATCTGTGGTCCACGCACAAAGTGCATCGCGCCACAATCTGGGCCGGCGCCCTTATGATCTTCGTGCAGCAAATCCGTCTTCCTCTCTCTGGAACGGTTGCCTGGCACGACTTCGCCGCCCGGGTGCAAAACCTGGTTCGCTGATCCAAGAGGGTGCACGCAGCAGGGGAATGAAACAGCGAACGGGCTAATCATCCCTTGTCCGCAACCTCGGCCCGCACGCACTCGCAAACGGATTCGCCACGAACGTCCCCGGCAGCCCCGAAATAATCACGCTCCCATCCGCGTTGAAGTGGGCCGTCCGATATTCCCCCTCCGGAAGCCCATTCATCCGCCTCCAGTTCTGCCCGCCATCCGTCGTGATGTAGACGCCCGTCAATGCCGTCACCACCTGCCGGCTCGGCTTCACCGGATCCACCTCGATCCCATACGCCCGAATATTCGATCCCGTCTCGTCCTGATCTCTGTGGTAAATGAACACCTCATCCGTCACCTTCCACACCAGATCCGCGCTCGTCGGCTCATAGATGCCCCAGCACGCGGCGATATGGAGCCCGCCCACCGTGTTGATCGCGTGGATCGCCGAGTCCGGCTCCACTCCCTTCACCTCGGTCCACCTCAGCGTCCGCAGGTCCAGCCGATATATCTGGTCGCCCGTACCCACATACAGTGATCCCGGACGCACCCTCTCCGCTTTGTCCCACTCCATCGAAAAAATCTGCAGGTCGGTAGGAATCTGCGGCAGCCGCCCATCCTCCACCCACTCACCTTCGCGTCCCCGGTGATAGCTGAACAGCTTCGGATCCATATCAAAATATCCATACGCCACGATCAGCCGCCTGCCGTCCGCGGTCATCTTCGCCGCCGCCGCCCTTACCGGATCGCCCTCCTTCTTCGTAATGCTCACCCACGGCCGGTCGCGCGGAACCCGCGGCCCCGCGATATACTTCACCACCGCATCCGAGCCGCCCGGAATCACCTGAAACGCACCCTTCTGCGTCGTCACCACAAACTCGCCGCCGCCGGGAGCCACACTCAACCCGTTCCGCAGTCCCTCATCGATCCCCGCGTCAAAATATTCTGGCCCCAGCCGCGCCACCACGGTCCACGTCTCGCCGCCGTCTGTTGACTTGGAGACGTACAGCGCCCGCTCCTCGGCCGGAGTCTCACTGCTCAAGTCCGCATTGAGACCCCACACCACGTAGCGATCTCTGGCGCGGTCGCTCGCTTTCAGGCTAGGATCCGTGGCCATCACCTCTACAAAATCCGCCGCGTACGCGTGACTTCCCGGCAGCGTCTTCACCTCGCGCACATAGCAGTCGTTCGCGTTCTGCGTTGTATTCTCCCCCGGCCTCTGTTCGCATGCCATCAAGGGAGCCGCCAGGACCATCGACCAGCTTATCCGCCTTAGCCACCGGCCGCGCGCCACCGCCCACCCCCGACAGCGAGTCTGGAGCACCGCCATCACGCGCCTACTTCCTAACTCCCTTATGATCCTGCCCGCCCTGGTGCAGAATCACGGCGTTCACCTCTCCCTTTTCATCGCTCACAAACTCCACCTCGGCATTCACCACCTTCAGAAAGAACTTCGTCTGCGACTCTGGATACACCGGAAACTTCGGCTGGTTTGTCGCCTGCGTCATCAGCTGATCGCCTTCGAGCGTAAACGTCACGCTGAAGTTCGGCGCCAGCTGATAAGTCCCCACATATCGCGCCAGCACCGCCGGATCCACCTTAACCACCGTGCGCTCGACAGGCTTCCAGTCCGGCCAGTTATACGCGGCCGCGATCGCGCTCATCACTTCTGCCGCGAGACGGCTCCCTCCCTGAGCATTGGTCATCACCGCTGCGCCATCGCCGTTGCTTTCGTATCCGATCATCATGGCTTCGTAGCCCTCGTTGACACCGCCGTGCGAAAACCATTTGTTCGCAGTTGATCCGCCGATTGCCAGGCCCAGGCCAAAGTCACCCTTTCCAGCCGTCAGCATCTGTTGCGTCATCGACTGCGACAGGACATGATTCGCCTTTCCCGTCAGCGAATTCTGCACTTCGATCACATACCGGCACAGGTCCGAAGCCGTCGTCCACAATCCCGCTGCCGCCATCTCCGGATACGTGTGCGGGCCGCCCTTCACCGGCGTTCCATCGGCGTTGTATGGCATTGCCGCATTCGTCAGCAGCGCCGCAGGCAGAGGCTGCTGATACGTGCTGTGACTCATTCCAATCGGGGCCAGCACCGTGTCGTGCAGAAACTGCGGATACGGCTCCTTCACCGTATCGATCACCAGTTGCTGCATCACCGTATATCCGCCTCCGGAATACCGCCACTCCTTTCCCGGCGGGCTATCCAGCGCGTATCGGCTCTGTATTGGCCGGCTTCTCTCCATTCAGCACTTGCACCAGCGTCGGAACCGGCTCTCCCGCCGCATATCCCGGAAAGCCATGAACCGTCAGCCCTGCCGTGTGCGTGAGCAGTTCACGCAGAGTCACCACCGCACCCGGAGCGGCCGTGCTCGCCGGAAGCTTCCAGCTTGTGAGCTTCGTATGGATATCCGCATCGAGCGACAGCTTGCCTTCCTGCACCAGATGCAGCGTGCCCATCGCAGCCACCGGCTTGCTGATCGAGCCCGCCTGAAAAATCGTGTCCGTCTTGACCGCGTCTCCGCCCGTTTGCCTCACGCCATATCCCTTGGCCCACTCGATCGCGCCGTTGTGAACAACAGCGATGCTAACGCCGGGAATATGCAGCTCCTCCATTCGCTTGGACAGAGTCGTACAGACCTTGGGCTCGCCCTTGACGATCACCGGCGGGGGAAGACACGCTTCCACCGCTGCAATCCGCTCCGCGACGTCGCCCTGCGGCGCATCCACCTGGCCATAAACCAGCCCCGCACCCAACCCAACAAAGACCGTCAACACGATGAGCCTTTTGGTCTGCAAAGCGCACCTCCTCCACCCGCAGGCCAGTATATGTGGAGCGGGGAGTGGCAGCAGGCGAACGCCGATGGACAAGATCATGTCCTCACCTTTGAGGGGAATTAGAGATTCCGCATTTGCGGAACTCTACGCCTTGGAGTGGAATCTCATAGTCCATGAGAACACCCTGCGATGCCGTAAGCCTGTCAGCATCGGACGAAGTTTCGTGCAAGGTCGCAGCCAGGCCCTGGATCCTCACTGCATCCATACTTGCTTCCAGCATGGCATTTATTGACAGCACGGCGGTCAACGTTGCTTTGCCGGCGCTGCAGGCAGGCTTTCACGGAACCGTGGTGGATGTGCAATGGGTCGTCGAGTCTTACGGGCTGTTCCTGGCGGCCTTGATCCTGGTCGGAGGCTTGCTCGGCGACCTCTTCGGCCGGCGCCTCATCTTCCTGATGGGTGTAGCAATCTTTGCCGTGGCTTCGATCGTTTGCGGAGTAGCCGCGACTATTCATGAATTGATAATCGCCCGGGGTATTCAAGGCATCGGCGCTGCGCTCTTGATTCCCGGAAGTCTTGCCATCATCAGCACCTCATTCGACAAGGAAAGCCGCGGTCAGGCCATTGGTACATGGTCTGGGTTCACCGCGATCACCACTGCCCTGGGTCCGGTTCTGGGCGGCTGGCTGGTGGAGCATGCTTCGTGGCGCTGGGTATTCTTCATCAACGTCCCGCTGGCCATAGCCGTCGTGGCTATCTCGCTTTGGCGAATTCCGGAGAGCCGCAGTGCAGTTACACATCGTATCGACTGGTTGGGAGCATGCTGGCAACGATCGGACTTTGCGGATTGGTGAATGGCTTGATCGAATCGATCACTCTGGGCTGGAAAAATCCTCTGGTCGTCGGAAGCTTGATCGTTGGCTTCGTCTGTCTCACAGGGTTTGCGGCTGTCGAAGCTCGTACGGCTTCTCCAATGATTCCACTGGCGCTCTTGAAGAATCCGAGCTTCAGTGGCGCAAACCTGGTCACTTTCTTCCTCTACGCAGCCGTCGGCATTTTCTTCTTCTTATTCCCGTTGAACCTTATCCAGGTTCAGGAATACTCATCGACTGCGACCGGAGCCGCCATCCTGCCTTTGATTCTTCTAATGTTTCTCCTTTCGCGCTGGGCGGGCGGACTCGTCACGCGATATGGCCAGAGA
The DNA here is from genome assembly GCA_963786085.1 of uncultured Acidobacteriaceae bacterium. GTDB lineage: Bacteria > Acidobacteriota > Terriglobia > Terriglobales > Acidobacteriaceae > Silvibacterium. The sequence goes on from CAWAYO010000013.1 coordinate 18,146, forward strand.
AGTCCGTTAGTCGTTGGCCCTCTTGTCGTCGCCTTGGGTTTCGTCCTGTTTGCCGTGCCCTCCATATCGGATAACTACTGGAAGGAGTTTTTCCCGCCGATGATTGTCCTCGGGCTTCGGCATGGCAGTTACCGTAGCCCCTCTCACCGCCGTCGTAATGAATTCTGTGGAGCAGGATCGCGTTGGGACAGCTTCTGGAATCAATAATGCAGTCGCCCGAGTCGCCGGTGTGCTTGCCATTGCCATCCTCGGCATCGTGATGGTCTACGTCTTCCGCGTTCGCTTGAACCTCGCACTGGCCGATCTTTCGCTGCCACCCTCGATACTGCAGGAGATCAAATCACAGGAGACCAGACTCGCCGGCCTGCAGACCTCTCTCCACCTGGATCCCGCTGCGAACGCGGCGATCAAGGAGCTGGTTCGGAAATCATTCGTATTTGGATTTCGAACCATTATGTTTATCTGTGCGGGTCTGGCTGTTGCAAGTGCCGCAATCGCGCGGCTTGTGATTCCGAAGGGTGGTGATCGCTCCAGACTGTTCGGGCAGGCCTCCTGAGCCGGGGTCTCACGGACGCTTATTTGTTCCCGTAATCCAGCTTCGGATACCAATCCGTGCCGCGACCTTCCGGCGTCAGATCCAACACTAGCCACAAAGGATCGAGGTCCGGGCCACCGCGCGGATCCTGTCCTGGGTCAGCCATCTCGCCGCTCATTTCGCCACTGTAGAAGTGACGAATCACTCCGTCGCGCCGCATGAACACGCTGAAGCCCGGCACATCGGCATCTTCGGGATTGACGTATGTTCGGGTGTACTCACCGGACACATCCGACACAAAAGGGAGCTTCGCGAAGCCGCGTTGCTTCTTGTACTCGATCAGGCGCTCGATCGGCGAGCGCGCCGTGACGGCGATAGCAACACGCTCACGCAGGTTCACGGCGATCCCGTTCCAGGCCGTCAGGAACGAAGTGCACATCGGACACGGCGCCTTCCGCTGCGGACCATACATCATGCCGTACACCATCAGCGTGTCATTGTCGCCGAAAAGACTCGAGAGGCCGATCGGGCCGCTCTCGGAGACCAACTCGAAATCCTTCGGAATCTCGCCGCCCTCTGGTAGCGCACGCCGCTGGGCCGCAACGCGTTCTATATGCCGCCGCAGCTCGATCTCTTCGACAAGAAGTGCATTCCGAGCCGCACGATACTCCGTGCTCTCGTTTGGGAAGTGGGCCTTGTTCGTGGCGGCAAGCTGCTGGGCGGGGGCGAGCGTCTGCATGTCAGGCATGAAACCTCCGGAGATATACCGCTACATCGTTAGGATGATGAGCGCCGCGACGACGGCTGGGCCCATCCGTCACAATTCCGGATATCCCCGGGCCCCCCACTCAAGCGGGGTGTTGATTTGAGCGGGGAGCTCGCTCTAGACACTTCGCAGGAAGGCAAGCAGGTGGTCGTAGTAGACCGCCTGGTCGTCCCACATATCGAGGTGGCTGCCATTCGGACAGATGGCGCACGTCGCATTCGGCATCAGCGAGGCCATCCTGCGCATATCGGCCGGATCCATTTCATCCCAGGTCGCTCCCATGGTGAGCGTCTTCACCTTGATCTCGTGCAGCCGGTTCCAGCGATCCCAGTCCTTCAGGTTGCCAGTCACTTCGAACTCGCTCTTGCCCTGCATCTGGTTGTAGATTTTCTGGTTGCCCAGCCGGAATGCCCGGCTCACCGGCTCCGGCCAGGGACTGGTCCGGCAGAGCATCTTCGTGTAAAGCTGTTCGTCCACAATCCGCATGTAATCCGGATTGTCGTAATCTTTAGCGGCCTCCAGCGCATTGAAGCGCTGCAGAGTTTCAGGCGATAGGAGTTGCTCTTTCAAAGCAGCCGTCCGCTTGAGATATGACGCCGTGCTTGCCGTCATGTTGGAGATCACCAGGCCGCGTAGATGCTCCTGGTAGTTCAACGCGTACTCCATCGCCAGGATGCCGCCCCACGAGTGGCCGTAAAGCACAAAGTGGTCGAGCCCCAGCCCTTGGCGAACCTCTTCGACTTCGGTCAGATAGCGCGCCAATGTCCACAACGAGGGGTCATCGGGAACATCGGAATTCCCGACACCGAGCTGGTCGTAGTAGTACATTTCGATGCCGGCCTGGGGCAGAAACGACTCCATCGCCTCCAGGTAGACATGCGGAAAGCCAGGACCACCGTGCAGCAGCAGAACCTTGACCGGTCCCGAGCCCATCCGCTTGGTCCACACCTTGTACTTGCCGCCGACCACCGGAACCATCCGTATTCCGGCTACGCGAATGCCAGCGGGATTCAAAGCGTCGGATGAGGTTTCAGGTTCAGAACTTCGCAGGTCTACTGCACTGGCGAGTGGTACAGACGAGGCCGCAGCTGCCGCTGCCAGAGCAGCAGAGCCCTTCAGAAAACTTCTTCGTTCCATATATTGCGAATCATATCGAAGATAAAAATGATGCTCCGACCAGGCGCCTACATCGGTTTCAGCCCGTCGTAATTCATTCAGGCAAAGAGGTGCGAGGGCATGATCGCCGATCTGCCCAATGTGGACTCGCCATGATGCTCTCCCCTCACGTCCCTGGTGCAAAATGGGTTTTGCAAGGAAACTCACCCCCATACAGGACCACCGATGAACACCGGCCATCCGCAAGGCAAGCTCACCCGCAGAGAAATGCTTCGCCTCACCGCCGCCGTCATGGCTACGTCGCAAGGTAAGACGCTTTTCGCACCGGCCGTTGCGCACGCTGCCCCTGCATCCTCGCCTACCACCGGCGAAAGCCAGCTCTACTCCACTCTCCTCAAGACGTGGTGCGACGGCCTCATCGCCCGTCAGATCGTCGCGATGCGCGATCCAGCTTTCTACGGTGGCCTGCTCTGCCCCGCCTGCGCCCTCATCCACGGCCGCTGCGGCGACGCCGTCTACCCGCTGCTCAAAATGGCGCACACCACCGGCGATGAAAAATACGTCCGCGCGGCAAAACTTGTCCATGAGTGGTCGCAGGTGCAGGTGAGCCGGCCGGACGGCAGTTGGATCGGCGACGTCACGCTCAGCCAATGGCAGGGCATCACTGTCTTCCATGCCATCGCGCTGGCCGAGGCTCTTACACACCACGGTGAGGTGCTCGACACGGCCACGCGCAGCGCCTGGACCGCGCGCCTGGCGGCCGCCGTCAAATTCCTCGATGGCTTCATCAGCATCGAAACCGGCAACGTCAACTACCCCGCCACGGCTACTCTGGCCTTCGTGCTTTGCGGCCAGGTGCTCGGCGAGCCCGGTTACATCGACCGCGGCCGCAAGCTCGCCCAGCGCGTCATGGAGCAGTTCACTCCCGACGGTTTCCTCGTTGGCGAAGGGCACCCGCTCAACGGAGTTTCGCCCAAGGGCTGCCGCCCCGTCGATCTCGGCTACAACGTCGAGGAGTCGCTGCCCGCGCTCGCCCTGTACAGTCTGCTCGCCGGCGACAAGGCTGTCGAGCAACAGGTGGTCGCCGCTCTCAAAACCCACATGGAATTCCAGCTTCCCGATGGCGCGTGGGACAACAGTTGGGGCACGCGCAACTACAAGTGGAGTTGGTGGGGCAGCCGCACCAGCGACGGTTGCCAACCCGGCTTCCTCCTTATGGCCGGGCACGACCCGCGCTTCCGCGAAGCCGCTCGCCGCAATACGGAACTGATGGCCGTCTGCACCGACGACGGCCTGCTCTACGGCGGGCGCGAATACAAGGCGCACGGCGACCTTCCCTGCATCCATCACACCTTCACGCACGCCAAGGCGCTCGCCGCGGCGCTCGACCGCGGCAGCTTCCCGGCCGATCCCGAGCGGCCGGCGGTCCCGCGCGATGAGCCCTACGGCCTAAAAAGTTTTCCTGTGATCGGCACGCACCTCGCCGCCGTCGGTCCTTGGCGCGCCACTGTCACCGGGTACGACTGGGAGTACCAGGAGCATGTACAGGCCGGCGGCGGATTCGGCGGCGGCCACGTGACCGGCGGCGCCCTGTCTGTGCTCTACCACATGGCGCTTGGCCCCATTCTCACCGCCAGCATGACCCGCTACGAGATGATCGAAATTTCCAACCAGCAGCAGGAGCGCGCCGGACCGCACATGCCGCTCACCCCGCGCATCGAGTGCTCCGCCGGCGACACATACACCAGCCTCAACGACTACCGGGCTACGCTCTCGGCGACACGCTCTGGCGCCGCTGTGGTCTTCGAGGCCCATGGCCGGTTGATGAGCAACTCGCACAAGCCGATGGAAGGCGACGGCCTGCTGTATGGAGTTCGCTGGACGATAGGCGAATCGGGCGTGGAACTCGCCGCCACTGTCACTGGCCAACTGCCCGCGTCGGCTTCACTGCAGTTTATCGTTCCGGTGATTGCCCGGGAGAGCGAGCGGGTTGAGCAGATGAGCCCGCAGAGCGTGCGCATCTCCAGGCCCAAAGGTTCACTCATAGTCAGCATCGATGCCGCCAATCGCTTCGAGCCGATTCCCGGCGAGCGCACCTTCAACCTTGTCCCCGGCTTCGAAGCAGTTCCCCTGATCGTTGCAATGCAGCCCGGCAAAGAAGTGCGCGTGAGGATTGAGGCCGATGGCGAGGGGATGGCGCGGTGAGCCAAATGGAATGCCCGGTGGATTGGTGACGCGTAACCGTCACAATTCCGGAACCATGCCTTCGGCGCATACGTAGAAAACCGTATCGCCACTTCGGAGTTCTCGACACATGAAGAAGACGCTCTTCCTTGCCCTGGCTTTCGCCGTCCTGTTTGCAGTGTCTTCCGCCAGAGCCCACGCGCAGACCACACCCGGCCCCGACCAGCTCTTCAAAACCATCCAGTCGCTCGATACGCAGCTCTTCGATGCCTACAATCACTGCGACCTGAAGACGCTCGGCTCGCTGGTCTCCGAGGACCTCGAGTTCTACCACGACAAAACCGGCCTGGCCGTTGGACGTCAGGTCTTCCTGGACGCGATTAAGAACAACATCTGCGGCAAAGTAACCCGCGAACTCGTCCCCGGAACCCTCGAGGTCTATCCCATCGCCGATTACGGAGCCGTTGAGATCGGCGTGCACACCTTCCATCACCCCGGAGATCCCGGCAACGTAGGAGAGGCCAAGTTCATCACCCTCTGGCACCAGAAAGACGGCAAATGGTTTGTCACTCGCGTCATCAGCTTCGACCACCATCCCCTGGCGAAATAGTAGCGGGGTGCCACTTGGTTTGGACCTGTAGCCAGAATCGGTAAAGGATGACGGCAAGACAGACTGAGTATGCACAGCCGGACGGTTGCGCCCTCAATGCGGCAATCCGTATCTTGCCCCTATCTTGTCAAGATGAGGCCGGCATGATTCCTCTTCGCGATCTCTTCGAAAGTCACCTGACTGTCACGAGCCTGGAACGCTCCATGAATTTCTTTGGCCAGACTCTGAAGTTGGAACTCGCTACGGTCTTTTGGGAGCGGCGTGTTGCCTTCTACTGGATCGGTGGCAGTGGCAACTCGATGCTGGGTTTGTGGGAGGTAGGCACCGGTCCTCAGAGGATGAGTCTGCACCTCGCTTTTCGGGTTGATCTTGAGCATCTGTTAGCCGCGGCCCGCCACCTTCGTGCAGCCAACATTGTTCCTCTCGACTTTGAAGGCAGACCAACCGATGAACCGGTGGTGTTGGCCTGGATGCCCGCAGCATCGCTCTTTTTTCGCGATCCTGATGGCAACCAACTCGAGCTGTTGTCAATGCTGCCTGATGATCCCAAGCCTGAATTGGGAGTCATCAGTTGGAGCCACTGGAACCGCGGAACCAAATGAATCGGTGCGTGCAGTTTGAGCAAATTTCGACAGACTGCTCCACGTCGAAGCGAGGCACGCCTGAATTAAGGCGACCGGCTTCGAATATCCCCACCCGCCGCCTCGCGTTGTGGATTGACGTTCGCCGCCTATTGGCGAATAATAGGCGAAACAGCTGTGGAAGGGGGACCGCAGCCAATCGGGCCACATTCGTAAGGAGAAATGTGATGGCGATCGACTGCACGAACCCTGTAACGACACTCGGAAACTTCATCCATTGCGTAAGCGAAATGCGCAAAGCATGGGGACTGCCGAAGCACAAAGAGCTCTGGTTTCGCGGCGAGAGCAGGGACTTCGAGGACACGATCCTGCGTCCGGAGTTGTACCGTCCCGCAAAAGGCGATGACAGAAAATCGCTCCCGTTGAAGCCGATCAGGGAGCTCCTGGCGATCGAAAACGACCTGCACGATGAGTTCAAGCGAAACGCTGTTGAGCATGAGAAGGAGTCCAGCGAGGACTGGGACTGGGATTCCTACTTCCTGATGCAGCATCACGAAGGTCCCACGCGCCTGCTCGACTGGTCGGACGGAGCGTTGATCGCTCTTCACTTCGCCCTGCGCAACAAGAGCAACGACAACCGTGATGCGTGCGTATACGTGCTCGAACCGTACCGCCTGAACGACCAACTCAAAGGCCTGCCGGATGTGAAGCTGGCCGAAGACGCATGGACGACCTTTGTCGAAAAGCACCCCAACGAAGGCTACGATCCCACCGAGTGGGAAAACTCCTACCTGCCGGTGTCGGAAAAAGATTTCGATGAGGTTCCTGTTCCGCGTCCGCCAATGGTGCTGGATTTCGATCACATCACCCGCCGCATCGCCGCACAGCGTAGTCGATTTATCGTGTTGGGCACAGAGCCGAACTGGATGCAGGACGAATTCAGGAAGACAGACTCAACCATCAAGCTCATCACTATTGCCGCCGGCGCGCGTGCGCAGCTTCGCCAAGACCTTAGAGACTGCGGGATCACCGAGTCGGTAATCTACCCGGACCTCGACGGCCTTGGACGCGAGATGAAGCAGTTGTGGGAAGACCGTCGTGTAGCAACCGAAGCGAACGCGTGAAAGCGTCCAATTTCGAATATCGCCACCAGACGCTTACTCACCAGCTCGTCGTACTCGCCGCATTTCTCACTTACCTCATCGATCGCGACGACATCGTCTGGCGTTTCGTCCGCGACACCTCCACGCCCCGTCTGTGGGAGCGGGCGCTCTTCGTCCTCGCGACCGTCCTCATCGCTGCCGGAGCCGTTCTCTCAACCTGGGCCCGCACCATTCGCGTGGTACCGGCCCCGTTGCGGATTCGCCCCTGCTATCTGGGTGAACTCCTGTACGCAGTCGGTCTCGGCTCGCTCCTGCCACTCCCCGGATTCGTCATCCTCATCGCCGGTGAATCGCTCCGCATCTTTCGTCTGATCCGCCGCGAACAGGATCAGTCCCATCCGCCGCCAGTGATCGGATGGGGAAGAGCCTTCCGCAAGGATGCCGTCAAGTGGGCCATTTTCCTCAGCATGATTGCCTTCGTCATCACCCTGAAGGACCGGGTCGCCGACGTGCTGGTCGCGTTGAGCTTCCTCATCGGCCTGCTCCTGAATCTGCCCTTCTAACCTGCCCTTCTTTGGGTAAACTCTGACCTTGAGTGTCAGCTGGACCGTCCAAGAGGTGCGGTATGCCTTCTCCACCAGACCTGCGAGACGCGATCCTCGGCGCGTGGAAGACCAACAACCGTGTCACCATTTTTCTCGTCGAGCATTTACCCTCCGAACTCTGGGAATCCACCGTACCTGGAGCGCCGCGCCGCACCATCCGGATGATTGCCGGTCATATTCACAACGCCCGTTGTATGTGGACGAAGACCCTCGGCAAAGAACACGGCATCGCCGTCCCACGTAGCGTCGACCGGTTCAAAGTGACGCCGAAAGACCTCATTCCGGCCTTGCAGCTGAGTGGCGAGGGCATCCTGAGCTTGCTCAAACTCGGCTGCCACCACGGAGGCACGATTCCCGATTCGAAGTCTTACGTCTGGCGCAACCTCCCGCTCGATGTGGGCCACGTTCTCGGCTATTTCATCGCCCACGAAGGCCACCACCGCGGACAGATTGTCATGCTCGCTCGCCAGCTCGGGCATCGCCTGCCGTCCGAAGTCACCGACGGCCTTTGGCACTGGTCCAAGCGCTCGCGCGAAGTCTAACCCGGGAGCCGAAAGGAGCGAGGCGTCATCCTCAGAGCCGAAGTGAAAGAACCCCGCGGAAATGTAAATCCGTCGCCGGAGTGACTGGGGTTCGAACCTGGCAGCCCTGAGCCTACACCCTGTTCCCTACACCCTACGCCCTGAATTTAGTTGGCCGACGACTTTTCGGAATCAGCAATAATAGAGATAGGGAATTGACGTAAGAGGGAAGAAAGCCCGGCTCACACAGCCGGGCTCCTGGCTTTTAGGAATGCTCGCACTCCCGCGGGATCAATGACGAGTAGAAAAGCGCCTTGTTATCAATGACGATCGCTCAGTACCTTGTTTTCTATGACTTACGCACAAGTGCTTTGTTTTCTATGATCTATCGGAGATGACGAAGCGGCCGACAGCAATAAATCGTTTAGAATGAATCGATTTCGGATTAATCTTTTAGAATGAATGACTTTCAGGTTGTCCTTTTAGAATCAATGAGTCCCAGATTCAGGGGGCAGGGGGAGGGGGGTGGGGGTACCATATTCAGGTGCGCGTCTTCCCCAAATTCCTGATCTCGGCCCACTCACCTGCTCAGTTCCCCGAGCCGTCGGTCCCCGAGATCGCTTTCCTCGGACGCTCCAACGTCGGCAAGTCGAGCCTCCTGAACGCGCTCCTCGACTCGAAGCAGGCCAAGGTCTCCTCCACCCCCGGACGCACCCGCGCCATCAACTTCTTCTCCATCGCCGACACCCCGCAGCGCCAGCAGCCCCAGATGTTCTTCGCCGACCTGCCCGGCTACGGCTACGCCAAGATCTCGAAATCCATCTCCGCCGAATGGCCTAAGTTCATCGAGCCCTACCTCGCCGAGCGCCCCACGCTCGCCCTCTGCCTCTGCCTGGTCGACAGCAACATCCCGCCACAACCCTCCGACGCCCAGCTGATCCACTTCCTCAAGTCCATCCAGCGCGACTTCCTGGTCGTCGCCACCAAGGCCGACAAGCTCTCCGGAAACGGCCGCGCCAAAGCCCACGCCGCCCTGACCAAAGGCCTCGATACCGATAACCTGCTCCTCTGCTCTGCCAAAACCGGCGCCGGCCTCAAGGAACTCTGGTCCGTGATCCAGACCACCGCCAATCCCGCCTAAGGCGCGATCACCGTCTCGCCGCCATCCCGAGTCACCGTGACCGCGACCGGAATCCCGCCGCTTTCCACCTCGCGCCGCACCGCCGCCATGAACGCCTCAACCTCTGCCTCGCTCATCCGCAGATACCGCTGACGCGCCAGCTCCCGCCCCAGATACCTGGGCCCAGCCTCCAGCCATCGCCTTCGCGCCGCCGTAGTCGATGCCGGCTCCAGTGCCTCCGCCGCTATCCGATCCACCACCGGCAGCCATCGCAGTGGCTCCCGCGCTACCCCCCAAGTAACCGCCGCCCCTTCACCCGACGCCCACCCCAGCCTCCGTGCTCCCCGCGTCACCAGCGTCTCCACCCCGGGGGCGTCACCCACCACGATCTCCGGCTGCACCCCGCGCTCCACCATCTCCGCCACCACCTGCGGGGCACCCCCCGCCAGTACCACCGACACAGCTTTCTTCCGGCGAATCTCGTTCTTCAAAATTCGCAACGCTTCATCGAGAGTGTTTACCAGGAAATCGCACGCCCCGCTGCGAATCGAGACTTTCGCGCGCGCGAGCTCAGGCTCAACGCCCATCGATGCAGCGCCCGCGATATTGGCTGCAATCGCGAGCGCGATGCCGCTCCGGTCGAGCCCCAGATAGACGAGCAGCGAACCGCCCAGCTCCGGCGACACCGCCGTCAGAGCGGCAAACCGCTCGTAGACATCCGTAATGTCAGGGAATTCCAGGGACGGAAGCTGACCCGAACTCATGCCCTCACTCTAGAGCATCGTGCCCCCGGACGCCTTACCAGGTCGAGTACGCCTGTCCGTCCGTGCCCACTTCCTGCGACCCGCTGTGCACGTCGTTGATGCCCGGCTCGGTCTGGTCAATGCTCTCGAGCGTGTCATCAGTCGTCGTTACCCATGTCTCACTCGAATGCGTCATCGGGTCCTTGGGAATCTCGCGGAGATAGCCCGACTGCACCAGATCGTCCATCGACTGGGGTGCCTTCTCCTTATCCATCGTGTAGGAGTCGATGGCATTGCGCATCACGTGCAGGTCTTCCTTCAGAACCGCTTCCTTGGCGTTCTTCACCGAAGCCACGTAGCTGGGAATAGCGATGGCCGCAAGCACGCCGATGATGAGCATCACGACCATCAGCTCCACAAGGGTAAAGCCGCTCTCGCGTTTCGAGTTGTGCTTCAGCTGTCCCACTGCTACCAGTCCTTGTACTTCGTTCCATCGAGCGCCGTGCCATCCGACTTCGAGTACACGTCAAAGACGCTCTGCCCGCCAAAGGAATCGCTCGTCGGGTCGTCCTGCATCGACCGCATCCCCCACTCCGCCTTGCCGGTCATCGGATCTACCGGAATGCGCCTCAGGAACCTGACCTTCTTTCCCTGGACATCCACGCCGTCTACCAGCGTCTGCAAGTCCGGAGGGTAACCCTGCGAATCAACCTTGGTGATAAATGCGTTCTTATCGGCAGCGTCCTTGTAGTGGTCGATCGCGTCGCGCATTTGCCACAGGTCATAACGCAGCTCGCGCTCCTTCTCGCGCTTTACCTGGAACCGGGCGATCGGCACCGCCGCCCCCGCCACCAGCGCCAGAATGGCCACCGTTACAATCAGTTCCACGAGGGTCAGGCCCGCCTCGCGTCCCCTTGCCTCGGATTCCAAGCCCAGCCATCTCAGATTCCGCCGCATATTCACATCCACTGCTACGCCTGCTGTCTTCAGGGCTTTACTTGGACAATTGCCCGCGATCCGGTCGCCGGTAGCGATTGCTGACTGCTGTTGCGCGCCATCGGGCGGGTAATCACCACTGCGGCGTCGCCCGGCGACTTAGCCTGGAAGGTCAACACGCACACCGTTCCATTTCCGGTCACTCCATGTGTTCCCGGCGGACGCGAAGCCGAGATCGCCACGTTGCCACTGCCGTCATCGCGATGCACCAGGGCCACGGCCTGTCCATCCTGCCCGAGGAAGTTCACGCCTTTACCCGGCGTATCTCCCAGGTCTACGTTGATCAGGCTCAGCTTCGTCTGGTCGTACTGCACCTGCATTGGCACGGAGAAGACGTCCACCCCGCCGGAGAGATTCACCGCGACCTGGAAGGTCGAGCCTATCTTCTGCTGGCTGATCTCCGGAGCCAGTTGCAGCTTGACTTGTCCACTAGCCTCCTGCTGCATGTTATTCACCGCGGTTGCCGCCGCCGCCGCCGCCGTCTGCGGTGTTGCCTCGGTGCCTACGGGCGGAGGCACGGTGAAGGTCCCGGGCTTCGGAGTCGTCGGGCGAGCGGTGTCCTGGCTGATGTGCCGCAGCTCGATCGTGTTGCCTGTGCCGGTGTCAAGCTCGCGCAGGTTCAGAGGATTGAGCATCTCCGCCCGCACCACGTGCGGAATCAGCAGGAAGACAATTTCGTCGTCCTGTTGTGTCTTGTCGTTGCTGCTGAAGATGTACTTGAGGATCGGCACCGACGCCAGCCCTGGCGTGCCGCTCAGTGAATTCGAAACCTGCCGCTGCAGAATGCCACCCAGAATATTCGCCTCCCCTTCCTTCAGGCGAATCGTCTGGTCGACCGTGCGTTGCGTGATGATTGGCTCGTTGATGCCGCCCAGGTTTGAAAAACCGTTCTGCGATGAGACCTCAATCTTGAGTTTCAGGGTCACGTCGCGGTCGTAGTGAACCGTCGGCTTCACCGTTATGTTCACGCCGATGTCGAGGTACTGGAACTGCGTATTGACAAGCGAACTGACGATCGCCGTTGCCGCTCCCGTCTGGTACGAGCCGGTGGCCACGGGGAGTTTTTCGCCAATCTTCAGCGTCGCTTCCTGACCGTCTGAGGCTCGGATACGCGGATTTTGCAGGATTCGCGTGGAGCTGTCGGTCAGCAGAAGGTTCGCTGTTGCCTGGCCGATGGTGACCGCGAAGTTCGTTCCATTCAGATGCGCCAGGCTGTTCAGCGTCAATCCATTGCTGGTGTTGGTCGTAGTGCTTGAACCAGTTGTACTAGAAGACGAAGATGACGATGAAGAAGTGTTTGTGTTGTTGTAGTTTGAGGCCTGAAAGTTGACCGTAGCTGTCTGCGGCAACTGAACGCCGATGGTGCGTTCGTAATTGCGGCTCACTTCGAGAACCGCGACGTCGACCACCACCTCCGGCTTGGCTTTATCCAGGTCGGAAATCAGCTTCTGTGCCAGCAGCAGTTCATCCGGTGTGCCGCGCATGATGATCGCGTTCTGACTCGCAACGCCGTAGATCTTCGCCGTCTGGAACATATTCCGCAGTGCCGTCTGCAGATCGGTAAAGTCGTTCTGCTGCGCCACGTTTGTCAGGTAGAAGGTCTGGACCGCCTCTTCTTCGAGTTCGGTGCGCTTGGCGCGCGTGTTCTGCGCCACAAAGATCGTATTGGCGGTGATCGGCCGCCAGAATGTCCCGGAAATGGTGCCGATAATTCGCAGTGCGTCATACAGGTCGACGTTGGTCAGGTCCACCTGAATGCGCTTTGATGTGTAGTCCGGATCAAAGAGGACGTTAACGCCCGCCAGCCTTCCCACCGTCTGATAGATGACCTTGCTGTCTTCGACCGAGTGCAGAGTCAGAGGCTCGTTTGAGAGCGGTTTCAGCTCAATTGGAGAACCAATCCCACTCAGCTGACTTTCCTCAGGCGAGACCGAGGTCTCCTGATTGGGCTGAGCGGCGGCCTTGTCCCGCATAGCCTTGATTTCCTGCTGCGCCAGCTCATTGCTGGGGTCGATCTCTAGCGCCCGCATGAATTCGGTCAGCGCTCCGGAGGCATCGCCCTGATCGCGAAGCTTCTCGCCCTGCTTCACATGAATGCTGGCCGCGGAGAACCGCGTGCGCTCATAGCTGGTCTTGTACCGCAGATCCTTGGGGTTTTTCTGGAAAGCTCTGGCATAGAGCTGAAAGGCCTGTTCAATGTTGCCTGCGGTTTCGGCTGCCTGCCCCTGCTTGTACAGCTTCGAGGCTGACTCCTTAGCCAGTTTTTCTTCCGATTCGGCGTGAACGCGGGAAGAGAAAACACCCAGTCCGAGGCCTATGGACACGGCCAGAACGGCAAGCGTCCCCCACCTGAAAATACGATGATTCATCAAACTCCAGCAGCTTGCTTCCGATGTTGCGTTGCGGTCTCTGGCGACTCGCGCCGGCCATAATGGCACGAAACCTAACCTCTGTTTTCTCATCGCCGAGCGCTGGTCGAGTATAGCATCGCGCCCCGCGCCATTTGGCCGTACGGAAGCCTTCACCTTGCGTGCTAGCATGGAAATTCAGACTCCCGTCCATGCCCCGGCAATCCACACATTCTGTCGCTCAGGCCCCTGCCAAAAAGAAGCCCCGCGATCCGCTCGCCGCCGGAGAGCGCGATGCCGCCGTCAACCGCGCCGCCAGTCACAATTACTTCCTCCTCGACCGCTTCGAATGCGGTGTCGCCCTGCGTGGCACTGAAGTGAAATCCATCCGCGAAGGTAAGGCTAACCTGAAGGACGCCTACGGAATCATTAAAGATGGTGAGGCCTTCCTGCTGAATGCCCATATTGGGCCATATTCCCACGGCAATATCAGCAACCACGACTCGCTCCGGACGCGAAAACTCCTTCTGCACCACGAGGAAATCCGCAAACTAATCGGACAGACGCAGCTCAAGGGTCATACGCTCATACCCACGCGACTCTATTTTCGTAATGGCCGGGTCAAGTGCGAACTGGCCGTCGCCAAAGGCAAGCAGGACTGGGACAAGCGAGAAACCGAACGCCGCCGCGAAGCCGATCGGGAAGCCCGGGCCGCCATCGCCCACAGCAAAGGGAAGTACGCGAAGTAGGCCTGACCGCCCAAATTCAAGAGATACTAGTAGCAAGAATGAAAACCGAACTCCTCTTCACCCCCGCCGCTTCCGCCCAGTCTGAACTCCTCGCCGTCTTCGCCGCCGACACCTCGACAAGTAAAGATAAGGATGCGAAGCCTGAAGTCACCCTCCTGACTTCCGACGAAGCCATTAAAAAAGCCGCAAACTTCGTCCTTGCCACCGGAGAATTCAGAGCGGAAGCCAACGAGACTCTGCTTCTCCATGCCCCCGAGGGGCTCGCCGCCACCCGCCTGCTCGTCGTGGGTCTCGGCAAAGCGGCCAAGGCAGACCCTCACATCGTCCGCCGCGCCGCCGGCACCGCCGTCCGCTTCGCCAAGCCGCGAAATATCCGCTCACTGGCCATCCTCTTCCCCGAAGGCAACTTCGACCCTGCCCAATCCACGCGCGTCATCGCGGAAGGTGCGATCCTCGCTGACTTCGACTCGGACACCTACCGTACCGAACGCAAGGACCGTTCCGTCGAATCTCTGTCCATCATCGTTCCCTCAAGCATCGACAAGGCCGCCGCCGAAGCAGGCCATCGCGAAGGCGTCATCATTGCCGAGTCCCAGAACTTCGCCCGCACCCTCATCAATGAGCCCGGCAACCGCATGACCCCTACCATCCTCGGCCAGCGCGCCGCCGAGATGGCTGCCGAAGCCGGCCTCAAGTGCGAGGTTTCCAGCACTGACAAGCTCCGCGAACTCAAGATGGGAGCCTTTCTCAGCGTCGCCCAGGGTTCTGAAGAACCGCCCGCGCTCATCGTCATCCAGTACGAGCCCGAATCAGTAAAACCTGATACCCCCGTCATGGGCCTCGTCGGCAAGGGCATCACCTTCGACACCGGCGGCATCTCCATCAAGCCCGCCGACAACATGGAGAAGATGAAGTACGACATGGCTGGCGGAGCCGCCATGATCGGAGCCATGCGCGCCATCGCCCAGCTCAAGCCCGCAGTCAAGGTCATCGCCATTGTCTGCGCTGCCGAAAACATGCCCTCCGGCAAGGCCGTCAAGCCCGGAGACATCACCTTCGCCATGTCCGGCAAGTCCATCGAGGTCCTCAACACCGATGCCGAAGGCCGCATGGTCCTCGCCGACGGACTCCATTATGCTCGCGAGCTTGGCGCCACCCGTCTCATCGACGCCGCAACCCTCACCGGAGCCGTCGCCATCGCCCTCGGCCAGATCAACGCCGGCGTCTTCGCCAACGACGAAGACGCCTACCAGCACTTCACCGAGGCCCTCAAAGTCTCCGGCGAAAAATTCTGGCGGCTACCCGTCGAAGACGAGTACCGCGATCAGATCCGCTCCTCCATCGCCGACATCCAGAACACCGGTCTCACCCGTTACGGCGGAGCCACCAACGCCGCCATGTTCCTCAAGGAATTCGTCGGCGATACCCCCTGGCTTCACCTCGACATCGCCGGCCTCGCCTGGCAGGACGCCGAGAAGCCCTGGCTCGCCAAAGGCCCCACCGGTGTCGCCCTGCGCAGCATCGTCGAGTGGGTTCGCACTTACGCTTGATCTGAACAATCCGGGGTGCCCAGGTCCCGTTTCTGGGACCTGGGCTGACACGACCGCTGCTCTCTTCGTGAAACCCCACGTGCAGGCAGTAGAATCAAACCTCGGAGGACCTCTTTATGCCTCTCATCCGAGCCTGCAAAAACTGCGGTACCAAAAATCGCATACCCTCCTCGCATCTCGCCGACACCGGTCGCTGCGGTTCATGCAAGACCGACCTGTCCCCAATCGACGAGCCAATCCACGCCGACACCGCCCTCTTCGACGACATCATCCAGAACGCGCGCGTCCCCGTCCTCGTCGATTTCTGGGCCGACTGGTGCGGCCCCTGCCACATGGCCGCTCCCGCGGTCGCCCGCACTGCCGTAGAAATGGCCGGCCGCGCCATCGTTCTGAAGATCGACACCGAGAAGTACCCCGAGCTCTCCGCCCGCTACAACATCCGCGGCATCCCCAACTTCATCGTCTTCGCCGGCGGCAAGCTCGTAAATCAGCAAGCTGGAGTCGTCGGCCACGAGCAGATGGAAGCCTGGCTGCGCAACGCCTCTGCCGTGCCGATTGTCTGATACACATGAAAGCTGGCGATAAAGTAAGACTGACCACAGTCCCCCCAACATCCCGGAGGGAGATACTGACCTTCCCACGAAGGCGACATTCGATCGATGTCTAGGTCATGAGTTCGTGATAAACGGTTTCAACGAAATCGGCTGGGTCGAAATTGAGATCAGTGAAGTTACTGGACGTGTCGGTCAGACGCTCTGGGTAGAGACTGATTGCCTCCAACGGATATCGACATAGCCAAATATCCGCCACGCTGTAGAATTCCCTCGTAAGCCCCCGCCAGACTCAGACCACCTCAGGAGCGCTTTCATGCAAAGTCGCATCGTCGGCACCACCATGCCGGTTGTCGAATTCATGCTCGAACCCAATGACGCCATCATCTCCGAAGCCGGCGAACTCTCGTGGATGTCCGGCAATGTCCAGATGACCACTCACACGCAGATGGCGGGCGGCGGAGGATTCTTCGGAGCTATCCGCCGTGTCGTCGGCGGTGGCAGCCTGTTCATGACCGAGTACCGCCCTTATGGAGGCCCCGGAGAAGTCGCCTTCGCTACTCGCGTCCCCGGCCATATCCTTCCCGTCGAGATCAGCGCCGGCCGCGAGCTCATGATTCATCGCCATGGCTTCCTCTGCGCCACACCGCAGATCACCCTCGGCGTCGGTTTCCAGCAGTCGCTCGGCGCGGGCGTCTTTGGCGGAGACGGCTTCGTTCTCCAGCACATTGGCGGCGTCGGCATCGCGTGGATTGAACTCTCCGGCGAAGTCGTCGTCAAGGACCTGCGTCCCGGGGAAATAATCCGTGTTCACCCCGGCCACGTGGGCGCCTTCGAGAGCAGCGTCGCCTTCCAGATCACCACCGTACCCGGCATCCGCAACATGATCTTCGGCGGAGACGGCATCTTCCTCGCCCAGCTCACTGGCCCCGGTAAAGTCTGGCTGCAGACTCTGCCCCTCTCCCGCCTCGCCCACGCCCTCGCGCCTTACCTGCCGTCGCCCACGCAGGAGCGCACCGAGGGAGGAATCGTTGGCGGCATCATCGGCTCGGTTCTCAGTGGACGATAGGGGCTCAGCGGCCAATGATTTTGCGCCGCTCCTTAAGTTCGAAGCAACAAGAAAGGATCACCGCACCCTAGTGAAAACATTTCGGCTGCCCGGAAGCTCGCTGCTCATCCTCTTTTCACTCCTCGCATCTTCGGCTGGACTCGCCCAATCTCCCCAGCTTTCCGCCACGCTCGACCGCATGTTCAACAAGCACGAGTTCGCCTCCGCGCCCTTCGGACCGGCGCGCTGGCTGCACGATGGCGCCCAATACACCACCGTCGAGCCCTCGAGTGAAATCAAAGGTGGGCAGGACATCGTCGAATACGACACCGCATCCGGCAAGCGCACCGTCCTCGTCTCGGCTACGAAGTTAGTTCCCGCACCCGGCGCAAAGCCCCTCCGCATCGAGGACTACACCTGGTCGCCCGACAACCGCCTGCTGCTCATCTTCACCAACTCCAAGAAGGTCTGGCGTCTCAACACGCGCGGCGACTACTGGGTGCTCGACCTCGCATCCGGCAAGCTCACTAAACTCGGCGGCGACGCACCCGAGTCCTCCCTCATGTTCGCGAAGTTCTCGCCTGACTCGAAGAGCGTAGCCTTCGTCCGCGCCAACAACATCTATGTGCAGGACCTCTCCACCTACGCCGTGCGCGCCCTCACGACCGACGGCTCGGCCACTCTCATCAACGGGACCTCTGACTGGGTCAACGAAGAAGAGCTGAAAATTCGCGACGGCTTTCGTTGGAGCCCCGACAGCCAGTCCATCGCCTTCTGGCAATTCGACACCACCGGAGTCGGCGACTACACGCTAATCAACGACACCGCGCAGGAATACCCTGTCACAACCAGGTATCTCTATCCCCAGCCCGGCACCACCAACTCCGCCGTGCGCGCCGGTGTCGTCTCGGCTCAAGGCGCCGCCGTCACGTGGATCAAACTCCCCGCCGACCCGCGGCAGCATTACATCGCCCGACTCGACTGGGTCCCTGACTCAAACGACGTCATCCTCCAGTATCTGAACCGCCTGCAGAACACCAACACCGTCTACATTGCCGACGCAAAGACCGGCGAGGCCAAGCCCTTCTTTGAGGACACCGACAAAGCCTGGGTCGATGTCGTCGACACCTTCGATTGGGTGCAGAACAACAAATCCCTGGTCTGGCTCAGCGAGCGCGACGGCTGGCGTCACGCCTACGTCTTCTCGCGCGCCACCGGACAGCCGCAGCTCATCACTAACTTTGCCGGTGACGTCATCCAGGAAGTCGCCGTCGATGACAAAAACGGCTGGTTCTACTTTGACGCCTCACCCGAAAACCCCACGCAAACCTTCCTCTATCGCTCCCGCCTCGACGGCACTGGAAACCCCGAACGCGTCACGCCTTCCGGCGACACCGGTTCCCACTTTTACGATCTCTCGCCCAACGGCGAGTGGGCCTTCCACATCCACTCAAGCTTCACCCATCCCCCGGTCACCGAACTCGTCCACCTCCCGGACCACAAGACCGTTCGTGTGCTCCAGACCAACGAAGAGCTCGCAAAGAAGACGAAGGACCTCCTCTCCCTGCCCGTTGAATTCTTCAAGGTCCCCGTATCCAACGGAGTAACTTTGGACGGCTACATGATGCGTCCGCCCGACTTCGATCCCGCAAAGAAATACCCGGTGCTCGTCAACGTCTACGGTGAGCCTGCCGCCACCCTGGTGCGCGACACCTGGGGAGGAAACGGTCGTCTCTTTCACGCGCTCATCGCTCGCGAAGGATACATCGTCGTCAGTTTCGATAACCAGGGCACGCCCGCACCTAAGGGCAGGGAATGGCGTAAGGTCGTCTACGGAAGCGTCGGCGTCCTCTCGGCCGCGCAGCAGGCCGACGCCATCCGTGAGCTCGCCAAAGAGCACAGCTACATCGATACCTCGCGCATGGCCATCTGGGGATGGAGCGGTGGCGGATCAAATACCCTCAACCTGATGTTCCGCTCGCCCGGCCTCTTCAAAGCCGGCATCGCCGTCGCGCCAGTCGCCGACGAGGCCCACTACGACACCATCTACCAGGAACGCTACATGGGCCTGCCGCAGGACAATGTGAAGGGCTACCACGATGGGTCGCCCATCAACTTCGCCCAGAACTTGACCGGACATCTGCTCGTCATCCACGGCTCAGGAGATGACAACGTCCACTTTCAGGGAACGGAACTGCTCATCAACCGGCTGGTTGAACTGGGAAAGCCCTTTGACTTCATGGATTATCCCAACCGCACCCACTCCATCTCCGAGGGCCCCGGTACTTCGTTCCACGTCTACAGCCTCATCGCCCGCTACCTCGAAGAGCACGTTCCTCCCGACGGCGTGCCCAGGTAACATCGTTGAGCCCGATGCAGATCGGGTGCCCCAGGTCCCGCCTTCGGGACCTGGGACCGTTTGAGGCAACGATTCAAAACATCCGGCTTGCCTGCGGCGCCTGCTGCACCCTGCTCAACCACGACTCAAAGATCTCTTCCGCCTGATCTTTCGTGTGGTTGGCAATGACGAAGTGATACTTCTCGCCTGATTTAAGAACGACGCCGTCCTTGTGAACCTTCGCGATTACGTCCACGGGAAAGTTCAGATCGGGTTGATCGGGACAGGTGAAATGTAGCCGCGCCGCCGTCAGCTCAAGCTGACCAGTGCAGCCGCCAAATACCTTTTTGTGGGTCGCTTCAAATCGAGTAGGCAAAAAACGCTCTGTCGGCGGCGTCGGAACGGCCTTGGGCGCAGCGTCTCTGGCCATGACCGAGCTTTCTGGTCGCGTCCCATCCGCCGGAACGATTGGCGACGGCTTGGCCAGGGATCGCGGCGGCATCGGCAGCTGAGCTGTCGTGGCCGGCGAGATCTGTTTCTCAGCCTTGGGAATCGCCGGCTTCTTGTCGCTCCCGCTGAGATAAAGTCCACACAAGATGCCGATTACCAGCAAAAAGGCCGCTCCGACGTGCAGGGAAGTGTCCGAACTCGATGCCGGCCACGAGCCTCCTCGTCCTTTCGCCATATTGATCGGTAGTACCTTACCAACTCCAAGCCGCTCAGCATCGGTTGGATTGGCAGCGTTCCCGGAGGGTTTCCTTCCTCTCTTCCGCTTCGTAAACCGATCCAGGTCAAAAATCTTCGCCACGTAACCTCCCAGGCGACGCAGTTAGGGTGAAATCCCGCAGTCGTGCAGCGAGTTTCGATGGTGCATTCATCCTAGCCCTGTCCGCGCCAGGGCAGCAATCGCGCCGGAATGATCCATTTAGATGCTGAATTGACGCAACGCAGCGGAGGTTTTTCATCGCTGGACTCCGGAATCGATTTCTGAGACTTGCCATCTTCGATCGCCGCGCTCTGAACCCTGGCTCACTGGGGCACCTGCCATCCCGCCCCGGCATTCTCCATCATGATTTGTCCGGGTTGCGGGCCCGAGATTGCCGTCGCCATTTCCGGAAAGGCCGCCTTCATATCGTCTGTCTTCACCCACACCGGCACATCAACCATCGTGGAGTGATAATTCACCGTAGTCTGTAGAAAACCGCCCTGTTTCACCGGCGGCGTGAATGCATCCACGCTCGTGACCTGGCGATGTCCGTAGCAGAAGCGTCCGCCCACGCGCTGCCCCAGCGGAGTAAGAGTGTACCGTTCCACCTTGATTGCGGCGCCGCTCTGTTTCGCCAGCAGTTCTGCGCCCGTCATTGCATCCAGGCGCTTCGCTTCCGCCTTTGCATCGCTGCCCGGGCTTACCTCATACGGAAATCGCATCATCGTCGGAAAGAGGCACTCATTGTGTCCTTCGAAGTATGTATTCAGCGCCTTCTCGAGCTTCGCGTTCGTCGGCTTCGTATCCGTCGCGCATCCTAGAACCAAAATCACCGCGCAACCCCAAAGCATCCACTTCTTTCTCATGCCTTTCACTCTTCCTCTTACGTGATTTCTCAACCACTTGACGTAAGAAGCTCAGAACGCCAAATCCGCCGCCTGAACCCTGCCGAAGAAAATCCCACTGTTTGATGAAACGCTGTCGCGCCTCCGATCACTAACTCTATGCAAACTGCACCACCGTAGACGTTCGCGAGGGATCAAACCCACAAGCGCGCCTCGACGCTTCGCATCCGCATCCTCAGCGGATCCTCTCCCTCGCTCAGCGAGGGGCCTTCACCCGCGTGAGCCCCTCGCCCCGCCTATCTACAACCAATCACCGCCATCCGCATCTTCATCAATGAACGCGAGGAAAGATGAAGATCACAGGGATCATTTTGATAATTGCCGGCATAGCCGCCCTCCTTTACGGAGGTTTCACTTACACCACCCAAAAGAAAGCCGTCGACCTCGGGCCGCTCCAGGTCGAAAAGACCGAACACCACTCCGTGCCGCTCCCACCGCTCCTCGGCGTCGTCGCCATCATCGGCGGCGGAGCTCTGTTCTACTTCGGCGCCAAGGAAGGCCGGTAGAATCCGCGGATCTCTGAAATCTTACAGATCCCGATACATCACGAAGGCATCCACGTATCCGAACTGCGGGTGCAGGAACGCCTTCGGCAGTCGCCCGACGATCTCGAATCCGAAGCTCTGCCACACCTTCACTGCCCGCTCGTTGCTGCTGACGACGAAGTTGAACTGCATCGCCCGGAAGCCACGACTTCGTGCGTGCTCGAGCGAGTGCGCGCACATCGCCCGCGCCACTCCGCGGCCCGTGGCCGCTCGAGCCGTCGCATATCCGCAGTTCGCCACGTGGCTGCCGCCGCCTCTCTGGTTCGCCCGCAGATAGTACGTACCCACCACCTCGTCTCCTTCTTCTGCTACAAAGACTTCGTGGCTCGCGGAAAACCAGTAGGCAAGTGCATCCTCGCGTGCCATCTCGCGCGGCAGCGTGTACACATCTGCGGCTCGAATGATCGGCTCGATAATTGACCAGATGGCGTCGCAGTCTTCCGATCCGGCTGAACGAATCGCAAACATGCCTTCATCCTTGCATAGTCATTTCGCGGCGAACGAACAGCGCAAACCTGTATGATGTTTCGCGCCTATGTAATCGCTTTCTTTGGAGTGTCAGACCCATGCCCACATCAATGCTAAGACCCATGCGTACACTCGCCGCCGTCTCTTGTGCGGTCCTTCTCTTCGCCGCGCCCGCCTTCAGCCAGCAGCTCGCCGCCACGCCCCCGATGGGCTGGAACAGCTGGAACCACTTCGCCGGGCATGTGACCGAAGCTGACGTTCGCTCCGCCGCCGACCAGCTTGTCAGCACCGGCATGCGCGACGCCGGATACATCTATGTCAACCTTGACGATACCTGGCAAGGTACGCGCGACGCCCAGGGCATTTTGCATCCGAACGATCGTTTCCCTGACATGAAGGCTCTCGCCGACTATGTCCACTCCAAGGGCCTCAAGTTTGGCATCTACTCTTCGCCCGGACCGAAGACCTGCGGTGGCTATGAAGGCAGTCTCGGTCACGAAGCCCAGGACGCGAAAATGTACGCCGAATGGGGCGTCGACTTTCTCAAATACGACCTCTGCTCCTTTCAGGACATCATGAAAAAGGAGAAGGCGGACCATCCGGATAATCCGCACGCGGCCCGTGATCTCATGATCGCCGCCTATAAGAAGATGGGCGACGCCCTCGAGGCCACTGGCCGCCCCATCCTCTACAGCCTCTGCCAGTACGGAGTCGACCAGCCCTGGAAGTGGGGCCCGAGTGTCGGCGCGCAGATGTGGCGCACTACCGACGACATCGATGACTCCTATGGACGCATGATCACCATCGGCTTCAGCCAGGCTGGTCTCTCGAAGTACGCCGGGCCCGGCCACTGGAACGACCCCGACATGCTCGAGGTCGGCAACGGCAAGATGACCACCGACGAATACAAGACTCATATGAGTCTCTGGGTCATCCTCGCTGCACCACTCCTTGCTGGCAACGATCTCAGCAAAATGACCGACACCGACAAGAGCATCCTGATGAACAAGGAAGCCATCGCCATCGACCAGGACCCGCTCGGCAAGCAGGGCGATCGCCTGTACCAGAGCGGTGACTTCGACGTCTGGACCAAACCCCTCAGCAATGGACGTGTCGCCGTCGGCCTCTTCAACCGCAGCTGGGATAACCGCGAGGTCTCCGTCGATCTCGCAGACATAGGCTTCAAGAGCGGAGCCAACCTGCGCGACGTCTGGAAGCAGCAGGACCTCGGCCGTCACACCGGCGTCTTCACCCACGTAATTCCCAAGCACGGAGTAACGCTGCTCATCGTCAGCAAGTAGTCGATCGTCATAAACAGATATGTAGACGGGACGGATCTTCGTTCGTCACATTTGAGCGCCCGTCCGGAACGTGATCCTTGACATCGATATCTGTCTGACTGTCATATGTTGGCATGAAACATATGGGTGCGCGAGCCGTCGACAGCGAACTGAAGAAGGGAAGTGCCGAGCTCCTGATCCTCTCGCTGATAGAACACCGCGCGCGCCACGGCTACGAAATCAGCAAGCTGATCGAAGAGCGTTCGGGCGGCGTCCTCAAATTCAACGTCGCCTCGTTCTACCCACTGCTCTACAGGCTCGAAGATCGCGGCCTCATCGCCGGCCGCTGGGTCGAAAAGGCCGGTCAGCGCCGTCGCCGGTTTTACCGGCTTACCGCGCAGGGCAGGGAAATGCTCAAGGCCCAGCGCTCCACCTGGTTGAACTTCGTTACCGCCATCCATCGCATCACGGAGGCCGAGAATGCCTGACTGGCCGAAGGAAATCCGGGCGGCGATTGCGACGCTGAACCTCGATCCTGCTCGCGAAGCAGAAGTCGTTGAAGAACTCAGCCAGCACCTGCGTGACCGCTACGACGAGATGCTGATCAGCGGAGTAGCCGCCGACCTCGCCTATCAAACATTGCTCAGAGAGCTAAACGATGGCACTCTGGTCTCCGGCCTCAAAGCCACAATGCATCCCGCTCGCCTGCCGTTGTCAGTAGGAAAAGATGCGAGCGAGCCCTTCTTCTCCGGCGTCTGGAGCGATCTTCGCCACGGCGCGCGCCTGCTGCGCATGAATCCCGGCTTCGCCATCATTGCCCTGCTGTCTCTCGCGCTGGGCATCGGCGCAAACACCACTATCTTTCAACTGCTCGACGCCGTGCGCCTGCGCACCCTACCGGTGAAAGATCCGCAGCAGCTGGCTGACGTGCAAATTGTGAACTCTCCTCATTGCTGCCGTGGAGACTTCTACTCGAATAATGCCCCACTCACTGGCGTGCTCTGGAACGGCATCCGCGCTCAACAGCAGGGATTTGCAAACATCGCGGCATGGTCTGCATTCCGCTATAACCTCGGTCAGGGTGGCGAAGCTCACTACGCAGATGCGCTCCTCGTCAGCGGAGATTTCTTCAATGTCCTCGGCGTCCAGCCGCTCCTCGGCCGCCTGATATCGCCCTCTGACGACTACAAAGGTTGCGGAGCGCAAGGAGTCGTCCTGAGCTACCCCTTCTGGCAGCGCGAATACGGAGGTCGCCTCGAAACAATTGGCAGCAAGCTCACTCTCGACGGCCATCCTTTCCAGATCATCGGTGTCGCCCCGCCGAGTTTTTATGGCCTTGAGGTAGGCCGAAACTTCGACGTCGCCCTCGCCGTCTGCAGCCAGCCGATCTTCTCCACCAAAGGCGGCCTCATGGACAGCCCGCGTTCCTGGTGGCTCGCGGTGATCGGTCGCCTCAAGCCCGGCTGGACAATCGAACGTGCCTCCGCTCAGCTCGACGCCATCTCTCCGGGAATCTTCGCCGCATCGGTTCCGCCCGACTATGACGCCATCGCGAAGAAAGATTTTCTATCGTTTCATCTCGGAGCCTTGCCCGCGGCCACCGGCGTCTCATCGCTGCGTGAAGACTACGAAGACCCGTTGTGGATTCTCCTCGCGCTCTCCGGCCTCGTGCTCCTCATCGCCTGCGCCAATCTCGCGAATTTGATGCTCGCCCGCGCCACCGTTCGCCAGCGCGAGATGGCCCTGCGCCTTACCCTCGGAGCATCCCGCTCGCGCCTCATTCGTCAGTTGGTCGCAGAAAGCATGCTGCTTGCCTTGATCGGCAGTATCGCGGGCGCGGTTCTCGCGCAAATCCTCAGCCGCGTCCTCGTCGCTTTTCTCAGCACGCAGCAGACTCGCATTTTCGTCGAACTCACTCCCGATTGGCGTGTGCTCGGCTTCGCTGCAGGCCTCGCAATTCTCACCTGCATTCTCTTCGGACTCACTCCCGCCATCCAGGCTTCGCGCACCGAACCCGGCATCGCCCTCAAAGCCGCTGGGCCGAGGCGCCACCGCTGGTCGGGAGCGCTTTATGGTTCGCCGCGTGCTCGTTGTCTCGCAGGTCGCGCTCTCGCTCGTGCTCGTGACCGGAGCATTTCTCTTCGCTCCAGACATTTCGCAACCTGGTGGACCTGAACGCAGGCTTCCAGCAGGATCATATCCTCATTGCAGACATCGACTACGCCCCTCTGCGCCTGTCTGCCGATAGGCAGTTGTCTTTCAGGCGCGACCTGCTGGAGCGGATGCGAGCGATCCCCGGAGTGAATTCCGCCGCCGAGACTTTAGTTGTGCCCGTGAGCCACAGAGGATGGGACGACAACATCGACATTGCCGACGGGCCGCAGCGGCAGGATGTGGCTTTCAACCGCGTCAGTCCCGGCTACTTCACACCATGGAAACTCCCATGCTTGCCGGACGCGATTTCGCCCCAGCCGATACGCCAACGTCGCCACGGGTGGCAATCGTCAACGAAGCCTTCGCGCGTAAGTTCTTCGCTGGCACCAATCCCTTGGGCAGAATCTTCTATGACGCAGGTGATCCTAAGACCGGCTATGAGATCGTCGGTCTGGTGAAAGACGCGAAGTATTACGGGATGCGCAGGGAGCCAGATCCAACGGTATTTGTTTCCTTCACGCAGGCCAACGGCCCCGACCCGGAATCCACACTGATGATCCGCTCTGATGAGCCGCTACTCCCGCTTCTTTCGTCGGTCAAACAGGCTGCGAATCGAGATAAGTCCGGCCATGGTCCTCAACTTCACGGTATTCAAGACCCAGATCCGCGAAAGCCTCCTCCGCGAGCAACTCATGGCCATGCTCTCCGGCTTTTTCGGAGCCCTCGCGATCATCCTTGCCATGGTCGGGCTCTACGGAGTCATCTCCTACATGGTCGTGCAGCGGCGCAACGAGATCGGCGTGCGCATGGCCCTCGGCGCAAGCCGCCGCGACATCCTCACTATGATCCTGCGCGAAGCCGCCATCCTGCTCGGCATCGGCCTCGCGGTTGGAACTCTCCTGGCCCTCGTCGCCGGAAATGCCGCTAGCCTCGCTGCTCTATGGATTGAAGCCCAGAGATCCCTTCACCTTCATCGTCGCGATTCTCGGAATGACCGTGGTCGCATTCGTCGCCAGCTTGTTGCCGGCGCGCCGCGCTGCGACAGTGCATCCCATGGTGGCCCTTCGCGACGAATAGCCTTGCCTTGAAGGACTAAGATGAGCTTCGGTCCGGTTTCCTATGCCGAAGCATCCTTCCTCCAGTCATTCCCCCGAAGACCCGCGCCTCACGCGTCTGACGGAGATCGCGCTCGCCCTCCCCGAGACCAGTCGCCAGATCTACGGCTCCCATGCTCAGTTCCTCGTCCGAAAAAAGACCTTTTGCCTATTTCCTCAATGACCACCACGGAGATGGCATCGTCGGCGTCACCTGCAAAGTCATGCCCGGCGAAAACACGGCACTTGTCAAAGCTCAGCCCCGTCGCTTTTATCTGCCGGCCTACCTTGCATCGCGAGGTTGGGTCGCTCTCCGCCTCGACGTTGGCAAGGTCGATTGGGATGAAGTGCGTGATCTGCTGATCGCCAGCTACGTGCTGATTGCACCAAAACGTCTTGCGGAGAACCTGAAATCAGAAGTTTAGAGAGTACCTCCCAAGGCAGCTCTGCCGGGCAGTAACTTCACGGTAAACTTGAAGAGATGAGAATTGGCATTGATTTTGGAACTACCCGCGTAGTCGTGGCCTCCGTGGACCGCGGCAACTATCCCCTCGTGAACTTCGAAGCGGCCGACGGCCAGATGTACGACTGGTTTCCTTCCGTCGTCGCAGCAAAGGGAAATACCCGCCTCTATGGATGGGAAGCCATTGCTGTCCAGGATGACGATACCTGGACCACCGCTCGCTCGCTGAAGCGCCTCCTGCGCACCGCCGGTCCCCATTCCGAATTGCAGTTGGCCGGGCGCTCTCTGCCTGTGCGCATTCTCCTGTCGGAGATGATGGCCTCACTGCGCACCCAACTCCTGGAGCGTTCGAACCTCGGCGCGGACTCCGCCGAGCCGCTCGAAGCCATGATTGGCGTACCCGCCAATGCCAACAGCAACCAGCGCTTCCTCACCGAGGAAGCGGCTCTCGAGGCTGGTTTTTCTGTTTTGGGCGTCGTCAACGAGCCCTCCGCCGCTGCCATTGAATTCGCCTACCGTAATAGTGCCGAGCGCAAGAACCGTGCCGGCAGCGGGTTGCTCGTCTACGACCTCGGCGGAGGCACCTTTGACGTGTCACTGGTCGTCATGGGCGAGACCGAACACGCCGTTAAAGCCTCCGACGGAATCCCGAATCTCGGCGGCGATGACTTTGATGAGATCCTCGCTGCGCTGGTTCTCGAAACCGCAGGCCACTCTGCCGACCTGACGCCTCACGAAAGGCGCCGCCTGCTCGACGAGTGCCGCGAGAAGAAGGAATCACTCAACCCGAACACCCGCAAGGTCACCATCGATCTCGAACGCGTGCGTCCCGGATGGCAGGAAGTGACCATCCCCGTCGACGCCTACTACGAGCGCTGCCGCCCGCTGATCGAATCGACCCGCGAGATGGTTGAAAAGCTGCTGGCTGCGCACTCCGAGACTCCCCTCGACACCCTGTACGTCACCGGAGGAGGATCAGAGCTTCCGCCCGTCGCCCGCATTCTGCGCGAGACCTTCGGACGCCGTGTCCGCCGCTCCTCCTACATGCGCTCAGCCAGCGCCATCGGCTTGGCCATCCGCGCCAGCCTCGCTGCCGATAGCCTGCACGAGCAGTTCAACCGCAACTTCGGCATCTGGCGCGAAACCGACTACGGCGGGAACCATCGTCTTCGACCTGATCTTCCCCCGCGGATCTCGTCTGCCCGCACCCGGTGAGCCTGCCCTGCGCAGCGAACGCGTCTACCAGCCGGCTCACAACATCGGGCACTTCCGCTACCTCGAATGCTCTCAGCTTGATGATCACGGGCAGCCCGTAGGCGAAATCACCAACTGGGATCAGGTCCGTTTCCCCTTCGATCCGCAGTTGCAGAACCACTCCGACCTGGCCGCGCAGCCCATCGCTCCGCTGGGCCGCCATGATCTGAGGGTTCGCGAGGAATACACCTGCGACGCCGGCGGTAATCTCCGCGTGAGAATCTCCGCCGACCCCGCCGGGTACGCCCGCGAATTCTCCATCGCCCAGTCTGCGAGAGCCTAGCCCAGTACAGAACCAGGCGCCGGTCCATTGGATCGGCGCAGTAGACTAGTCTGATGGCGACGCCGCACCTCGGGCAACAGCAGTTCCGGCCGAAACCCGCATTCAAGCAGCAGGTCGAACAATTCTGGGAACGCGTCACCGAGGGCATGGCACTTAGCCAGCTCTGGTCCCAGTTCCGCAGAGACGCGCACTCCAGCTACCGTCTGTATTCACAGGAGGTCGATCGCACTCGAGTAGAAGGCGCCTCTCAAGGCGCCCACTTCTTTCGTCTGGCAGGCCTGTTTTTCTGGGCCATCATTGAAAAGCTCACGCCGGCACGCCGCGTCCTCCTGCTCGTTGCTCTGGTGCTCATCATCATCCCCGGATGGGAGTGGACCTGGACCACCCCGTCGCACGAAGTGAAGGTCTTCGCCTTGGACACTCACTTCTACGGTGGCCTGCTGATGCTCACATTGCTCATATTGGAAGTGGCCGACCGCGTCGTCATGAAGCGCGATCTTCAGATCGCAAAAGAAATCCAGGCTTGGCTGCTCCCGGCAGAACCACCCAATGTCGGGGGGCTCGAAATCGCATTCACCACGCGACCAGCCAACACCGTAGCCGGAGATTACTACGACGTCTTCGCCCGCCCCTCTGACTCAGGAACTCCCACCTTTCTCATCGCCGTCGCCGATGTTGCCGGCAAAAGCGTTCCCGCGGCCATGCTCATGGCCACATTCCAGGCGAGTCTCAAAACACTCAGCGGCCTTCCCGGCTCTTTAACCGAGCTGGCCACCCGCATGAACCGCTACGCCTGCACCAACAGCCAGAAAGGCCGCCGCTTCACCACTGCGTTCATCGCCGAGTACGATCCCTCATCGCGCCGCCTGACCTACGTCAACGCAGGACACAACAATCCCATTCTGCGCCGCAAGTCCGGCTCGATCGAAAGACTCGATGCAGGAGGCGTGCCTCTCGGCATCTTGGAGGACGCTCCTTATCGATCCGGTCAGCAGACACTGGAGCCGGGAGACTGGTTGGTAGTCTTCACCGACGGAGTCATCGAGGCAGAAAATATTCAGCAGCAGGAATACGGAGAGATACGCTTCATCACCATGCTGCATTCGGGAGTCATGCTTGCGCCCGGCATGCTCCTCAACAGCATCCTCACCGACCTCGACCGCTTCGTCGGGAGCGCCCCGCAGCACGACGACGTGACCTGCGTGCTGATCAAAGCTGTTTGAGAACCAGTTAAGAGCATTTCTTTTCGCTTGCCTTAGCCCTTCCCAGCCGCTGATAACCGGGATGCACCCCCCGCGTCAGCCCCTGCTCATCGGCTACCTTCTGCAGCAAGCCAGCAAGCTCGGCGCGTTCCTCCGCGCTGAGCGCCGCGAGCAGAACATCCTGGTGCTCTCGCGCAACCTTGCCAATGTGGCCCAGGATCTCCCCGCCAGCGCCGGTCAGGTGGAGTGAGTACAGCCGCCGATCCTCCGCATTAGGTCTTCGCTCGACAAGTCCACGCCGCTCGAGGTTATCCAGTATCGCCACCAGCCTGCTGGGGTGAATTTTCAGCCGCGACGAAAGCTCCTGCTGGCTGATACCCGACGACATGCGCAGCAACCGTAAAATCCCCGCATCCGCCGGCGAAAGCTCCAGCGTACTCAATCGCTCTGCAAACCGTGAAGCCGCATGCGCCCCCAGCTGTGACAGCAAAAACGCCGGATCACCTCCGGTCGCACCTTCATGAGCCATATTGTGAGATTATCATTGCGTTTCAAAGTAATTTATTATATAAATGATTACATTATGAAACAGTATCCGCGTTTCCGTGGTCCCTCTTTGATCCTGCTCGCAGTTGTCCACATCCTGATCTTCGCAGCCGGCCTCGTAGCAGTTGCGATGCTCCGTCACGGTGCTCCATACATCAATCCTTATGCGCCGGCCGACGCCATAAAAGCTTTCCTTCTACAGAACCCGGCCGCCATTCGCATCGGCAATTTCACGCTCTTCGGTTCCGCCGTTCCCTTCGGAATTTTCGCGGTCACTGTCGTCAGTCGATTGCGATACCTCGGAATCCGCGCTGCCGGGACCAACATCGCGCTTCTCGGCGGCCTGATCGCGACGATCGCTCTGATCGTCTCCGGACTCTCCGGCTGGATTTTGTCTTTGCCCGATGTCGTCGCGTCTGCGCCCGTGGCCAAGGCAATCAGCTTCCTGAGCTTCCTCTTTGGCGGAGCCGCCTACGCCGTCGGTTTCGGTCTCCTCGCGGCCGGGGTCTCGGTCACCAGCTTCTTTGCGCGCACGCTTCCGCGCTGGCTCGTCGTCCTTGGAATGCTGGTCGCGATTGCGGGCGAACTCTCCTGGCTTAGCCTGGTCGCCTATCCGGCCAACTTCTTTATTCCAATAACGCGCTACCTGGGATTCATCTGGATGTTGCTCGCGGCAATCATGTTGACCAGGAACCGTCGCCCTGTATCGCTGGCGCACGCAGCCGAAGCCGCATAGACTTTGCTGCGGATTCGGCAGGCGCCGGCGCTAATCCTTCGCTTCCGATCCCTTGGCCATCAGTGTCCAGTTCTGTTTGTCTGTCGAAAACTCCTGCCGGAACTCAATCTTGTTCGGAGCCGTGAATGTATTCACTACCCGGAAATATGTCGTCTTCCCGTTCTCGGTGTTCTCCCACGGATACGTCCACACATTCCCGTCAATCACCAGCTTTCCGTGGCCTGCTGTGCCACCGCCCGGCGTGATCGGATACGTCGTGTAGGTTTTGTCCTTGTCGTTATAGGTAAAGACGATCAGCGCCTTCGACTCGCCATTCACAAACTGGTCGCAGACGTAATAGCCGCCGCTCTTCCAGCAGTCGTTCCGCAGTGTCGAAGATTCTTTGCCCGCCTTGCTGTGCGCAGTGTCGAAATGCTCCATCTGCGTCTTCCACGTTCCTGCGTACGCCCGGATCGCGTCGATGCCATCGCTCTGCGGAAGTGCTCTCGCCCCTGTCCAATAAATCCCCGCCAGTATCACGAACCTTAGCCAATGTTTCATGCGCAATCCCATCGTCCTTCATCCGCCGCAGCCCATCCTACTTCAAGCAGAAGGCCGTTTCGTCACCGCGATCTGACTGGGCGCTCGCGGTCGAGCTGAAATCCCTTGCATATTCCAGGAGCGGGACTCACTATGGACCCGAGTGCATTTCTGGAGCGCTGATGCCGTTCAGACGCTAGCGGGTCTCGGCCAGACGCGACGGCAAGCCGTCATGCAGTTCTTCTTTCCGCTTCAGTCAAAACGTCGTTCGCCGAGTGCGGGTGCTGTGATCAGTAAGGGTGTTGAGCCATCCGAACCGGTCCAAAAGGGGCAAGCATATGAAGACATACTCACCGTATTCGCGGACCCGGTGTCTGCGCATGACGCTGATGATTTTCGCCATCGTCTGCTCTGTGCCCGCGCTCGCACAGGTCAACGTCAATCAAAGGGGCTATAACCAGAATCGAACCGGCGTGAATCCCGCTGAAACAATTCTCACGCCCGCTAATGTCAGCTCCAGCGCGAATCAGTTCCACAAGCAGTTCACCATGCGGGTCGATGGCAAGATTGAGGGCTCTCCGCTCTATGCCTCGAACGTCCAAATCGGCGGTGGAACGCACAACGTCCTTTACGCCGCGACCATGCACAACACCGTCTTCGCTTTCGACGCGGACAACGGGGCTCTCCTCTCCGCGCGATGGCTGGGCATTCCCGTCACGGGAAACGACCTGCACAATCTCAAGCCCACCACGATTCATCCCGAATGGGGAATCCTGAGCACTCCCGTCATCGACCTCAAGACCGGAACGCTGTACGTCGTGCGCTGGGGCTATGAAAACAACATCAGCGGGCCAACGTTCCGTCTCTACGGCCTCGACATCACCAACCTGAGCAACGACAAGATCCAGTCCGTACTCATCGACGGATTCAACGTCGGCGGCAGCGGGTTCAATCGTTATCTGCAGTTGCAGCGCGCTGGCCTCGCGCTGGCCGCTAAACCCGACGGATCACAGGCGCTCATCATCGCCTTTGGCGGCGGTGAGGGAGCAGGAGCGGCTCCGGGTTGGGTCGTGGCATACGATACCGCAAAGCTGGCCCAGGGCAACGCACCGGCCAATTTCTGGTGTACCACTCCGCACAACCGGGCCGGAGGCGGGGGAGGCGGCGGTGTCTGGATGGCGAACGCCGCCCCGGCCATCGACGACAACGGAGATATCTACGTCGTCACCGGCAATGGTCCCTACAATCCAGAGTTCGAACGGGATCAGCTTGGAGAAAGCATCGTCCATCTCAAGTGGACCCCAGGAGACCCGGGCTCTCTTGCCGTTGCCGACTGGTTCACCCCATTCCTCGATTCCGGACGGGACGATGGTCACCGTGATCAGGACCTCGCCTCAGGAGGTGTCATCGCGTTCCCGGACGAAACGGGCCTGATCGCAGGAGGCAAAGACGGAGCCTACTACCACGTGAACCGCGCGAACATGGGAAAGCGCGACTTCGCCCAGCTAATCGACCCTCCCTTCGTGGCATCCTTCGACTACCAGCCCACCAACGGTCACACATCGCTCTTCCAGGACCTCAACCAGGTCACATCGACCGATCCCTTCACCATCGGCGCCGCCACCACCGGCCGCACCGCCCATATCCACGGAACCGGCGTCTACTTCAATAACCTGCTTTTCGTCCAAGGCGAAAACAACAAGGTGCGCGTCTTCTCGAAGACCGGAGGACACTTCTCCGCCCAGCCAGTCGCCCGCGGAAGCTCCACAGCTTCGTGGGGAACCTCGTCTCCCGGCGGCATGCCCGGCGGCATCCTCGCGCTCTCCGCCAACGGAACATCCAACGCTATCCTCTGGGCCAACGAAGCCTTCGGAAATCTTCCTAACGATCCTGACGCCAACCAGCACTCCACTCCAAACACCCTTCGCGCTTACGACGTATCAACCGTCAGCACCGGCACTCTTCAGTCCATCTGGAGCAGCGAAGCGGAGCCCAACGACCGTCTCGGAGAATCCACAAAATTCGCCCCGCCGCTGGTAGCAAACGGCAAGGTCTACCAGGCGACGTACGACAACCAGGTGGTTGTCTACGGCTTGGGCAAACCCTCGCCAACACCGACGCGCGATATCCGCCGCACTGTCGTATTCATCTACGGACAGACCATCCCCGGGCAGGACATGTTTGTCCGAGGCGGCGCGAAGGACGGCGGATCGATCCGCATCCTTCACCGCAACTGGCTCAACCCGCATACCAATACCTATCGCTTCGGCGACGCCAGTCTCGACTGGGAAGGAGTTGAACTCGGCCAGACGGCACCGCCCGGCAGGTTCGGCGGAGGCTCGCCCGTCGACTGGACCACGAGCCTCGCGCAGGGCACTGGACAGCCGTATGTGTCGACGGCCGGTTTCGGAATCGCCGACGAGAATACCTTTGGCGCAAACTACTGGATGCTCGATGTGGATATGGATTGCGAGCAGGCCTTCGACGATGGCCACGGGAACAAATGGTTTGAGATAAAAGCTCTGATCGCCCCCCGGCCCGGCTCCGAGGAGGATATCGCACAAACCAGCAGCCCAGCTCCGCCCTACAAGTCGCCGAACCACATGGGTATCTGCGGCATGATCAACGTCTTTGTCGCCAACTTCGAAAATCTTCCCGCCGGACTCGACCCCAATTCCGCAAAATTCCTCAGGCCCAGCTACACCTACCTCGCGCCTGTTGACGACCGCGGCGCACCGGCCGACGCTCTGGAGAACACCCCATGCGTCTCGCCCGGCGTCGAGAACCGTTGCCTCGGCAACATCTCGCAGAGTTGCCAGAGCGTCAGCGGCGGCAACTTCTTCCGCTCCGTCCAGAATTGCAACCTCAAATCGGCCGGCGGCAACTACGGTCAGATGTGTCAAAAATCGACAGGGAAGTGCTGCACACCCGACGAGGGAAATATCTGTCAGTGACTCACGCTGTAGAAGCGGTCCTCAGACAACGTGGGTCCAGTCCAGAATCACCTTACCAGTCTGGCCCGAAATCATCGCGTCGAAGCCCTGTTGAAAATCCCGGTAGCTGAAACGGTGCGTAATCACCGGCGAAATGTCCAGACCCGATTCGATCATAACGCTCATCTTGTACCACGTCTCATACATCTCCCGTCCGTAGATGCCCTTGATCGTCAGCATGTTGAAGATGACCGCGCGCCAGTCAATCGCCATCGGCTTAGCCGGAATGCCGAGCATGGCGATCTTCGCTCCGTGACTCATATTCGCGACCATCTCCTGCATGGCTGCGGGATTGCCGGACATCTCCAGTCCCACATCGAATCCTTCCCGCATCCGGAGTTGCTTCTGTACTTCGGCAAGCGGCATTTCCAGCGTATTCACGGCGAGGGTCGCGCCCATTTTGCGCGCCAGTTCCAGCCGGAAAGGATTGAGGTCAGTGATGACAACGTGGCGCGCGCCGGCATGGCGAACGACGGGTATTGCCATGATCCCGATCGGCCCGGCGCCGGTAATCAATACGTCTTCGCCCAGAACAGGGAATGAGAGAGCGGTGTGCACGGCGTTGCCGAACGGATCGAAGATGGCTGCGACTTCCTGATTGATGTCGGGATCGTGCCGCCAGATATTGCTCATCGGCAGGGCGATGAATTCAGCAAATGCCCCCGGCCGATTGACGCCAACACCTGAGGTGTAAGCGCACAGATGACGCCGTCCCGCGAGACAGTTGCGGCAGCGTCCGCATGTGACGTGCCCCTCTCCACTCACGATGTCGCCCGGATAGAAGTCGTTTACGTTCGATCCGACCTCGACAATCTCTCCGACAAACTCGTGCCCGATGGCCATCGGCACAGGAATCGTCTTCTGTGCCCACTCGTCCCACTGGTATATGTGAACGTCGGTTCCGCAGATACCCGTGTAGCGCACGCGGATCAGCACGTCATTGATGCCGATGGTGGGTTCTGCGATGTCTTCCAGCCATAAGCCGCGTTCCGCGCGGCTCTTTACTAATGCCCTCATGAATTCCTCAACCGGGAATTCTCGTCATGCTTTCTAACCATAAGAGCAATCGTAGCAGTGAAGCCTGTTGAGTTGAAATGCGCAGCCTGCCCGGTACCTGCAGCGCATCTCGCGCCGCAGGTACACAGTCTGTTCAGGCTTCGAAGTAGCGCATTTGTTCGAGATCGGCGATCAGCCCAGGCCCGGTCGGGCGCCATCCGAGGCGCTCCTGCGTCTGCGCGCTGGATGCCACAATGTCGAGTCCTGCGAACATGGCAAGCCAGCCGAAATGTCCGGCTGCTTCTTCCGGGGTCATGGAGACAGTCGGGACTTTGAGGCCGCGGCCAATCGCCTCGGCAATGTCCCGGGCGGAGACTCCCTCTTCTGCTACGGCGTGGTACCTTGCGCCCGGCTCTGCCTTCTCGAGCGCCAGCCTGTAGAGGCGGGCAGTATCGAGAACGTGGGCCGCGGCCCAGCGGTTGAGTCCGTCGCCTATGTACACCGAGACGCCCTTCTGGCGAGCTAGCGCAATTGAATAGGTGACGAGGCCCTGCTTAACCGTGTCGTGGACCTGCGGCAGACGCACCACCGACACGTTTACACCGCGGGCCAATAGCGCGTCGCCGGCAGCTTCGGAAGCGCGGGGATAGGTTGCCGGGTTGGGCGGCGGAGGCATGTCATCCTCTGTTGCTGCGCGACCGCGCGCCAGAAGCCCGAGCCCGGAGGTCACGAGCAAGGGGCGCTTCGAGCCTTCGAGCGCGTCGCCGAGAGCCTCGATGGCGCGCCTGTCGATCTCGCAGTTTTCAATGAACTTCGAAAAGTCGTGGATGAAGGCGGTGTGAATGACGGCGTCGGACTGAGCTGCTCCGCTGCGCAGGCTTTCCAGGTCTTCAAGATCGCCTCGATGCGGCTGAGCGCCGGCGGCGGTAAGGGATTTGGCGCCCGCGTCGGAACGAGTGAGACCGATGACCTGATGACCCGCGTTGATTAATTCCGGAACAAGGGCAGAACCGATAAAGCCTGTAGCACCGGTGAGGAAAACTCGCATGGAAAAACTCTCCTTTGTGCTCGATTGGTGACCGCATTCCGCGGCCCCGTGATCAGTAGATGGGCGTGAAGGAGATACGATCTATATCAGGAGTCCGTATTATCTTCGCAATCGTCCGGGATGGCCCATGGATCCGCTCTCTGATGTTCTTTCCTTGCTGAAACTGCGCAACTACTTGTCCGGCGGCTTTGATGTCGGTGGAGAGCTGTCCATCCAGTTCCCGCAGTACGAAGGCATCAAGTGCTACGCGGTGGTCTCCGGCCAGTGCTGGCTGTCCGTGGACGGAGTTCCCGACGCAGTGCGTTTAACGGCGGGGGACTGCTTCCTGCTGCCCCGCGGGTGGCCATTCCGACTGGCAAGCGACTTGACCCTCACACCGGTCGACGCCCTCGCGATTCTTTCGACAGCGCGCAGAAATGGCGGCATCGTTAGTCTGAATGGCGGTGGGAATTGCTGTATCGTCGGCGGCTATTTCACCCTTGGCGGCAGTCACGCCGGCATCCTGCTGGGGGTGTTGCCGCCCATCGTGCATATCCGGAAAGAATCGGACAAGGCAGCTCTGCGCTGGTCTCTGGAGCGAATGAGGCAGGAACTGCTCGAGCCGCAGCCGGGAGGTTTTCTTGTCGCGCAACAGCTCGCCCAGATGATCCTGGTTCAGGCCCTGCGGCTGCATCTGGCCGAAGGGCTGAGAGGCGGTGTCGGCTGGCTCTTCGCCCTGGCAGATAAACAGATGAGCGCGGCGATCAACTCCATGCACGGCGATCCGGCGCATCGCTGGACCTTACAGGAACTGGCGGAGCGTGCAGGCATGTCGCGCTCGACCTTTGCCCTGAAATTCAAAGAGAGCGTTGGCGAGTCGCCCATGGAATACCTGACGCGCTGGCGGATGCTGCTGGCCGGCGACCGCCTGACGAATTCCAGCGATCCTGTCTCCGCCATTGCCCTGTCGCTCGGATACGAATCCGAAAGCGCCTTTAGCACCGCCTTCAAGAGGGTCATGGGCTGTTCGCCCCGGCAATACAGTCGCCGCAAAGCGGCTTCTCTCCCACTTCACGAGGGGGAAGCTGCCCGCGGCAATCGGCTCGAACTGATCGCAGGTTGATATGCGATCGGCGGTTGGGATCAAAGCCGTCTCGCCTAAGGCGAATGACATATTGCGCCGTTTGCCCGGAGTTGGCAGGCTGTTTGGACAGGAGTTTCGAACCGGCAGCCCTCGCTGTTTGCTGTTCTCGCTTCCTCGCGTGAATACAAATTCGTGGCAGCTGTAACAATCTGGATCCTGCCCCCGGTAAATGCTAGCGAGTGGTCTGGCAAAGATCACTTGCCCAACAGGACGGTGAGACACCGAGAAGGTTCCAGAAACAATCCGCATTCCTCCTGCCCCTGATGCCAGCGTCATAGCCCTGCCGGCTCGCCCCTCCTGCGCAGAGGATCAATCAGCGCACGTGTCAGGGTTCTGAGATCAGGGAACAGAAATCAAGAATCCCGAAATTCACACTTGACATTGACCAGACAATGCACAACCATATGGTTGTGGATCATCTGGGTACAACATTCGCGGCTTTGTCTGATCCAACCCGCCGGGCAATGATCGAACGACTCTCCCGTGGGCCTGCCTCTGTGCATGGCTTGACGGAGCCGTTTGCACTCTCGCAGCAGATGATTTCAAAACATATTGCCTGCCTGGTGCGGGCGCGGATTGTGATCAAGACAAAGCGTGGACGAGAGAGTGTGTGCACGCTTAGACCAGAGGCGATCAAGACAGTCAGCGACTGGGCGATCAGCTATCGCCGGTTCTGGGAAGAGAGCTTCGACAAACTGGAAGTAGTTGTAAATCAAATGAAGAAAGAGGAGGTCAGAGATGGCAGATAACACGGTGAGCGAAATTGAGCGGATGGTCGTTACAAGAATTTTTGATGCCCCACGCGGGTTGGTTTGGAAGGCGTGGACAGACCCGAAGTACATCATGCAGTGGTGGGGACCTAAGGGCTTTACTGCGCCCGTTTGCAAGATGGATTTTCGCGTCGGAGGAAAACTCCTCTGCTGCATGAGAGCGCCGGATGGGCAGGAGGGCTGGAATGCGGTTGAATACCACGAGATTGTTCCGTATGAGAAGATCGTTTCCTCCATGTACTTTTCCGACTCGAAGGGAAACAAGATTGACCCTGCGGAATTAGGAATTGAACATGAGGCCATAGACAGTGCGTTCGACGTGACCATCTTTGAGGATATCGGGAACGGCCAGACGAGACTCACCCACATTGGAAATGAACCCATGGAGAGCGCAAAAGAAAGCGGTCAATTCGAGGGCTGGGTTGAGACACTCGATAAAATTGCGGCCGTTGTTGCAGAGCTGGCGCAGGCGAAATAGGAAGTTGACGTTCTGACGATTGTCATGCGCGAGATACAGCTGAGGCTGGCGGCGAAGGCTTGGTTAGAACAGGCTTCTCGCCGCTCGGCCGAAGAGTCGCTCTTTCGGACAAGTGATGAATCATCAGCGCAAGCTGAACAGGAAAGGGGGTGGCAAAATGTCATTCCTTCGCGATCTCAGAGTTGCGGTCCATTCATTAGCTCGTACTCCCGGGCTGGCGATCACGGTGATTCTCACGCTGTCGCTTGGCATCGGCGCTAACGCAGCGATCTTCACACTGGTGCGCGGTGTCCTTCTCAAGCCCCTGGTCAACCGTGACGAGAACCGTCTGATCTATATCCGGCAGAGCGCGCCGGGAATTCACGAGGCCAACTCCGCCTTTTCCGTACCCGAGATCCAGGACTTGCGCGCAGGTGTCAAAACCTTGAGCGCACTCGGCGACTTCTCCACCATGGGTTTCACCATGGTCGGTCTCGGTGAGCCTCGTTCTATTCAAGGAGGCGTTGTCAGCGGCACGTTTTTCGATGTGATGGGCCTTCATCCCGTCCTCGGGCGTCTCATCGGGCCTCAGGACGATGGCCCAAACGCTGCCGGGGTCGTCGTTCTCACCTATCGTTTCTGGGCTACCGCTCTTGGTAAGGATCCTTCGGTCATCGGCAAGACCGTTCGCCTCGGCAGCATTGGTGAACGGTCAGCGAAAATCATTGGCGTCCTCGAACCCTGCGTCCCATACCCACAGGACACCGAAATCATCTCTAATATCGTCACCAGCCCGCATCATCTCTCTGCGACCATGGTCACCGGCCGCATTCATCGCATGACTGAGCTTTTCGGCCGTCTCGCACCCGGAGTCACTCTCGACCAGGCTCGAGCTGAGTTGCGCACCGTCTACTCCGCGATGAAAAAAGACCACCCCGAGGCCTATTCGAAGCAAGCTGACTATCAGATACAAGCTCGCATGTTTCGCGACGAGATTACGTCTGGCGCCAGGGATGTGCTGCTGGTGTTACTCGCAGCCTCGGCGCTGGTGTTCGTCATTGCATGTTGCAACGTCGCCAACCTGATTCTGGCACGGACGGTTCGCCGCGAAGGCGAACTCTCAGTCCGCATGGCGCTCGGGGCGAGCAGAGGCGCGCTGCGCCGCATGCTGTTGGCTGAAAGCCTCGTGCTCTGCGGCACCGGTGCCCTGATCGGTGTGGTAAGTGCCCCGCTGATGGTCTCTGTCCTCGCCCGCTATGCTTCCAGATTTTCCGTCCGCGCCCTCGACTTAAAAGTAGATTCCAGCCTGCTGTGGGTGGGAGCAGCGCTGGCCATCGTCGCAGCGGTGATCCTGGCGTTTGTCCCACGTCTGCCGTCGTCCGCCTCATCGAGTGGGCTGGGTCTTTCCAGCGGGACTGTGCGCATCACCAGCGGCACGAACCGCCGCCAGCAGATCTTCGCGGTGACACAAATCGCCGCTTCGTTTGTGCTGCT
This sequence comes from uncultured Acidobacteriaceae bacterium, assembly GCA_963786085.1. Lineage (GTDB taxonomy): Bacteria > Acidobacteriota > Terriglobia > Terriglobales > Acidobacteriaceae > Silvibacterium. The sequence goes on from CAWAYO010000013.1 coordinate 58,646, forward strand.
GGTCGGCGCAAGTGTGTTGATTTCGACGCTCATCGCACTGCAAAGGGCCCAGACGGGCCTGGACACGCAACGCGTTCTCGCTATCGATGTTCCGGCTATGTACTACGGAAAAACACCGCAGCAGGTTGTTGATTTCTACAGAGAAGCGATGCGTCGCATTGATGCGTTGCCGGGTGTGAATCGGACGGCGTTCGGCACCGTGGTTCCCTGGCGGGAAGGCGATCCAACCGGCCCCGGTTTGCAATTTTCTGCCGACGGTCACATTCATACCCCTGGCGTGGAGGATCCCCGTGCAGGGTGGCGCACTATCTCTCCCGGATATTTTGCAGCGCTTGGTGTTCCCATCATCGCCGGTCGCGATTTCAACGCGCTCGACGATCAGAATAATGGCGACCCTGTCGTTATCATCAGCCAGACTCTCGCACAGCGTATGTTCCCCAATCAGGATCCCATCAATCGGCATGTTTTTTGGACGGATCCCGTATTGCAATTCTCCCCCGGAACAGATGCCGACAAGGCACGCCTGATGGCGCCGCACCGCGTTATCGGTGTCGCGGCAGATATTGATGATAATCACATCGTTCCTGAGCCCACAGTCACTATCTACGACCCCCTTGCGGGAGATTTGATCTTTGGCGGTCGCCTGTTTGTCCACACCAGCCGCGATCCGTATGCGCTTGTCACGCCCATCACGCGTCTCATTCGCTCGATGTCCGCCGATCAGCCCGTTGAGCACGCGGCCACGCTTGAAGATGTCCGCTCCGAAGTGCTCACGCCGGACCGGTTGAACTCGGTGGTGTTTGGCGTGTTTGCTGGTGTGGCGTTGGCCATCGCGGTGGTCGGGGTGGCGGGTGTGCTGGCATTTTCGGTGAGTGCGCGCACGCGCGAATTCGGGATCCGGCTGGCACTTGGATCGGAGCCTCGGCGGATCCTTAAGGGCGTCATAGCAGAGGGCGCCGTCATGGCCGCATTGGGAGTGCTCGCTGGCGCGGCGTTCGGGCTCGTGGCAGCACGTTTAGCGGGTAGCTATTTTGCTGAAATGAAGATGCCGGGCGCTTTGCCCGTGGTCATTTCGGCGTTCCTGCTGATGACGGTTGCGGTTGTGGCGTCGCTTCTGCCCGCAGCTCGCGCTGCCCGCGTCGACGTAATGGAGGCACTGCGCTCCGAGTAACAGTTCGCCCCCTCACAGGAAGTTGAAAGGAATTCTCAGCTGGCGAAAACAGGCCAAATCACTCATTGTTAGCGGCTTATATGCGATCTTCGGAATTACTCCCCTGAAACGCGCTAATGCATACCCCCATCCACCGAGGCGCACGCGCGACTGGTGGAGTACGCTTCCTCGCCAGCGGACGAGGAATGGTTCGCACCCCGACACTGCACGGCTACACTCTGCACCGCATCCACTCCAGATTGACTTTCCTGGCCGACAATTTTCCCCAACCCGCTAAAATAGAAATAGAGATCGCAAAAGAGCCCGCCTGCCCGGCGGGCTTTTCAATTTGGCAAATAAGATTTCTGCCGCTAACCTCCACTGGAACAAATAGTTACGGTTTTCCGCAATGAAATGAAACGGTTACAGGCACAACCGAGCGTTGCCCGGATAAGTCTTTTCGGAAGAGACGGTTACAGCCAGCTCCCATGGAATGAATGAGTTACAAAGCACAATCGGTAAGCCAAACGGAATGAATCAGTTACAAGGGCAATAATATACTTGCCTGACTATGAATAAAAGGAGAAGATGTGGACACCGTGACAGGGCCAAAACTTAAAAAGGAAATCCTCGACTGCAATCAGGGGGCATCTGTAGCATGGAACGCGCATTCCAATATCGGTATAGGAGCGCATCTATGAATATCGAAGTGTCCCCCAATAGAGAAATTATCAACGAGCTCTACAAAACGCTCGTCCTCTTGGGAGCAGACAATGCCCTTCTGGGGACCATCGGATCGTGGGGCGATAGCTTACCTGAGGCTGACGTTTTAGCCAATCTTCAGGGATGGAACGAAGAGACTCTGAGGGAAACTAAAGAGCGCATTGAACATTATGGAATACTTTCCCACCAGTCGGATTATAGCCGGGTCGAGGTCCAGCAAACTGTTGGGGCAAGATAGCTACATTTGAAATAGAGTCAAATAGGTATTCCTTCCAGCCAATCGTTCCCGATTCTGACGCGCCGCCCAAGAACCATGCGCTCAGTGCGAGGTTATTCCTGCGGTTATAAGCAACCATGTGAGGCTCCACTATTCTCTGCCCCGGAACATTGTCTCCAGCATAGTAAAAACTGACGAGGTGACGAGCGTTTATAGCTTGGCAAATGAGCTCAACCATAGTGGCCGGAATTATACGCCCGACATTTAGGTCAACGAACCACTGCACATCGACTGGTGCGCTGTACTTTCCGTGACAGGGAAAGTCCATTAATGCCCGTTATATACTTGAAACGCGCCGGTAGCTCAGATGAATAGAGCAGTTGCCTACTAAGCATCAGGTCGTGGGTTTGATCCCCACCCGGCGCAAGGGTAACCTTGACAAGCGCCCCCCGGTGAAGGCACTGTAAATGTAGTAGGCAATAGCTCTGTGACTCTGAGTGCATGGGTAGTGATCCCAAGACACAAAGGGGCTCAAGGCTCCCGGGGCCGGGCGTTAATAGCGTCCGGCCCTTCTAATCTTGCGGGAAATTGAATTCGGGTTGCCTTTCAGTTCTCGACGATTCCTTGATCTGCACAATCTGCTTTTCTTCCCGCTCAACGGGAACATCAAGATCGGCTTCCCGATGAATTGGCCCACCGTGGGCGGCGAATCTTGGATAGCCTACGTGATGCGCTGAATCGCGCGAGATGTCCGCGAAGAATGGGCCGTTGTTGTTCTGCACACAGCGCAGAATTGCATTCAGCCCTGTAATGAAGGCAGCCCCCCAGAAGATGGGGCGGCTATTTGTTTCCGACAGGATGAACACCTTGGCCGCTGACTCTACGACGGCGACACGATTTATGCCGCTTTCTATTCGCTTGTCTCCGCTGATAATGGCCCAGCCACGCCTCGCCACCTCTGGAATCCAAATGTGGTCATCCAGTGTTTTGGCGAAGTGAAGATTATGCGGCTCAATAGCCACATCTACCTCACGTAAAAGCGCCAAGAACCGCTTTCCCTGATGAGTTCGATCAACAAAAAACGTAATGTTTGGATCAGGCTGCCCGGTGCTCAAAGTAGCTTAACGCTCCCTCTACCTGCGGGATGGAGATATCATAATCATCAGCTATATAAGGAACAGTTTCTCCAGCCCGATAACGAGACCACACAGCAGACACAGGGATTCCTTCTCCGTCAATGATTGGTTGACCGGAAGAAACAAATGGCATAATCGAAACAATTTTCCTGTCCGGATTATCCCCCACAACGGGATATACCTTCCAAGGATTGAATTTCTCATCCCTCTCAATTCTGGCGAGATACAGATCCATGATCGGCTTTAATGCGAATTGTCCAGCCTGAGACAGGTTGATCGTTTGTTCGATCTCTTTTATGAACAGGTCCTTGCCCTCGGTGAAGAAGTCGTATGTAAGGAGCGGGTGATCAGAATTGGCAGTCTTATCTAGTTCGCGGATGGCTCGTCGAATTGCAGCAATTTTGACCTCATGAACCGTCCGCGTCACAGAAAGGATATGCGCCTCTGCAAGGTTGTAAAACGAGAGATGTCGGGCTTCGGGATCGGCAGGCCTGATTAGGGGCGGGAAGAATTTCCGGCTTGGCCCATATCTGCGGCCCAATATCCACGAGCGAAGAGTAGATTCACTGATGTCGAGAAAATATGCGACTTCCGCTGGCGTATAGATCGCTACTTCCCGTAAGTCGATGCCGGGCGGTAACGAATCATACTTTATCTTCTTCATTTCACCTGCCAGGATTCGCTGCCCGCAATTCTCTACATGGCGGATAGACCGGTCAAGCACTAAAGATTGACTTGGAACACACATCGGCGCTACGCTCCAATCTAGGAGTACGTGTGCCGAATCATCCCAAACCTTCCGCCAAGAATGAGACGGGTGAATTCGACAAGTTCACGGATTTTATGCGTCGGCTCATGGCCGTACCGCATTCAGAAATCAAAGCGCGACTGGATGCTGAAAAGGAAACGAAGCGAACGTCTAAGACTTCCGTTTCCCGCGCCTCTGGCGCTTCATCCAAATAGCCTTAATTGGCACTCGTTTCTCCCACCTTGCCGGTGACCTCGGCATACGTCAGGCGCTTTCCTGCGATCTGCGAGACTGCCTGAGCGAACCTATCGTAGTCATTCAAGCCCTTGCGATTGTTGAATCTAAACATCTGCTCTGTCACGTAGCGGTCAAGATGAAAAGGCTCTACGGCAACGTAGGTTCCACGCAGAGATCGCTTTAACAGGCTCCAGAAGTTCTCGATGCCCTGAGTGTGAATTTCGCCCCTGACATACTCGTCAAGGTGGTTCACAGTCTCATGCACGAATCCCTTTAGCGCAAGGTCATCGTATCCGGTAGCGCCGTCAGTGTAGACGGTGGAATTGCTGGAGACTTCATTCAGAATCTCATTCTGTAGTGTTTCGCGCTTCACGTTGGGAATGACCTTGGCGCGAACCTGCCGGGTATCCCGCTCCAGCATTCCCATGACGATTGCCTTGCCATAGGCTCCGCGCTTCTGTTGGTACTTTACCTTGCGCTCCTTGTGCATGTTCTTGATATTTCCGCCTACGAAAGTCTCATCGACCTCAATCGGTCCATCTCCGCTGATCTTGGCGAAGCTGTTGGTTCGCATTGCCTCACGAATCCGGTGGAGCATGAACCATGCAGTCTTCTGGGTGACGCCGATGCTGCGGGAAATCTCGTAGCTGGAGACTCCATTACGGCAGTTGGTCAGGAGCCATACGGCGGGGAGCCACTTGTCGAGACCAATAGGTGAATCCTCGAATACGGTGCCAACCTTGAGGGAAAACTTCTGGCGTGGATGCTTACCGTAGCAGCGATAGACACGCGCATTTTCGAGATAGGTGACTTTCTCGGAGCCGCAGATGGGGCAGCGAACAGTTCCGTCTTCCCAACGGACAGCAATCATAAACCTGCGGCAGTTCTCATATTCGCTAAAGAACTGAATCGCTTGCTGTAATGTCTTCGGCGCGTCCATGAATAGAACTCTACGCCGGATTCGTTAGTCAGTCAAGTATGTTATTACCGTTACAAGCACATCGAAATTCCGGGGGGAGGGGGGAGGGGGTAGGCAGGAGTTCCCAAAACGGGAAACCTGACACCTCATTCAGTGCGGCTGGTTTCGCCACAGCAAAGGAACGTAATACTCCTCGAGGTACCAGGAAAGGACGAACAGAACCGCCATTCCCGTCAGTGCCCAGAAGTAGAGCTTGACCGGAAGAGTCCGCATCACCGGAGCATCGACATGTTCTACGGATCGCCCCGCCCATTGAAAGATCAGCCCGCTCGCGAAGCACACGCATCCCGCCAGGGCAATCCGCAGCAGGGAAGCAATCAGCCGCTCTTCCCAGCGGCTGCCCGGAACGAAGAACGCACTCGCCAGCAAGGCACAGAGCGAGAGAATGCTCGTAATGAACGAAACCGCCCTGCCGATTTCGAGAAGCACCATCGCCTCCCAACAGCGAGGAAAGACCCGGAAGCTAGCCTTGAATGCCCTTCAGCGCGGGATAAACCTTCCGGTACGCCTGATACCCCACAGAATACCGCTCCACAGTCTTCGCGTCAGGCTCAATCTGCTGTGCAACCTCGATCGCCGCACCGCAAGCGGCCTCGAGATCGGGCCAGACACCCGCGCCCACCCCGGCCAGCAGCGCCGCCCCGAAGGCCCCGCCTTCCTCGGCCACCAGCACGTCGGCCGTATGACCATAGACCGCCGCCTGGATCTCCCGCCACAGCGGCCCGCGAGCCCCGCCGCCGCCCAGCCTGACACCCTTCACCGGAATCCCCAGCTCAGTGAAGAGGGTAAAGGTGTCCTTGAGCGAGTAGGCCACGCCCTCCAGCACCGCTCGCACCAGGTGAGCCCGCGTATGCCCTGCCGTTAGCCCCACGAACGCCGCCCGCGCCGTGGAGTCGAGATGCGGAGTCCGCTCGCCCAGCAGGTACGGCGTCCACAGCAGCCCATCGCTCCCCGCCGGGACCTGTGCCGCGGCTGCCGTGAGAGTGTCGTAATCCACGCCCGGAGCGATGGTATCCCGTAGCCAGCGCAGCGACAGCCCGGCTGCCTGCGTCACCCCCATGACGTGCCACCGCCCCGGCACCGCATGGCAGAAGGTATGCAGACGCCCCTGCGGATCGCGGGTAGGCGCAGCGGTAGCGGCGAACACCACCCCCGACGTCCCGATGGTGGCCGACACTGACCCCGGCGCCAGGATGCCCATCCCGACCGCCCCGGCGCCCTGGTCCCCGGCTCCCGCCACCACCGGAGTGCCCGCCGCCAGCCCGGTATACCCGGCACCCCCCTCCGAAACCTTCGCGCAAATCTCCTGAGATTCGAAAAGTTCGGGCAGCCAGGACTCAGGAATGCCCGCGATCCGCGCAACTTCCGATGACCAGCGGCGATGCGCAACATCGAGCAGGAGCGTTCCCGACGCTTCCTGGACATCCATCGCGTAGGTTCCCGTCAACCGATAACGCACATAATCCTTCGGACAGAGAACATGCGCGATCCGCGCGAAGACCTCGGGCTCGTGCTTCCTCACCCACAGCAGCTTGGTCAGCGTGAAGTTGGGCAGCGCCGGATTCGCCGTCAACTCGATCAGCCGCTCGCGTCCGATCTGAGCATGCAGCCAGTCGCACTCCTCCTCCGTCCGCTGATCGCACCAGATCAATGACGGGCGAAGCACCTCACCGGCCGCGTCGAGCATCACCGCCCCATGCATCTGGCCCGTGAATCCGACCGCCTCGATGGCCGGTGACCCAGCGGTGCTTAGCACCTCGCGGATCGCTCCTTGGGCTGCCCTCCACCAATCCTCGGGATCCTGCTCGGCCCAACCGGGGTGGGGGCTGCGAAACGGCACATGCTCCACCGCCGCCGAGCCAACAACATCGCCGTCTTCGTCGACCAAAACAGCGCGGGTACCGCCAGTGCCAACATCAAGCCCCAGAAGCACGTTCAACCCCTGACTAAATCGATATACCGCGTGAACACTTTACCACCCTGCGCCGACTTCTTGTGAATGCGCATGAATTTGCCAGCAGTGTGGCGAGAAATCAGGGTCTTTGCGCTTTAGTGTTCACGACTTAAATTCCGTTGACACCAATATCAGTAAGTAATAACTTACCGTTAGCAATGGCTTATCCACTGCTATCAATGAATTGGGAGGTTTTCCTTGAAACCAACGCTCTTTCTTCGCGTCGCCTCGGTACTCGCGCTCATCTTCTGCGTCTTGCATACCGTAGGTGGTGTATTTTCGAAGCCGGCGCCCGGCATGCAGACGTTTGTCGTCCAGACGATGAAGTCAAATTCCTTCAACGTAATGGGGAGCATGCGCACGTTCTGGGATTTCAACCTGGGGTACGGTTTGATTCTCTCTGTGGTTCTCTTCATCCACAGCCTGGTGTTCTGGCAGCTTAGCTCCCTGGTGAAGATCGATGGTGCGCGTTTGCGACCTCTATTGGCCGTTCTTTGCCTTGAATTCGCCGCCCAATCACCTATCGCCGGCCGCTACTTCTTCCTCGGTCCCGCTGTCACCTCGGCCCTTATGGCGGCGTGCCTGGCACTTGCGTTTTTTACCGCACGAGAGAATGTGACTCCGGCATGAGGGTGGCTATGAGTGGAATCCATGCGTTGTTAATGGGCCATCCGGCCTTGTCCTTCTGACTGCAAACAAGAGCCCCCGCAATCGCGAGGGTCTCTGTCTCTGATCTAGACGAAATAAAACACTATTGTAGTCTTGACATGATCTCCTGCAGCACCTGTTTCGAAGGCCGCGTCCGCTCCTCAGG